>NZ_CP157522.1:0-600000 GCF_049075655.1 Methanothermococcus jasoni | reverse complement strand
TTCCTTCTACCTAAAAGATATCCTGCAAACACTCCACAGGATAATCCCAAAGCTAAAAATGCCATATTTAATGTTATATTGTATTTGGCGTTTGTGCTCGTTTCAATATTATTATTTATAGGACTGTCTTCTGTAAATGTAGAGCTCTCGTCGTATTCTACAACTTTTGAAATGTTGCCATTCAATTCATTCAATACATCGATATTCATTTGAGCATAAGCTATGCTGTATTTGTAATATAATATTTTTGACATTTTATCGTTAAATGTATTGGCATATTCGTAATACCCCAGTGCAGATACTGGAATACATCCATCATCATAATTTTCTGCTAAATTTATCTTTTTTTCTGCCAGTTTTTTTAAATAATCGGTATCTTCCATATAGTTAAGTGAAGTTGTGGCATATACATAGGCATCAATACTTTTTGAAATTGACAGCAAATATTCCTTTTGATTGTAATACTTTTTTGCATCATCTAAATTTTTCATAGCATCATTTGTTAAAGCTGTTGGCAATACCATCGAAGAATATAGCACAACAATCTCTGAATTATCGAGATATTCCTGAGCAAGATATTTTAAATCAGATTCGTTTATTAATTCATTTTCGATATTTTTATTGCCATTTTTATTATAATTATTATTATCATTTAAATTTAGCCACCAAATGGCACTTTTTCCCCTTAATTTTGCATAAGCCCCATATTCTATTGCAGATAGTGGTTTGTTATTATAGTATTCTTTCCATGCATTATCGATGAGCTCCTCTGATTCATAGATTCTACTTTTAGATGCGATAATGTATTCTATGTTATTTTTTGATAAATTTTTATTATTTATTAATATTTTCTCATTGTCCAATTCATTCTGAACGCTTAAAAGATATTTTTTTAGGTAGTCCTTTCCATCATCGCTGTCGATGTAATTTAATGTTGTGTTGATACTTTCAAGTGTTATCAATGCTCCAAAAGCCTTTGAAGTTGCGGCATAATATGATTTATTTATATAAAGGCTGTTTGCTAATTCCATATTAGTTTTTGAAGTTTTTAATTTGGTATCTAACTCTTTCTTTAAATCGTAGTTTATTCGAGTGTTGTATTTGTATTCATAATTTAGCCTATTTTCTACATAATTGTAATTGTTTTTAGTTTGTTTTAAGACCTTATTGGATAAATTTTCCATCTTATTATCGTAGATGTTTTTAATTATGGGATTTGGTTCGTAATTTCTTTCTATGATTTTATGGTTTGTAAAGTAATAAACTGCATCGTATATGCTTTTAACCTCTATAACTTTTATCCCTAAACTTTTACCGTATTCTACTGCATCTACCGTATTATTGTCAGCTTCATTTAAATCTGCCTTAACATATCTTTCTCCGGAAGGAATTAAAAAATAATCTACATTCATGGATTTTGCGGCTTTCATCTTTTCTAATATTCCTCCCACTGGACCTATACTTCCATCGGGGTTAATCATTCCAGTCATCATGACATTTTTATTTATGCTCCAATTGTTCAACGATGCTATTGTAGCTACACATAATGTGGCTCCTGCTGATGGACCTCCAATTACTGGAACATCAGACCTAACAACATAGTATATATCATAATCCTTCTGATTTTTTCCACATATATCAAAGGCTACCTTTGCGGCTATTCTTGCCGAGCCCTGCATATCAAGCTGTGTCATAGGCATAGTGTCCATAAATATATGTCCGTTTCCTTTTGATACTTTCACATCTATATTTACAGGAGCTCCTACATATCCATAATCTGTTTCAGCAACTGCTGGTGCTACAATTGAAACATCTGCAACACTCACCGGTATTATCAATAATAAAAATAATAAAAAATATTTTTTCATATTATCATCTTCTTTTCATTCTTTTTCTTTCATTATTTTTTTATTTTTTAGTTAAGTTTTATTTTTGTTTTTTTATTTTTATTTATTATTTTTTATTTTTATATTCCCTTTGGTATGGTCAATTAATTTTTTTATAACCTTCTCAGCAGTCCCCTTTCTCACTGCAATGGTAAAAACAACGGTATCTGCGTAATCTTCCTTAACAACCTCTCCATTTTCTTCTATTACTATCTTTTTTACGATACTTAATAAATTATAGGGGAGCTCTACTTTGAAGCACTCCTTTTCAAATACTTCAATAATTTTTGCATTTTCCACTGCTTCCTTTGCAGTATCGCTGTATGCCCTCACAAGTCCGCCGTATCCTAATTTTATACCTCCAAAGTATCTAGACACAACTACAACAATGTTCTTTAAGTGGGTGAGCTCTAAAATATTCATTATAGGTTTTCCAGCACTTCCACTAGGTTCACCGTCGTCATCATATTTTAAATGATTATCTACAATATAGGCATATACATTGTGATTTGCGTCGCTATGGTGGTTTTTTATCTTATTTATAAAGTCTTTTGCTTCTTCTTCATTTTTTACAGGTGATGCGTATCCAATAAATACCGAATTTTTAAACACTTTTTTAGAGCTCCCCACTTTTGCAATAGTTTTGTAGCTACTCAAATTATCCCCGTATATGTTCCTATATCTATATAATTATAATCTACAATTTTTTCCAAATCGTTCCCTTAGGGCTGTCTTCCAGCTGAATACCTATATTTTTTAATTCGTCCCTTATTTCATCAGCCAAATTGTAATTTTTTTCCTTTTTCAACTTTGCACGGATATTTATTAAAATATTTATTAAATCCTCTTCTATTCCTTCGTTATCTTTGCTATCAAACTTATTGAAGATTCCAAATATCTCTCCAACCATTTTAAAGAAGTCAAGTGCCTTTGTCAATACACTTTTGTTTGGATTGTTTGATGTATTTACATATCTATTTATGACATTCGAAACTTCGAAAACATATTTAAGTGCCTCTGGTGTATTGAAATCATCGTCCATGGCGTTATAAAAGTTTATCCAAGCATTCCTAATGGTTTCATAAGTTTTTATATCAATGTCATCCAAGTTATGTTTTATATGTGAGCTCCTAATAGTTGCATCAACATTTTTTAAGGTGTTGTATAATTTTTCTAAATTGGTTTTTGCATCAAGTAATCCTTCTTCTGAGTAATCAAGTGGGGAACGATAGTGTCTTTGCAGTAGGAACAGCCTAATGACCTCAGAATCATACTTATCAATTAAATCTTTAAGTGTAATGAAATTTCCGAGACTTTTGCTCATTTTTTCCCTATCTACCATCACAAATCCCGTATGCATCCAGTATTTTACCCAAGGACTTCTGCCTGTATAAACTTCACTCTGAGCAATTTCATTTTCGTGGTGCGGAAATATTAAATCGTTTCCTCCGCCGTGGATGTCGAACTGTTCCCCTAAATATTTTATCCCCATTGCAGAACATTCTATATGCCATGCAGGTCGCCCTTCACCCCATGGACTGTCCCATTTTGGTTCATTAGGTTTGGCGAACTTCCATAGTGCAAAATCTTCTGGATTTTTCTTTTTTAGGTTCTTTTCCACCCTATGCCCCGCTATCATTTCATCTAAATTGATATTGCTCAGTTTTCCATAGTCTCCAAATTTTTTTACATCAAAATAAACCCCATCATCAGCCACATAGGCATATCCCTTTTCTATAAGTGTTTCTATGAATTTTATTATGTCATCCACATGTTCTGAAACTCTGGGATAGAGCTCTGCTGGTTTGATATTCAGTTTTTCCATATCCTCCAAAAATGATTTTATGAATTTATCTGCGAGCTCTTTTGGTGTTATTCTTTTTTCATTTGCACGATTTATAATTTTATCGTCTATATCTGTGAAATTTATGATTAATTTGACGATATAATTTTTATGTTCAAGGTATCGCCTAATAGTATCAAATGCCACATAGGTTCTGCCATGACCTAAATGGGCATAATCATAAACCGTAGGTCCGCAAACATACATTTTAACTTCATGCCCATCTATTGGATTAAACTCTTCCTTCTTTTTTGTTAATGTGTTGTAGATTTTCATATTATCACTAAATATAAATATTATTTCTATTTATGTTATTTTTAATACTATTATAATATCATTTAAGTTATTTTATATAATTTAAAATTTGGTATTGGTATAATTTAATTAATTTAATATTATTATTTTACAATAGTTGGGACGGAAAAAAGAAAAAAATAAAAAAAGATAAAGAAAAAAAGGTGAAAAAACATACTTAAAATCCTTTCAGGATTTTATATATTTTCCCCAAAAAAAGAAAGATGGTGAAAACATAAAAGAAACCCATGGTTTCTAATGTTTTCACCCATAAAAAGAAAAAAGGTGAAAACATGCCAACAATCAATGTTAATAAAAGAGACCTTGAAAATCTTGTTAATGTGAGTTTATCCGATAAGACTATTGAAGATAAATTCCCAATGATGGGGGTTGAAGTTGAAGAAATATTTGAAGAAATTAAAGAGGATAAAAAAGAAAAAATCATCCAGTTTTCAATAAACCCTGATAGACCAGATTATTTAAGTGTTGAAGGGCTTGCAAGAGGATTTAGGGGATTTATGGGTATAGATAAAGGAATGCCAAAGTATGATGTTTATGAATCAGATGTTGAAGTTTTTGTTGAAGATGTGAGACTTAGACCATATTGTGCCTTTGCAATTGTAAAAAATGTTATTGTCGATGATTTGGTTTTGGAAAGTATAATAAATCTTCAAGAGAAGCTCCATTGGACTATTGGACGAGATAGAAAAAAGATAGCAATTGGTATTCATGACTTTGATAAAGTAGCTCCCCCATTTTATTATAAGGAAATAAAAGGGGATGAATTGAAATTTGAACCTTTGGGATATGATGTAGAAATGACGCCCGAAGAAATCCTTCAAAAACATGAAAAAGGTATAAAATACGCTCATTTAATTGCTGATGGCAGGTATCCTATAATACTTGATAAAGATGGAAATGTTCTTTCAATGCCTCCGATAATAAACGGGAATCTAACAAAAGTAACAACGGAAACAAGAAATTTATTAATCGATATCACAGGAACGGATAAAAATGCGGTAGAAAATACCTTAAATATATTGGTAAGTGCATTTGCAGATAGGGGCGGAACAATATATTCTGTGAAGTTGGTTAATAGCAATAATAAAAATAAAAAGGATACAATAATTTATCCAGACTTAACGCCAAAAGTAGAAGAGCTCTCACCAGAATTTATAAATAAAAGACTCGGATTAAATTTAAATCCTGGGGAAATAATAACATCTTTAAGAAAGGCGAGAATGGATGCAGAATATAATTATGAAAAAAATAATATAATTGTCCAAATCCCAGCATATAGAGTCGATATACTCCATAAAGTCGATTTCACAGAGGAAGTAGCAATACATTATGGATACGATAAATTCACTGGGAAATTCCCAAATGTTGCCACAATTGGGGAAAAACATCCGCTGGAAAAGAAATTTGATTTTATAAGAGATGTTATGGTAGGATTTGGATTTTTTGAGGTAATGAATTTAACATTATCAAATCAGGATGTGCTTTTCAAAAAAATGAAGATTGATGTAGATGATAAAGAATATGTTGAAGTTTTAAAACCTGCATCAATAGAGCACAGGGTTGTTAGACCGTCAATACTACCTTTGCTGTTGGAAACATTGTATATTAATAAACACAATGAGCTCCCACAGAAAATATTTGAAGTGGGGGACTGTGTTGTAATCGATGAAACTGATGAGAGCTCATATACAAAATGTAAAAATGTAGGAAAGGTAGCATTTGCTATAATTCATCCAAATGCAAACTTCAATGAGTTGAAAAGCTATGCAGAAGGTCTTTTAAGAGAGATGGATATAAATTATAAATTGGAAAACTACGACCATCCATCATTTATAGGGGGAAGATGTGCAAGGATAATAAATGCAGATACTGAAAAAGCAATAGGGTATTTTGGTGAGCTCCACCCGGAAGTTATATTAAACTTTGATTTGGAACATCCTGTTGTTGGGTTTGAAATGGAAATTGAATAATAAAAACAAAAAAAGATAATTTATTAATTTCTACACCTTAACGAGCTCTTTATATATAAGATAACATATCAGTAGCCCGGAAATCACCGCACCGCTTAGTATCATCCACATGATTACTATTTGAATCTCTGCGGCATAAATGGGGTCAGCTCCGCTTAGAATCATACCTGTCATAGCTCCGGGAATAAATATAATTCCCACAGATTTTGTTCTGTTCATTTGGGGAATAATTGCTGAATTAATGGCGTTTTTCATAAATGGCTTTAATGCCTGAAACTCTGTTGCACCTAATGATAGGTATCCCCATAATTCATTTCTATTTGATTTAATAATGTCTATGATTTTATTCAATGTTAAATGAACAGTGTTCATTGAATTTCCTATTACCATCCCCATAAGTGGAATTACATATCTAGGTTCGTATGGGACGATATTTGAAAATATTAAAATCAACAAGGAAACAATTGCAGTTGTTAGATATGTTAGAAATAAGCAGGAAAATAACTTCTTTTTATTGGATAGTTTAACCTCCTTATTTACGATATATGATGCAACAAAAATCATTATTAACATTAGCAAATATGCAAAAGCCATCCCCAAAGTAAAAATATGGATAAGTATATACCCTAAAATAAACAACTGAATAAGTGCCAAAATGGAAACAAAGAGTATTTCCTTTTCTGTTCCCAATTTTTCTTTGAAAGAGAGAGCCAATGCCACGATTACAAAAATAAAACTATAAATAAGATTTTCAATCATAATTTCCCCCAAATTACGGATATTACGGATATTATCGTTTAATATCTATTTAACTTTTAGTTTTATCTCTTTTTATAATTTATTAAACATTTTGCAATTTCTTCATCTGCATTTATACCCAGAGCTCTGAAACCTTTTGTCCCTGGTGCAGTATTTGTTTCAATTACATAGTATCCATTTTTTGAAGGTAATATATCCACACCCATAATATATCCGTTCATGGATTCCGCACATTTTAATGCGAGCTCTTCAATTTCGTCATTTAGTTTTAATGGCTCGATGCCATTTCCAAGATGTAAGTTAGTTATGAAATTTTTACTAACTCTTCTATATCCGCCAATTACTTCCCCATCCACCACAAGAACCCGAATGTCTTTATATATTCCATTTTCCCCAAAATCAACATATTCTTGGACAATAGTTCCTTCCCATATTGCATTTTCCGTATATTTTTTTAATTCTTCGTCAGATTTTGCCATTTTTACACTTAATCCACATTTTGAGAAAGAATTTTTTAATATTATGGGATAATTTAAATTATATTTTTCCATAAATCTTTTGGCATCTTCATAGTCTCTTACAAGTGCCGTTTTTGGTGTGTTTATGTTGTTTTTTGAAAGTATTTTAATGGTTTTGAATTTATCCGACGAATTG
The DNA here is from genome assembly GCF_049075655.1 of Methanothermococcus jasoni. Taxonomy (GTDB): domain Archaea; phylum AGJL01; class Methanococci; order Methanococcales; family Methanococcaceae; genus Methanofervidicoccus. Next base: position 592,573 of record NZ_CP157522.1, on the reverse strand, counting down.
TAGATTGTTTTAAGGGGGTTGATGAATTTATGTTCTTCTGATTCCAAAACATTTAATACCTGCCATGAAAAAAGGGTTAATCTATCTAAATAATCCCCAATACCACATCTTGAATGGATTAAATCGGTATCAATATTAAACTTCCTTTCTACCATTAAATTATTGTCTGATAATAGTAGGATTTCACACTTTTCCCCTAAATTCTCTATGGCATTTTTTAATGAATATATCGTTGAACCGCCTTCTGCACACACTATTGTTATCATAATTCACCAGCCTTTAAAATTAAATAAAAAAATAAAATAAAATAAAAAAATTATACAAATGAATATGCCATGGAGGCAAATATAATCATCCAAACCATTAAACTTATAGATGATAAATTTTTTTCATTTATTATGTATTCCAGGTATTTTGAAATCTTTTCGGTTATTTTGCTGTTTCTTTTTATATCTCGGATGAGCTCAGGGAGTGCATTCCACACATGAAAACCATCCAAGGGCAACGCAGGTAATAGATTAAAGAATCCAAGCATTAAATTTAACATGCTAGTCCAATATAGCGTTTGAAGTATAAACAACAAATTTTTTGAAGGTTCTGCATTTATGCCTATTTTTCCATCATTTGAGGTTATTAATTCCACAGTTTTCAATTGACCATCCCTTAAAACACTTACTGCTATTTTTTCATTTGGTTTCATGTCCTTCACAGCATCGTAGAAGTCAGACAATGAATTTATCCTTCTTTTGCCAATTGAATATATTACATCCCCTTTCATAAGTATTCCACTAGCTGGATAATCTTCTAATACATTTGTAATGGTTAATGGAGTAGAAATCCCATAGAAATAGGGAGTTATAAAAAGCACCATAAAAAATATTATTATATTTGCTATTGGTCCTGCTGATGCCACAGCACCCCTTACTTTTTTACTGGCGTTTTTGAATTCATCCCCTATTTCAACAAATGCACCAAGAGGAATACCCAAAGCAAGAAGTAATCCTGTGCTTTTTATATTCAAGTTAAATGACCGTGCTACAATACCGTGTGCCATCTCATGAAATGTAATTCCAATTATAAGAGCTATAATTCCGGGAATCCATGGTATCATATTTCCGAATAAAAATATAACAGGTTTTGAGCTTTCTTTTGGCACAGTTCCGTTAAATAATTGAATCGTAGAATTTATAAGCATGTAAAAAGTAAGAATACTCACAATTATGCAGATTGGAATTAATAAAATGGATATTTTCTGCCATACTTTATATTTCCCCAGTGTTTCTATGGTTTTCAGACCCCAGGGGGTTCTTAATATTCCAAATATTCCATAATATGTTTTTAACCCAACATTGTCATTATTTGGTTTTTTATTGTATAATATATATAATATTGTCCAGATTAGTGCAAATAAAAGTATTACCGTTAAGGAAGATACTGCCACAATTTCACCCAATAATAATTTCACGATTCCTTCGGCAGGAAGCCAACGGTTTTAGCCGTTGGAGGAATGCCGAAAAATTTATATGTTGTATAAACTATAAATTGTAATAAGCCCTAAGGCACGAAGCTCGGTAGAGTGGATACGGTTGGAAGGGCTTTATTGGTAAATAATACAGGGCTGTCCGTCAGCCAGCCTAATGTCCTCCGCCCTTATTATTGAGGGAGTTGGAAGGGCAAGCCAACGACTTTAGTCGTTGGTAGCTGACCTAATATTCTCCATATTTGTTTCTATAGTTATCTTTAATGTTATATTATTAATAAGTATTCAAATTCGAGGTTGTCGAATAATTGAATTTGTAATTTTATTCAGTATCATATGTTAATACTAATACTCTCATTAGTGTTAATACGTTATGCACTATCGCAGTAGCAATAGTGCTTTTACATCTCTGCTATCCGCCAACCTGTCATCTAATATTAACCTGTTTTTAGTCTCCAGCCCTCCAAATATGAATTCTACTATCCCCCGAAGGCGATACCAATCCTTGTTAAACATGCTCTTAATGGTTTTTCTAACTTTGCTAATATGATACTTCCACTTGAATTCTTTTGTTTTAACTATTGGAGTGATATTGTGTTGTAGTAAATATTCAAACAATTCACAGCAATCATATCCTCCATCAGCCAGTAGATATTCATTATCTAAAAAATCAATCTGTTTAACCATTTCCAATAGGTTGGCACTATCGGAACTATAACCTCCGCCCCAACGGGCGGAGATTATTGGAATATATCCTTGTTCTGGATAGTATGATGCTAGAACATGCAATTTATCATGCACCAATCGTTTAGTACGTTTCCCTCCGTGAATGCACTCATAGTATAACCTATTTATGGAAACTCCTGTTGAGTCTGCCATATATAGTTTGTTGGAGGGCTGAGTTAGTAGATTATCTATAATCGTATATGTAAAAGTGAGTAAATTGGATAGAAACTCATTATCCATCCGTTTAAATGCTTTACCGTATGTGGAATGGTCAATATGTTTGTTATGTAATGTATTTGAGAGTGTCTCTAAATCCCTTAAACTTAGTTTGTAGATATGTTTTAATATTAGAACTACCACATATTCATTATAGGGTAGGGCAGATACCCTATCAACCTTTCGTCCTTCGGTAGAAGGACGATTCAGCATGTTTGTAATGGATAAAATCAACGTATAAGTAGTTCTTAGGTCGTATTTCTTATATCTAAGGTCGTATATTCTCCAGTATCCTTTTGTCTTAGGATTGGTCTTTTTCTTTTCTATTTTCTTTTTTATATTCCCCTTCATAACATGTATTATATGTTATTGATAATTTAATATTTTTCGACAACCTCTTCAAATTCGAAAACTATATATATGTTTATGAAGAACAATAACAAAAGTATTACAAAATAAAAGTGAGGTATAATATGGAAGCATTAGTTTTAGTAGGCCATGGAAGTAGATTGCCATATTCAAAAGAAATAGTTTCTGAGATTGCTGAAAAAATAAGGGAAAAAAACATATATCCTATTATAGAAGTTGGCATGATGGAATTTAATGAACCAACAATACCTCAGGCAATTAATAGTGCTGTTGAAAAAGGTGCTAAAAAAATCATCGTTGTTCCTGTTTTCTTGGCTCATGGAAACCATACAAAAAGAGATATTCCAAAAATTTTAGGAATCTATGAAGGGGACGATGAAACAGAACATCACCATGAACACGGGGAGGGATGCGAACACCACCATCATCACCATCATCATCACCACGACACTGAAAAAATAGAGCTCCCAGAAGATGTGGAGATAATTTACAGAGAACCTATGGGTGCGGATGATAGGGTTGTTGATATTGTTTTAGATAGAGCTCAGGGAAACTAAAATAACCAGAATAATTTATATTTATATTTAAAAAAAATAATATTAAAAAATAAATATCTTAAAAAATTAATTATTTTTTTGATTATTCTTCTGTTTTATCTCCATAGAGTATTTTTGATATCTCTTTTAATACTTCAAGACCCTTGGCTTCGGTTCTTAATAATGGGACTTGTGCAATAACTTTACTTCCAAATTTCTCTTTAATCATTTCCAATCTGCTCTGTTGAAGGTTTCTTCTAGCCTTACAAAAATCACATTCAACATCTTCTGGTATTACCTGATTTACTATTACTGCATCTATTGGAATGTTGTATTTTTCAAGAGCTTTCATTGCTCTTTCACTTTCTAAAATACTCATTTCTTCTGGAATAACTACAAGTCTAAATGATGTTCTTTCAGGGTTAGCTAAAATGTTTCTAGCCCTTGTTATTTTTTCTTTCATGACTTCCATTTCTTCCAATGCCTTATCGTAGTCTATATCGTCCCCTTTACCTCCGAAAGGCATTATCTTTTTCATCATCTTCATCATTCCGCTCATTTGCTTTTTGAACTTAATCATTTTTGACATGTATTTATCCATGAGCTCAGGGAGTCCCAAGAATCTTAAAGTATGTCCTGTTGGGGCGGTATCAAATATAACCACATCAAATTCATCATTGTCCATATATCTTAAAAATACATCGAATGCTGCACTTTCATCAGTTCCAGGGGATAATGAAGCCATTTCTAACTGCTCTTCCAACATTCCTCCGAGCATCGGGTTTTCATCAATCTGACTTTTTAATTTTTCTTTATATTCTTCCATAGCTTTTTGTGGGTCAATTTCCACAACATATAAGTTGTCAATTCCATTAACCTTTGTAGGTTCGTGCCCGAATTCCTGTTCAAAGCTATCTCTTAAAGAGTGTGCAGGGTCTGTTGAAACTACAACGGTTTTTAATCCCTGTTCTGCACAATATACTCCTGTTGCTGCACTCATTGTAGTTTTACCTACACCACCTTTTCCACCAAACATTATATATTTTGTTCCGTTTTCCTGTTCTAATTTTTGTTTTGTTATGCCTTTTAATGTGTTTTTTATCTTTGATAACATGTTATCACCATTTTAATAAAAATTCAATAAATTAAATTTGTAATAATTATTGTTATTTTAAATATAGATATAAGAAGCACATATATGTAGAATGGTATTTAATATTTTTATATGTTTTTAATTTTTTTAGTTTTCACTACTTCGTAAGTGAGTAGCAAAACAAAGGTTTTATTTTATTTTTTATTATCTCTCAATCGCTCCAATAATTCTTCAACATCCACAGATGTGCATATGCAGCCATCCTTTAATAAGGGCTGACTTTGTGTTGCAATGCCTTTTCTCGAAAGGTAGTTCATACCATGGAATGAATCGCTATAACAAGCCACTCCAAATACTCCATCAGGTCTTTTTTCCTTTAATATCCTTTTTAAAAATGTTGAGCCTGGAACTATATATACATCGTAGTTATTTTCTTTTGCAGTTTTTATTATATCGCCCAAGGGACATTTACCACAAAATATACATTGGATTCCATTGGCTCCCAACTTTGCAGGACATTTTAAATCCCTTAAACAATGGGGTAGTATTAAAACCTTATTTTTGGCTTCATTAAATTTGTCGTAGTAGTATTTATTGTAGAAATCTAATCCAATTTTGTAGAATGTATCCTCCGTTCCAACTAAAAGGAATATTTTTAAAAGTATGGAGTAGAAATTATCCATAATATATAAAAATAGTCTAGGGAATATTAACCTATCCTTCTTTACAAGAAAATAGCTTAGAACTATTGCAGTTAATAATACCAATAATCCCAAGAAAATAAATATTACAAAAACAATTCCCAATAATTCAAAAATTCCACTAAATCTAGTCAATCCATCCAATATCATAATTTACCACATAATGTTTTTTTATAAAATTAAATATACATTATATCATCCACACTTTTAAACCATATGTTTCAAATATTGTCAAATAATAATATATCATTTAAACCATCCTACTATATAATAAAATTGGAGATTTGATATAATGAAAAGAACTGAAATAATCTATATTCCACTAAATCCAACCTTAAACTATTACTCCCATATATCAAAGAATCTATACAACCAAGCAACATACTTAATAAAACAACATCTAAAAGAAAATAAATTACTATTATATAATGACCTGAATAAACTACTAAAAGACAGTGAGAACTACAAAGAACTACCAACACAATCAGCACAGCAGATACTAAAAATAGTCAGTAGAAATTGGAAATCATATTTCAAAGCTTTAAAAAAATACAGGAACAATTCAAATAAGTTTAAAGCAAAACCAAAACCACCGTCCTTTAAACCAAAAGATGGTATTTTTATGTTGGTTTTCACAAACCAACAATGTAAAATAAAAGATGGAAAATTAAGATTTCCAAAGAAAATAAATTTAACAGTAGATACACGATTAAACGACGATACTAACATCAGGGAAGTCAGATTAATACCAACATTAGGAGGTTATAAAATAGAAATTATTTACGAGAAAGAACCTATAATTATGGAACTAAATGATAACAAAATAATATCCATCGACTTAGGAATGAAAAACATTATTACAATGACAAATAATTTTGGTGATAAACCGATTATCATTAAAGACAATGGGAAAGGGATTAAATCTATTAACCAGTTTTTCAATAAAATTGTTTCCAACCTAAAATCTATTTACGATAAACAAGGTATAAAATCAGGTAAGAAACTAAAAAAGGTGATAACCAAGAGAAACTTTAAAGTCAGTGATTGGATACATAAGGCAAGTAGATTTGTAGTTAATTACTGCGTTAAGAATAAAGTTTCTAAAATCATCATTGGATACAATGATGATTGGAAGCAGGAAGTAAGTTTAGGTAAGAAAAATAATCAAACTTTCACTTTAATACCATTTAAGACATTAATTGATAAAATTGTTTATAAGGCAGAAGAGGTTGGTATTAAAGTGGTACTAATAGAGGAAAGCTACACATCTAAATGTTCATTCTTTGATAATGAAGAAATAGGCAAAAAGAAAGAATACGCAGGTAAGAGGTTTTGTAGAGGATTGTTTAAAACATTAAAAGGATGGGTTGTAAATGCTGATGTTAATGGTGCTTACAATATTATGAGAAAAGTGGTTGATAATGCTTTTAAAGGGATAGATTTGTGTAAATTACCAACTCATCCTGTAAAAGTATATATTTAGTAAGATTTAGTAAGCGATTAAACAAAAACCTGCGGTTTTCGTAGCTCTCTTACTTCGTAAGCAATTCCCAAACTCTCTTTAATAGAGACGGAGGGATAGGAGGGTGCGGGTCACATCTATTAAGTCGAGTTGGGGACGGCAACGAAACCAACGATGAAACTTATAAAACAATTGGTTAGTTTAATTATCAAATGATATACTTTGAAACATTTGAAACCAATTGCATGACCTAACTTAATAATTTTGGTGATATTATGAATGTGCATATATCTCATAACTTTTACGGAGCTCATCAATTACAACATAATTTGCCCTATGATTTTAAAGATTTCTGCGTGATTGTCGTGGATGTTCTTAGGGCTTCTACGACAATTACAACATTATTGGAATTGTGCGATGAGATATATATAACTGATAGTATTGAAGATGTTGAAGCACAATCATTTAAAGATTTTATTAAGGTAGGGGAGAGAAACGGGAAGAAAATTGAAGATTTTGATTTTGGAAATTCGCCGTTAGAAATAAAACTAAATGGAGATAATATAATATCTCAAACAACTGATGGAAAAAGTATCATATTGACAACTACAAATGGGACAAGAGTTTTGAAAAGCATTCTCTCCGATAACATATTGATAGGTTCCATAACAAATGCAAAATATGTTGCAGATGCAGCATACAAAATAGCAAAAGAAAATGAAAAAGATATATTAATTATACCATGCCATAGAAAAGGTAGTTTTGCCATTGAAGATTATATTGGTGCTGGATTGATTGCAAAATATGTTTTAAAGAATATGGACGATAAAATATATAGTGAAGAGCTCACCCCTGCTTTAAATCTGGTTAAGTCAGATTGGAAATCATTAATATTTAATGGGAGTTCTGCAAATAATTTGAAAAATTTAGGATATCATAAAGATTTAATATTCTGCACCTCTGAAAATTCTCAAAAAAGTGTTGGAATGTTTAAAGATGGTAAAATAGTTAATATTAATTAAAAAAGTATTTTATTATTTATAAATATACAGTTTATTTATTTTATTTATTTTTTAAGTGTGTTTCTTCTCCAATTTCTCATTTTTGGGTGTGTTCTTACTTTACCTTTTGTTTTTGCAACTGCAAATAATGGAACTCTTCTGTTCTGTTTTAAAGCCTTAGCAAGTCTTAATTTTTTAGCATGTGGTTTAATTGATGACATCATATACACCTCGTTGTTTTTTTAAATTTTTTCTTTAAGACCTATAACTCTTGATTGAATGTGTTTTGGGAAATAATCTAATGGATTTTCCCCTCTTAGTTTTATTAGTTCTCTAATCTCAGTTTCATAATCGGATTTTAATAAATCCTCACTTTCTTTTTCAGAGATGACGAAGTAGTTATCCACAAGAGACCTAATGGTTTTATGACCGAATCCCATCAATGGAGTTATGTATTGAATTTTCTTTCTCATTTCAATGCTTTGAATTTCTGAATGAGATAATTTCGGAACTCTGTCGTCCCTTCTTGTTCCATCTGCAATAAGTTTATATTTATCGGATAGGATTTCGATAACGGTTTTATGAATATATTGGATTCCATTAGATGGAAATCCATCTTTTAAGATAATATCCACGGATTTTTCAAGTATTTCTCCATCTAAAAACTCTACGCTATGTGGGAGACCCAATATTTTTGCGGTTTCTTGGGCATGCCTGTAAGAATCAAGGATGCCAAAATTTATAGTTATAAGTTCAAGTTCATAGCCAAGTTTTTTTAAAAGTATGGCAGATAATGAGCTGTCTTTCCCACCGCTAAATAGAACATGAACTTTTTCCATATCAAAACCTTATTAACCATTTATTTTCTAACAAATTTAATATCTTTCTTTTTAGATTTGCCCATTTCATATATTTTATCCAAAAGCAGTTTTAACTGCTCATCGGAAACAGGAATTTGTAATCTCCCCATCTGGGCGAGCTGAATAAGTTGAAGTTCAACCTGTTCGGCGAATTCAGGTTTCACCATCCTAATTCTTGATAATCTCGCCCTTGCAGGTTCAGATAAAATTTGTTTAAGTATTTTTCTTTTTTGGAGCTCATACTGCTGTTGCTGTTGAAGTGCCTGTTCATCAACACCGGCATTGGCAGCAGCAGCTTGCTGCATTTCCAGCAGTTTTCTTCTTTTTATTTCTTCTGGGTCCATAATTTCCCTCAGCAGTGCTATAAATAGGTTTAGGTAATTAGTATTTTGATAATGCTGGAATTTCACTAATTATTTCATCTTTAACTTCTTTTGCGGTATTATCCACCAATGACTGACCTTTTGGTGTAATTACTCTACCTTCTTTTGTTCTTTTAACGAGCTCCAATTTTTCCAATGCCTGCAATGCTGTTCTTACAACATTTCCACTACCTTTTACAAATTTCTCTGGTTTGTGTCCTCTGTTTTTCCTTCCACCATATGCACTTCTTAATTTTTCAACACCTACTGGTCCGTTTGTATATATTTTTCTGAGAACGGAAGCGCATCTTACATACCACCAGTCGTCATTGTCTGGCTGTCTTTCTTTGTGAGCTCCTGTTTTAACAAATGCTGTCCATGATGGTTCTTCGATATTCATTTCTTTTAACTTCTCTGCTAATTTTTCAATTAATTTTGTTGGGGGAACATCATATACTGTTGTCATTTAAGCACCTCATTTTTTTATTTTTATTTTTTATTAATTATTTATCGATTTTATTTATTTTTATACTTTTTACGATATATTATCTCTTTTACATATTATAGGTTAATATATTATAAAAGATAAAATTCTTAACTTCAAAAAATTTTAATAGGTTTAATTATTGGTTTTTAATCTATGCCAAATTTTCAAAATCCATAACCGGGCAATCTTTATTATAATTTTACAAACCTATATATATTATTTTCTATTGGTGTCCTTATAACTTAACTATTTTTATTTTTTAAGCTTTCGACCTGCTCTGAACTTTTCGAATTCTTCTATATATCTCTCTTTTTTAGGTTTTTTAGTGGTGTATCTCTTCCAGCCTTCTCTTGGCTTAAATAATGTAATTACATTTCCTACCAAACTTACTATTTCAGAGTTTGTTTCAGTGGCTATTTTTTCTGCAATTTCTTTTCTATCGCTATTTTCTAATGCACTTTTTCTAATTTTGACTTTTATAAGCCCTCTGTCTTTTATCTGTCGCTTAACTTCCATTATTACTTTATCTACGCCTTCTTTTCCAACCCACACCACTGGTGTTATTGTGTGGGACTGAGCTCTAAGCATTTTTTTAGCTCTGGAAGTCAGCCTTTTTTCGGTTTTTTCTTTTTTTACAGCTTCTTCTTTCTGTTCATTTAATTTTTCCATTTCCATACTATCCCTTATAAATGTTGTAAGATAATTATAAAAAAATATATATTACATATTATGTTAAATAATTGTTAAATATTGATAAAATAAAAATTATGGAATAATTTTATAATATTTTTATAACTTATATTAATCTACTATTAAATAGTAAGTTTTAATTATATTTAATTGCTCATATAAATATATTCTGGTTGATATTATTGGAGTTGATAAAAAATGGCTGAGGTATTGGTTAATAACACCAAGAAATCTGGAAAGTTTCTTAAAGAGGTTATAGCAGGAGAACCATACAAGATGGGGGCAAATATAGTAATTATAAAAGGAATAAAAAAAGAAGTGGAAAAAGAATCAAAAAAATATAAGATAACCACTACAAAAGGTTCCATGATTATTGGAATCACCGAGAGCTCCGGCACTGTGGATTTCTGGAATAATAATTATGAGAAATTCAAAGGTAAAAATGTAAGATGGAGAAGTGTTTCTGATGTATCATTTGGAAATATAACAATTGACTTGAAAATGAGCAACAAACCTGAAAAATTCAAAAAATGGGATGTTGTATTAAGCATTTCTGGATTTGATAAGACTGAGGGACACCTTGTATTTGTTAAAAAAGATACTCAGGAGATTTATGGCATCGAAAGTCCAAAAATAGGTATATTAATTGGTGGGAAAAGAGTATTGTCTGAATTAACGCCTGAGGATTCTATAATATCCATTGAACCAATAAGGGAATCAAAAGAAAAAATAGATTATTTGACAACAACAGACCTAAATACTGAACTAGAAGATGGATGGGAAATATGGACATATTGTGAGGCAGAATTTGAAGGACCTTCAAAGACTGTGGAGCATGCACTTGCATTAATGGAAGATGGATATTTTGAAGCCACAGAGGGCACAAATACATTTATTGCAGATTGTAGATTGCAGACTCTTAGCATTGATGAAGAAAATCTTGAAGATAGAAAAAGAGGTTCAATTACCGTTAGAAATACGGGGGACGGAGTTGGTAAGGTATATATTTATAAAGAGAACCGGGCATCTTCATTATCCCACACCGTAGTGGGTAGAATAACCAAAGGTATGGAGCTCGTGGATTTTTCAGACGAGGGGATTATATCTGTGGTGTCAAAACCAGAACGGTTAAATGCCATAGGAAAAACCCAAAAAGAAGCATCCGAATTATTTAAAAAGCACGGAATTAATCACACAATGGAAGGAGACACTAACGAAGATGCCATAGTAATAGAACAAAGTCCGGAATACACCATGGATGTTTTGAAATCAAAAGAAGTAGTTACCAAAGGAATATCTCCCGATAAGTTATTATATGTTGAAATATATGATGACAAAGCCCCAAATACAGCATGGTATTTTAGAAAAACCACCGGACTCACGACAAAAAGTATAGGGACATTGAATGTTTATTTCAAAACTGGCGATATGGCAATGTTTGAAAGAAATGACGAGTATGCAAAAGGACTATTGCCAGAGAATACTCCAACTGGAACTCTGGAAGGTGGATACATTGGGGTAACTAACATGGTTAAAAGATACAAGGGATATATCGGCACAAGATTAAGTTCAAATGATAAGTATGGACCCACTGGTGAGACATTTGAGGGGACAAATATCGTAGGTAAAATTGTTAAAAATGAGGATGTTCTCAAAAAACTCAAAGCTAAGGATACAGTATATATATTAGAAGTGAAAAAATGAAATTCTTATTTATAACTAATATTTAATATTTTTTAATATTTTTTTTATATTAGTGATACTTTTGGTGAAAAGATGGAATGGAAAGCAGTATGCCAATATAATCCAAAATTAAACCTAAAAGATGCCTATATCTATGATACAACATTGAGAGATGGAGAACAAACACCTGGTGTTTGTTTTACAAAGGAGCAGAAATTAAACATTGCGAGAAAACTGGATGAACTGGGCATTAAACAAATTGAAGCAGGATTTCCTGCGGTATCAAGAAAGGAAAGAGAGATTGTAAAGGAGATAGCCAATGAAGGACTGAATGCAGAAATATTGGCACTATCGAGAGCTCTAAAAGAGGACATTGATAAGGCAATAGCCTGTGATGTAGATGGGATAATCACTTTTATAGCAACTTCACCCCTTCATTTAAAATATAAACTTCGTAAATCCATTGAAGAAGTTGAGGAAATGGGGATGAGGGCAGTGGAATATGCAAAAGACCATGGTCTTTTTGTAGCATTTTCAGCAGAAGATGCCACAAGAACCCCTATTGAAGATTTAATAAGAATTCACAAGAATGCAGAAGAGCATGGGGCAGATAGAGTCCATATTGCAGATACAACAGGTGCAGGCACACCCCAGTCTATAAATTATATATGTTCAGAATTAAGCAAAAATTTAAAAAAGGCACATATTGGAGTTCATTGCCACAATGACTTTGGTTTTGCAGTAATAAACTCAATTTATGGGCTTATGGGTGGTGCAAAGGCAGTATCTACCACAGTAAATGGAATAGGTGAGAGGGCAGGAAATGCACCATTGGAGGAGCTCATCATGGCATTGACTGTTTTATATGATGTTGAAATGGACTTGAATATATCAGTGATAAAGGAGCTCTCTAAAATGGTAGAAGAATACTCCAAAATAACAGTTCCTGTAAATAAACCAATAGTGGGGGACAGAGTATTTTATCATGAAAGCGGTATTCATGTTGATGCAGTGCTTGAAAATCCACTAACTTATGAGCCGTTTCTTCCTGAAAAAATCGGTCAAAAAAGAGAAATTGTTCTTGGAAAGCATTCAGGATGCAAGGCTGTGGAGTCTAAACTAAAAGAGATGGGAATTGAAGTTTCCAAGGATAAATTGTGGAAAATTGTTAAAAAGGTAAAGGAGACCAGGGAAGAAGGAGCTCATATAGATGATGAAACATTTGAAAAAATAGTCGATGAGTTATTGGCTAAATAAATAAAAATAAAATAGGTAGATACTATGAAAAAACTCATACTGCTAATCTGTTCCATAATTTTAATGAGCAGTTTATGTCTATGCGTTGATAAACAGAGCTCAGGTAATAATAATTATGGCAACAGTAATTATTATAATGACTATATTTTCATGAATTTTGAAAATAACAGCATTAAAGTGCCACTAAGGGCGACAGTAGGCGAAGCATTATCTACACAATTAATAAACACAAATGATACTGATATACGAAATTATTACCTTGCTCATAAAATAATATATTTTGAATACAATGAATCTCTACCAAATAATGAAGGAGGAGTAGCAACCACCGATTTAATAATGAAATTAAAATTCTTTAATCAATATTATCCCCACATACTTGCCGATAAAAGTGTATTTAATAATACTGAAGAAATCTACAAGGTAAAAAATAGCAATAAAACTATGGTTATTAAGATTATAAAAGGAAGTAGGAATGCAACAATTGAAAAATACAATAACAGTTATATTATAGAAGGAAATTCATTAAAGGAACTTGATAAAGCAGAATCAAGATTTGTTATTGCCTTATGCGGGGGCACCAACTAATTTTATTATTTTTAATTATTTATAATTATTTATAATTATTTAATATTTTAATAAATATTTTTAAATAATATTTATTATAAGATAAATATCAAATAAAATCATAAATAGGATTTCAAGGAAATTAACATGTTGGTAAAATAATATTTCGCTACGAAGCAAAGCTTCGATTTTTAAATTTTAAATCAAAAGATGGGAGGTAGCTTATGAAACTTATAAAAAATTTAGTTTTACCTATATTTGGTCTTGTTTTATGGGAAGGGGTGGCTATATGGTTAAATAATCCTGTTATATTGCCGAGATTGGAAGATGTTATCAATGTTTTAATGCACCCCCAAAACCCCATATTAGGAACAGGGATAAATCTTGTGGATAACACGATTGTTAGTATTAAGCGAGTTTTATCTGGTTTTTTAGTGGCAGGAATTATAGCTGTGCCACTTGGTATATTGATGGGATATTTTTCAATAATTCATGATTTATTTGATACATTTGTGGAGCTCCTGCGACCAATACCACCACTTGCATGGGTTCCACTTGCTCTTGCATGGTTTGGAATAGGGGAAACTTCCATGCTGTTTATTATATTCATCGGTGCGTTCTTTCCAATATTGCTAAACACAATTGCCGGTGTAAAAAGCGTTCCAAAGATACTTGTAGAATCTGCTCAAACATTAGGAGCTAAGGAAAAGGATATACTTTTAAAAGTTATTATTCCTGCATCTTCACCGGGGATTTTAACTGGATTGAGAGTAGGGGCAGGTATAGCTTGGATGTGTGTTGTGGCGGCTGAGATGCTTCCAGGAAGTGATGCTGGTTTAGGATATTTAATTATGTATGCCTATTCACTTAGTAAAATGGATATCGTTGTGGCATCTATGGTAATAATAGGATTGATAGGATTAACCCTTGACAGAGGGCTAAGATATATTGAAAATAGATACTTCAAATGGAAAACTATGATGAAATAAAGTTTATAATTTATATTTATTTTATATATTTTATTTGCTGCATTAAAAAATGCTAATTGGTGTTTTTATGGCGATATTGGAAATTAAAAATGTTGTTAAGAAATTTATCACGGAGAAAAAGGAAGTTTTAGCAGTAGATAATGTAAATTTTGAAGTTAGAAACAACGAATTTTTATCTATTGTGGGACCAAGTGGGTGCGGAAAATCCACAATATTGAGGATGATTGCAGGGCTTGAAAAACCCACTTCTGGAGAGATACTTATTGAAGGAAGAAAAATCGAAAAACCCGACGCAGAACGGGGCATGGTGTTTCAGCAATATACCTTGCTACCTTGGAGAACTGTTTTGGAAAATGTGGGTTTCGGCTTGGAAATAAAAGGAGTTCCAAAGGCAGAAAGGGATGAAGTAGCAAGAAAGTTTATAAAAATGATAGGTTTGGAAGGTTTTGAAGATGCGTACCCATATGAGCTCAGTGGAGGAATGCAACAGAGGGTGGCAATTGCAAGAACCCTTGCAAATGACCCAAAAATTGTGCTGATGGACGAACCTTTCGGAGCTCTGGATACCCAAACAAGAACAATATTGCAAAATGAACTTTTAAAGATATGGGAAAAAGATAAAAAAACCGTAGTTTTTATAACTCACAGTGTTGAAGAAGCAGTTTATTTATCAGATAGAGTAATTATAATGACTGCAAGACCGGGAAAAGTAAAGGATATTGTGGATATTAGTTTAGATAGACCTAGGAAGAGAAATACTGTGGAATTTTTAGAATATAAAAAACAAATAGTTGATAAACTAAAAGATGAAGTGCTTAAATCATATAACCACCAATAATTATTGTATTGGTTTTATGGATGTATATTGAACTGAATAATAAGGTATCTCAAAAGATATTTAAAATATACCATAAGTTTCATGTAATTATATCCGATATATTTTGAATACCTTTATCATCGACACCCGCTCCCGTATTATTATGGGACAGTCCATCCTCCCTACTGTTCTATAAGGGAACAGCTCGGGAGTTGCTTAAAAAAATATTCCATGCAGATGTCAATGGAGCGTTTAAAGTTTAAGTTGAAGTTGATGAGAGCTGGACATTAAACAATATGATTAACTCACATATAAACATTTCTGTTAATAAACTTTTTATTTGATTACTTAAAAATATATTATTTGAATACCTAAGTAATATTTAATATCAAAAAAGGTGGTTATATGAAGTATATATCATACAAATCTAAATATAATAAATCCAATATATTTATAAAATTAATTTAAAAAATTGATTAAAAATTAAAATAAAAATCTGTGGTATGATGCTAAGGGGAAAAGAAGCCACATTGGCGGCAATTATCAAGATTATAATTGAAGATGAACCAGAGACTCAGGATGAGATAGCCCAAAAACTTAATATAAGTAGAAGGTATGTTGCAAAACTTTTAAAGCCTTTGATAGAAAAAAGGGTTGTAATGCATCCTTATGTTGTTAATATGGATAAGTTGTCTGAACTTGGCGTATATCAAGACATTGACAAGCCATTGAATAATATCATTGAAATGTTTGAAAAGATGGGAAATAATGTATTATATAATTTGGATAAAGCATTTAATGCGTTAAAAACTCACAATTTAGAGGATGCAAAGAGCATAATTTTTCAGGATTATACATTAAATAAAATGGAAGAAGAAATTCACCTATCAATTAAAATGGACAGTTTAAAGTATTTGCCAATGGAACAGGCAATGCTTTTATCGTTAATTGCTTCAAATATTGAAAGATGCGGAGATTATATATCAAATATTGCCGAAGAGATTACAAATGGATTAGAGGTAAAGGATTATTTATCCGACAATGTTGATGAAATATTTGCTATTATCAAAGAAATGTTTATAATTGCCATGGATGTGGTAAAAAATAAAAAAATAAGTTTTAAAATATATGAATTAGAGGAAAACTTGCATAAAAAATTAGATGAAATTATGAAAAATATTTCAGATAGGGGATGTAAATCAGAGGATATAAACTATTATGTTCAATTTGGAATGTTTTTAAAAGATGTTGAGAGATTTGGAGATAGATGTATAAAAATTTTTGAAGCTTCAAGGGAGTTTCATTATGGCGTCCCGCAGGATACCACACCAGAGTATATAAAAAATATGAGGGGATAGCACCATGGTAAATGTTGAAAGAATTAGTTTATCCTTCCCAAAGTTTCTCTTAAAGGAGATAGATGAAGTTGTAGAAAAGAAGGGATATTCAAGTAGAAGTGAGCTCATAAGGGATGCCACAAGAAAGCATGTTTTAGAAAGCAATCAGTTGAATAAAGATGGTAATGTTAGTGGCATTATTATCGTTGTATATACTCCAACAAAAAAGGCAATGGAAGAAATGAGTAAGGCATACTTTGAACATAACGACATAGTAAAATCAATAAACCAGTCGTATATTACCACATCCTGCGGAAAAAATAAAAAAGTAGAGATTTTTATTGTAGAGGGCAATTCAAAAGATGTTTCCAAATTTTATGATAAGGTGGATAAAATAGATGGAAAAATATATGATAAAGTAGTTATTTTTTAAATTATTAGGGGAGTATTATGTTTTCAAAAATAATGAATATATTTAAAAGGAAAAATAGGGAAAATAAAAATGGAGAAAAAGAAATAGAAGGAAATGATAAATCATTGAATGAAGTATGGGGGCCTACAATCGATTACGATAAGTGTAAAAGCTGCACATTATGTTATAAATTTTGCAGGAACGGGGTTTATGATATTGAAAATGGCAAAGTCGTAGTAAAAAATAAATCCAACTGTGTAAAAGGATGCTCACTGTGTCTAAGTGCATGCCGATACGGAGCTCTGAGATTTCCAAATTAACGATTTTAAATCAAATGTGTAAAGGAGACATATGTCCGGAAAATAGTATAAACTAAGCATGCTGTCGTATTTCTATTTTAAATAACTTTTTAAGGTTATTTCGTTATATTTATCTAATTTTTTAAACAATATTAAATTTTTAAATTTTTTTCATAACAATTATATCAAATCATGAATGAAAAAGAACAATTTTTATAGCTTTTTTTGACATAAAACAGTCAAAAATCTTTTTATACTATTAAATACACCTTTAATATTGTGAAATTTAAAAAATAAAATTTATGCAATGTGATATTATGAAAATAACCAAATATAAAGTTGAGGTAATCCAGGACAAATGTATAGGATATGAGAAATGCGGGCTATGTATTGATGCCTGCGAGGAAAATATCCTAATTCCTGACGAGGAAACGGGGAAGGTAAAGGTGAATAAGGATAAAGAAATCTACTGCGATGGAGTGGGCTCCTGTTTGGATGTATGTCCTGTTGATGCCTTGAATATAATAAAAGAAGAAGTTGAGATAAATGAGGGTGAAAAGAAAGGTGGATGTGGCAGTCATGCAGGTCATTCATGTCCGAGCTCAGTAGCAAGAACCTTTAATAGAGAGGCAGATGTTGGGCATGAAGATGATGATATTGAACTGAGCTCAGAACTAATAAACTGGCCTGTTCAGCTTCACCTTCTAAATCCGATGGCACCCTACTTCAAAAATGCTGAATTGGCAATAGTGGCGGACTGTGTTCCATTCGCATACGCAAATTTCCACAAAAAATTCTTAAAGGGAAAAGTTGTGGCGATTGGATGCCCAAAATTGGATGATATTTCAGGATATGCCGAAAAAATAAGGGCAATAGTCAAATTAAACGGCATAAAGAAAGTAGATGTTGTAATTATGAGCGTTCCCTGCTGTTCAGCAATGTATAATTTAGTGAAGAAGGCACTTGATGGAATCGACTGCGAAATAAACAAACGTGTTGTATCAATTGATGGTAAATTACTAAACTAAATATAATAATACTTTATCATAAAAATAGTAATAAAAATAATAATAATTATATTAAAAATTAACGATTTTTTAACAATAATGATTATATATATTAAAAGAAATAAATATTAACTGCATAGGTGAAAATATGAATAATATACAAAATAAAATAAAATCAATTGTAGATAAAATATTGGAGGGTAAAACTATGGAATCAAACAATACAAGACCAACAAAAATGTTCTGCTACCAGTGCCAGGAAACTGCAAGGAACACTGGATGCACAACAATGGGGGTATGTGGCAAAAAGGACAATGTGGCAAATCTTCAAGACCTTTTAATATATACAGTAAAAGGTTTGGCATATGTAAGTGAAAAAACTGGAAAATCCAGCGAAGAAATAGATAAATATATTGTAGATGCACTTTTCACAACAGTTACAAATGTGAATTTCGACGATGAAGACATAATAAAGAAAATTAAAAAAGGTTTAGAACTTAGAGAAAAATTAAAGTCAGAATGCACATGTTCAGGATGTTGTGATGAGCTCCCTGATTATGCAACATGGATGCCAGAAAATGACGACGATATAATTGCAAAGGCAAACTCAAAAGAAGTGTCCATCCAAGCAACAGAAAATGAAGATGTAAGGTCTTTAAGGGAATTAATAACCTATGGAATTAAAGGTATAGGGGCATACATGCATCATGCTATGGTATTGGGATACACTGATGAAAATGTCCATAAATTCATAAAAAAGGCACTTGTTGCTACAATGGATGACAGCTTATCAGCTGATGACTTAACAGCTCTTGCACTTGAAACTGGTAAGTATGCAGTAGATACAATGGCTTTATTGGATAAAGCAAACACTGAAACCTACGGGCACCCTGAAATAACTGAGGTAGATATCGGGGTTAGAAACAATCCTGGTATATTAATAAGTGGGCACGATTTGAAAGATTTAGAGCAGCTCTTAGAGCAAACAAAAGGAACTGGTGTAGATGTATATACACACAGCGAAATGTTGCCAGCTCATTACTACCCAGCATTTAAAAAATACGACCACTTCGTAGGAAACTACGGAGGTTCATGGGCAACACAGGTAACAGAATTTGAAGCATTCAATGGACCTATTGTAATGACAACAAACTGTCTTGTTCCACCAAAAGACAGCTACAAGGACAGAGTATATACAACAGGATGCGTTGCATTCCCAGGACTTAAAAGAATCCCAGAAGATGAAAATGGAAATAAGGACTTCTCAGAAGTAATCGAGCATGCTAAAAAATGTGCTCCACCAAAACAGCTTGAAACAGGTAAAATCGTAGGTGGTTTTGCACACAACCAAGTATTGGCGTTAGCTGATAAAGTTGTTGAAGCTGTGAAGTCAGGAGCTATAAGAAAATTCGTTGTAATGGCTGGATGTGATGGAAGACATAAAAGCAGGGAGTATTACACAGAATTTGCTAAGGCATTGCCAAAAGACACAGTAATCCTTACAGCAGGATGTGCAAAATACAGATACATTAAATTGGATTTAGGAGACATTGGCGGAATACCAAGAGTATTAGACGCTGGACAGTGCAACGACTGTTATTCACTGGCAGTAATTGCTCTTAAATTAAAAGAAGTATTCGAATTGGAAGACATAAACGACTTGCCAATAGCATACAATGTAGCATGGTATGAACAGAAAGCTGTTGCTGTATTGCTTGCATTGCTTTACTTAGGTGTAAAGAACATAGTTCTTGGACCTACATTGCCAGCATTCTTATCACCAAATGTTGCAAAGGTTCTTGTGGATAACTTTGGAATAGGAGTAATCTCAACAGTGGAAGAAGACATTGAAAGATTGATAAACAAATAATTGCGAAAATGAGAAATAAGTAATTAGCTAGTAAATAATTAACTACCAACTATCTTTTATTTTTTTAAGGTGATATTATGATAGAAACAGTATATAATTTTACAACTGAATCTGATTCAAAGGTTGTGGAAAAAATAGTTAATACCGACGAAGTTCAAATTATTCATATGATATTTCCAAAAGGAGAAGGCACACCTAAGCACTTTACAAACTCAAAGGTTCATTTAATAGTTGTAAAGGGAGAGATGACATTAACTTTGGAAGGCCAAGAGCCAAAAGTATATCCTGCTGGAACAATAATTCATTTGCCGTTCAATACAAAGATGATTGCTCAAAATTTAACATGCGATGTTCTTGAATTCTTTGTAATTAAAGCACCACATCCTTCAAAAATAGGCGGTCCAGAAGAACCGATTAAAATTAACGAATAACTTAAAATATAATAAAATAAAAAATAAATGAAGTAAATAAATAAAATAATAATAACTTAAATATGGTGGTGATTAAAATGGCAAGCGTAACAATTAACTACGATATATGTAAAGGAGCAAAAGAATGTGGAGAATGTGAAAAAAACTGCCCTATGGAAGTTTTTGAAGTAGATGGAGAAAAAGTTGTTGTAGCTCATGAAGATGAATGCACAGGTTGCGGAGTTTGTGAAGATGTATGTCCAACAGGGGCTGTAAAGGTTAAATTTTAATTATCTTTAATTAATTAAATATTGAAAGGTGTAAATATGGCTACATTGGATGCGAGAGGACTACAATGCCCTATGCCTATTGTAGAGCTCGCTAAGAAAATGAAGGAGTTAAAAGAAGGGGAGATTTTAGAGCTCATAGCTGATGATGTTGGAGCAAAAGAAGATGTTCCAGCATGGTGCAATAGAACAGGAAATGAATTACTTGAAATGACCGAAGAAAATGGGGTTTTGACATTCAAAATTAAGAAAAAATAATGTCTTAATGTCTATTACTATTATTTTTTATTTTATTTTTTTATCTATTATTTGGTGATATTATGGCTGATAAGATGGCACTTGTGGTTTCAGAAGGCACTTTTGATAAAGCTATGATGGCATTTATTCTTGGAACCATAGGTGCGTCCATGGGGATGGAGGTGCATATATTCTTTACATTTTTTGGACTTGAAATATTAAAGAAGAATGCTAAGCCTAAACTTCCGGGAATATATAGATTATTTGGAAGTTTGGGAGTAAAGATGATGGAAAAGAAAATGAAAAAGCAGAATATTGGTGGATTTGAGGAATCTCGACAGCAGGCTATTGATTTAGGTGCTAAGCTTTACGCATGTAGCACATCCATGAGTATAATGGGAGTAAAAGAAGAGGATTTAATTGATGGAGTGGAAATAGTCGGGGCTACAAAATTTATAGACCTTGCAATGGATGCAAAAGTTCAGCTTTTCATAGGGTGATTTAATGACGCTATTTATTCTTTTAAAATCTCCTTTTGAGTGTAATGCCATTGAAGTAATGGAAAAATTAAAAGATGGCAACGACGGAGTTCTTCTTGCAGAAGATGGGATATATTATGCCACAACTTCAAGCATGAGGAACAAACTTAGGGAGCTCGGTTATAAAATATATGCAATGCAGGATGACGCACATGCAAGAGGGTTTGAAAATATCGAAGAAACAAAACTTATTGACTATGATACAGCGGTGGATTTGATTATGGAAAAATACAACCAAGTGATTACTCTTTAAGGTGGGTTTATGAAAACTTTAACTATTATTTTAAAATCTGGTGCCATGATGAATATGGATGGTAATTTTGCCGTAAAACTGGCAGAATCCGCATTAAAGAAAGGACATAAGGTAAATATGTTTTTCTATGGTGAGGGAATCACTGCAATAATAGATGAACAAGCTCCAAAGAGATTCCCAAACCTTGGAAACATGATTAAAGATTTAATGGACAAAGGCATGAATGTGGCGGCATGTAGCACATGTGCAAATGCAAGAGGAATTTATGAAGAAGATGTTATTGAAGGATGTAAAATTGGAAGCTTAACTAATGACCTTTCAAAGTATATAGCAGATAGTGATAGAGTAATTACGCTTACAAGGTGAAATAATGGTTAAATCACTTATTACGATAATATTAAAGCCACCTTATGGAAGTGAAGATTCCTTCGCCGGCATGATGTTTGCACTGTCCCAAATTGCCAGTGGAATTATTGAAAAATCTGATGTCATTTTAATTCATGACGGGGTTTATAATGCTAAATCTGGGCAAAAACCAGAGGAATTGAGAATGCCTTCAATTGTGGATGTAATAAATAATTTAAGTGCTTTTGGATGCAAAATATACTGCATCGAGGAGTGTTTAAAGGATAGGGAATTAAATGCTGACGACATATTGGATGGTGTTGAGTTAGTGAGCTACAAAAAATTAAAAGATATTTTAAACGAATATGAAGATGTGATTACTTTTTAGGTGAAATAATGGAACATTTAAAAGAAAATGTGGTAAAAATAATATCGAATAAAATGAAACTATCAATAATTGCCAAATTATGCTCAATCGAGCAATATAACAATGAACTATTAAATGATTTTTCAAAGGTTCAGATGGAGGGTGCGGAGCTCTTGTATGAAAAATATATAATATACTACAATGAGAAACCAACAATAAACATAAACACCGAGGGGGATATTGTAGAAATTTTAAAAGAAACTATCGATATAGAAAAGATGTTTGTAAAAAAGGTAGGAACAAACTTTGGAATTAGGCAGGCAACAATCCACTGCCTTGCAGATGATGAGAAATTTTACTATTATTTAACAAAATAATTTATTTTTTTTAGTTTTTTATATGTTTTTTATAAATTTTATTAATTATTAAATTATATTCATTAAGTTTTTATTTTAAAAAATCATATTTAATCATATTTAAATTATTTAAGGTGGTTTTATGATAGATGCCCATACTCATTTGGATGTAAGAAGTTTTGAAGATTTGGAGAAAATGGCATTATGTGGAATTGAAACAATAATCACATGTGCCCATGACCCATATAAAATGAGCGTTCCAGAAGTTTGTTTAGACCATTGGGATAGGTTGATTAACTTAGAGACTAAAAGAGGGAAAATGGTAGGAGTTGATGTTAAGGTTGCAGTGGGAGCTCACCCTATGGGATACCCTAAAAATTGGGAGCTCCTTATAAAAAAACTTCCAGAGTTTTTAGACAATGAAAATGTTGTAGCTATTGGGGAAACTGGATTACATTATTTAACCGATGATGAGAAGAAACTTTTAAAAGAGCAGTTGTATTTAGCAAAGGATTACAACATGCCCATAATCGTCCATACTCCTGAAAAGAATAAGAAAGAGGCATTACTCGAAATTTTAAAAATTTTGGATGAAGTGAAAATAAAGGATAATTTGGTAATGATTGACCACATCAATAAGGATACTGTGGATTTAATAGATAGGGATGTTTATATTGGTTTAACAGTGCAACAACCTATGAAAATAAGCCCTATGGAAGCATCAGAAATAATAAAAAATTATAATAAAAAATTCATCCTAAGCAGTGATTTGGGAAGTTTAAAGGCAGACGTTTATGCCTTGCCTAGAACAAAATTATGCATGAAAAAAATTGGAGTTGAAGATGATAAAATAGTGAGCTCCACCTATAAAAATGCAAAGGAATTTTACAGATTATAAATAATATTATTTTCTTTTAATTCATTAACTCTTCATTCTTCCGTTTTTCGTCTCTTTTTTAGTGTATTTTACCGTTATTCGCACCATTATCATTATATGTAAGTTATATGTAATAAATATAAATATATAAAAAAGTATTTGAAGAGATAACATGAAAATGGAGTTAAAAACAAAAAATATGGAGGACTTCCTTACAATATTGGGGAAGAATGATGATGACGCGACAAAGGGAGGTATTTATCTTTCAAATGATGATGAGCTCATAAAGGAATCTGTTGAGCATTTAAAAAAGGGATACGACAAAGAAAAATACACATTTATTGAAAGCAAATATACAAATAGAAATATTAAAGAATATGTTCCATTGGAAATATTCCGACTTATGATTATGATTATGATGAAAAAAATTAAAGAGTTAAACTCTGAGATTACATTATACGATATTGGATATGAGTTTGGACGGCATATTAATCCAAAAAATTATATGGAATTGAAAAAATTTTTCAGAAAAAATAACTTGGGAGTATTGAAAATTGAAAGTAAAAATCCTATTATTATAAAAGTAAATGACTGTGCATTGTGCGATGGTTTGGAATCCAATGAACCCATATGTTATTTTGATGCAGGAGTCCTTGCTGGTGCCTACGAATGCATACTAAATAAAACTGTGGTGGTGGATGAAATAAGGTGCATGGCACAGGGGGCAGACGCCTGCTATTTTAAAATAGAGCCAGTTAAATAATAAATAAGAAGTTTGTGATAATATGAAAATTTTATTTGTTTGCATACACAACAAAAGAAGAAGCGTCATGGCTGAGGCATTTGGAAGAAAATTCGGACTTGATGCATACAGTGCAGGAGTGGAAAAAACTGAAAATATTGATGAGATGGTTTTTAAAGTGATGAGTGAGAAAAACTTAAAAATTAAAGAAAAACCGCAGACAATAGATGAAGTGGTTAAAGAAGTGGGGAACTTCGATATTGTAGTTACTATGGGATGTTTAGGAGCCTGCCCTTTTGTTGAACAAAAATCACAAAGTGATTTTTGTAGCTCTCCGTTCGCTTCGCTCACTCCGATTCCAGCTAAAAAACACATTGCCTGGAATATTGAAGACCCAGCAGATAAAGACATTGAATTTTATAGGAAGGTAAGAGATGAGATTGAGAGCAAGGTAAATGAGCTCGCCAATAGTTTAAAATAATAAAAATTTAATGAAAATAAAAATAATAAAAATTATAAATTTTTTAATAAAAATTATGTCCTATTTTTTAAAGCAATAGTCAAAAATGTTTTTATGTATTGAATACCAATTAAAATATATAGAAATAAACTTTTTTAAAGTGATTTGAGCTAAATCCTACGGATTTTGTAGCTCACTCACTATTAGGTGATATTATGAAAGCTACATTTATATATCATAAAGGAAACCAGAGAATGGAGAAATTTTATAAAAACCTACTGAATGAGCCAGATTTTTGTAGAATCTGTGAAGATTGTTATAACTGTCGAGGGGATTGGACTTATAAAGATGATGTAAAGGCGGTAGTTTTGGACGCCGTTGATGAGGATGAATTTATAGAGGATGCTTCCGATTACATACCTGAGCTCCCGGAGGGTGATGTGGCGATTGCTCAACTTCATGAAGATTTACTGTATGAGCTCCCAAACATTTTGGCAGAAAAAAACTATAAGTTATTAATAGTGCCATCAGAAACACCATCTGATTTATCAATTGCCATGAGGAACAGCTTAAAGGAAATGTGCGAAAAAAATGGAATGGACTTTGAAAATCCAAAGCCATTCTGTGCTTTAAAAAAGAGGCATAAGAGAAAGGTCTTAAATGAGTTTATAAATTACTTTAAAATAGGATTTCCACAGGTTGAAATTAAATCATCAGATGGGCATAAAATAGACGATGTTAAGGTGATTATATCGGCACCATGTGGTGAAACCCACTATATATCCAAAAGGATTAAGGGAAAAATCATAAACGAATTAAAGGACGAGATAGCAAATGCTCACCACAACTATCCATGTTTGGGAAGTATGGAATATGATAAGGAACTGGAAGACACCATGCTTCACGAAGCAGGTTATATTGCATTAGATGCCGTAAAAAAAGCACTTTTGCCGTATAAATGCAAAAATAAGTTTTGCGGAAGATGTGGAATTTTTGGGCAGAGCTCCCTATAATAAATTTTTTTATAATAAATTCCTTTAACATTTTAAATATATTTTTGGTGAAACCATGGATAAGCTCCAAATATTAAGAAAAATATCTCAAACAGCGTTTTTTATAAAATTCATCCTATCAGGCAGTTTCTTTTTAATATTTATAGGAATTGCAAATACATTCATTACTACGGGAACTATTGGAAAAAATTATATGGTTATATCCATAGTAGTGCTTGTCTTAACACTGATTTTTGGAAGGGTATTTTGTAGCTGGTGGTGCCCGTGGGGATTTCTATTCGAGCTCAGCTATATGCTGAGGGTTAAATGGTTTAAGTTAAAAAAACTTCCGGAGCTCCCAGAGAATATTCACAATAAATTGATATATTTAAAATATATCGTATTATTTTTATTTGTAATACTTGCATATATTCGATTAAGTCCATATAATGTTTATTTGCCAGAAATGGAGGGAATATCTGGAAATATGATTTCATTGGCAGTATTGGTGGCATTTGCAATAGTTTCATTTTTTATCCCTAGGGCTTTTTGTAAATACTTCTGTCCCGTTGGGGCATTATTATCGATACTTTCAATAAAATCTCTGTTTAAATTAAAACTAAATGATAACTGTGTAAAATGTAAGTTGTGCGAAAGAAAATGCCCAATGCAGATAAAGCTAACTAAAAATATTAACCAAAAGGAGTGCGTTCGATGTTTTGAGTGCAAAAGTGTTTGTAGAAAAGAGGGCATTGATTTCAAACCTTAAATTGGTTATAGATATAATCCTGCAACATATTGCAGTGTTAATTTACTATTTTTATTTTTTATTTTACTTAATAAAGTTATTTTTAATAATTATATTATTATATGGGATTGTTCGAAATTCGTATACTATACAGATAATTAGGCGAAATACGCACGGTTAAATTAATATATTCAATAATGCACTATATTATATCGTAATATGGATAAATATATATACCATCAAAAAAACAATATATTTGTAAATCAAAAGGGTGATAGAATGAAAGCAGATGCTTTTAAAATAGCAGATGGAGTATATTGGGTAGGAGTAATGGACTGGGACATTAGAATGTACCATGGATATACATTAAAGGGAACAACATACAACGCATACTTGATATTTGGGGAGGATAAAACTGTATTGATAGACAACACATACCCAGGAACATCCGCTCAAATGTGGGGTAGAATAAAAGATGCATGTGAAAAAGAAGGGAGAGAGTTTAAAATAGACATAATCGTCCAAAACCACGTTGAGAAAGACCACTCAGGAGCTCTACCTGAAATCCACAAAAAATTCCCAGAAGCTCCTATATACTGTACTGAGGTAGCAGTTGAAGGATTAGTAAAACACTTCCCATCCTTGAAAGGAGCTCCGTTTAAAGTTGTTAAATCATTGGAGAAATTAGACATTGGTGGGAAAACATTGGTATTCCTTGAAGCACCATTATTGCACTGGCCAGACAGTATGTTCACATTCTATGCAGAAGAAGGAATCTTATTCTCAAACGACGCATTTGGTCAGCACTTGTGCTTCCCACAGAGATACGACTACGAAATTCCAGAAAATATATTGATGGATGCAAACCAGAAGTTCTATGCAAACTTAATTACACCATTATCAAAACTTGTATTGAAGAAATTCAATGAAGTTATCGAGCTCGGATTATTGGAAAAAATAAAAATGATTGCACCATCACACGGGCAAATTTGGACAGACCCAATGAAAGTAATTGGAGCATACCAGAACTTTGCAACAGGAAAATGTAAAAACAAAGCTACAATCGTTTATGACACAATGCACTACTCAACACAGAAAATGGCACATGCATTTGCAGAAGGTCTCATGAGCGAAGGTGTAGATGTTGCAATGTATTTCCTCCACCATGATGAAAGAAGTGAAATTGTTAAGGATATTCTTGACAGTAAAGCTGTTCTCTTTGGAATACCTACAATATATGATGAGCCATTCCCATCAATTGGAGACTTGATATACTACTTAAAAGGTTTAAAATTCAACAGAACAGGATTGAAAAGACTTGCTCTTGCATTCGGTTCAATGGGTGGAGAAGGAGGAGCAGTTGAAAAGATTGCAAAAGAATTGGAAGCATGCGGATTCAATGTATTGGATGAATACGAATTGTACTATGTTCCAACAGAGGATGAATTGGAAAAATGTTACAACATGGGTAAGAGATTGGCAGTAAGAATAAAAGAAATGGAATAAATCCCTTTCAGGATTTATAACTTCCTCGTTTCACTCAGATGGAATAACTTCTCGCCTTCTCTAAATAATTTCTCTTTTATACATCAATTTCTTAAATTTATGTAAATACGAATTTCATACCATATTGCTGAAAAATATATGAAATCCATACGATTAAAAATATATATTAAAAATTATAATTATTATATACAAATAAAAAAGGTGATAACATGGTAGATGTAGAATTAATAAACGAACACAAAATAGGAACAACAAAAGGAACAGACTTAGAAAAAGAAGTTGAAGCAAACTTTAAAGGAGAATGTGCAGAAGTTGGAATGTATTTGGCAATGGCAAGACAGGCTCAGAGAGAAGGTCTCCCAGAAGTTGCAGAAGTTTTAAAAAGAATAGCATTTGAAGAAGCTGAACACGCAGCACACTTTGCTGAGATGAACGGGGTAATTTCAGACAACTTAAAAGAGAACATTGAAATGATGTTAAAAGGAGAATGCATGGCAAACAAAGAGAAAAAAGCTGCTGCAACAAAGGCAAAAGAATTGGACATTGACCCTGCACATGACTTCTTTGATGAATCAAGCAGAGATGAAGCAAGACATGCAAAAATGTTAAAAGGAATATTAGAAAGATACTTTGAATAATTATACATTTGTCGTTTATTTTTTTAAGTGGGGCACATAAGTATGTTATGCACTTATATATTTACATATGTTTATAATTGAATATATTTTGAGATATGGTAAATGCTTGTTCTATTTATGGAGTGGTTTTATGGAAATAATAAAATGGTCAAAAGATTTAGAATCCGGTATTGCTGCTTTTGACGAGGAACATAAATTCCTTGTTAAAACAATAAATAACATATATAATCTATTAAGGGGTGGTAAAAGAGACGAAGCAAAAAAATTATTGATGGAAAAGGTAGTATCTTATGCTGATAAACACTTTAAACATGAAGAAGAGGTTATGGAGAGATACGGTTATCCAGAAGAAGAATTAGAAAAACATAAAAAAATACACGGGTTTTTTGTAAGGCATGTTGTAAATACCTTAGCTCCACAGATTGAGAAGGGCGAAGATAAAGAGTTTAGAGAGGCACTAAACTTTATTATTGGATGGTTAGTTATGCATATTAAAAATATGGATGTAAAAGGGTATGGAAAATGGTTTAAAGAACAGAGAATTGAAGTTCATGATAAAATGGCCGAAATTTAGTTTATTAATTTATTTCAGTTGTTCCAATATAATGGCGGGACATACTTTCTTTATACCTTCGATTTTACCGACTTTGTTAAATAAAATCTCGGATAGTTCCCTACCATCCCTTGCCCAGATTTCAGTCATTATCATATGGTCACCTGTTGAGGTCCATACCTTTTTAACCTCGTCAAATTCGCATAACTTATTTGCAACAGTTAAAAAATCCTCGGGGTTGGTGTCAAAACCTGTTAAAGCGACAACATTATATCCAATTTTAGAGGGTTCCACTTCCACCTTATATCCTTTGATAATGCCTTCATCTTCCATCTTTCTAACTCGCTTTCTAATGGAGCTCTCACTAGTTCCCAGCTCTTTGGCAATCTCAGTGTAGGGTTTCCTACCATCTTTCATTAATATGTTCAATATCTTCATATCTTTAGTGTCCATATTATCCCTCCGATTTTCGTATATGTATTGATATATCGTATAATATATAATTTTTTATTTTATCACTAATATGTTATTCTTAAAAAAATAAAAGGTAAAAAAATGGTTGTAGAAATAATCGTAGATAGGGAAAAATGCATAGGATGCGGAAAATGTTATGATGTCTGTGCAAAAGCACCGCGAATTTGGAAAGTCGATAAAAATGGAAAATACTATGTATATGATACAAAACACTGTCATAACTGCAAACTATGCGCTGGAAGATGTCCAACCAATGCCATTTTAATTAAAAAAATGAGCAAATAATATTTATTTATCCTTTTTTAAAAACTTAACCAAAATGGTTAATAGTTAAGAATATATATCATAAAGTATATAATTAATTTTGTAGGGTTATAAACCTGCGATATACCACCATGTCTTTTTTTCATGTTATTTTAATTACCTGCATAAACATGTATACATAACATAGGCTTAATACCTACATAAATAGATACATAATAAAGGTCGGAAACTATATCCATAGCATGTGGTAATTGGAGGGGCAAATATGAAAAGAGTTCAAATGTTTTATTCCATGCCAATTTATGGTTTAAATGGAAATAGAAGGGATAAAATGGAGATAATATTTGGCATTCTAAATGCTATCAATATGGGAGGATGTAAAAAAACAAGAATAATGTATTATGCAAACTTAGATTGGAAGGTATTTAAGAGATACATGGATTTTCTCGAACGACATGATTTTGTTGAAAAAGATAGAGATGGTAGGTTTATCCTAACTAATAAAGGAAATGCGCTTCTCGAAAAACTCAACGAAGTTAAAGACATCCTTAACATCGACCTTGAGCATGCATATTGAAATTAAAATGGGTGGATGCATGAAAATTTCAGTATATGGTGCAGGAAACCAAAACCTGTATGTAAATCAATTAAATTTACCTGAAAATTATGGTGGGGAGGCACCTTATGGCGGAAGTAGAATTGCCATGGAGTTTGCAGAAGCAGGACATGATGTTGTACTTGCAGAACCTAACAAAAATATACTAACTGAGGAAATGTGGAAAAAAGTTGAAGAATCCGGGGTTAAGGTGGTTTCAGACGATATCGAAGCTGCAAGGCATGGGGAGATAGCCATATTTTTCACACCATTTGGAAAAAAAACTATTGAAATAGCAAAAAATATAATTCCCCACCTCCCTGAAAATGCCATTATAGCAAATACATGCACAATATCCCCCGCTGTTTTATATGCTGCACTTGAAGTAGAGCTCAGAACAAAAAGAAAGGATGTGGGTATATCTTCAATGCATCCTGCTGCGGTTCCTGGAACTCCACAGCATAGCCATTATGTGATAAGCGGAACTTCAACAGATGGAACAAATTATGCTACTGATGAGCAGATAAAAAAATGTGTTGAACTGGCGGAAAGTGCCAATAAAAAAGCTTATGTGGTTCCTGCTGATGTTTCATCCTCTGTTGCAGATATAAACAGTCATTTTACTGCTATCATGATTGCAGGAATTATTGATGCATACAAATTAAATGAAAGATTTAAACTTCCTGGGGGAGTATCTAACGAGGCCATATTGGATACTATTAAGGCGTTTAAGAATGTAATTGAAGAATATGGGGAGGTTCCAATAAATACCCAACACTTTGGGAAATTTTTAGAACAAATTAAGAATAATTTGCCTGAAAATATGGGTAACATGGCATCATCTAATGTATCGTCACCCACTGCAATCATGACACATTATTTTGCCATCACCATAGCCGCAGGAGTTATTGATGCATGCAAATTTAACTCTAAATTAAAGACGCCCGAGTATATCATCAGAGAAAATATATTGAATACCCTTAGAACATTAGAATATTCAATGAATAGATATGATATTAATGAGGTCTTGGAACAGATGCATCTGGAGGTTTTGGCAAAATCTACAAGATATGGTATGAAATTAAATAATGAGTCCAGCAGTATCGTCCATTCAGCATTAAAAAATTTAGAAGATTATCAAAATAAATTAAGTTTCATTTAAGTAGATAAGTTGTTTAAATGTAACAAGCTATTTAAAATACTTTTTTTATATTGCATGGTTTTATGCTAATTGGTGAATTGCCCTGTTCTTATCTTCGAGTGATAGCGAGGAGACTGAACAAATCCTTCGGAATTTGTAGCTCACCTTCGCTCCGCGCAGGTGATTTTACAATCGAACTGAAGGTTTGAGTAATGAAAATCGTAAGATTTTCATCCGAATCCGAAGGATTTGTATGACGGACGGGGATGTCTGAGCGATCGAAGCAAATCAAAGATTTGCTGATCGAGACAAATTTCAAAGAAATTTGTCGATTCACAAAAACCTTTGGTTTTTGTCGAACTCACGAAATCCATAGGATTTCGTCGAGTAGCGAAGGACAGTAATAAAATCACGGAGTGATTTTATCTGATTTCTTGCGGAATATGTTAAATATTTCTTTTGATGTAATCTACAACTTCATCAATTTTAATTCTAATTTGCTCTCTTGTATCCCTGTGTCTTATTGTAATGGTTCCATCCTCCAATGTCTGGCCATCAACAGTAATGCAGAACGGAGTTCCAACTTCATCCATTCTCATATATCTTCTTCCAATTGCTCCGCTGTCATCATATTCGGCAATTATTCCGTTTTTTCTTAATTTATCCTTTATTTCCATGGCAATTTCTGGCATACCCTGTTTATTGACTAATGGGAATACTCCAACTTTTACAGGAGCTACTTCTGGTTTTAACTTTAAATATGTTCTATCCTCTTCCTCATTGTAGGCATGCTCTAAAAGGCAGTATGTAATTCTGTCGATACCATGGGACGGTTCAATTACATGTGGCAATACTTTTTCTCCGGAGATTTTCTTTTTAGTTTTATTTATTTTTAAATAGTCGTTTAGTATCTCAAACTCCTTATCTTCGATTGTTAAAATATATTTTCCATTTTCATTTAGCTCTTTTACCATTTTTCCTATTTCACTATCGTCCATGTTATTTAATGTATTTTCAACGAGCTTCATATCTTTTTTAAATACCTTTCCAACAACCTTATAGTTTAATTCAATATCGTAGGTTTCAATTTCTTTTGGTTCATCGTATTCTACAAAAACCCTTAAATCTACACCGCTGTGGTTCATGTGTGCCTTTAAATCGTAGTCTGTCCTGTCTGCAATACCTACGCACTCAATCCATCCAAATCTATCTGTGTAAATTTCCGCATCCCAGCAATCAATTGCATAATGTGCCATTTCATCTGGAAGGTGCTGTCTAAATCTCAATCTGTTTATATCGATACCAATATCCATTAAAAATCTCTTTGTAATCGCCACAAAGTATGCAATGGTTTCATGCCTTATTATTCCTTTTTCCACAGCATCCTTTAATGTCATATTTACTACTTTTTCCTCTGAGCTCAGTGTTTCATCCATTTGTCTATCTGCTGGAAGAAGTGGTATTATGTCATTTTCCACATCTTTAAATCTCTTATGGTTCTTTATTTTAGGATGAACGAAAAATTCTGCCTCAGCCTGTGTAAATTCCCTTAATCTGATAACCCCCTGTCTTGGGGAAATTTCGTTTCTGTATGATTTACCAATTTGTGCCACTCCAAAAGGAAGTTTGTTTCTGAAAAAACTTGCCAATCTTCTAAACTGTATGAATATTCCCTGAGCTGTCTCTGGTCTCATGTATCCTGTTCTCTTTCCTCCCGGACCTATTGAAGTCAAAAACATCAAATTGTATTTTTTAACATCTCCAAATTCGCTACCACATTTTGGGCATCTTATGTCGTGTTTTTTTATGAGCTCATTTAATTCTTCAAGTGTTTTTCCTTCAGTGTCTATGTCGATATTTTCCTCAATAATATGGTCTGCTCTGAATGATTCCAAACATTCTTTACATTCTACCATTGGGTCTGTGAAGTTATCAACATGCCCAGATGCTTTTAAAACCTCGTATGGTGTAATAGTTGGGCTGTCTATCTCGTAAAATTCTTCGTTTATAATATAGTGCTTTCTCCATGTGTCAATTATATTGTTTTTCAATATTGTTCCAAGTGGTGCATAATCTACAAAACCTGCTATACCACCATATATTTCAAAGGAGCTCCATAAATAACCTCTTCTTTTAGCCAAATCCATTACTTTTTCATACTTGTCTTCGCTCATTTAATCACCGTTATATTAAATCATATTAATTTAAAAATAATTAAAATGGATTGCATATATAATTTACTATGATGGTGAAAATAAATATTGATGAGCTCACATAAAGAAACACATAAATATGTGCATCCACATAATTATACATTGGTGATAATATGTCAAATATAACGCTTTCACTACCTGATGAGATATATTCAAAAATGAAAAAACATAAAGAAATAAAATGGAGTGAAGTTGCAAGAAAAGCCATAATTGAGTATTTAAATAAAATCGAAAGTAAATCAGAATACTCCACAAAAGATTTGCTTAAAGAACTTGGAGATGATTTCAAAAGAGATATCGAAAATATTGATATTGATAAGTATGAGGGGCATTATGAGAAAATGAGGGAGAAAGAATGGAAGAGAACATATACGACACAAACAAACTTATAGATGCCTATAAAAACAAAGAAAAGTTAAATGGTTATACTACAATTTTTAATGTAATAGAATTCCCAAAAGCATTATTGCTTGATATGATTGTATTATATCCCACTGATGATGATTTTAAATTAAGCATTAAACTTTCAAATGAATTATTAAAAATTGGAAAACCAATTCCTGCGATTGATATTTTAATAGCATCGATGTGTATAAATAGGAATATGCAACTAATTACAAAAGATCGTCATTTTTCAAATATAAAAAGAATATTTGGAGATTTTAATCTAAAAATAGAGAAATAATTTACGATAAACCGCCGAGAAAGCCAACGATTTTAATCGTTATACAAAACATAGTTTTGTAAAATCTCTTACGAGATTGGATGAGAGGCGGACATTATATCAGATAGTAAGTAGTAAACTATAAATATGAGAAGATTAATAGTAAGTAACGCTACCAGTCCAAGTAATTATGGGTAGGGTTATCGAAAACTCTACCGCTGGTAGTGGTTAGAAGTGTATAGCGTAGCCCTGAATCTCCTAAACGGAGATAGGGGTAGTGGGCTTGGCCACCCATGTAGGGTTAGACCCTACTAAAAGAACCCAACGACTTTAGTCGTTGGAGTAGGTCAGCATAACACAGTATCTTTTTTATCTATCCTATCCAATAAAAATATCATCAATGAAGATGCCACTAAATCCGCAGTTGTTCCGGGATTTAATTTATTTCCTTCTTTTGATAGGAATTTATCAAACTCTTCAATATCTTCTTTTTTAAAGCCGTTATCCAGTATATCTTTTGCCATTTCTGAAACCATTTTTGAAGTATCCAAATCCTTTTTTCTTGCTATTAAGGTATCTGGATGCTCTGATAAAATACTTAAAAATGTTTTTGTTGTTGCCAAATTTATGTTGTTGTATTCCTCATAATATTCATTTAATAGTTTGTATCCTTTAAAGGATATATTAAATCCTTCTGCCCATTCCTTTGAAATGCTATCCCATGTGGAAGATATTTTAAAAACATCGTATAGCGTTAAATTTTTTTCTATTAATTCCTGTTTTGCATCATTTTTTTGAGCGTCGGGACCTTCTTTTGGGGGAGTTATATTCGGCATTGCTATTTCAATAGCTTCATAAACATTTACTGCATCATTTACAGTGGTGTTTTTTGCTGTGGATATTATTTCCTTTTTCAATTCATTTTCATCAAATTCATCGATTTTCCCTGAGCTCATACCAATAGGCATATGCAACATAATTATACCTAAGTTTGCATTAGTTGGAGACCATTTTTTTGACTCGATTACTGCCAACTTTATGTATTTTCCAATATCCTTGTTATCCTGAGATGCTTCGTATATTATATTTCCAAATGCTATGCCTGAGCTCAGGAAATGGTGGTATTTTATATCATCGTATTCTCTGTTTCTATGAACATTTCCAGGTTTAAAACTGCTAACTTCTAAACAGCAGGATATTTGTGATGCCTTCATTATATCGTAGGGATTCATCCTTTCACCATTATCATTATAAATAATAAAATAATTATAAATTTAATAGAAATAATTAAAAGGAGTTTAAAAAAGTTATGTTTTTATGAAAAATAAAATAAAAAAAATAAAAGATAGTTTTATTTTTTACCTTTTGCCATTTATTCTTTTTATTGTTCATTCTTATTTTTTCTCTTATAATAGTATAATCCAACAACCACAAGAATAACTATCAATCCAATTTCAATAGGTAAATAACTTATGGAGTTATTTTCAACCTTAACTTTTATGGATTTTTGGGTGATATATACATTGTCATCCCCTTCCTCTCTATCCCCAACTGCCCTTATTTCAACTGTAATAATGTAATCCTTAGCAACTGCATTTTTATCCACATCGATAACAATTGCCCCAGTTCCATTTTCCCCAGGTTTTAAAGTCCCTACGGTATCGCTTTTTGTTGGATAATCAAAGGGCTGAGCTGAGTTTTTAATTGCAGTTATCTTTACATTTTCTGCTTTCTCATTTCCTGTGTTTTTGACATGGATTAATACAGTATTTTCAGTTCCTGCCTTTACAGTATATTCTTCCGGAATAATCTCAATTATTGGTTTTGGTTTAATGTATATGTCGATTGTTTTTGTAATGTTGTGCTTTTTATTGAAAATATCCAAATACTCTATTTCTACTGGAATCTTATAATGCTTAGGTGGTGCGTTTTTGTCAATGTCGATAGTAAAGGAAACATCCTTACTTTCGCCGCCTGATAGTGTTCCAATATCTTTATAGTTTGCATTACTCCAACTATCTTTAAATGGATATTCAGTTTTAAGATGGACATTTATATCCTTTGCCTCACCGTGTCCGTTGTTTGTAATGGTGGTATCTATTCTTACATAGGTATTTCCCGGTTTAATCTCTTTTGGAGTTGTAATTA
Source organism: Methanothermococcus jasoni (assembly GCF_049075655.1). GTDB lineage: Archaea > AGJL01 > Methanococci > Methanococcales > Methanococcaceae > Methanofervidicoccus. The sequence goes on along the minus strand of NZ_CP157522.1, from coordinate 555,543 downwards.
CATTGGATATTCCCAATAAAACATCCCCTTGAACTAAGAGACCGATGTTTATATTTTCAGTCTTCTGAGCTCCGTCTTCATTCACCCATGATATTGTGGCGGGAATTAAATAAGAGCCTTCTGGTGTTTTTTCGTTTGTATATAATTTTAAATTTATAGTTTTTCCGTCATTTGCTTTAACTCTCCCAACATAGAATTTTGTGGTATCTATTGGCGATATGTAATTATTTCCACCTATTGTAAGGGTACACTGCTTTGCAGTTCCCGTTCCTTTGTTGTATAGAGTGATAGGAACAATTTTTGTTTTTGCCGGTGTTAATGAGATATTATTTTTTGTATTTATCTCGAAATTTGCCGTTCCATATATTGGAAGGTAGTATATTTTTGTCCATTCATGGTGTGTGATTATATCTTCTCCATTTTTATGTTCAACTTCATCATACGATACTTTTACATCAATTCTATAATTCCTCGATGGTGCATCCTCATTTACATGGAGTTTAAAATATGTCGTATCACTTTCACCAGAGTTTAGGTGAGATAATGTTGCAACCCCTTTTGTAGGATTTACCTGCTTTATTTCAAATGGGTAATGTGGCGTAATTGTTATTTTTATATCTTTTACTTCTTTATTGTAATCATCATTAGTTATCTTAAACCATAAATCCACGTCATCTCCGGGATGGATTTTTAAAGGTTCATACTGCGGTTCATTAACCTGTAATGCATGGGCACTTGATATCAATAAAAATATTATTGATGAAAACGCAATTACGCTCATATACTTTTTTAATCTGAGCGTTAAAGAAGTTTTATTTAATAAATCCATAATATCACCTTATTTTTAATTTTTTCTATTTTTTATTTTTTTATTTCTCCATATCTCTTTTAATTTATCTTTTTTCACTATTTTTCCCTATTCTTCCCAATTAATGGCAAAATATATCTCTCTTCAATTATGAGCATTGCTGGAAGTAATGTAATCACAGAAACCATACAGAAGAAGATACCCAATGCACATACTTTACCTAAGTTAGCCATCATAGGAAGTGGGGCAAACACAAGTGCAAGAAAACCAACTACTGTTGTAGCTGTTGTGACGATTACTGCTGTTCCTGTGCTCACAACTGCGGTTTCTACTGCTTTATCACTGGGTATTTTCTTTTTCCTCTCTTCCTCATACCGGTGCATTAGGTGAATTCCATAGTCTATCCCCATACCAAGAAGTAAAGAACCCATACCTGCTGTTGCCATATCCACAGGAATTCCAAGTACTCCCATAGCTCCACCAGTCCATACAACTGCAACCAATACGGGAATTAGAGGCATAACTGTGGATAAAGGTTTTCTGAAATACAGATATAATATAAACAATATTCCAATTCCACCAACCGTTGTTGTAAATACCTGACTTTCCTTCATGAGGGTGTTCAATAAGTCTCTCATAGGGGGGGTTCCTGTGCATACTACTTCTACCCCAGGAGGTGTTGGCGAATCCTTAATTCTTTCATTTACATCATCCATTAATCTAAGAAGCTTTTTCTGGTCTCCTCCTGTATCTGTATATGCATTAATAATTACCATGGAATATTCGGAATTGAAAATCCTGCTTTTTTCTTCATCGGTAAGTGATTCACATATTTCTTTTACAGTATCTATATCATTAGGAACCTTTCCATCATTTTTTTGAAATATTACATCCGCAGGCGAATTTATCTTTGTAATTCCATCAATTCCATTTAAATCCTCTTCTAAAAATTTTACATAACTCAGAACTCGAGGGTCTCGTATGTCATTCACTTTATCTGGACTATCGGAGGGTTTCAATTTTATACAAATTGTAATTATATCAGTCCCTCCAAAATTGTCCCTTACCTCATACAGCGTTTTTATGATGGGGTCGTCCTGAGGAAGCATTTTTTCAAAGGCTGTTTGGGATTTTACATTTGTTGCCTCCAGTCCCGCAAATATTGTAAGTGTTATAATAATTGCCACCATTAAAAACGGCTTCTTTTCTGAAAAGCGGGCAATTCTTCCTAAAATCTTTTCAATCATGCATTACCACCAAAAATCTTATAATTAATCATTGTTATCGTCGCTATCAATATTTTCAAGCACTTCCAATATTTTCTTTGGTACATCCCTCATTTTTTTGATGTGTTTGAGTTTTTTAGATATGAGCTCTCTTTCATTCTCATCAGATTTTTCTTTTAATTCTTCCAATTTATCGCAGGCTTTTGATATGACGTCATATTTCTTCTTTGCTATATCTTTGAAGGAAGAAAATCCATCTACTGATTCGTAATAGTTTTTTCTTTCCCCTTTAATCCACACCTTTTTGATAAACCCAATTTTTTCAAGCTTGTTCAGATTCATACTTACATTTCCCTTACTCATTCCCAGTTCTTCCATTATATCAGCTATGCAGAGCGGTTTATCTGATAGGAATACCACTGCATAAACCTCTCCAACTGATTTACTTAGCCCGTGAATTTTTGCAATTTCAGAAAATAACTCTATTATCGTTTTTTTTACTTCATCCATGAGCTCACCGCATCTATATGGTAATATATATTGTTCATTTTGTTCAAAATTTTTTGAATGTTTTGAATATATAGATAGTAGTCAATATATAAAACTTTCGGTAAATGAATTAAAAATAATAATTTAATATTGAATATATTGAATATGATGAAATAATACAAAATTAAATAAATAATAACATATAATGTATATAGGATTAAAAGAATTATTGGTGATGTTATGAAAAAAGACCTCATAATAAAGGCACTTAAATTGAGGGATGTAGGATTTACAACCGCAGATATTGCAGAAGAATTGAATATATCCGTAGATACTGCACTTTATTTGGTGTTAAATGGTGAAAAACTTTTAAAAGAACCGGAAAAGCAGATTGAAGAAAAAGGTAAAAACATAGATATATTCGTAGAATGGGACAATATTAAGATTTCATCAAAAAGATTAAAAAATATAGCGTTAATAATGTGCGATATGTTGAAAGATGTGGAATTTGATGCAATTGTGGGCATTTCCACAGGAGGGGTTCCATTGGCAACGTTGATATCTGAAGAAATGGATAAAAATTTCTCAATATATATTCCTAAAAAGCATCTTCACAGTAAAGATAATAGCACAGGATTTATAGGACATAATTATCCAAGTATTGAAGGTAAAGATGTTGTAATTGTGGATGATGTAATGACATCGGGAAATACTATGAAAGAAACTATAAAATATTTAAAAAATATAGGGAATCCAAAAAAAGCTGTTGTAATAATAGATAAAAGTGGAATAAAAGAAATAGAGGGTATTCCAATAAAAGCTTTATTCAGAGTAGGAACTGTTGAATTGGGAGAGTAATTGTTCATTATGTGTTAGTAATATATACTGATAACGGTAAAATATATAAAAATGATAACATCATATATCTATTCAAATTTTTAAAATTTTTTAATATGATTATTTGATAAGCTATATAAATGACTTTTTTTATATTAGTATAACTCACAAATGGAGGATTACCATGTGCGGAATTATCGGTTTTATGAGCAGAAAAAAAAGATTAATAAGTGGAGATAAGATAGCCATAGCACTGGACAGCCTAAAAGAAAGAGGAAATGGACAAGGTTCAGGCTATGTAGGATATGGAATATATCCAAAGTTCAAAGACAGCTATGCTATACATGTTTTTTTGGATAACGCACCAGATTACGACAGAATAAGAGAAAAAGTAAAAAACACACTGGAAAAATATGGATACGTGCTTAAAGACGAGGAGATTCCAACAAAAGAAGGAATCTTAGAAAAAGAACATATACCATGGAGATTCTTCTATGATTTTGATGAAAAATACAAGGATGTTGAAGAAGACACAATGGTAAAAATTGTTATGGAAATTAACGATAAAATAGACGGGGCATTTGTATTTTCAAGCGGTAAGAACTTAGGGGTATTTAAGGCATCAGGATGGCCAATGGAAGTAGCAGAATTTTACAAATTAGATGAATATAAAGGATATATGTGGTTATCGCATGCGAGATACCCAACAAACACAAGAGGATGGTGGGGAGGAGCTCACCCATTTAACCTATTGAATTGGTCAGTTGTTCATAATGGAGAAATTACAAGCTATGGAACAAATAAAAGATATGTTGAAAGTTTTGGATACAAATGCAGAATGCTAACAGATACAGAGGTTGTAGCATATATATTTGATTTATTGATAAGAAAACACAAACTACCTGTTGAGTATGCATTGAGTGCCGTAGCTCCAAGATTCTGGAAAGAAATAGACAACATGCCAGAAGAGGAAAGAAAAATCCATGAAGCAATTAGGATGACATACGGCGGTGCAACATTAAACGGTCCATTTGGAATAATCGTGGGTACCCATGAAGGAATGATGTTCATGAATGGAGATGTTGAAAAGGAAAATGCCATGGTGGGCTTAACAGATAGGATAAAACTTAGACCACTTATTGCTGCTGAAAAAGACGATTTAACATTTGTATCTAGTGAAGAGGCAGCCATAAGAAAAATATGTCCTGAATTGGATAAAGTATGGATGCCTGATGCAGGAATGCCGGTAATAGCAAGGGTTGAAAAATAAATAAAATTAATTAAATTAAAATTAAATTATTTTTTATTAATGGTTAAAAATTGGATATTTGGTATTGGATATTCGGAAAACTCTTGGAGTTTTAGCATCGAAATCTCTGATTTCGATTAAATAAAAATCACGAAGTGATTTTTATAACTCTCCGCTTCGCTCCGAAATTAAAATTGCGAAGCAATTTTATATTCTACGCTCACTTGTGAGCTCTATAAGATAACGAATAAAAATAAAAAAGGAGTGAAATCATGATACCTTCAACAGTTCCACCAAAATACAGAGTTGAAGTTAATCCCGATAGATGTATGTTGTGCGAAAGATGTGTAAAAGAATGTTCATGGGGCGTTTATAGAAGAGAAAGAGACAGAATTATAACATACTCAAATAGATGCGGTGCATGTCAAAGATGTGTCTCAATGTGTCCTAGGGATGCAATAACAATTCATGAAAACCCAATATGTTGGAGAGAACACCCATTATGGACAAAGGAAGCAAGGGAAGATATAATAAACCAGTCCAGAACAGGCTGTATATTATTAAGTGGTATGGCAAATGCAAAAGAATATCCTATTTACTACGATAAAATCGTTTTAGATGCTTGCCAGGTTACAAATCCATCCATCGACCCATTAAGAGAACCTATGGAGTTAAGGACATACATAGGTAAGAAACCTAAAAAATTAGAATTCGATTTTGTTGAAGAAGAAATTGACGGCAAAAAAATTAAAAAAGCAAAATTAAAAACCAAAGTTGCTCCAAACTTAAAGTTGGAAACACCAATTATGATAGCTCACATGTCATACGGAGCTCTATCATTAAATGCCCATCAGGCAATGGCAAGGGCAGTTAAAGAATGTGGAACATTCATGGGAACAGGAGAAGGTGGATTACATAGAACCCTTTATCCTTATGCAGACAATATCATTACACAGATAGCAAGTGGTAGATTTGGAGTTAATGAAGAGTATCTTTCAAAAGGGGCAGCAATTGAGATAAAAATTGGTCAGGGAGCAAAACCTGGAATTGGAGGACACCTTCCAGGAGAAAAAGTATCTGCTGAGGTTTCAATGACAAGGATGATTCCAGAAGGTAGTGATGCTATTTCCCCAGCTCCGCACCATGATATTTACTCAATTGAAGATTTAGCACAGCTTGTAAGAAGTTTAAAAGAAGCTACAAGATGGAAGGTTCCAATATTTGTTAAGATTGCTGCGGTCCATAATGTTGCAGCTATTGCAAATGGTATAGCAACATCCGATGCCGATGCAGTTGTAATCGATGGATTCAAAGGAGGAACCGGAGCTGCTCCTAAGGTATTTAGGGATAATGTAGGAATACCTATTGAAATGGCTATTGCAGCAGTTGATGAGAGATTAAGAGAAGAAGGTGTAAGAAACGAAATAAGTATTATAGCAAGTGGAGGAATTAGAAACTCCGCCGATGTATTTAAATCAATAGCACTTGGTGCAGACGCCGTTTATGTTGGAACAGCAGTAATGGTGGCAATGGGATGTAGAGTATGTGGTAGATGCTATACAGGACAGTGTGCTTGGGGTATAGCAACTCAAAAACCTGAGCTCGTAAATAGATTAGATGTTGAAGAAGGTGCTGAAAGAGTTGCAAACCTTATAAAAGCATGGACTCTTGAAATTAAGGAATTGCTTGGTGCCGCAGGAATTAACTCCATTGAAAGTTTGAGAGGAAACAGAGATAGATTGAGAGGAATAGGATTAAGCGAAGTGGAGTTAAAAGCATTAGGAATTAAACATGCAGGATTGTAAAATGTATATTATCATTTAGATTTTATATTTAGTTTAGTTTAGAGTTATAAAGGTGAAAAAATGGAAAAGGTCGAAAATATGGAAGTGGTATTAGATGCAAAAGACCTTGAATATAGGGAATTAAACGAAAAAATCCATGAAATACTAAATGAAAACCCTAATGTAAAAAAAATTATTTTAAAAAATGTCTTAGGTCAAAGATTTATAGGAAATGGAATTCAAAAAAAGGATTTAGTTATTGAAATATATGGAGTTCCCGGTGGAGACCTTGGAATGTTCATGAACGGTCCTATAATTATAGTTCATGGAAATACCGACCATGCACCTGGAAACACCATGGATGATGGTAAAATTGTTGTCCATGGAAGTGGAGGAGATGTGACAGGGCATTCAATGAGAGGAGGGAAGGTATTTGTAAGAGATGACGTAGGATATAGAAGCGGTATTCACATGAAAGAATATAAGGATAAATTCCCTGTATTGGTTATTGGAGGAACTGCTAAGGACTTTTTAGGAGAGTATATGGCAGGAGGAGTTATAGTTGTATTAAATATTGACAATGAAGGAAATGATTTGGGTAAAATTGGCGGAAAAATGATTGGAACAGGTATTCACGGCGGGAGCATATATATTAGGGGAAAAGTCGATGAATCACAGCTTGGAGTGGCTGCTGATATTAAAGAATTTACAGAAGAGGACAGGAAAAGAATTACTCCATATATAGAGGAATTCTGCAAAGAATTTGGTTTAAGTGATGAATTAAAAAATAAATTGATAAATTCAGAATATACTAAAATAGCTCCAATATCAAAAAGACCATTTGGAAAACTATACACTCCTGATTTGAGATAAAAAGAGAAATATGGCGAAAATAGAAAAAAGTAAAAGTAAAAATAAAAATAAAATAGGCGAAAGGAATAACAAGAAGGACGTAAGAAATATGAAATAAGAAATAAAAAACGGTGGAATCATGAAATCATATCTAAATTTAAAAGAGGAAGTATGGGATAAGAATATATGTTCTGGATGTGGTGCATGTGTTGCAGTTTGTCCCGTGGATAATATATACTTTAAAGAGGATAGCCCTGTAAAATTTGTATGTGATGAATGTGCCTGCATCATAGCACCTGTGGAAGAAATAGAATATCCTGTTTCTGCTGAGTTCTGTAAAGTTACCCTTTACGATGTTCCCTGCGGAGCCTGTTATGATGCCTGTCCGAGAACAGAAAAACCTCTTATTCCTTCAATTGAAAAGGGAATTGGTAAAACATTGAAAAAATTAAAGGCAAAGTCAAAAATTGAAATAAAAGGCTCCCAGAACGGTGGAGTGGTAACCGCAATTTTAGCAAATGCCTTTGACGAAGGTCTTATTGACGGAGCTCTTGTAATGATGGAGGATAAATGGACAATGGAACCAGAGTCCTATTTGGCTACATCAAAAGAGGAAGTTCTAAAATCATCAGGAAGCAGATATAACTGGAATGTTCCAATACTCAGAGCTCTTAAAGAGGCAGTAATGGTTAAAAAATTAAAGAGAATAGCAGTTGTTGGAACTCCATGTGTAATGAATGCAGTTTATCAGATAATGGCATCAGACAATGACCTTTTAAAGCCATTTAAAGATGCTATAAGGTTAAAAATAGGTCTTTTCTGTTTTGAAACTTACGATTATGATAAAATGATGACAATATTGGAAGAAAACAATATAAATCCATGGGAAGTTCAAAAAATGGATATAGAGAAAGGTAAATTAATAATTAAACTTATGAATGGAAACTCCATTGAATTTAAATTGAAAGATGTGGAGTATGCCATGAGAGAGGGATGCAAAGTATGCGGTGATTTCACAGGTATTACATCCGATATATCCGTAGGAAATGTGGGAACTCCTGAGGGGTACTCAACAGTTTTAGTAAGAAACAAATGGGGAAATGGATTCATTGAAAGAGCATATGATAATGGATATATCGAAGTTGAGGAAGATGTAAATATGGATGCAGTTAAAAAACTTGTGGAATTGAAGAAAAAAAGAAAAAATAAATAAATTGTAATTATAACACATATAAAAACTATTATAATTATTTTTTTAATAAAAACTGCAAATGATGCTTATGAGATTTTTAAAAGAAGTGTCGGTCCCAAACCTATATGATGCTGGTGCAAAGGTGTTAAAGGACATTAAACCGATAAATCAAAATCAAAGAATTATTTTTGGAGAGGCAATTACTGTAAAAACCACTTCAAATGACTGGGGAACCGCTGTGAAGGCAATAAGCTATGGAAGAAATAAAATAATAGTGATTGATGCAGAAGGGGAAAAAACTGCCATATGGGGCGGATTAGCCACTTTGAATGCAAAGCTAAAAGGAGTAATAGCTGTTGTAATTGATGGAAGTGTAAGGGATGTTGAAGAGATAAATAACTTAAAATTTCCAGTATTTTCAAAATACAATGTTCCAAATGCTGGAAAACCGCTGGATATGGGAGAAATTAATGTCCCCATTGTGTGTGGAGGGGAGCTCATAAATCCGGGAGATATTATTGTTGGAGATTGCAACGGTGTTGCAGTAATTGAAAGATGTAAAATAAATGAAATAATTGAAAATGTAAAGAGTATAAAAAAGAAAGAGTCAGATATAAGAAACAAGATAATGAGAGGAATGGATTTAAAAGATATTTTAAGGTTATAATTTAACTTAATATATTGTATTCCAGAAACTGCTTATTGTATTTGAGGTAATCTCCACTTTCAATTTTTACAGCGTTTGGAAGTGGTTTTTCATAGGTCCAAAAAATTTCTCCATCTTCATAGACTTCTTTGTAATTTGCACCTGTGTTCATCTGGCTAATTTTTTTGTAGATTTTATCGGGAACTAGATACACTTCACCAACGACGTAATCTTCTTTGTTGCCGGTTTTAACCATGTATGCCACTATATTATTACTATATAATGCATATCCATGTTTTTTTTCCACGCCGCAAAACTTAACGTCTGACCTATCCAAAAATGCGTAATAATTGCCGCATCCTCGTCTTAATGTCCCATATACAAATATTTTTTTATATTCATTATCCCCTACTATTTTTAATAAATTTGAAGCTTCCAATCTATTTTTTTCTTTTGATTCTTCATCAAGGTCATCCCATGTTGTTATGTGATTTTCCAATTTTTTAACTATTTCATCATCAAGTGGTTCATCCCCTGCCAAGATGTGTTTTAATTTTTCAATCCAAATGTTATGTAATTCTTTTGCTAATCTTTCTATTAGTTCAGTATTTTTGCCGGTTTCTTCCACAACATACCACCAACATTGTTATATATAATCTTAAATTTTGTTTTATATTTTCCAGCATATAAATATTTCCATTTATCTTCATTATTTCATTGATATATTACAAATATTGGGCAGGTATGCAATATTAGCACTTAAATATAATCTCTCCACAATTTTCAGGTTTTTTAAATGGCAATTCGACTTTTTTAAGGGTTTCAATAAACTTCATTACATCCTCATCTTCTAATTTATCTGACTTAATGAGAAAATCATAATATTCATCACCAATGGGTATAAACCCGAGCTCATATTTTTCAGCTATTGTTTCAATTCCCACACCAATATCCACTTTCCCCATGGCAACAGATGCACCAACAGCAGAGTGAGTTTTTGCCTCAATTTCGTAGCCATTTATATCGTTTTTATTAATCTTATTTTCCTTTAAAAATTTATCAAATAGAATCCTCGTCCCTGCTCCTTTGTTCCTGTTTATGAATTTGTATTTTTTAATATTTTTCACAATGTCATCTATTGTATTTATACCGAGCTCCTTTTTAAACATAAAACCTTGCCTTCTAATATATCCCCTTACAAGAACGGCGTTTTTAACCCTATACTTTTTGATAAAAGGTATATTATACTCCCCATTATCTGCAAGTAAGTGAATACCTGCAATATCTGCTTCCCCTCTTTTAATGGCCATCAATCCACCAAGAGAGCCAACATTTATTGTTTTTGCAAAAATGTTTCCTTTTCTAAGTATCTCATCTATGCCCACACAATGACTACCTATTATATTTAACCCAAATAATATATTTCCAAATAAATGAACCTCTACATTTTCATCTTCCAGTATTTCTTTATTTTCATCTATAACAACATATCCATCCGCATAGGTTAAGGACGTGATAGCACCACTCCCCTTTGTAATTGGATAAACCACATATCCCTCATTTCCTTTAATAATTGATACAGGTAAGTATTCTGTCCTTCCCTTTGCGGACATATATCTAATTGGGAAATGGCCAGTTATAGTTTTTCCCTTTTCATTAAAGAGCACATCAAAAATTGTTAGGCATGATGTTGGATACCCTGGAAGACCTACAATTAGTTTTTCTTTATTTCCAGAAGTTGATTTATGTTTTATGGTTCCTATGATTGTTGGTTTTCCCGGTTTTATCTTTATCCCATGGATAAGAACACGTCCCCCAAGTTCTTCTATTACATTTGCAGTTAAATCTCCAACTCCTGCTGATGTTCCACCGCTTAATATTACAATATCGTTGTCGTCATCAATTGCATTTTTTATGGATTCCATTAAGTCTTTTTTATTATCCTTAACAATTCCATAGAATTTAAAATTCCACCCTTTTTCCAATATTGAAGATGCAAGGGTGTATGTATTTACATCATAAATTTTGTAAGGTTTTGGAGATTCATCAGGGTTTATTAGTTCGTTTCCTGTTGATATTAATCCTATATTAATTTTCTTTTTAACTTTTATTTTATCCCTTCCGATTGCAGATAATGCCCCTATATCCCTTGGTGAAAGAATAGTATTTTTTCTTAAGATGAGCTCCCCTGCCATTATATCGCTACCACAGTATTGAATATTTTCGTGGGGCGAAACAGGTTTATATATTTTTACCATACCATTTTCTTTTTCAGTATATTCCACCATAACAACAGCATTTGCCCCTTTTGGAATAGGAGCTCCGGTGGCTATTTCTATGCACTCTCCATTTTTAATTTCAACATCTGAAAATTCCCCGGCCTTTACGCTATCCACAATTTTTAATGTTATTGGGTTATCCTCTTCTGCATCATAGGTATCCTCAGATTTTACGGCATATCCATCCATTTTTGACCTATCAAATGGTGGAACATCAACATTGGAAATTATATCCTCTGTCAAAATCCTATTTATTGAGTTAAATAGATTAACTTCCTCATTTTCATAGGATTCAATAACTCCTTTAACTATACTTTTTGCATATTCAATGTCGCAGAGCTCCAAGTATCTCAATATATCACCCATAATAATAATTAAAATTAATTAAAATAAGATAAATAAATAATTATTTTGAATTACAATTATATATTAATATAATATAAAACTAACATAATATCGGTGTTTTTATATGGGTAATTATGAGTATGTGGAGTATAAATATAAAATTCAAGGTTGCATATTTGGAACTGCAATAGGTGATGCACTTGGCATGCCATCTGAGGGGCTAACAAAAAATGAAATAATATCGAACTATGGAGTAATCGATGATTATTTGCCACCTAAAAACCATTTTAAAAATGTATTAAATGCTGGAGATTATACCGATGATACAGAACAAACCATATGTTTAATAAAGTCAATAACAAAAGAAGGTTTTGATAAAAATTTATTTATAAAGGAGCTCATAAAATGGTATAGGAACAATCCTGTTGGAATTGGGCCAACAAGTAAAAAGGCAATTGAGAATATAATAAATGGGAATTATAATGGCATAGATTCAAAAACCTGTGGTGCTGCGATGAGAATATCGCCATTGGGAATTTTTTATTATAATAATCCCCATGAATTAAAAAATGTCATAATCGAGGCATCTAAAATAACCCATAACAACAACGAGGCAATAGCCGGAGCTCTGGCAGTAGGTTTTCTGGTTTCGTGGTGTTTGAAAAATTTAAATACAAATAACCCATTATCTAAATCTTGCAAAATCGTTCGATGTAATCACTCTAAAAATTTTATATCAGAACTTGCAGATTTTATATTGGATATTTCAGAAGAATTTGCAGAAAAGATATTAATTATAAAACAAATGGAAACAGTAGAAGAAGGATATGAATTATTTGGAACTGGGATGGATGCTATTGAATGCGTTCCTTCTGCTATTTTAACATTCTATTTAACAAATGATTTTAAAACTGGAATGATTAAAGCAGTAAATGCTGGTGGGGATACAGATAGCTTAGGATGTATATATGGTGCTATTGCTGGCACATATTATGGATTTAATAATATGCCAGAAAGATGGGTGAAAGGTATTAAAAATAGGGATTATTTAATTAGTTTGGCAGATTACCTCCATAGTTTGAAATTCCAAAGGTTTTAGATTATATTTATTACTGCAATAATTATTCATTTTAAATAACAATCAAATATTTATTTAAATGCTAATTAATATATTTATAAATTATACTTCTAAAAGTACATGTTTTTATTATATGTTTTTATTACATGTTTTTAGTATTGTTTCACGCCATTTAATGCAATGTTTTGGAGAGGCAGATAACATGGTTAATGAGGATTTTGGCAATAAATTAAAAAAATTGAAATCAAAAACTAAAAGAACATCTGGAGATAGGTCTAAATATGTGAAATATGTTTTGATAGCCTTAATTGCGATAGGCATGTCATTTGTATTATATACAGTTTATAATAGCAAGTATAACGAGCAGATTCAAAAAACAAAAGCTTTTGAGAATAGCAAAAATATGGCAATAAATAGTATAAATCAAATGTTTTCCAGATATCCGAATGACCCAAATAAAATCGTGTATATTTCCCAGATTCAAAACAGTAATACCAATGAGGAATTGAACAATGTACTGAATAATGCAAAGAATTATATGGCGTTTAAATCCTACAAGGAAGAGATGATTAATTTAATAAAAAATACATATGGAAAATATTACGATAGAAGTTTCTATGCGAAATCACTGGTTAATCAGATAGAATCTGCTAAATCACGAAATGAAGTTGATGAGATTATTAAAAATAGCAATATTGAAGAAAATGCAAAGGAGTATTATTTGAATGAAATTATTAATGAACTGGCCATTGGAGATTATTTTAGTGTTGAAATGGGGAAGACAAAGAAACTCATGACAAAAGAAGAACTCTCAGAATATGTAAAAAGATTAAGTTTGGCAGAGCTCAAAGGTATTACAATAACCCCGGTATCGTTCGATAATAAAATTACAATTGTGGTATCTGCAATGCAATGTGGTAAGATACCTTATGAAGGGGATAAAATACTAATATATGATAAAAGCAATGCAAGCAAAGAGCCCATTGTAGGAATTGTTAATTCTTCATATGTTATACTTAAAGATATATCTTATTCAGAAACAAAGGACGTTTCAAGTAATTTAAATGATAATGGAGATTCTACATCAGCTTCAAGTTCTTCATCAGTATCTTACTCTCTGAACAATCTTCCAGGAGTATTGTATGCAACTGCTGCTGATAAACTCGATTATAACAAAATTAATGAAAAATTTGGTAGATATGGGGAAAAACTAAATAAAATACAATCAGATACGCAGATATTTGATGGTAGTGTCCAATATCTGTTAATATTATCCATTCCATCAGATTCAGTACCGGAAATCATTTCATTAAAAAGTAGCAATGCCTATATTGTAAAGGCAGGGTGATGTTATGAAATATATTATTCCCATAATTCTCCTTATTGTCCTTATTCCAATCGGGTTTGCAGAAACAGCAATAGCTACAATGGATGGGTATTGGGTATTAACTGGTGAAATTACCAACGCCAATCCATATACTGTATTTGTGGCTGTGCCCGATAATATAGATTACACCGATAAAACATTAAAATCCTCAAACGACTTTTTAAAAGTAAGTTTGTCAGGCAATATTGTGGATAACCCAGATGGTACGGTTTTTTACAATACTATATTAAATGGAAAAAGGGGATTTTGGATTCCACCATATACCACGGTAAAAATAAGTAGAGAGGGTATCTTAAATTATACGTTAAATATTGATGAGTCTCAGGTAAATTACGATATTGCAGGTCCAGCATTGGTAGATACTACGAAGATTTTAAATTTAAAACAGGTATTTCCCATATATCAAAAAGGAATCATGCTTGATAATTTTAAACTCTATGTCAGAGGTTCAATAATAAAATCGGATAATTCCGAAGTTATAAGTATAATTGTTCCAGCACCACTTGTTTTGGATAACTACTATCAATTTAACAAAATTTTTGGAAAATATGATGTAGATATTTGGGTGAGCTCCTATAATGAATACATCAATAAGCATAAAAAAACAGCCTACAAGCAAAATCCTGAGTTATATAATATCGATGATGCGTTAGTTCCAAATATGGATGATAGTTTTGGCAGTGGTGTTAATTTAAAATTGTTTGATGTGCCTGCAATGGCATTTACAACATCCGATAAACAACCAATAGATTTTGCGTATGTTATGTATTGGGATAAAAAGTATAATTAGGTGTTTGGTATGAGGGGACAAATTTCTTTGGAATTTTCCATACTATTTTTGGCACTGCTGGTCGTTGTGATAGTATCCACAATGACTCCTGGCATGTATGGTTATAAAAAAACAGTGGAGGTATCATCTGCAAGTTTAGGTCATGCTGCATTATCTAAATTAAAAACCAATATAGATATGCTTTCCGTTGCGGATAAAGGTTCTAAAAAGGTGGTATATATAAAATCCCCACCTGCGGAATGGGAAATTAATGGGAGAAATATAACATTAAAAGGAAATGGATATAACATAACTACAACATGCGATATAAATTTAATTACTAATAATAATACATATAAGACAAATTTAGGTATAATAAACGTTTCACTGGTAAAGTATGATGACTATGTTTATATAAATTGGTCATAAACGGTATGGTTTAATATATTTATTATTGGCATATGTCTTAACCTATTCATCCCTATCAATCTATTTTACAATATACCCTGCAATATTGGCAACACCATCAAAGAAACCACCGTGGTTATGAAACATGCCGAAGCTACGAGTTTTACATCTAATCCATAAAGCACAGAGAATACTAAGGACATCATTGCAGAGGGCATTGCAGATTCAAGTATTAATACATTTTTATCCAGTCCATCTATTAAAAATATGGATGAAAGGACAAACACGATTAAAGGAGCAATCCCCATTCTAACTATGGATGCTATGACTCCATAAATAGCACCGAATTTTGCAGAGCTCGGGGATAACGACAATCCAAGAGATAACATAATTAAAGGTATTGTGGCATTTGACAAGTAATTCAGCGTTTTAATAAAAAACTCTGGAAAACTACCAATAGATAATCCAAAAAATACAAGGGTTATACTTATAACACCAGTCATCAATGGTGGGAATTTTAGGAGCTCCTTTATTACAGACTTATCGCTATTTTTATTTTTTCCAAATTTTATACCGATGTATGTTCCAATTAATAAACTCGCAAAAACACTCCCCATGTCGCAAAATATTGCTCTTGTAAGTCCTTCTGTTCCATAAAATCCATATATTACAGGATAGCCTAAAAATCCAGTGTTTCCCAATGCACAAACTAATATTAATCCCCCCAATGATTCTCTATTTAGTTTTAAGAATCTTCCAATGAGGTATCCTATAAATCCACAAATGACAAATGTTAAAAATATCAAAAAAGGCAGTTTTAAAAATTGAGGCAAATCCACAGGTGAAACATTTTTCATAATTGTTAAAAATATTGTTGAAGGCATTGCAATATATACTACAATGTTGTTGAGTATAGTTCTATCGCTCTCTCTTAGAATATTAAAGTATTTTGATAGATAACCTGTTAATATTAAAAGAACTATTATAATCATTATATCCATAGTATTACACCAATTTTTTAATTTTATGTTTTTCTTTCATAGCGAAACATGGAGTTATACGAAACATGGGAGCCATAATCTCGAATTTTAATTATTTTTTTAACAATCTTCCTTTTTCATCTATTTCTTTATTTCTTATTCTTGTTGTAGATATTGGTTTTTTATCTTCACTTAATACGTAATCATAAACCATTATTTCAAGGGGTTTTAGATTGTTTTTTACCCTTATTTCATTTATTCGTTTAGCATTTTTTTCTGTTTCAGGAGTAACTACAATTATATCATAATCTTTTTTTAAGGTATCCCCATAAGCATCGTCTATAACCAATATCTCGTAATTAATTTTATGGTCGTCAAGATATTTTTTTAAGTTTTTCAATCTAATATTTAATGGATTTATGTTATGGGTTTTGTATGTTTTTGCAAATTCATCGGATGTTACACCTATGTGGAGCTCCCCAAATTGTGAGGCATATTTTAGAAGTTTTTTATGACCTTCATGAAGTATATCAAAAGTTCCGCCAACAACTACTTTCTTAGACATTTAAACACCAATATCGTTTTATAATTTATATCATTTTAATCAAATCATATAATCATTATAATTAGTTACCATAAACAAATATACCATAAACAAGAACAAAAAATATATATAGCATGTTATATTTAATTAATTTTATTAAAATTAAAACATAGGATGTGATTTTTTTGGTAAAAAAAGGCGATAAAGTAAAGGTTGATTACATAGGTAAATTAGAAAGTGGAGAAGTTTTCGATACATCAATTGAAAGTGTTGCTAAGGAAGAAGGCATTTACACGCCTGAGAGACCATATGAACCTTTGGAATTTACCGTTGGAGAAGGACAACTTATTGAAGGATTTGAAGAAGCAATTCTTGATATGAATGTGGGGGACGAAAAAACAGTAAATATCCCAGCAGAAAAAGCTTATGGACAGAGAGATGAAAAATTAATTCAGACAATTCCAAAAGAAGCATTCGAAGGAGCAGACTTTGAACCAGAAGAAGGCATGATAATTCTTGCAGGCGGCGTTCCAGCTACAATTATTGAAGTTAAAGATAACGAAGTAGTTTTGGACTTCAACCACCAATTAGCAGGAAAGGATTTAATATTTACAATAAAACTTGTAGATGTTAAAGAATAATTTTAATTTTATATTATTTTAATTTTTGAACAATAACTATTATATAAATCTATTATTTTATTAATCATTATTAATTATTTTTTATATCTGGATTTTATTTTGGTGAAACAATGAAAAAATTGTTAAAATTATCCAATTTTACAAAATTATCCATTATTTTTGGTAGTTTAATAATTCTATCAACTGCACTGTCTGGATGTGTGAGCTCTACCAATGCATCTAATATGGTAGTTAAAAACGGAACAACCGTTTGTGTGGATTATATTGGAAAATTTGAAAATGGAACTGTTTTTGATACATCAATTAAAAGCGTTGCAATAGAAAACGGAATATACAATCCCAATAGAGAATATAAACCGTTGAATTTTACCGTTGGAAAGGGGCAATTAATTAAGGGTTTTGAAAATGCAGTAATTGGAATGCATGTGGGAGAAAATAAAACAGTTACTATTCCACCAGAGGAGGCATATGGTGTTAAAAGCGATAAATTAATAATATCTGTGCCAATAGAGGCATTTAAAAATGCAAATATGACTCCAATAGTTGGTAAATACATATATGTTAGGGGAACTCCTGCTAAAATCATAAAGGTAAATGACACAAATGTGGTTTTGGATTTTAATCCGCCAATGGCTGGAAAAACATTAATATTCACGATAAAAGTCGTTAGCATTGAAAAATAATTATTTTTATACCTTACTTTTTTGTTTTTAAATTTTATGTAATGAATAATAATGATAAAATATATAAATGACCTTTCACAAATTTATACTCATCTATTTTTCTACTGTGCATTGCACATATAAATCTCTGGTGAAAGAATGATTTCAAAGGAAGAAATTTTAAGCATATTTGAAGAATACAACAGGGATGAAATAACCATAGCCACTGTTGGTAGCCATACATCACTCCACATATTAAAAGGAGCAAAATTAGAAGGTTTTTCAACAGCAGTAATTACAACAAAAGATAGGGATGTTCCATATAAAAGATTTAATGTTGCAGATAAGTTCATTTATGTTGATAAATTTTCAGACATATCAAATGAAGAAATCCAAGAGAAATTAAGGGAAATGAATGCCATAATTGTTCCGCACGGTTCATTTATTGCATACTGCGGACTGGATAAAGTTGAGAATGATTTTAGAGTTCCAATGTTTGGAAACAGGAAAATATTAAGATGGGAAGCAGAAAGGGATTTGGAAGGAAAGCTTTTAAAAGAAAGTGGTTTAAGAATTCCTAAAAAATACAACAGCCCTGATGAGATAGACGGACCTGTAATGGTTAAATTTCCTGGTGCAAGGGGAGGAAGGGGCTATTTCCCATGCTCTACAACAGAGGAGTTTTGGAGAAAGATAGAAGATTTCAAGGCAAAGGGCATATTAACGGATGAAGATGTTGGAAATGCACATATTGAAGAATATGTTGTAGGGACAAACTACTGTATTCACTACTTCTATTCTCCATTGAAAGACCAAGTGGAATTAATGGGGATAGATAGGAGATATGAAAGTAATATTGATGGAATTGTTAGGGTTCCTGCAAAAGACCAGATGGAGCTCAACATAGACCCATCGTATGTTATAAGCGGAAACTTCCCAGTGGTAATAAGGGAAAGTCTCCTTCCACAGGTATTTGAAATGGGAGATAAATTAGCAGCTAAGGCAGAAGAAATCGTGCCACCAGGAATGCTCGGTCCATTCTGTTTGCAGTCATTGTGCAATGAAAACTTAGAGCTCGTGGTATTTGAAATGAGTGCAAGAATAGATGGCGGAACAAACACCTTTATGAATGGAAGTGCATATTCATTCCTTTACAACGGAGAGCCACTGAGTATGGGTCAGAGAATAGCAAAAGAGATAAAACTGGCATTGGAACTTGATATGGTGGATAAAATATTGTCATAAATAATAATCAATGCTAAAATAATAAAAATATTTATTTTATTTTTAACTTTAATTTTATTTTAATTTTCCAATTTTTCTTTTAGCTTTTCATGCACCCTTTAAAAAAGTGTGCATCCAAAATCCAAAACTCGCTATCGCTCGTTTTGGAACCTATAATTTTTCTTTTAGCTTTTCATTTTCATTTTTTAATTTTTCATATAATTCTTTGTATGCCTCTGGATTTAAACCACAGCTTTCAATCGAAGTTATGAGCTCTTCAAAATGTTCTTCGGTATGTTTTAAACTATGAAGTAGTTTTTTTATTTTTCTTTCCTTTTCACTTATTCCCATAATATCACCAAGATGCGTATTTACTTCTGATATGATATATGGTTTAATATTATTTAAACGTTATTAATAAATAATATATATTTAAAAAAAGTAATACTATAAGGAAAAATAAATCAAAATTAAATTAAATAAAACTAAAAAATAGGAATTATTTGGATAATACTATTTCAATTGTGGATATATTGACAGTCTTACCATCTTCATTTTGCACTTGGTCTGTGCCGAGCTTTATTTCTTCCACTTTAATGTCTGGCAAAAATCTATTTTTTACCATTTCTTCCACATCTACTGCTCTGCTAATGGCTCTGCCTCTCGCCTTAATTCTGACTTTTTCTGCGTTTTCTGTGTTAAACTGGGTAATTACTGCAAGAACATAGTTCATTACACCTTTATTTCCCACATATACGGTGTTATTCATTATATCCCTCCTTATGATAACTTAAATATAATATGATAATATATAAAGTTATCGATAAACAATGGATTTTACATTATCGTATGTTTTATTTCATTTCCAAGCTTAATACCCATATCTTTGGCGAGGTTTATGTCTTTAATCCCACATTGAATTTTGCCCTCTTTTGATACAATAATGTTTTTCCCATCTAATTCATGAACAGCATCACATTTTAAATACAATTCATTATTTTTAATATCATATATAGCCAGAGCTCCGAAAGGTGCCTGACATCCACCACCATATTCCCTCAATGCCCATCTCTCTGCAATAGATTCTAAATATGTTTTTTTGTCATTTATTTTTTGAAGGATTTCTATGATTTCCCTGTCGTCCTTTCTTGAAGCAACCCCTATAATCCCCTGGGCAGGAGCCGGTAGTATATCCAATCTTTTATAATTAAACTCAGATAAATCCATTTTTAGCCGATTTAATCCAGCTTCTGCCAAGATAATGGCATCATAATTATTTTCTTTTAATTTTCTTAATCGTGTGTCGATATTTCCCCTCAATAGCTTTGTCTTTAAATTAGGATATTTTATAGATAAAAAAGCTTTTCTTCTAATACTGGAAGTTCCCACTATTAATTCATCTTTTTCAATATCTATATCGTTGTTTTTATTCCATATTATTAAATCATGGTAGCTTTCCCTTTTAGGAGTTGCAGATATTGTTAAATTTTCATTCCACACTGTTGGGACATCCTTTAAGCTATGGACGGCGATATCTATTTCATTTTCAAGCATTTTAATGTCCAGTTCTTTTGTAAAAACTCCCAATCCGAGCTCAGACAATTTTGTTTTTTGGTCTTTATCCCCGGTAGTTTTGATAATTTTTATCTCGATATCGAGATTTTCATTTAAATTTTCCAAAAGATTCTTTATATAATATGTTTGAGCAAGTGCTAATTTGCTTCCTCTTGTCCCAATAACTATTTTCAAGCTTTCACCTTAAAAAATAAAAAAATAATAAAAAAGTAAAATTATAAAATAAAAATAATTTTTTACATTCTCAATATTTTCTTTGCCGCATCTACTCCTCCATCTACATCAAGGCCCAATTCATTAAATGCCATTTCAATAGCAGCCAATGTTCCTAAAACATGATATTCTCTTGCTTCTCCCATGTGTCCTACTCTGAATATTTTTCCGCTAGCCTGTCCCTGACCACCTGCTACGAGTATGCCGTATTTGTTAGCTAATAATCCTCTAAATTCTGAATCTGTTATTCCCTCAGGATACTTTGCAGAGGTTACAGTCACTGACCTTGCCCACTCTTTTGCAAATAACTCAATGCCCATAGCTTCCAATCCTGCTATTGTGGCTTTTGCAAGTTTCTCATGTCTTTTAAATCTGTTTTCAAGACCTTCATCAAGCACTATTTCGAGAGCCTCATTCATAGCGTAGGTTAATGAAACTGATGGAGTATATGGTGTTTCTTTTTTGGTTTCGTATCTCTTTTTGTATGCTTTTATATCCAAGTAGAATGATTTTGTTTCTGTTGCGTTGATTACATCCCATGCCTTTTCACTTACTGATATTGCTGCCATTCCCGGCGGAGCTGCGATACATTTCTGTGAGCCTGTGACACAAATGTCAATGTTGAATTTATCTACATCCACATAATCCCCACCAAGTGATGAAACTGTATCTACAACATACAATGCATCGTAATCCTTTACAATATTACCTATTTCTTCAATAGGGTTTTTGACACCTGTTGAAGTTTCGTTATGGACGACAGTAACAACTTTAATGTCTGGGTTTTCCTCCAAAATCTCCTTTACTTGCTCAGGTTTTGCATTGTCGCCCCATTCATTTTCCAATTTAATTACTTCTGCTCCATATACATCAGCTATTTTGCAGAATCTCTCTCCAAAGTTTCCGTTTGTTATTGTTAATACCTTGTCCCCTTTATCAACGGTATTTGAGATAGCCATATCCATTGCTGATGTTCCTGAACCTGTGATTAAATAGACATCGTTTTCTGTCATGAAAACTTTTTTCATTTTTTCTATTGTATCTTCCAACAATTCCCCATAATCTTTTGTTCTGTGTCCTATTATTGGATTTGCCATTGATGTCAAAACTGTATTTGGAACCATTGTAGGTCCTGGAATCATTAAAAGTTTTTCATAATCCAACTTTTTCATCGTATCCACTCTTTTACTTTATCACTCTTTTTATAATGTAATTATTCCTATTATTAATATTTCTAATAATATACTATAAGTTATTTATAAAGTTTAGTATCTCATAAATTCAGTATATTCCTATGGGTTATATATATAAATTTTTAGTTGCCACTTCTGAGCTCATTCATTTCCTAAGTTCTTTCATTCTCTCTATTCTTTTGTTTATTAAATCCAATGTTCCAATGTCTTTTCTATAAAATACATCTCCCTTTATGTGCTGTATGGCATTTTCTGCTATTTTTTCTGCTTCTTCAATAGTATCCGCTACTCCAACAACCGCCGCACTTCTTGAACCTGTGATATACAACTTTCCATCCTTCTCGTTTATGGAAGCATAGAACAATACTGCACCAGTTTCCTTTATTTTATCTTCATCAACGAATATTTCCCTATCTTTCACTGGATTTAATGGATATCCTTCTGGAACCACATATTTACAAACTGTTGCTTTGTTTTCAAATTCTATGTTTAATTTATTTAATTCGCCGTTTGCTATTGCATTGCATACTTCCACAAAGTCAGTTTTTAATATAGGGAGCAAATTCATAGCCTCAGGGTCTCCAAATCTTGCATTGTATTCGATTATTTTTGGACCATCTACTGTGAGCATGAACTGGCCGTATAAAAATCCTTGATATGCCCCTACTTCTTTTTTAATTGCTTCCACTGTATTTTTCATTATTTCTTTTGCTTCGTTCAAATCATCTTCTGTTAAAAATGGCAAATTGTGGTCTGGGCAGGAGTATGAACCCATACCACCGGTAATAGGACCTTCGTCATTTTCATAGGCATGAGGGTGGTCTTGAACTGGTGGCATGAATACGATAGTTTCTCCATCAACAAAACCGTGGAGTGTGAATTCAACACCAACGAGTTTTTCCTCAATTATTAATTTTCCACCGCCGATGCTTTTTTCAAATATCTCCTTTGCATATTCCTTTGCCTCTTCGTTGTCCTTTAACTGCTCACCGACAACCTTTACTCCCTTTCCTCCTGTTAATCCAACAGGTTTAACAACAACATCCATTCCTAAATTTGTCATTTCATCGATAAACTCCTCTACTCCATCGTAGCTGTTAAATGCACCGTATTTTAATGAACCTTTTATGCTGTATTTTTTAAAGAGATTTCTCATGAACTCTTTGCTTGTTTCAATTTGTGCTGGGAGTTTTTTAGGTCCTGCTGTTGGTATGCCCATCTCACAAAGCATGTCCGCAACCCCAACGCCCAAAGGAGCTTCTGGACCAATCACTGCCAAATCAGGCTTTACCTCTTCTGCAAATTTCTTCACTGCATCCAAATCTGTTTCACTGTTTAATGAAACTTTTTCTGAGATTCTGAATATTCCCGGGTTTTTGTTCTTCATGAGAGTGTATAGTTTTACAGACTCATTTTTTTTCAGAGCTCTTGCAATGGCATGTTCCCGAGCTCCTCCACCTACCAATAAAACCTTCATGATATCACCAATTAAATTGTTATTTTCCATCTCGCATGTTTATGTTCATACATATTTCAGTTCTTATTATGTAATTTTTATTTATATATTTCACCAATACCTAATTTTTAAATATTAATTTATAGTATAAATATAATTACTAAAAAGAAGGTGAAAGTATGTTAAAAGAAGTTTTAAAAAAAGGGGACGCCAATGATATTCTACCAATCGCCTATGCCGTGCATTTATTGGTAAATAAAGTTCCAATAGCTATGCGGTCTAAGGAAAAACCTGGAGTAAGAATTGAAAAAGGAGAGCTCGTAGATGATAACTATGAGGGCTATGTCTTGAAGCTCGCCATTGAATTGGGAGAAACATTAAGAGTAAGTGCTACAATGGGGCCTTATGCAGGACTTCCAGTAATAGTAGTTCCAATAAAAGATGGTGATGAGATTTTAGGGGCAATAGGTGCTGTTGATATAACTGCGGGAATGTTCGAAGAAATTTTATCCCTTTCAAGACGACCTGAATTGTCCAAATTCCTGCCTGATGATGCATATCCGAAAATGTAAAATGTAAAAGGCATAAAAAATAAAATAAACTAATGGTAGTTTAAAATATTGATAATCAATAAATATTACGGTGATAGTGTGAAAAAAGTATTTATTTACCCGCCAAACAGTCTTATATTGGGAGATTTAGTGGAAAGATTTGGGCACAAACCATTAATGTTAAACAATGTAATCGGCGAAAAAGTAAGGACTGCGGAAATTGACAGCCCACCTTTAAATATGACTGATGAAGACCCTAAAAAAGGACTCAGATATGCTGCAATTGAGGTTCCTTCTGGAGTAAGGGGGAGAATGTCTTTAATAGGTCCGTTGATTGAAGAGGCAGACGCTGCAATTATTATGAATGAGGCACCTATTGCCTTTGGATGCGTCGGATGTGCGAGAACAAATGAGCTCTCAAAATACCTTATAAGAAGAAGGGAAATACCAAGATTAAACTTAATATATCCAAAAAATGAGGAAGAGGCAAAGGTTGTAGTTCAAAAGATAGCTTCATTTTTAAAGGAGCTTGAATAATTTTTTATTTTATTTTTATTTCTATTTTAGTGTTTTTAGTTAAATTTACAATTTTCTTAATTTAATGGTGATATTGTGATTATAAACGCAGATTTACACATTCATTCAAGATTTGCAAAGGGGACATCAAAGTATATGGATATTGAGCATATAATAAAATACGGGAAATTAAAGGGACTAGATATTATTGGAACTGGGGACTGCCTTCATCCAAAATACTTGGAAGAGATTAAAAAATACAATGACAGCAACCATTTGCTTTTAACCACTGAAATAGAAGATAAAAACCGTGTTCATCATCTTGTTTTTTTGCCAAGTATTTCAAAAGTTGAGGAACTAAGGGATACCTTAAAAAAATATTCCAAAAACATTGACACAGAGGGAAGACCAAGAGTTGTTTTAAGTGGTAAAGAACTATTTGAAATTATTAAAGAAATTGGGGGACTCATTGGACCAGCACATGCTTTTACACCATACACAAGCATATATAAATCGTTCAATTCAATATACGATTGCTACGGAAAAAAGCCGGATTTTGTAGAGCTCGGTTTATCCGCAGATACTGACATGGGGGACATGGTGGATGAGCTCAGAGATATTCCATTTTTAAGTAATTCTGATGCCCATTCATTCCACCCCCATAGATTAGGAAGGGAATTTAACCAGATTGAAATAGGCAATCTCGGAAATATTGAAGAAAATTTTGAAGAAATAAAAAAAGCCCTAAAAAACAATAAAATCGTTGCAAACTACGGTCTTGACCCGGCACTTGGAAAGTATCATTTAACGGCATGTTCAAACTGCCATTTAAGATACCATATTGAAGATGCTGAAAAATTGAACTTCAAATGTGCTGAATGCGGTGGAAGGATTAAAAAAGGTGTGTATGACAGAACTTTGGAGCTATCAAAGGATAAAAAAATCGTTCATCCAGATTTTAGACCACCGTATTATAAAATAATTCCACTATCTCAAATTATATCCCTTTCAATTGGCAAAAACATAGGAACAAAGGCGGTAGAATCACTTTGGCAGGAGTATATTGACTTATACTATGATGAAATTAATATTCTTACAAATGTTGATATACCAGATTTAACAAAAATAAATGAAAAGGTTGGGAAAACAATTGATTTATTCAGAAGAAACAAAATATATATCTATCCCGGTGGTGGCGGAGAGTATGGAAAAATAATGAAGACCCCACCAAAGATAAGATGGTATGAGCCTAAATTAACGCTGGATAACTGGATAAAATAAAATAACTCCCTACATTCAATAGAAAATAATAATAAAATAAAAAATTAATATATGGGCAAATAATGAGCGATAATAGACATAATAATATAAAAGACAATAGTAATGTAAATCCAATGGAAATTGTAATAATATTATGGATTACAACATTTATAACAATGCTTGGAATTGGTTTGATAGCTCCGCTTATGTCAATTTATGCCAAGGAATTGGGGGCATCAAATTTTGAAATAGGGCTTATTTTTGGTTCTTTTGCAATTGCAAGAACCATTGCTCAAATTCCTATTGGAAGTTTATCCGATAAATACGGTAAAAAAATATTCATTTTAATAGGAACATTTTTTTGTGGTGTTTTCACATTAATGTATGCCTTTGTGAGCTCAGTTATTGGACTGTTATTTGTGAGAATATTTAATGGGGCATTTTCTTCTTTTATTACTCCTGTTGCTGGTGCATATGTTGCAACCATAGCTCCAAGGGAAAAACTTGGGGAATATATGGGTATTTTTGGCTCGGCAATTGGGCTGGGATTTGCCATGGGACCACTTATTGGGGGATTTCTTGCAGAGTGGTATGGCATAAGAACACCATTTTATTTTTGCGGAGCTCTGGCATTTCTTGCATTTTTAGTGAGCTATTTTAAATTAAAAAATGTGGTAGTTAATAAGGATGGAAAATATGAATACATTTCGGATTGCGTAGTTAAGGGAAATAGTTCCAATAAAGAGTTAATATCTTTCGAGTTTTTGGAGAATAAATATTTTTTAATATCCTATATTATAAATACATCTTACATGGCAATTACTGCGGGTATAATAGGTTATTTGGCAGTTTATGCTTCGAATTACAACATTGGAGTGGCTTATGTAGGGTTTTTGATAGCATCTACTAACTTAGTTATGGGAGCTCTTCAAAGAAAATTTGGAAAAATTTATGATAAATTGGGAAATCCTATAATATACATAGGTTTGATTATCGGAGCTCTGGGGGTTTATGGGCTTTCTATATCTCATTCATTCATAAATATGTTCCTATCTTTGATAATTATGGCTCTTGGAGGTGCCATGTATGTTCCTGCTATAAATGCCCTAGCTATGAAAGAGATTCCCCATCATAAAAAGGGAGGAGCGATGGGATTTTTCACCACCAGCTTAAACATTGGAATGTTTATTGGTGCGGTAGTTCTTGGATTTGTTGCAGATTATGTAGGATTGTCCAATATGTATAAGTTTTCTGCCATGATTTCATTTATGGTGTGCGTGGGAGCATATATCGCCATGAGGGGAAAGAAGTAAAGGGATATGAGGTGAAATTATGATAATGGAAATGATTCCAGTTGTGGAAAGATTGGAGAGGGAAGGATATATAAAAGATAAAAAGGTAGCTGAGGCTCTTTTAAAAGTCCCGAGGGATAAGTTTGTTCCAGAGGAGCTCAGGGATTACGCATATATTGACACACCCTTAAACATTGGTTATGGTCAGACAATTTCAGCCATTCACATGGTGGCTATGATGTGCGGAGCTCTTGATTTAAAAGAAGGTCATAAGGTTCTTGAAGTTGGAACAGGTTCTGGTTATCATGCCGCAGTTGTAGCCGAAATTGTTGGAAAAAACGGGCAGGTAATCACAATAGAGAGAGTTCCAAAACTGGCTGAAAAAGCCGAAACTGTATTGAGGGAATTAGGTTATGATAATGTAATAGTGATTTGTGGAGATGGAACATTGGGGTATGAACCCCTTGCACCATATGATAGAATATATATAACCGCAGCAGGTCCGGATATTCCAAAACCATTAATTGAACAGTTAAAGGATGGGGGAAAAATTGTAGCTCCTGTTGGGCAGTATATTCAAAATTTAATTCTACTGGAAAAAAGAGGTAAATCATTAATAAAGAAAAATTTAGGGGAGGTTGCATTTGTTCCATTAATTGGAGAGGAGGGATGGCATATTGAAGAATAGGGCGGAGTGTATTATCATAGAATTATAAAATTAGTAATTAATAAATTAATAGATTAATTTCGATAATGTTAAATATATAAAAAATAATTAAAATGAATATTAAAAATTATAACATATAAAATAAAAGAGGTATATTATGAAAAAAGTTGGAACAGAGCTTTTAAAAAGAGGATTTGCAAAAATGGTAAAGCACGGAGTTGTAATGGACGTTACAAATGCTGAACAGGCACAAATTGCTGAGGATGCAGGAGCTACTGCGGTAATGGCTTTGGAAAGAGTTCCAGCAGACATAAGAGCTCAGGGTGGAGTAGCAAGAATGTCAGACCCTGAAATGATATTGGAAATAAAAGATGCTGTGTCAATTCCTGTGATGGCTAAGGCAAGAATAGGTCATTTTGTTGAAGCACAGGTTTTAGAGGCAATTGGCGTTGATATGATTGATGAAAGTGAGGTATTAACCCCTGCTGATGAAGTAAATCATATCGATAAAAAAGCATTTAAAGTTCCATTTGTATGTGGTGCGAGAAATCTTGGAGAGGCATTAAGAAGAATCGACGAAGGAGCTGCAATGATAAGAACAAAAGGAGAAGCGGGAACAGGAAATGTTGTTGAAGCTGTAAAACACATGAGAGCAGTAAATGAAGGTATTGCAAGAGTTGTTGGATACTATGAAATGGGTCTTGATAGGGAGCTCGTCCAAATGGCAAGAAATGAATTGAAGGTTCCATTAGATTTGGTATATGAAGTAGCAAAATTGAAAAGATTGCCAGTGGTTAATTTCGCAGCGGGAGGTATCGCAACACCAGCAGATGCAGCATTGATGATGCAGATGGGATGCGACGGTGTATTTGTTGGTTCGGGTATTTTCAAATCAGGAAATCCAGAAGAAAGAGCAAAGGCAATTGTTGAGGCAACATACAATTACGATAAGCCTGATGTAATAGCAGAAGTCAGCAAAAACCTTGGAGAGGCAATGGTTGGAATCAACATTGAAGACATTCCTGAGAAGGAGCTCCTTGCAAAAAGAGGTGATTAAATTTTATCATAATTTTTTACCATATTTTTTATTTGTTTAATATATACTCATCAATTTAAATTATTAAAACCGAAAGGTTTATATAGTAGAAGGGTATTATTCAGTTTGCAAACAAAATGCCTCGGTGGCTCAGCCTGGTAGAGCGCCTGACTTGTAATCAGGTGGTCGGGGGTTCGAATCCCCCCCGGGGCTTGATGTTTCAGAATATATAATAGGGCCTGTGGGGTAGCCTGGTCCATCCTTTGGGATTTGGGATCCTGAGACCCCAGTTCAAATCTGGGCAGGCCCACCACTTATTATCTAATTAATCACTATCCGGCGGTAGTTCAGCGTGGTAGAACGGCGGACTGTAGATCCGCATGTCGCTGGTTCAAATCCGGCCCGCCGGACCACATAATTGGGCCCGTAGCTTAGTCTGGTAGAGCGCCTGGCTTTTAACCAGGCGGTCGAGGGTTCGAATCCCTTCGGGCCCGCTACGATTAACATTTTTGGCATGACGGTCATAGCGGAGGTGCCACATCCGATCCCGTTCCGATCTCGGAAATTAAGCCCTCCAGCGATACCCTAAGTACTGCCTTTCGGTGGGAACAGGGTGACGCCGTCAGCCTTTTTTTATACATTTGCCCTGGTGGTGTAGCTCGGCCTATCATACAGGACTGTCACTCCTGTGACTCGGGTTCAAATCCCGGCCAGGGCGTTTTATTAATTATATTGATTATATAGAAATTGTTGGGCCCGTAGCTTAGTCTGGTAGAGCGCCTGGCTTTTAACCAGGCGGTCGAGGGTTCGAATCCCTTCGGGCCCGCTACGATTAACATTTTTGGCATGACGGTCATAGCGGAGGTGCCACATCCGATCCCGTTCCGATCTCGGAAATTAAGCCCTCCAGCGATACCCTAAGTACTGCCTTTCGGTGGGAACAGGGTGACGCCGTCAGCCTTTTTTTATACATTTGCCCTGGTGGTGTAGCTCGGCCTATCATACAGGACTGTCACTCCTGTGACTCGGGTTCAAATCCCGGCCAGGGCGTTTTATTTTATAAATATGTATTTGTATATTTAAATATATCTAAAATAGTTTTAAATGTAATTGGCAAATATGCATGTTAAAACATAAAGAGCGAAAATATGGAACATAATGGGATAAATAGGGTGCTAAATAAAGGAAACCTATTAAAAAAGATTTTTAAAAATGTATTTAAAAAAGATGAATTTCAAGAATCTAAAAGAACAGAAAAGCCAATTTTAAATGAATGTATAGCTTGCGGTTTGTGTGCCGAAGTATGTCCAACAAGTGCTATAAGGATTTTTAAATTTAGAAATATAATCTGTTCCCATTGTGGGGCTTGTGTTGAGGCTTGCCCCAACAATGCCATTTTATTGGATAGATTTACAATTGATAAGGATAAATGTATAAAATGTGGATACTGTGCATTGGTATGTGCCATACCAGTTATAAAAAATGAAATTCCAATGCCTGAAACTCCAATTATTACAAAAGAATGCAATAATTGTGGATTATGTATTCCAAAATGTCCTAAAAAGGCAATCTATATTGAAGAAGGATATGATAGAATTTCAATAGATTCTAAAAAATGTGAAAATTGTTTAGTTTGTATGGATTTTTGTCCAATGCATGCAATAGTTTCTCCGGTTGATTATGTAAAGTCCTGCATAATTAAAGTTGATATATATTCTTGTATATTTTGTAAAGAATGTGAGGAAATATGTCCCATAAAGAAATAAACGAAAAAATAGGTGCTAAACTAAATAAAGAAATTAGCGTAAAAATAAAGGATGCTAAAAAGGATTTTAGATATTTGATAAACAGAGGATATAAAAAGGATTATGCTTTGAATGTTGTCTCTGACCTACTCCAACGAGTGAACTCGTTGGGTTCTCGCTTACGGTAGTAAGCGAGCAACGAAATCACGAAGTGATTTCGTCTAATTTTAGTAGGGTTTAACCCTACACGGGTGGCCAAGCCCACTACCCCTACCCATTAATGGGTTCAGGGCTACGCTATGCACTTCCAACCACTACCAGCGGTAGAGTTTTCACTAACCCTACCCATAGATACTTGGACTGGTAGCGTTACTTACTACTAATCTTCATATATTTATATTTTACTACTTACTAGCCGATATAATGTCCGCCTCTCATCCAATCTCGTAAGAGATTTTACAAAACTATGTTTTGTATAACGACTGAAGTCGTTGGCTTTCCCGGCGGTTTATCGTAAAAAATAAATTAATAGATATTGAAAAATTATCGAATAAGGAGCTAAATATTGATGGATATAATGTATTAATTGGAATTGAAGCACTTTTAAAAAATAATGTAGTTTTATGCGATGATGGAATTTACAGGGATTTTATGGGAATTTACGGAAATTACAAAATTAACTCAGATACTGAAAGAGCTCTAAATTTGTTGATGGGATTATTTAAAAAGTATGATATAAAACCAATATTTTATTTTGATGCCCAAGTGTCAAAAAGTGGGGAGTTCTCCAAAAAAATAAGAAATTTGATGGAAAAATATAATATCGATGGTAAAGTTTTTTGTGTGAAAAATTGCGATTACATATTAATGAATAAAGAGGTAGTGACAACATCCGATAGTATAATTATAAAAAATAAAAAAGTTAAATGTGTAATTGATTTAATAAGGGAAATAAAAGATAAAAAATAATGAACAGTATGGTGATTAAATGATAACAGTTTCAATAATTGGTGGAACAGGATACACAGGGAGCGAATTATTAAGAATACTTTCAAATCATCCAGAAGTTGAAATAAAATATATCACTTCACGAAAAATGGATGGTGTAAAAATAACAAAACTACATCCAAATTTGAAATGTATCAAAAACCTTGATAATATGACATTTAAGAATATCCCTCCTGAGGATATTGATTCCGATTTTGTATTTTGTGCAACACCACACGGTGCTTCAATGAAAATAGTGCCCGAATTGTATGAAAAAGGTATGAAGATTATTGATTTAAGTGGAGATTACAGATTTGAAGATATTGCCACATACGAGGAGTGGTATAATTTAGAACATACGGGAAAACTTGATGCAGTATATGGATTACCTGAGCTCCACAGGGAAGACATTAAAAAAGCAAAACTTGTAGCAAACCCTGGATGCTTCCCAACTGGCTCAATTTTAGCATTAGCCCCACTTGTAAAGGAGGATTTGATAGAAAATAGGATAATTGTTGATTCAAAAACTGGTGTGAGCGGTGCAGGGGTTAATCCATCAGAAACTACCCATTTTCCAAATGTAAATGAGAACATAAGCCCTTATAAAATAACAACTCACAGGCACAGCCCAGAAATAGAGAAAGAACTGGAAAAACTAACCAACAAAAACATAAAATTGTCATTTACACCACATCTTGCACCAATTACTAGGGGGATATTAACAACTGCACACACATTTTTAAAAGAGGATGTTAGCAGGGAACAGATAATCGACATTTATGAAAAATTCTATAAAAATGAACCATTTGTAAGAATATTTGATGAGGGAGCTCCTACATTGACAGGAGTTAGAGGTTCAAACTTCTGCGACATTGGAGGATTTGAAGTGGATAGGCACGGCAGACTTGTTGTAGTTTCAGCAATAGACAACCTTGTAAAAGGGGCAAGTGGTCAGGCAGTTCATAATATGAATTTAATGGCCGGATTTGATGAAACAGAATCACTATTATATGGCGGATTAAAGCCATAATGTGATTTAATCATTATTTATTTTATTTTTATTTTAGTTATTTCTAAGAAAGATTAAAAGGATGATAAAATGATAATGCACCCAAGACCATCACCAATAGCAGCATCTATGTATCAATTAAGAGATATAGGCGTTGATGCTATAATCATGCACGGACCAAGCGGTTGTTGTTTTAGAACTGCAAGACTTTTAGAACTAGACGGAGTAAGAGTTTTTACTACAGCAATGGATGAGAATGATTTTATATTCGGAGCTCAGGAAAAATTAAGCAATGCAATAAAGGAGGTAATAGATTATTTAAAGAAAAACAAGGCGGAAAAAAATAAATATGTTATAGGTATTGTTGGGACGTGCCCGAGTATGATAATTGGGGAAGATTTATACGCCCCAGTTGATGATTATGAGAGTCATGAGGATGTTGTGATTATTCCAGTTGAAGTTCATAGCGGAATGAATGACAACACCATTGGAGCTATTAAAACCATGGAGAGCTGTTTAAGTTTAGGGATAATTGATGAAAAAGAATTTAATAGGCAGAAAGAAATGCTTGTAAAAGCCACCGAGGTTGAAAAAACCAGAGGTATGGCTAAAAGTAGATATCTAAAACCAACCTACGAAGATGATTTAGATGAGGTAATAAATTTAATAACTGCGGATAAAGATTTAAAAATCGCCTGCGTTTTAAATGCAAAAAAAGAAACTGCATACTTATTTGCTCACCCATTAATTGAGATTAATAAACATAATAATAAAAATGATGTTATAAATATAGCAAATTTAGATAAAAACATAGGATTTGAAAAAATTAGAAAAGATGCAGAAAATATATTAAATGAATATTCAAAAAATAATATAACAATTGATTACATCACTGGTGGATTGGATGAATATCCAGTTACTGGGAGAAAAGCTGTCGATATTTTGAAGGAAATCAATCCCGATATTGTTGTAGTTTCAGGAGTTCCCCATGCACTTCCTATCGAAGAGTTGAAAGAAATAAATAAAGATGTAATAACTATTGGCATAAGCGACGGTCCAAGATTATATCATCCAATAAAGGAAGTTTATGACTATGGCATTATTGAATTGGATGCTCATGCAAAAGTTTTGGGAAAAAGAACTGTTGTAAAATCAAGATTTGGTGAAGTTTTAAAGTATGCATTCCAATAATGGTAAAATAATATTATAATCTATAATAACCATTTGGTGAAAATATGGAAAAACCATGGGTAGAAAAATACCGTCCAAAAACATTGGATGAAATTACAGGGCATGATGAAATTATAAAAAGGCTTAAAAACTATGTAAAAAAGAAATCCATGCCGCATATGCTATTTAGCGGTCCGCCCGGCGTTGGAAAGACGACTGCGGCATTATGTCTTGCAAGGGATTTATTTGGTGAAAATTGGAGAGACAATATTTTAGAATTAAACAGTTCGGATGAAAGAGGTATTGATGTAATAAGAACAAAGGTAAAGGATTTTGCACGAACAAAGCCAATTGGGGATGCACCATTTAAGATAATATTTTTGGATGAAAGCGATGCCCTTACAAGCGATGCTCAAAACGCATTAAGGCGAACTATGGAGAAATACTCCGATATATGCCGATTTATCCTTAGTTGCAACTTTCCAAGCCGTATTATTCCTCCGATACAATCAAGATGTGCTATATTTAGGTTTTCACCACTGAAACGGGAAGATATTATAAAAAAACTTAAAGAAATTGCAGAAAATGAAAATATTACCATTGATGATAGCGGTATTGATGCAATAATCTATGTATCAGAAGGGGATTTAAGAAAGGCTATAAACGTATTGCAAACCGCTGCAACAGTTTCAAAAAATATCGATGATGAAGTAGTTTATAAAGTATCATCAAAGGCACGACCAGATGAGATTATAAAAATGGTAGAGCTCGCACTAAACAACAAATTCATTGAAGCAAGAGAGCTCCTATATAACTTAATGATTGATTGGGGAATGAGTGGAGAAGACATACTATTACAGATGTTTAGGGAGATTCCTAATTTAGATATTGAAGAAAGAAAAAAGGTATCTCTCGTTGAAGCAATTGGAGAATGTGATTTTAGAATAGTGGAAGGGGCAAATGAAAGAATACAGCTCAGTGCATTACTTGCTAAAATTGGAATGTTAAAAGGAGATTAATAACAAATAATTCTCCATTCCCTTTTTAAGGTATAATTATTACTTACCAATCGATGTTTAAAAATTAATTTATAGTTTGCATTAACTATATATATCAAATTAAATACTTTATTAATAAATAATATATAACTGAATTGGAGGAGTAGAAATTGCCGGGACTAAGAAGAATAGTGTTGGACGTTTTAAAAACACATGAGCCCAAATTAACGGATTTAGCGGTAAAATTGTGTGCATTAAATGAAGTAGATGGTGTAAATATTACCGTTTATGAAATAGATAAATCCACAGAAAATATTAAAATTACCATTGAAGGGATGGATTTACAGTATGAGCCAATAAAAGAAATAATAGAATCAATGAACGGTGTAATACATAGTATAGATGAAGTTGCCGCAGGAAAAAGAATAATTGAGGAAGTGAGAACTCCCCAAGATAGGATGAAGTATTAATATCAGATTTATAGGTGGGCATACGACATCTAGAATTTCGGAGACTATATAAATCATGAATATTTATTTTAAATGGCTTTAATGGCTTTTAAACATATAATATATATTAAATTATCCTTCCTTTTTTATTTTCATTTATTTTATATTTTATTTTTCCATCAGTTTTGAAGAGGATATTATGATAACTAAACCCGTAGATATCAATCACATATTTGATGAAGAAGGCATTAAACTACTTAAAGAGTTGGGATGGTATGGTTCAGTTGCTGTTCAGCATCATGATGGATATGACAATGAAAAATTAGAATGTGTTAAGGAGTATGGTGAAAAACACGGTTTAAGAATATATTCTGGAATAAAAATACCATCAAAATCTTCAAAGGAGTTATCAAAGGTTGTTAAAAAGTATAGGAATAAAGTGGATATTATACTTGTGGAAGGTGGAGTTATAAAAATTAGTAGAAAGGCATTAGAAATGCACGATGTGGATATTTTATCCACGCCAGAACTAAACAGAAGAGACAATGGTATTGACCATGTGCTTGCAAGATTGGGGAGCTCCCACAGGGTAGCAATTGAACTGAATTTTAAGAGTTTATTGGAAAAGAAATATTACGAGAGGGCAAGAATTTTATGGGCATTTAGAAGAAACCTATTTCTCGCAAAAAAATACGATACTCCCGTTGTAATTTCAAGCGGTGCAGAGAATATATACGATATAAAATCGCCAAATGATTTAAGAAGTTTTTTAAATACTCTTACAATGGATTCTAATTATTCAAAAAATATAATGGAGATGCCCTATAAAATTGCAGAATATAGGACATATTTAAGAAAAAACAATGTAATAAGATATGGTGTGGAAGTAGTAGTGGATAACAAATAAATTAATAAAATAAATAATAACTTAATGATAATAATAAATTAAATAAGTGGTAAAGATGTTTGAAAATAAAAAATGTGATATATGCGGAGCTCCTGCAATAACCTACCTTTTTGGAAGTTTTGTGTGTGGTAGTGAAGAATGTGTTGAGAAGGCAAAATTATTAAGAGGAGGTCCAGCAGGGCATAAATTAAGAGTGGTTTCTGTTGGAAGTGAAAATCCTGTTAAAGTTAAGGCTGTTGAGTTGGCAATGGAAAAAACAATAGGAAGTGTTCTTGTGGTGGGGGTTGATGCCGATAGTGGAGTATCAAAACAGCCAATAGGATTTGATGAGACAGCCAAAGGAGCCATAAATAGGGCAAAATATGCATTTGAGGCTAAACCTTCACTGTATGGAATTGGTATAGAGGCAGGTCTTGTTGAAATCGGTGGAAAATATTTAGATGTTCATGTTTGTGCCATTTTTGATGGATTGAATTATACCATTGGAACTTCGCAGGGATTTCAAGTGCCAGCGGAGCTCGTTAAAGAAATGAAACATGGAGAGGAATGTGGGGTTGTGGCTGAAAAAATATATAATGTAAAAAATATAGGAAAGAAAGAAGGAATAATTGGATATTTAACCAATGGCGGTATTAACCGAATGGATTTATGTGAAAATGCAGTGTTAATGGCTATGGTTCCGCGATTGGCAAATAACCAGAATATAGAATTTTAATAAAAATAGGATATATCTTTTTTAAATAATATATAATATCATAACATAATAAAAAATTATGTTAAATATCTATAAATATAATTTAATACAAGAAATAATAGCTATTTTTATATGTGTATTTAATTATCAAAGTGATAGTTATGAAAGTGAATCATGAAAAATGTGGATATTGTGGAGCCTGTGTAGGAGTGTGCAATAAGCTCGCAATAGAGTTGATAGAAAATACAATTGTTATAGATGCTGAAAAATGTAATAGCTGCAAATCGTGCATGATAGTATGTCCATTAAATGCATTGGAGGAATAATATGAGAGAGTTAATAAATAATGCTGAGTATGATGTGGTTGTGGTTGGTGCAGGACCCGGAGGAAGTATGGCTTCATATTATGCATCTAAAAATGGAGCAAAAACACTTTTAATTGAAAAATCTCAGGAAATTGGTGAGCCCGTAAGGTGTGCAGAGGCAGTTCCGAGGTTGGAAGATTTTGGAATATCGCCGGACCCGCAGTTTGTGAGAAACTACATAAAAGGAGGATATTTAATAGCTCCAAATGGTAAAAAAATAGAGGTTAAAGGAGGAAAAACGGACGGATATATTGTGGAAAGAAAGATATTTGACAAATATCTCGCCATAAGGAGTGCAAGAGCGGGAACAAAGGTGGCAGTTAAAAGTAGAGTTGTGGGCTTGGAACATAACGGCGATGGATATGACGTAATGGTCAATCATCTTGGAGAGGAATATACTGTAAAAGCAAAAATTGTTATAGCAGCAGATGGGGTTGAAAGTTCTGTTGCTGAAATGGCAGGTTTAAAGTCCAAAAAGATTCCAACTCAGGTATGTTCCTGTGCAGAATATGAAATGACAAATGTTAAATTGCTAGATAATGAAATGATGGAATTCTATTTTGGAGAGATATGTCCAAAAGGGTATGCTTGGATATTCCCTAAGGGAGATACTGCAAATGTTGGTTTAGGTGTTATCGACAAGAATAAAAAGGCAATAGATTATTTGAATGAATTTATAGAGCATCCTATATTGGAAGGAAGATTAAAAGATGCTACTCCAATCGAATTTAAATGTGGGGGAGCTCCTGTTGGAGGACCAATAGAAAAAACTGTGGATGATAATATTATGGTTGTTGGAGATGCCGCAGGACAGATAAGTCCATTGTCTGGTGGAGGAATCTATTTATCCATGAGTTGTGGTTCCATGGCTGGTGAAGTGGCGGCAAAAAGTATTAAAAATAATAATTATTCCAAAGACGCATTAATTGAATACGAAAATAAATGGAAGGAAAAATATTATGATATCTTAATGGCGGAGCTCAAATATAAAAATGTTCTTCAAAAATTAACTGAAAAGGAATTAAATGCACTTGCTGATGCAATGGATGAAAAGTTAGAAGAAGTAGATGTAAAAAAGATAGCATTTAAGGCAGTAAGAAAAGCACCTTCATTGTTAAAATACTTTAAAGAGATTATTTAAATTTTTTCTTTTTATTTTCTTTTTATTATTCCTAATGTTGTTTTCTCTACTTATTTTTTCTTTTTTAAATAATCGTAGGCATACCATACTATAATTATCAATATTACCAACCATATGTATTCTTTTAGTAATATTGAGATATATCCAATATGCGGAATTACCAGCGGTTTTCCATTTATCGACACAACTCTCTGTTTTATCTGGTTTATGGATATGAGCTCCGGGTCATAAGTGGGGTTATTGTCCCCTTTTGTTATAATATAAATATTACCATTAAGTTCTATTTTTTCAATAACTCTATGTATTACTGGTTTAACCTTATTTCCGTTAAATGCAATTAATGTTTTATTGTCTATTTTGGTCATATATTCCATATTATTTTCCCTATAGTTTGGCCAGTGCGCTTTATATACAACAATATCTCCAACCTGAACATCGTTTGGGTTGAATTCCCAATTTGCATTTTCTACGATTACAAAATCTCCCCTCTCCATCACAGGATACATGCTGTTGGACACAACAACATTTACATGGGTCCAAACTATTAAGAGCACAATTAAAAAAACTGCCCACTCAATTATCTCCTTTTTATTGAATTTTTTGTTAATGTTAATAGTATCACCACAATATTATGCTCTATTTATTATACCGACATGAATTTATAAAAATATATCCATGACTTTACGATAAACCGCCGGGAAAGCCAACGATTTTAATCGTTATACAAAACATAGTTTTGTAAAATCTCTTATGAGATTGGATGAGAGGCGGACATTATATCGGCTAGTAAGTAGTAAAATATAAATATGTGAAGATTAGTAGTAAGTAACGCTACCAGTCCAAGTATCTATGGGTAGGGTTAGTGAAAACTCTACCGCTGGTAGTGGTTGGAAATTCAAAAGGTAGCCCTGAATCTCCTAAACGGGGATAGGGGTAGTGGGCTTGGCCACCCGTGTAGGGTTAAACCCTACTAAAATTAGACGAAATCACTTCATGATTTCGTTGCTCGCTTACTACCGTAAGCGAGAACCCAACGAGTTCACTCGTTGGAGTAGGTCAGGGGGACGTGTTATTATTATGTTATTGATTAATTAATTGACTCAGTGCTTGAATATATGTAATCAAATAATGGGTAGTTCATATATGATGAATGTAGGATTAAATATGGATTATTTCCGAAAGATTTATATATATCTTTTTCTAAATTTAAAAATACAAAACCCTGAGGTGATATGATGGCAGAACTTCCAGTTGCACCAGTAGTAAGAATATTAAAAAAAGCAGGTGCTGAAAGAGTAAGTGAAGAAGCAGCTAAGGTATTAGTTGAAGCATTAGAAGACATTGCAATGGATATTGCAAAAGAATCCGCAGAATTAGCAAAACATGCTGGTAGAAAAACAGTAAAAGCTGAAGATGTAAAAATGGCATTAAAAATGTAATTACTTTGCATCTATCTAATTAATTTTTATTTCTATTTTTATTATTTTTCCAGAATTTGATACTTATTTTTATGTTATGAGTGTATAATTTATATAATATTAGTTTATAAAATTTTTAGAAATTAATTTTAACTTTTATATTTATTTACAAATTAATATAGAGGTCTTAATATGAGGATAGTTTTTGCATTGGGCGGTTCGGTTGTAATGCCAAAAGAAGGAGCGTCGGTAGATAAGTTAAAAGAATATGCTGAGGTATTTAAAAAAATAAAAGACATGGGCAATGAATTGAGCATAGTAGTAGGCGGCGGAAATACTGCGAGAAACTACATTTCTGTTGCCAGAGAATTTACAAATGAGGCTTTTTGTGATGAAATAGGAATACTAGCCACAAGAATGAACAGCATGCTTTTGATGTCTGCTCTTGGAAATTATGTTATAAAAAAGGTTCCAGAAAACTTTAAAGAAGCAGAATTGATTTTAAATCTAAATAAAATCGTTGTAATGGGTGGGACTCATCCTGCACATACAACAGATGCAGTAGCGGCTTCACTGGCAGAGTATATTAACGCAGATTTATTGGTTATAGCTACAAATGTTGATGGAGTCTATGATAAAGACCCGAGAAAATATGAAGATGCAAAAAAACTAACAAAAATAACAACAAAAGAGCTCCTAAATATTACAGGTTCTGCATCAATAGCCGCAGGCTCTTCGTCCATAATCGACCCACTTGCATCTAAGATTATAGATAGGGCAAAATTAAAAACTGTGGTAATTGAAGGAGCTCCGGGTGAAATATTAAATGCCATAACTGGTGAGCATCATGGAACTGTAATAGTTCCAGATGAGTAATAAGTAATTTTGGTGACATTTTATGGAAAAACATAAACATTGTTTAAATTGTGGAATATCTATTCCGCCTGAGGAAGTGTTCTGCTCTGAGAAATGCAAAGAAGAATATTTAAAAAAGAGAAAAAAAATGGTTAGAAGTCAGCAGATGTTTTTTCTTATGATGCTGATAATATTGGCGATTTATGTTGGTATGATGTTTTTTAAATAATAGATACGGTTGTGCTTAATTATACCACATAACAATAAACTTTATATATTACATATTACTTCTTTATTTTGCGAGTAAGTTAAAAGAAGCGGGGTAGGGTAGCCAGGCCCATCCCGCCGGGCTCATAACCCGGAGATCCGAAGTTCAAATCTTCGCCCCGCTATGGGTTTTAACCCTATTAAATTACCAAGCCTACTACTCCTATCTTCATTAGGAGGTTAAGGTTACCTTATGTACTTCCAAACTCTGAGACAGTAGAGTATTTACAAACGCTACCCATAGATACTTGGACTGGTTATATTTTATTTTCATATAATGACCGCCTTTCGTCCAACAGCTAAAAGCTGTTGGAACCTTCTTGGCGGTTTATAGTAATTTATCTATATCGTTTTTTTCACTTTTAATGAGATTCTTCTCATTATGGGCATTATTATTTAAAAATTTTAATCTAATTATTTAAATTAATAAATATATTATTAAATAAAAAAAGAAAAAAGTTAAAGAATTTAGTAGTTTTTGATTAAGTCTAATGCAGCTTCTCTTGTTTTGTCTCTGTCTCCACCTGCAACAACTAATACTTTGTCATCTACAACTGCTAATGTTGCTGGGCTTGTGTTGTCGATTGAAACTTTACCAGCATCTTGGAGCTCTTTTGTTAATTTGTTTACAACAGGTCCTCCAATTAAGATTAAGTTTTTGCCGCTGTCTAATGAAACTTCTGTGTCTAATTTTGCAATTGGAGCTGTTACTGGAACTGCTTGCTGTGCATCTGCTTTGAGACCTTTTAATGTAATGTCTGCATTTAACACACTTTCTTTTTGACCGATGTTTAATGTTGCTTCTTTTGATACATCGGAATAAGCATATATTTTATAGGTACCAGTGGTAGAATCAACAACTTTATCTACTTTTAATTTAAAGTAATTATCTATTGCTGAGAATTCATCTCCCTTAGAGCTTAATATATTGTCATCTTTTGTAGGATCTGTATCATCTACTAATGCAATACCACAAATTACCTTGTTATTAACTTTACCTTCGCCTTTTATACTCACACCGCTATCTGTGATATCGGTAGTTTTTTCAATTTTTATTTGATTATTAGTTGGATCTTGAACTACTGCATATATTTTGTAATCTCCTTCGTACTTATCTCCTAAGTGTAATTTCTTTACATCTTTCACTAAATATAAATCAGCATATCCTGTAGTTGCTGCTACGTTTTTATATGCATTTGTAACTATTATTCCCACAGGACCGCTAACTAATACCAATGGTTTTGTAGCATTGGCATAATCAAACTTCTCTGCTACAACAGTACCATCTTTTAATATTTGGACATCTACTTTTGGAGCTGCTCCACTTGTAGTGGATTCCAATACTGTCTTTACTTTAGCCGTGTATCCATTTCCTAAATCTTGGGTTTCCCCTTCCCCTAATACTCCATCATATGCTAATTTTCCGATTATTAAATCTTCATTGTCTGCATCTGCTTTAACAAACATGTATTGCTGTCCTAAGAATGGTATCAATACTCCAGGGGCTAAGTATGTATTGTTTGTATTTAATGAGGAATCAGCAGTTACTATTGATGCATAACCTACTAAATCAACACCAATCTCATTTGATTCATTTTTCATTGCGAAAAATCCTAATTCAATACCATCGTCATCATTTACTGAATAAATATTTTTTAAATCTACATCATCAATTTTCATCAATGTGGATAATGTTTTTGTAATGTCGTTAGATGCGTAATATGTCTTACCACTATAATTTACACCGCTTGTTAATGGATAATCCCCATCATCCGGAGTTACTGCATATGTCATATTTCCAGTACTACTTGTGTTGAACTCTACTTTACTAGCATCTGATGAAACATGAACATTTAAATCAGCACTTCCATCTGTAACTGCTCCTGTTTTGTAGCA
The DNA here is from genome assembly GCF_049075655.1 of Methanothermococcus jasoni. GTDB lineage: Archaea > AGJL01 > Methanococci > Methanococcales > Methanococcaceae > Methanofervidicoccus. The sequence goes on along the minus strand of NZ_CP157522.1, from coordinate 512,483 downwards.
CATTGAACCGATTTTTGCTGCAACGTCAGCTGCTGAAACAACGTCCATTGCTGCTGCGTTTGAACCAACTACAATATCTACGTTTGGCTGTCCGTCTTTAACTACATTTTTCATGAATCCTGCAACATCTCCTGATGTTGTAGCTGCTGCCATCGCACCGCTTGCTAATGCGGATGCTACCATAGCTCCTCCAATTGCCATTGCTCCGATTTTCTTTAAGCTCATTGCCATATTTTTTCACCCTCAATTTTTTTTGGATTTTTAATTTTTTTCACAAATTACACTTTGCATTATTAGTATATATACTTTACCATCTGAAACAGTTCTAACAATAGTTTCATGTCTAGAATATTAATAATATGTGTTAAATATTAAATATAGCACCTAAAAACCATTATTTTAAAAAAACAATTAGTTGCAAATATTTGCAACTGTTTTAAAAGAATTAAAATTTATATTTATAAATCTATATATTATGGTTATTTATCAATCCATTCACTCATCCACATAGTAATATTCCCCAATTTCCTTCTGGTATAAATCCCTCTGACTTCCCTCTTTATTTACTCTTGGTCTTCCTGTGTCGGGGTCTCTTCTAAATGTTATATTCATCTCTTTTAAAAACTTATTTGCGCCGCTTCTTTTATCCAATGGTGAAGAGCCTTTTCCAATTTTACCAGCTTCACCGCTGAATACGACAAATCTATCAGAGATATAATCTTGGAATAATATATCATGGTCCACTACAAACATTGCCGCATCCTTTTCATCCGCCATTCTTCTTATTGTTCTTGATACATTTAACCTCTGCTCCACATCTAAAAATGCCGATGGCTCATCTATTAAATATATATCTGCATCCCTACTCAAACATGCGGCAATTGCCACTCTTTGGAGCTCACCACCAGAGAGGTCTTTCACATCAAAGTCCATTATTTTTTCCAAGCTCAACGGCTTTATTATCTCAGATTTATAGAATGATGTGTTTATATTCGCTATACTCATTAAAAGGTCTCTAACAGTTCCATCGTAATCTGAGGAAATATACTGAGGTTTGTATGATACCTTTACATCTTCACTTGAAACACTACCTTCATCAGGTTTAACAATTCCAGCGAGTATTTTTACAAATGTTGTTTTACCTATACCATTTGGTCCCAATATACCTATTACTTCTCCCCTGTGTATTGTTCCACCATCAACGGACAGGTTGAAATTGCCAAGGGTTTTTGAAACCTTTGAATACTCCAAAAGCAACGGTCTATTTGAATAATTTGCTGGCGGTCTTTTTTCGAATACTATTGGATTTTTTCTAAATCTTATATTCTCCTCCCTTAGAAAACCATTTAAGTATGTATTTATTCCAACCCTTGTTCCTCTTGGGTGAGTTACAACCCCATAGGCAGAAGGAATACCATACATAATATGTATATGGTCGGAGAGATAATCCAAAACTATTAAATCGTGTTCTACTGCAACAACCTTTTTGCCCTCTTCTGATATTTTTCTAATCACCTTTGCAGCATTGAATCTCTGCCTTACATCAAGCCATGATGATGGTTCATCGAAGTAATAAATATCCCCTTCCCTTAAACATGCCGCGGCAATTGCCACTCTTTGGAGCTCACCTCCACTCAATTGGTCGAAGGTTCTATCAAGTATGTTTTTTATTTCCAAAGTATCTACTATTTCATCAAATAGTCCCTTCTCATCCACCTTTTTTAACAACTCTCCAACTGTTCCCTTTACAACCTTTGGGAGAGCATCAATATACTGTGGTTTATGGACAGGTTTAATATTTCCATTTTTTAAATTTTCAAAATATTTTTGGAGCTCGGTTCCTGAGAAGTGTTTTATTACCTTGTCATAATTTGGTTCTTCATCGATATTGTTTAAATTTGGTATGAGAGCTCCGCTTAATATTGCCAATATTGTGGATTTACCAACACCGTTTGGTCCTAATATACCAACTACTCCTTCTCTTGGAGCTATTAAACCGTATAACCTAAACCTATTTTTACCATAGGAATGAACTATCTTATCTTCGGTGAGCTCTTCTGGAAGACCTATGATTGCAATAGCTTCAAAGGGGCATCTTTTTACACATATTCCGCATCCGCTACATAATTCTTCTGAAATTATCGGTTTTCCAATGTCTTCATCCATAACAATGGTTTCTTCCCCCATTCTAACTCCGGGGCAGTATTTTATACATTCCATTGAACATCTTCTCGGCTGACACCTATCATAATCCAAAATAGCCAATCTATCTGCCATTAAATCACCATTATATTTATTTGTTTTTTATTTTTTTACTTTTTATTTTATTTTTTATCTATTTTCTTTTTATTCCTTATTTACCTTTAATTTAGCATATTTAACCAATCCACCAGCACTTAATATGTCCCATTCTATGCCTTTTGGAACATCGCAATCTAATTTTTTATTGTTAATGATTATTTTTTTATTTTCTAAATCAATTTCTACAATATCTCCGTCCTGTATATTCTCCTTTTTTATCCCTTTACAGGTAATTGGAATAAGCCCTATATTTATGCAGTTTCTGTAAAATATTCTTGCAAAACTCTCGGCAACAACCGCCCTAATACCTGTGTATTTTATAGAAATTGGTGCCTGCTCCCTACTACTTCCACAGCCAAAATTTTCGCCAGCAACTATTATATCTCCTTCCTTAACCTTCTTTGGAAAGTTCTCATCAATACCTGCCATGCAGTGTGATGCGAGCTCATAAGGGTCTGTTGTTTTTAAATAAGGTCCTGGAATTATAGCATCAGTATCTACATCATCACCAAATGAATGAACATTACCTTTTATTATCATAATACCACCAAAAAATCTTCAGTTAAAGTTTAAGTTTTTATTTCATCTGAATCAAAAAAGTATTATTATATTTATATGATGTTGGCACTAAATAATGTACTATTAATTATATTGAACTTATGGAAATTTTTTATAAATATATTTTCGATGCAAAATCCTATAAAAAACAATTTTTCCATTATTATATTTAAAACCAATTCTATAATCTCCAACTCTAATCCTGTAATATCCAGTATGCCCTTTTAATCTCTTAATATTTGGTATATCGGAGATATTAGCTTTATTCGGTATCTCTTCAAAAACTAATTTCTTAACTCGCTCTTTAATGTTATTGGGCAAATTTTTAAAATCTTTAATAAACGCCTTTTTGAATGAAACTTCCATTCTCTCCCTATTCCAATAACTTTTTTGCAGTTTCTAAGTCTATCTCTTCATCTTCTTCAACTTCTTCCATCGCCTTTAAGAGGCCATAATCTAAAATCATCTCTTCAATCTTTTTAAATACTTTATAATCTAAAATCACTCCTTTAATATCTCCTTTTTCATCAGTAATATAGGATTGAACTATATTCATTAATATCACTCTCAGCCATTTTCTACTTATTTTACAGCAATAAGGTATATATTTATTAATATATATTATTTTAGGAAGATTAACATCTGGAAAAATATTAAATAGCTGAAATCAGATAAATTCAGTTAATTATTATATTTTTTGGTGTAAGTATGGATGCCCTTATTGATATAAATTACGATTCAGAAGACAAATGTATCTACCTATATCTGCTAAATAGAATTTTAAAAGAGAATAATTTTAAACCATATTTTTATGTGGATGCCCCTATAAAGGAAATAAATGACTTTTTAAGTAGTGATGAGGATAAAAAAAATCTCCTAAATTATATCGAAGACCTTGAAACTGTAAAAAAGATTATTATAAACAGTAATCTCAATGACTCAAAAAATCGAATAATTGAAAAGAATCTTACAAAAATAACTGTAAAGTATCCAAAAGATGTTCCAAAACTGAGAGTATTAAAGGAGCTCGGAGAAATATATGAACACGACATTCCATTTACAAAGCGGTATTTAATTGATAAAAATATAATCCCAACAACATACTATAATGATTTTGAGGATGAAAACAGAATAATAGCAAATAACAACCTACCAGAATTAAAAACCATTTCCTTTGATATGGAAGTATATTGCGAAGGCAGAGAACCTGACCCAGAGAAAAACCCCATATTGATGACAAGTTTTTGTTCAAAGGACTTAAAAAAAGTAATAACATACAAACCTTTTGAGCATGAATATGTGGAGCTCGTGATGGATGAGAAAGAACTTATAAAAAGAACAATTGACATTCTAAAAGATTACGATATAATATACACTTACAACGGCGATAACTTTGATTTTCCTTATTTAAAAAGAAGAGCTGAGCATTTTGGAATAGATGTATCTTTTGATAAACAGAAAAAACAGAAAATAAAGATTTCACGAGGGGGAATTCATTTAAGAAGCTATATTCCGGGAAAAGTGCATATTGATTTATATCCAATAGCAAGAAGAACCCTAAACCTAACAAAATATAAATTGGAAGATGTAAGTTATGAGCTCTTTGGGGTGCATAAGTTAGAAGTTGGGCATCAAAATATATCAAATCTGTGGAATAATATGGATAAAAATCTTGTTGAATACTCTTTTCAAGACGCTTATTATACATACAAAATTGGAGAATATTTTTTGCCGTTGGAGGTCATGTTTTCAAGAATTGTAAATCAAACACTATTCGAAGTTAGCAGAATGGGAAGCAGTCAGATGGTTGAATATCTTTTATTAAAGCATTCATTTAATAACAACTTTTTAGCACCAAATAAACCTTCAAACAGAGAATATCAAAAAAGATTAAGGGGATATTATGAAGGGGGTTATGTAAAGGAGCCAATTAAGGGCATGCATGAAAATATTGTGAGTATGGATTTCAGAGCTCTCTACCCTTCCATCATAATAAGCTACAATATTAGCCCTGATACCATCGACTGCAAATGCTGTGAGGATACATCTGAAAAGATATTGGGTCATTGGTTTTGTAAAAGAAGAACTGGACTTATTCCAAAAGTATTAAGGAACTTGATTGAAAGGAGAAAAAATATTAAAAAAATTTTAAAAGAGAAAGACAGTAAAAAAGATGATAAATATAAAAATAACTCTGAATACTATAATCTGCTAAATTATGAGCAAAAATCTTTGAAGACATTGGCAAATTCATATTATGGATATATGGCTTATCCAAGAGCTCGGTGGTATTCGAAGGAATGTGCCGAAATAATTACACATTTGGGCAGGACATATATTCAAAAAACTATTGAAGAAGCGGAAAAAAACGGATTTAAAGTAATATATGCTGACACTGATGGATTATATTCAGTATTGAAGAAAAACACCGATAAAAAAACCCTATTAAATAAAACCTATGAATTTTTAAACAGAATAAATGAAAAACTTCCAAAAGATATGGAGTTAGAGTTTGAAGGATACTATAAAAGGGGTATATTTATCACAAAAAAGAGATACGCACTTATCGACGAAAACGATAAAATAACAATAAAAGGATTAGAGTTTGTAAGGCGGGACTGGTCGAATATTGCAAAGAAAACTCAAAGAGATGTTTTAGAAACCCTGTTAAAAGAGGGGGATATTGAAAAGGCAAAAAGTATTATAAGGGACACCATAACAGATTTAAGAAATGGAAAAATCGATAAAAAGGATTTAATAATATATACTCAGCTCACAAAGGATATCAACGAATATAAAACCACAGCACCCCATGTTGAAGTGGCAAAAAAAATATTAAAAAATGGCGGGAGATTAAAAGTAGGGGATGTGATAGGATATATAATAATTAGTGGAAATAAATCTATAAGTGAAAGGGCAACTCTTCCAGAGGATGCAAAAGATTACGATACATCATATTATATTGATAATCAAATTTTACCGCCCGTATTACGGATAATGGAATCATTAGGAATTTCAAAGGATGAGCTCAAAAACCTTAATAAACAAATAACATTGGATAGTTTTTTCTAATTTAGGTTATTTGGTTATTTAAGTGGGTGTGTGTATTATTTAATAATTTTTTATTTTATAATATAAGTTCATAATTTATGAATTAATATTTAATAAATAGAAAATTTTATATACAAATTAGAACTATTTAAATAATAGAATATGATTATGGATGAAATTAGTATATTAATTCAAAGTTAATCCTTTGGATTTACTAACTTACAAAATCCCGAAGGGATTTTGTCAAGTAATAAAACCGATAAGCATAAGATGTTAAAGAAGGTGTTAAATTGGAGGGAACAGTAGGGTTAGTGGATATAGGTTCAAATACTGTAAAATTAGTAATATATAAAATTAATAACGGTAAAATTAATAAGATATATACAAAATCAATTTATTTAAGGTTATTTAATTATTTACAACATATATATTTTAATAAATGTATAATTTCAAAGGATGGTATATTAAAAACTAAAAATATTTTAAAGGACTTTAAGGAAGAATTGGATAAATATAATCCAAAAGAGGTAATAGCCTTTGCAACATATGCTGTAAGAATAGCAGGAAATAAATCAGAATTTTTGGAAGAAACTAAGGATATTTTTGATATAAAAATATTATCTGATGAAGAGGAAGCGATGTATTCAGCATATGGGGCTTTATTGGATACTGACATTTCAGAGGGTCTTGTTTTTGATATTGGCGGTGGAAGTTTAGAAATATGCGGTGTATCAGGAGGCAAGATTAAACATTATAATAGCTACCCATTAGGCACTCTGAACTATGGAGAGTTTTTTAAAAACGGAGTATTGGTAGATGAAGAAGGTATGCGGAAAAAGATAAAAAAACATATTAACCCAGCATCAACATCTGATAAAATAGTTGGAGTAGGTGGTAGTGTAAGGGCATTGGTAAAAATTATAGGTAAGAGAAGGGTAAGTAAGAATCAGTTAAATGAAATACTATCAAAAATAAAACATTTAAAACCAGATGATATCTCAAATAAATATGACATATCATCTAAACGGTCAGAAACCGTAGTTTCTGCTGGAATAGTAATATCTGAGATTATGGACTTATTTGAGTGTAAGGAGTTAATTATTTCAGAATATGGCATAAGAGAAGGGATAATATATAATCATCTAAATATGGGGATATAATGGATATTACGAAAATTAATGTATTTGCCTATGGAGAATTAATGAAAAAGGATAGGTTAAAGGAATTAATAAATAGAATTCCAGAGATGAAAAAAGGAAAAATAATGGGATTTGAAAAGTTTTTTGACCAAAGTATCGGTTATTACGGCATTAGGAAAAAAGAAAATTCAGTTGTCGAAGGAATTATTTTATTTGGCATATCAGAAGATGAATTAAAGATATTTGACGATTATGAGGATGAGGGAGAATATTATTTCAGGAGAAAAACCCATGCCTATGATAATGAAGGAAATAAATATGATGTATTTATTTATATAAGAAATGTGGAGTAAAATATTATATTTTAAGATTTAAAAAAGAGCATAGTAAACCGTGTTTTAAAAATATAAATGAATCCTAGTATGGGTCAAAATATATAACCTATACTAAATATAATATTATAAAAAAGACGATAATATGAAGGCTGAGGAAGTGGTAAATGAGATAATTACATCAGATTTAATTGACCGAATCCCTAAACGAAGAAAGGTAGGGAGAAAAGGATATAATTTAGAGTTGAGGCTTAAACTATTAGTGTATGCCTTTTTAAAAGGCATACATTCAAATAGAGCGTTAGTATTACACTTACAAAATAATCCACAGATTTTAACTGCATTAGGATTTAAATCCTGCCCTGGTAGAAGAACCATCGATAGATGGAAAAAATCCCTAGATGAAGAATTGCATGCAATAATTACTTTATTAGGTGATAAATATATTGAACTAAATAATCCTGAATGGTCAATATACGATAGCACTCCAATAAAAGACGAAACAGATATTGAGGGAAAGATAGGATATAACAGTGTAGGAATGTTTAAAGGCTTTAAATTACATTTAGCAGTAGATAAGTTAGGAATACCATTAAGAGCAGAATTTACCACAGCAAATACTCACGATTGTAAAGTAGCTGATAAATTATTAGTACCTACCAAAAAGTCCTGTGCAGATGCAGGCTATGATTCAAAAGATTTAAAAAAAAGCGATAGAATTATACAAAAATGAACTAATAACAGCACATAATCCACGGAGATTGGGTAGGAAAAATAAAAAGAAACTTCCTTCGGAAGTTTCTAAGATAAGAGTTAAAATAGAGCACACCAATTCAATATTAAAGAACCGATTTATGAATAAGTTTTGGATTAATATCAAAGGTTATATTCGTAAAAAAGTATTCTGTCTCTGTGCAGTAGTTTCTGCACAGGTTTTAGCACTATATAATCTCATTACCAGAGGTTATCCTTATATGAAGGTATTAGAGGTTAGAGTGTAATATGACCCACACTAATATAAATGAATCCTTTAAATTACTATTTTTATGAACAAAGAATTTTAATAATGAAATAACGAATTTAAACATTAACAAATTTATATGTTGTATTATATATTATAAAAAACCTTTTATCTTTTTATTTTTAATTTAATATTATATTTATAAAATAATTTGCAAATTTAGTGGTAATATGATGATATTGGTAGAAAATTTAAATTACGCAGTTGATAAAGAGTTAAATGTTTATGAAAGTGTCGATATCCTAATAAAAGAAGAAAATGACGACAATAACACAAAAATTGTAATTGGCAAGAATCTGTTGGAAAAGGAAAACCTAAACAAGAAGGATTTAAAAATAATCGATGGAAAGAACAAATGTGCAATGCCGGGATTAACAAACACTCATACACATATTCCAATGACCCTTTTAAGGGGAATTGCCGACGACATGATTTTACAGAATTGGTTAAATGATAAAATATGGCCCAATGAGGCAAAACTCACAAAAGAGGATGTTTATTACGGTTCTCTATTGGGATGCCTTGAAATGCTGAGGTTTGGTATTACATCATTTAATGAAATGTATTTCTTTTCAGAAGAGATATTAAGAGCTACAAAGGAAATTGGATTAAAGGGAGTAATAAGTTTTCCAATAATTGACTTTGGAACTCCTGAAAGTAAGGACTTGGACAAACTTTTAAAGATGGCAGAAAATTTTATAAAAGAACATAAGGATGAAAAAACAGTTAAACCAGCAATAGCCCCACATGCCCCATACACCTGCTCAAAGGAAACATATATTAGATGTAAGGAAATAGCCGATGAATACAACACCTTATTGCACACCCACATATCTGAAACTAGATACGAAGTAGTGGAAATGGAGAATAATATAAAAATGAGACCTATTGAATATTTGGAAAATATTGGAGTGTTGGATAGCAATGTAATGGGAGCTCACTGTGTATGGATTACAAAGGATGAGGTAAAAAAACTTGCGAAGCATAATGTGAAAGTATCCCACTGCCCAGGAAGTAATATGAAACTTGCAAGCGGTGGGGTTATGCCCCTTGTGGAGATGTTAAATGATGGCGTAAAAGTATCCATTGGAACAGATGGACCTGCGAGCAACAATAATTTAGATATTTTGGAAGAAATGAAAATCACCGCATTACTTCACAAAGCACATAGATGGGACCCAACAGTTGGAGATATTGACACGGTTTTAAAGATGGCTTTTGACAGTGAAATATTAGGATTTGAAAATAACGATATTGTGTTATTAGACCTTAATGCACCACATTTAAGACCTATCAATAATATAAAATCAAATATTGTATATTCTGCAAATGGAAATGATGTGGATACAGTAATAGTGAATGGGAGAGTATTATTGGAAAATAAAAAATTCATATTCGGGGATAAGTTTTTAAATGATATTTATAAAAAGATAGGTAAAATAAAAGAGAAATTCATCCCTAATGAATGAGGGATTATAGTAAATCGACATGAGATGTCCTTGAATGTCCTTAAATGTTCGTCGATTTACTATACTTATAAAATTTATTTGGTGAAAAATAAATGAAAATTGACATGCATGTTCATACAGTATGTTCCAGATGTTCAATAAATCCCATAAAACTTCTAAAAAAAGTTTGTTCAATAAAAGATATCCTGCCTGTTATAGCAGACCATAATGTATTAACAAAGGTGGATTTTGGGATTCCGGGAGAGGAGATAGCCACAGAAAAAGGAGAATTTATAGGAGTATTTTTAAATGAACAGATAAATGAAAAGGATATTTTTGAGGCTATGGATAAGGTAAAGGAGCAGGGTGGATTGATTTATCTACCTCATCCATTTGATGGGAGGAGAAGGAGGTCTCTGTGTAGGTTTGATGTGTTAAATAATAAAGAATTTATTAAGAAAGTTGATATTGTCGAGGTTTTTAATAGTCGATGCATACAGGATGAACCAAATATGATGGCATATGAATATGCTAAAATAAATAATCTGTTAATGGGTGTAGGGAGCGATTCTCATTTTCCATGGGAGCTCGGCAATGCATATATGGAAGTTGATGAATTTGATAAAGACAATCCAAAGGAATTTTTAAAGGCACTAAAAAAGAATAAAGAGCCAAAATGTTATACAAAATTGGGAACTCCATTGAATATTCTGTTTTTTAGTAAGGTATCTAAAAAATTAAGGAAATTAAATATTATAAAAAACAAGATATAAAATAAGCATAATATAAAATAAGCATAAATTAAGTGAATAGATATAATAAATATAATTGTGATTTTTATGGATATTGATATTTTAAAGGTCTCGGAAAGGTTGAAATTAGATGAAGCTGATATAAAAAAGGCATTTGAAAGAAAAATAATTTCTTTTGATGAGCACAATAATAAAAAATACCTTTTATTTAAAAAGAAGCTTAGACATATTGAGAGGGGGACGGTTTTATTTTTAAATAATAATATGGATATTGTAATGGGCTATCCAAAAATAAGGCGTGCAATGATGCTTTATCCCACATTAAAAAATTACTTTATTGATAAAATTGTTGTTGAGGAAAAACTGGACGGATACAATGTGAGGATAGCAAAAGTAGATAATGAAGTGGTGGCAATTACACGAGGAGGGCGAATTTGTCCATTCACGACAAAAAAAGCATTAAAGTTTTTAAATACGAATATATTGGACGATTATCCTGATTTAATGCTTTGTGGTGAGATGATAGGATTAAACAATCCCTATGTTCCTCATTATTATCCAGAAGTTGATAATATACTAATTAAGAACAATGGCAATAATAAAAATAATATTATCGAAAATTTAGGGTTTTATATATTTGATGTAAGACATAGGGAAACAAATAAGCCACTTTCAATAAAGGAAAAGGAGGAGCTCCTACAAAAATATGAGCTCCCCTATGTGAAACCTATTGGAGTATTTAATAAAGAGGATGTTGAGCACATAAAGAAGGTAATATTAAAGCTAAATGAAGAAAAAAGGGAAGGTGTAGTTTTAAAAGACCCTGGCATGTTAATAAACCCTATAAAATACACCACTCACTACACCCAGTGCAATGATTTATCTGTGGCATTTAGGTATGTATATGATTTAGGTATTGATTTTATGTTCAGCAGATTAGTTAGGGAGGGATATCAGTCATTTGAATTCAATGAAGACGAAAAAGAAATGGAGGAAAGAGCAAAAAACATAGGAAAATCAATACTTTATCCAATGGTAGATACTATAAAAAATATTTCAAAAGGTGAATTGATTACAGAAGATTTTGAGATATATTTAGATAGTGAAGAGGATTTAAATGAATTTTTAGTATATTTGAAAAAACTCCATATTGCATATACAATAAAAGAAAAACAAAAACTAGAAAATGGAATACATAAAGTTAAAATAGGAAGAATGTATAATTCAACCAACGATAAAATAAAAAGCCACTTAGATGGAAATTTGTGGTAGATAAAAAATTATAATGTAAAAAATAAAAAAAGAGAAAATAAATATAAAAAATGAATAAAATAAATAAAATATAAAAAACATCCGGTGATGAGAGTCATCCCTGCTGATGCTGTATAAGATGAGACCTGGGGTAGCTGAGGATGTTTTTTTTAAATCAAACTTTCCGCATTAGTTTTATTCTTTATTCTTAGAATTATTTCGGGAATAAATGAAGTGATAAAGGATTTATCGGCATTTTCTATTACTTTTTTATCGTCTCCATTACATCCATAGGCGTTTATTCCAGCATCATTTAATATTTTTACAGCGGTTTTCTCTACCCATTTGTCAGCATCACTAATATAAACCTCTTCTGGCTTTAACGCCTTTGCCATTCCCCATGCTATATATCTACCACCCAATAAACCTAATTTATCCCATTCTCCAATGTCGTCAATTGTCTTGCTGTGGATATTATTGTATAAATTGCTGTTTTTAACTGCTACCCAGTGAGCATCGCCAATAAAATGCCCGCCTAATTTATTTGGATAAATTAAGCTCTCATTATTGTAGTTTAAAAATTTGCTTCCCTTTGCTATTGCCTTCAATATGTTATTATCTAGTATGCAGGTATCCAATTTATTATATTCGATTTCTTCCTTAATAATCCTCAAAACTCTTGGAACTCCAAAGTTTCCTCGTTTAGCAGTTTTTGGTGAATAGCCACACATATAACCGTGATGATTTCCTTTGAAACCGCTTAATATTACATTTAAACCGCTTCTAAGCCCTATTCTGCATTCATCCTCATAGGCACCATTGGTGGCAACTACTCCACCTTTTACCAATATACGGGATACTGCAACTGCCTTTGCAAATGCTTTTAACCTATCTTTTGAACGGTTGAACGGAGCTCCTTCAACAACAAACACATCCACATCCATATCAATGCATGACTTTAAACCAGTGATTAAGTCGTCGTATCCATCTCCAATATGGAATATGCCTTCCAATCCTCTGCCATATTTTTTAGCGGCTTCTGCAACAACTTTCATCTCATCCAACGGTGCGGCATGCTCTTCCCCACCTTGTTCCTCCACAACATTAATACATACAGTAGAGGACAATTTTATCCAGTCGTCAAATTCATAAGAATATTCTTTTTCTTTGTCGATAAGTCGTTTATGTATCCTATCCCTCGGACATCCTATGTATGGCGGTCCTTTGTAATAACAATCCCCATAACAGTGGGTAATTTCTTTTGGAAATCTCATTGCTCCGTATTTTCCAAAGTGGTCTAAATCAATTGGAACTTCAATTTCACCATGGATAGTTTTGAAAACCTCCAACGGTGTCATGCCTTCTTTTTCCGCAATATCTCCAAGTGCATAGGAGCATATATGTATTGGGAATCCCAAATGGTCAGTTAAAATACAATTCTCCATGAGCTCCGTTAAAGTCAATGATGAAGCACATGGACCTATGCCAATTTCCACTAAATCGCATCCAAGAGGGAATTTTCTAAAATTACTTCCAAGCTTTTGGATTTCTTCAATGCTTAAATCATCAACTGCATCAACCACTTCAATTATATCACTTTCAGATAGTTTGTTTTTTGTTATTTTTTCAATAACCTGTTTTCTCAATTCTAAACAGGCATCTAAGTCATTTACTGCATTTTTTATCATATCTTTCATGGTTCCACCACTACAATTTATTAATTGATTCTATAATTGATAAATACCTATCCTCAATTCTTTCAAGAGTATTTAAATCGTATCTGTGAGTATTTAGGATTATTTTATTGTAATTATTATCATCATCTTCATCAATCATATAATCAGGAATTATCAAAATTCCATCATCTGAGGGAGTAATGCCTAAATCAACTATAATCTTTTTTATAAATTCAGTTTCAGAGTTTATCTTTACATTTTTATTGTATTCTAAGGATTTAATTTTATTTTTCTTTTTATTGATAGTTTCAATGTAATTTTCTATCTTATCCGGAGCTCCTACATTCAACTTTTTTAATTCATTCATGCTTTCAATTAAATCATCAAATGTGGCGGATTTTATTTCAAAAATCGGATAGGGATTTAATTTTTCCACTCTTTCTTTGTATCCTTTTGAAATAATCAATAAATCATAATGTTCTTTTAGTTTATTGTTGTATGGATTAACTACATCGTAATCTTCAATACCAATTATTTCTGCAATATCCCTATACATTTTGGTTATTGCCGTTCGGCAATTCACAAATCTTTGATTTGGGTAAATTCCAACTTTCATAATATCCCACAATCTCATCTAATTTAAAAGAATGATTTTTAATCAATATTTCCTCTGAACTGTCCTTTATTTTCAACTTCATAACTTTTTTATCTTTGGTGAGCTCTACCTCATCCCAATTGTAAAAGGCGGTGTTATTGTATATTATGCCCTTCTCATAAAACTTTAAATGCGTATATTTTATTCCAAGCAATATTATAACTAACATAATAAGCATCAATATTCCAAAATAAACTATAAATTCCCCATTATATGGTATTACTCCATATTTTATTAACCAATATTTTAAAAATACCAAACATATTCCTATCAATACTGCAATAGATATATATTTACCATTTATTGAGCGATATTTAACTTCATACAAAAAACTTCCTTTATTTGCGTTATTTAACATACTCCGCAACTGTCCCATAACGGCAATTATTGGAATGATTAAGATAAGTATTGGTAATGTAGGAGCTCCCATGTTATAAAGAAAAATCCACACCCCCACATAAAATGCAAAATAAATAATTTTTATGTTGTTAAATTTATTTGGATTTATCCCTATCACTACACCACCTTTTTGTTTTAACTAATGTCTGCGTGAAGTTTGATAAATTCCTTCGGAATTTATAAATGTCTTCGCTATCGCTCAGACATTCCCTTCCGTAAGGGAGGGGATGAAATCAGATGAAATGCTTCGCATTTCATTACTTTCCTTCGCTATCGCTCGGAAATCCGACGAAAAATATTTATATTAGTTTTTGTTATAAAATACTCTGGAAGTATAAGATGGATTTACGAATTTACGCCAAGATATAATATAAAGTCAGGGCTGGGAGAGTCCGTTGTGCCTGTGGAGGGCGAAAGCTCAATGAAGCAGGAAGCCCTCCCGCAAGGGAGATGTAATTCACCTAATTCTTATCTATAATAACTATTTCTTTTGGAATATTTTTTATTTTAAATGTTAATTTACCTCCATTATCAATTTTATTAATTTCATTCCAATCATAATATGCCAAACCATCAAATACTACTCCCTTTTCATAAATCGTAATATTGTAGGATTGATTAAAATCAGATATGATAAATCCCAATAGTATGATAAATGCCATAGTCCATGAAATTGCCATAACTAAATATCCCCCAACCCCTGCCAACAACAGTCCAGCCAAAAGATAATGCCAATTTCCAATTTTTCCCTTTACTGATTTTATTATTTTTCCTTTGTTTATTTTTGAAATTTTTTTCCAATTGTAGTATATAACTATTAAAATAATTGCACCCAATAATATTGCCACAGAAATAGCAGTTTTAAAATCAACAGTATGAAGCATTGAAGGCACTAAAATTAATAGTATGGTGGTTGAGTTTATTAGTTTAAAATAAAGTGGATTAATCCCTTTCATAATCTACACCCTTTAATATATTTTTATCTAAAACAACCTCTTTTGGATAATATTTTATCTTTATTTTTATTTTATCCCCTTCATCTTTTATATTTAATTCATCCCATTTATAAAAAGCAGTATCTCCCAAAACAATGCCTTTTTCATATACTTTAATAGGAGGTTTCCAAATAATGTAATTTCCCAAATGGTTGTAAATGAAATACAATATAATGAATATTATTAATAAATTCATAGATATGATTTCTTTAGAATGTAGTATAAACATAATCATAAATATTATAAACATAACTGAATCATATCTCAATTTAGATAGGTTTAATTTAGGTTTATAAACTAATTTTCCCTTATTTGTCCCCATCACTTCTATAACAGAATAAGCATAAATTATTAAGGATATAAACAAAATTGCAGTGAGAAGTAATATAATATATGAGCTCATAAAAAAATACACTAAACCAATTAATGCAATTATTGATGTTAAAACAATTAAATTTAAGATGAATGGATTAATTCCCCTCATAATCCCCCTTATTTTTATTATATTGCATAATTTTAGTCCATCCTTATTTTTGGTTTTAGACCCAATTCTTTAATCATTCTAATTACATCCTTTAAATTTCCTGTTTTTGGGTTTCCCACTCCTTTTATATTCATAGGATGATTATCAGGAATTACTGTTGCTATGTTGCTTGCTCCTCCCATCAGTGCAAACTGCATGAGCTCAGCCCCAATCGTCGGGGTTGGTGATGTAATTCTTATGTCTGGAAACATCAATCTTACAATTGCAATGGTCTTTGCCTGCTCCAATGAAGAACATCTTGGATGGTTTTCCATAGGGGTTCCTTTGTATGGATTGAATCCCATAATTGGTATCTCATCAACATCGAGCTCCTTTAAAAATAGGAGATGATTTACTCTATCCTCATGACTTTCTCCAACCCCCAATAATAAACCTGATGATAGTTCTATATCGTATTTTTTAACCAATTTACAAACTTCTATTCTATCCTCCAATTCTTCCCCGGGCTTTATTTTTTTAAATAATTCTTTGTTTGTAGTTTCCAAATTACAGCAAATGGTGTCTATGCCGTATTTTTTCATTTCTTTTATGGATTCCTCTGTTAAATCTGCACCTGCATTTACTAAAACCTCTAAGTTGGTATTTTCTTTAACTATCTTTAGAGCTCTTAATACTTCCCCACCTTCATAACCGTGGGCAGATGAACAACTTACACGACATATCCCACTTTTATCTATTGCAATAGCGGAGTTTTTTATCTCCTCATCTGATATTTTAAATGGTGTGTAGTATCCCTCTTTTGAAGTTCCAGACGCAAAACCGCAGTATAGACATTTTGGATGAACTTTGCAGATATTCGTTATATGTATTGTTGATGTAATTTCTATCTCTTTTTTAAAATAATCTCTTACTTCTGATGCAATACTAAATAATTTTAAATAATCCTTCCAATGGGTAATCTCGAATAACTTTAAAGCATCTTCTTTTGATAGTAATCCCTGTTTTACATCAATTTCTCCATTTTTTAAATCTTGAAAATTGCTTTTTATTTTTGAAAAATTCATTGCATCACCAAAACTGTAAATTATAGTTTTCATTAGTAAAAATAAAAAGGAAATAAAATAAAAAAGTATATTGCCGTGCAATCACAAATCTGTGAGCAACGAAAATGATTATGGTTTTATATTACATCCACAATCGCATTTGTCATCTTTACCATGTTTTTCAAGAACTTTTAATGCTGATGGAAGGATGTCTGCTAATGGACCGAAGCACATACTGTCTGCTGTTCCAGTTAAAGCTTTTGGGTCTAATTTATCTTCCATGTTTCTAATGCCTTCTTTTCTCATTAATTCCAACATTTGTGTGATAGCTTCATCTGCCATCATCTGAGCGAAGTCAGCAGGAGCTCCCAATATGTTTGTAACTGCATCTCTGTATGCTAATATTGCCGCATAAACTGGTGCAGTAACTGCTGAACCCATATCACATACAGGGCTGATTAAGTTTGCAGGCATTTTGAATGCAGTTCCTCTTGCGGTTTTTGCTATACAGTAGAGTTTTTCAACAGCTTCTTCTGATGCAAACCCTTCTGATAAGAATACCTGTCCTTTCATTTCAGGAACTGCTCCTGGGTGGTATGAAATGATGTTTAAATCTTCTCTTCCTAAGTCTTTGAAAATTTTTGCGAATTTTGGTGTTGGGATGGTGCATGCATGTGTTACAATTGCTCCTTCTTTTATAGCATCTGCGAATTTTTCAATAATTGCTGGCTGGCTTCCCCCTTTTGGCAACCATGTAATTACAATATCTGCATCTGCTACTGCTTCTCTATCGTCAGAGGTTACTTTCAATCCAACTTTTTCTGGATGGACAAAATGAATACATGCTTTTGGTGGTTTTGGAAGTTCTTTTGCCTTAGCCTTAACAGCATCTCTAATAGCAGGCATTACCTTTTCAGGCTCTCCTGCTAGGTGAGCTTCCATAACTTCTTTTGGGTCAAATTCGTCAATTACGACGATTCCTGGCTCTTCTGCAAAGCAAGGGTCAGAAACTACAACTTCATCAACTTCTGGGATTAAATGTAATAATTCAGCCCCCATTGTGATTGTAGAGTGTGTCATTGTGATTTCAGGTATTCCCACTTCTTTTGCAACTTCTGCTGCTCTTGAAAAGTTTGTAATACCACATGCAGCGTGTGTTCTATAACATCCTGCTCCCAATATAGCGATTTTCAATATATCACCTCAATTTTTGTAATAAATTTATTTTATAAAATAATATAAAAACTTATCGATTTGATTTAAGGTATCAATATACCTAAAAAAAATATTATGTCCTGTATTAATTTAATTAATACTTATGAATAATATTAAAATTGTAAATCTAAATACACTCTTTAAAAAGGTTAAGCCATAGTCGAAAGAGCCTTAAACTTATAATAATATATTTAAATTAATCGATATTACCATATAAAAATAAAATCTCGCAAATCTCTTTCGAGATTTGCTTGATTTCTTCACATTCTTTCAGAAAAGCCAGGGAAGGGATTTGAACCCTTCTGAAGCGGATCTGCAGTCCGCTGCCTCGCCGGACTAGACTACCCTGGCACATTAATACATGTTATTAATTCCATACATTAAAAATACAATTCTAATATATAAACTTTTTGGTCATGCCATTATAAATATAAAAATACAATACATATTATAGGTATTATTATAGGTATCATTATGAGTATTATTAATAATTATAAAAACACATGAAGGAATTGTTATGATAATTTCTATAATCGGCGGAACGGATGGACTAGGAAAATGGTTTGCAAGATTTTTAAAAAATAAAGGTTTTGATGTAGTAGTTACCGGAAGAGATGTGGTAAAAGGTAAAAATGTTGAAAAAGAATTGGGTGTAAAATACACCAACGACAATATTGAAGCCTCTAAAATTGGGGACATAGTAATGGTTGCAGTTCCCATAAACATTACTGAAAGGGTTATTCAAGAAATAGCTCCACACGTGCGGGAAAATTGTGTTTTGATGGATATCACATCAATAAAAGAAATTCCATCAAGAGCCATGGAAAAATATGCAAAAGATGGCGTTTGTGTGATTCCCACCCACCCAATGTTTGGGCCAGCTACTCCTTCATTAAAAAGACAGGTTGTAATACTTACGCCCTCCGAAAAGCATAAAAATAATCCATGGTTCGATAAAATAAAAAATTTCCTTGAAAAAGAAGGGGCAAGGGTTATTGTAATACCTCCTGAGAAGCACGACAGGATTATGGGTGTTGTTCAAGGTTTAACCCATTATGCCTATATCACTCTTGGTGCAACATTGAAGGACTTGGACATAAATATTAAAGAATCAAGAAAATATGCCTCACCAATATATGAGCTCATGATAAATATCATAGCAAGGATTATTGGTCAGAATCCTTATTTATATGCAGATATTCAGATGCACAATCCACAAATAAAACATATTCATGAAACATTTATAAAAGAATGTAATAACATAAAACAGGTAGTGGAAAAAAAGGACAGAGAATCATTTGCAAATATAATGAAAGAAGCTGCTAAACACTTTGGAAATGAAACCATCAGGGGTATGAATTACTCAAATAAGGCAGTTGGTGCAATTACCGAAGAAATCGAGAGAATTAAAAAATCAACAGGTAAAGAAATTGGATTAAGGCATGTATATTCAAATAAAGTTCATTTTGGGATTGTAAAAAATATTGTTGATGATTTTGTAATTATAGATAAAAATGGAAAGGATTTAAAAATTAATGTGGCAAATGTAATTTTAATGGATGATGAGGAATTAAAACAATGGAAAGAACAAAATTTAAAAAAATATTATTATGATATATCCGTATTATTCAAAAAAGAAGTGAATCCAGACATTATTTTGAAATTATTGAACTGCATGTTTGATATTGAAATTATAGATGTATATGAAGGAAGTAATATTAAAAATGGATTTAAAAGCA
Organism: Methanothermococcus jasoni; assembly: GCF_049075655.1. Classification (GTDB taxonomy): domain Archaea; phylum AGJL01; class Methanococci; order Methanococcales; family Methanococcaceae; genus Methanofervidicoccus. The sequence goes on along the minus strand of NZ_CP157522.1, from coordinate 492,424 downwards.
TTACATTTAGAATATACTCCTATAAAAAAGATGATTTGAAGGCATTGGAAGAATCATTTTTGGAAGTTGTGAAAAATATAGGAGGAATTGAGAGATATTAGATAATTTATTATTCTTATTTTATTATCCTTTTTTATATAGTTTATTTAAATTTATAAATATATTTTTCTAAAAAAGAAAGTAATGGGATGGGGGCTTACATCATTCCGCCCATACCTCCCATTCCGCCCATGTCACCAGCATCTCCGCCAGCTCCACCGCTCAATTTTTCAGCTGCGATTACATCGTCTATTCTTAATAACATTTCTGCTGATTCAGTAGCTGACTGGATAGCTTGTGTTTTAACTCTCAATGGTTCAACAACTCCATTTTCAGCCATGTCTTCAACTTCGCCTGTGAATACATTTAATCCATATGTTGAGCTTCCATCTGTTGCATGTTTAGCTCTGAGATTTACGAGCATTTCGATAGCATCTAAACCAGCATTTTCTGCCAATGTTCTTGGGATTACTTCTAATGCGTCAGCAAATCCTCTAACTGCTAACTGTTCTCTTCCGCTTACTGTGTCTGCGTAGTCTCTTAATCTCATAGCTAATTCTACTTCTGCTGCTCCACCACCAGCAACGATTTTACCATCTTCTATGGTGCATGCTACAACGCCTATTGCGTCATCGATAGCTCTTGCTACTTCATCTACAACATGTTCTGTTGTTCCTCTTACTAAGATTGTTACTGCTTTTGGATGCTTGCATTCTTTAACGAATATCATTGCGTCGCCAGCAACTTTCTCTTCTGATACAAGTCCAGCTTCTCCTAAGTCGTCTGCTGTTAAGTCTTTTATGTTTGTAATAATGTTTGCTCCTGTTGCTTTTGAAAGTTTTTCTATGTCTGATTTTTTAACTCTTCTTACTGCAAGGATTCCTGCTTTTGCAAGGTAGTGCTGAGCTAAGTCATCAATTCCTTTCTGACAGAATACAACATTTGCACCAGATGCTTTTATTTCATCAACCATGTCTTTTAACATCTTTTCTTCCTGTTCGATGAATTCCATCATCTTTGCAGGGTCTGTTATGCTTATTTTAGCATCTGTTTCTGTTTCTTTAACTTCAATTGGGCAGTTCAACAATGCAATTTTTGCATTTTCTACCTTCTTAGGCATCTGTGGATTTACTCTTTCCTTATCGATTAATACTCCTCTGATTAATTCTGTTTCATCAACGGATGTTCCTTCTTTCTTCTCTACTTTTATTAAATCTTTATCGATTTTACCGTTTTCATCAACAACTGTTGATACAGCTTCAACAATTATGTCCCCCAATTTTTCCTTAGCTTTTTCAGCACCTTTTCCTGTGATTGATGTCATTGCTATTTTCTTTAACATTTCTTTGTCGTCAGCTTTTACTTCAATAGCAATGTCTTTTAATATTTCCTGAACTTTTTCAAGTGCTAACTGGTATCCTTTGATAACGATTGTTGGATGAACATTCTGGTCAAGTAATTCTTCAGCTTTTCTTAATAATTCACCAGATATAACAACAGCTGTTGTTGTTCCATCCCCAACTTCTTTTTCTTGGGTTTTTGCAACTTCGATTAACATTTTTGCAGCTGGGTGTTCTACACTCATTTCTTTTAAGATTGTTACACCATCGTTTGTAACAACAATGTCCCCCAAATCATCAACTAACATTTTGTCCATTCCCTTTGGTCCCAATGTGGATCTTACGGTTTCAGCAATGATTCTTCCTGCTAATATGTTCATTCTCTGAGCATCTCTTCCCATGTATCTTTTTACATTTTCTGGTAATACAACTACTGGCTGACCTGCTGCCATGCCATCACCTCAATTTTTTTAATATTTTTTATTAATAATCCCATAATTGTTTAGTATCTACTCTAACGGTATGTATATGATTATGAACTTCTATATAAATCTTACTGAGATGTGTTGTTTTAAAACACTACGATATACATGAATATAGTAATGTAGTAATATACTGACTAAAAATATAAAATATAATATTGATAATTAACAATAAATAAATACAATAATATTTAATTTTTGCATCTAAGAACTATGTCCTTAAAGATGTCTTCCTGAAAAATTTCAATTTTACCATCATTTGCAAGATAAAGGGAAGGTAAGAAATTTTTTACAATATCTTTTCTGTTAGAAAACTTATTTTGATATATGAGCTCCCCTTCTTTTTTAAGTTCAGACATTAAATTTTCCATCAAATCAGAAATGTCATATTCTTCTTCCATTTCTTCTATAATGTTATAAATTGGAGTTTCTCTTTTATTTTTTGGTCTTGTTTTGGTTTTTTTAACCTTTTTAAGCTCTGATTTTAGAGTGTTAATTAAATCGTTAAATGTTATTTGCTTGCTTTTAGTATTTTTAGTAGTGGTATCACCCTTATTTTTATTTTCTTTGACAGTATTTACAATAACATCATTATCGTAGTTTTCTTCATATTCATCATATTCATCATAATTTTCAGGGAACTCCTCCTCAAACTCCTCATCTTCATTAAATGTATTTTCGCATTCTCCATAAAGTATCTGAGATTTCATCCGTAATAATATTCCACCAACGAGAATAACATCTGCGGATAGCCGTATATCGAATTTTTTAAGCTCTTTAATTGTTTTGATATACTCATCGGTTATTTCTGCGATATTGATGTTCCAAGGTTCTATGTTCCTTTTGTCTATACTTTCCTTTATAATCCTTATCCAAAGTTCAAATTCCATACTATCCCCAAAATTAATAGATATAATGGTCAGTAATATGATGGGTAGTTCATTTTCCTTTTAAATATTTTTCCAAATAGCATGCCCGTGAATAACCCTCCAAGATGAGCCGCATGTCCTATTGTTGGCAATATTGAGAACATAAGACATAATATTCCAAATCCTGCAAATAATATTGTTGCAGTTTTGAGTTTTATGGGAACTGGAAATGGAAATATCATAATTCTCATGTTAGGTTCTAAAACTGTGAGAGCTCCTAAGATACCACTAACCGCACCTGATGCACCCAAAGCCGGAATGTATAGATTGGTAAAATCGGAATATAGGAGATATGCAATGTTTCCAACAATACCTGATATGAAAAATATTTTTATAAAATTTGCCCCACCAACCCATCTTTCAAGTTTTATGCCAAAGAAAAATAATACAAACATATTGACAAACAAATGCATAAAATTTGCATGGACAAATATACTCGTTATAAACTGCCATGGCATGTTTAGGGCATAATACGGATTAAATAATAATAGATATATTAAGTTGTTGGAAAATAATCCAAATAAATATATTATGATGCATAATCCAATGATTGTAATTGTATATCTCATATTTTCAACTTTTTATTTTTTAATGATTAATGAATATTTAGAATGAAATAGGATAAGATTTAAAAAATTCCCAACGCCCATAAAAATAAAGGAATAGCCACAACGCCCCATATTAAAGGATTCCAATTTAGAACTTTGTTTCCATCAAGTGGGTAGATTGGTATCATGTTAAATGCTGCAAGGAATAAATTAACATGGAAACCTAAACTTGATATTAGTGGAATATTTAATATATAAAACACAAATGCCAAGGCAACATTTGTTAAAGGTCCTGCAATGGATATAAGTCCATTTTCCTCTGTGGTTAGATAATCTTTATAAATATAAACTGCACCAGGGGCTATAAAAGTAGCGCCCATTATTATTTTCAATACCAATGCAATAACCAATCCTTCATACCATGCTCTAAATTCACTCCATGCTCCAAAATGACGAGCCACTGTTCTATGGGCGAGCTCATGCAATATAAATCCACTCCCAACCGTAAAACTTGCTATCAAGAACTGCAATATAAACCAAGAATCTATATGGGGTATTCCTCTGCCATACCATGCGAATATTAATGCAATGGCAAAGGTTGAAATAGTTAAATCCTTAATTTCCTCGGGGCTAAATTTAAATATGTCCATATAATTCATTATTTCACCAAAATTAAAAAGTAAATTAATTAAATATAAATTTTACAATATTATATCCAATGTTTGTCCCTAAAAGATATTACTAATTTTCATTTATATATACATTTTCATTACCACAATATATTTATATATTTTCACCTATTAAATTATATTTATTATTGAATTATAGAATTCCATGAAAAGAATAATTAACCTACGCCTCACAATGTTATTATTTAATTATTATGATGATATTACTTCATAATAATATATTAATCATGATATATTAACAATTTTAACTTCATCCTATTATTTATGTTTGTAATAAATAAGTTTTAATATCATTATTTCCAATTTGGGAATAATAAATAACTTGGGTGATGATATGCATTTTGTTAGTGTATTGGATATAGGAAAAGATTTACTAAAAGCAAACAAAAAACATGCCGATAAAAATAGAAAATTATTAAATCAGCATAATGTAGTTGCCTTTGATTTTATGGGTGCAACGGGAAGTGGAAAAACCCTTTTAATAGAAAAATTGATAGAAAATTTAAAGGACAAATATAATATAGGCTGTATTGCAGGAGATGTAGTGGCAAAATACGATGCAGAAAGAATGGAAAATCACAATGTTCAGGTTATACCTCTGAATACTGGAAAAGAATGTCATTTGGATGCACATTTGGTTGGACATGCTCTACCGGACTTAGATTTGGACAATATCGATATATTATTTATAGAAAATGTTGGAAACCTGATATGTCCTGCTGATTTTGATTTGGGAACACATAAAAGAATAGTGGTTGTCAGCGTTACAGAAGGAGACGACACAGTTGAAAAGCATCCTATGATATTTAAAACCGCAGATTTGACTATTATAAATAAAATAGATATTGCAGACGCCGTCGGTGCTGACCCTGTAAAGATGAAAAATGATGCAGAACAATTAAACGACAATATGGATGTATTATTGACCTCAATAAAAAATGATGAAGGAATTGATAAAATCATCGAATTTATTGAAAAAACAAGGAATGAATTAATAAAATAATAATCTGACCTACTCCAACGAGTGAACTCGTTGGGTTCTCGCTTACGGTAGTAAGCGAGCAACGAAATCACGAAGTGATTTCGTCTAATTTTAGTAGGGTTTAACCCTACACGGTGGCCAAACCCACTACCCCTATCCCCGTTTAGGAGATTCAGGGCTACCTTTTGAACTTCCAAACACTACCAGCGGTAGAGTTTTCGATAACCCTACCCATAGATACTTGGACTGGTAGCGTTACTTACTACTAATCTTCACATATTTATATTTTACTACTTACTAGCCGATATAATGTCCGCCTCTCATCCAATCTCATAAGAGATTTTACAAAACTATGTTTTGTATAACGATTAAAATCGTTGGCTTTCTCGGCGGTTTATCGTAAAATATAAAAAAACAAAAAGAAAAATAACTAATTTAGCAACAAACAACTTCTACAAACTTCGGAGCTCCTCTAATTTTGTCATACCATAAACTTATTCCAAGCATGAGCTCTCCCTTTTTTCCAATGGCGTAATCGCATTCGCATCCCATATCTTCAAAAGATTTTTTCAATATCTCAAATCCAAAAGTATCAGGATATATATCACTTTCTTCCCCAAGTTTTTCATCAATTTTTTCCATAAATAAAACCATCTCTTCATTATCTACAATTTCAAAACCATTTTCTTTTAATTTACTTTCAAGATATTGTTTAATTGAATCATAGTTTTCAAAATTCTTATCCCTACAAACGCCCCTTACAATTAAAAGCCCATTTCTATCATAAATTGGTTTTGAACCTTTAAACGCTTCAAGGGATTTCATCATTCTTCCAGTGGTAATATTGATTATCATAGTCTCACCAATTGCTAATTCGTCATTAATTAGTTTATCGTTAATTAGTTTATCATTTTAGTTTTTATATTCCTATATCTTTATATTTTTTGGTTTTTATTTTCTTTTTTATTATCTTAAATGCAAGAGCTCCCATTATTGTGGCTAATCCATAGGAAATTATTCTATCTAAAATCGTTCCAGCAGCAGCTTTTGAATAAGGAATATTGAACAGCGAATACATGGCAATCATTACAGCATCGGAGGTTCCAAGACTTCCAGGCAATGTTGGGAGAATGCCTATAAGGAGGGATACTAAGTATGTTGAGGATACTGCCACAAGTGAAATATTGCATTTAATTGCTAAAAATAATATGTATATCCTTAAAATATCAAGAAACCACCAGCCAAATGATAATATAAATGGCATAATTATTTTTCTTTTATTGTTTTTAAAAAATTTTATGTTATCTTGAAATCGATTTATGGATTCCTTTATTTTATCTTCATTTATGGTTTTTGAAGAAAATTTTGATATAATTTTTACTATTTTTAATGTAATTTTAAATGCTAATGTTTTATGCATTATGATATATAAAGCAAGGGCTGTTAATCCACCAATGGTAATCCATATAAATATGAGCTCCTTTGCATAGATGATTCCATGTATTATGAAGTATATGATTACAAAAAATGTTAATATTAAGAATACCATGGTGTCCAATAATCTCTCAACCACAACACTCGAAAATGAAACATGATTTGGAATATTTTCTAATTTTGAGAGATAATATGCTCTAAATGGCTCACTTCCACCTTTCATGGATGGAGTTATATTGTTTATAAACTGTCCCATTACAATTAATAGGAATAAATTTTTAAGTTTTGCATTGTAATTATTTATTTGTAGTAGGGACCTCCAACGCATCACAATAATAAAAATGGTTAGAAAATAGATAAATGTCGCCAATAAAAAAAGATATATATTCATTGATAAAAATACAGCAATTATTTCTTTAACGCCTATATGCCATATTATCAACAATATTATAATAATACCGGTCCCATACAACAATATATTTTTTAAAATTCTTTTTATATTCATGCACATCACTGTAATTTTAAAATATTCTTTATAGAAAAATCATCAAATCAATATCATCCTATCTCCTATTTATTATTTATTTTAATATGGGTTGAGATGATAAAAAAATTTATTTTAAATCATATAAATTAAATTAAACAAAAATGTTTTCAATTCTCGCCATGTTTATGACAAAAAGATAAAAAAGATAAAAAATATTTTCTATAATAATGTATATTAATATTCTTTTTTCACGACATATTGAACGATTCTTGCAAATGCAGGTCTTGTAATCAATATACCAATTAATACACCAGCTATTGTTGTAATGGCGAATCCCTTTAACATACCAATGCTCATAACAAACAATGGAAGCATTGCGGCAATTGTAGTTCCTGCTGCTGCAAATATAATAAAGAATGCTCGTTTAATACTTTTTTTGACTCTTTTTGACTCTCTTGAAAGTGTTTCATCTGTTATGACTATTTGGTCATCAACCCCAGTTCCAACCGAGGCGATAATTCCAGCAATTGATGCTAAATCAAGTTTCCAGCCAATTGCCGATGCAAATCCAAGTATGATTAAAATTTCGGAGGCACAGGTTATAAGTATAGGTAAAACAATCATAGGCTTTTTATACCTAATTGCAACAACTGCCCCGACTGCTAAGAATGCAAACAATCCTGCTATTGCCGCTCCCTTAATGAATTCTTCTCCAAGTGTTGGTGATATGGAACTTACATATTCAATATGAACTTTAACTGGTAAAGAACCTGATTTTAATGCAGTATATATTGCCCATGCTTCGTCTTCATCCTGTTTGGTTGGATTTTTTCCTGCAACAGTGATTATCTGGTCTGGATGTGGTTTTCCATCTGCCAATCCTGGAGAAAGTGTAGGATTGCTTACTAATCTACCATCCATGTAGAGCTCTACGGCATGTCCTCCTTTTCCATAAGCCACTTTTGCAAATTTATCTGCCCCTTCGGGAGTTAGTTTAAAACTTACTCCATATCCTGATGGTGTTAATCCAGGTTCTTCAACATATGCCACATCCTGCCCAGTATATGCAGTAATGTTGTCTATTTTAGCTACAAAAACACCCTGTTGAGTTAGAATCTTTTTTATTCTATCTAAATCAGCAGTTTTGGGTATCTCAACAATTATTTCGTCATTTCCCCTGGGATAAACAGTAATATCACTTAAACCATTTGCATTTAATCTACTTGATAATATCGTAGTAACCACGGTCATGTTCTGCTCTGAAAGGGGTTCGTCAGTTTTTAATACGATTGTAGAGCCCCCACTTAAATCAACCCCAAATGAAATGCCCTTAAATGAGATTAGAAGTATCGATAGAATGATACATCCGATTAGGATTAATATTTTACTATCGCTCAATAGTTTCATAATATATCCCTCAATATCTATAATTCGTTTTCCTTTTTTCTTTTAGAAGTGAATCTTTTGGATTTTCTGATTTACAAAACCGAAGGGATTTTGTTAATTTTCTTAGTATGATTTATACCATTATGGCCCATTTCATTTTCTGCCCTTATACTCTGAAACGTAGTATCTTAAAATACCTACATTGGTCATCCATGTGGTCATTAAATCCGCAATTAAACCAAACAATATGACTGCGGAAATATCTTTCAATAAACTCGCAGCCGGCACAATATAGGACACCACCAAATATAGCACAAACATAGCCACAATGGTTGTTATGGACATGGTCATTCCAGTTTTCATGGATTCATTTATTCTTTCATCTAGGCTTCCCGCTCTTCTTTTTAATACCCTTGTGGTGAGCATAATGTCGGTATCAACACTGTATCCGATAAGCATAAGTAGAGCTGCAACCGTGGCAGTTGATACTGGTATTCCAAATAAACTCATACCGCCAATTGCAAGCACGATATCAGACACGGCTGCAAGTATAACCGCAGCACTAGGGACAGGAGTCCTAAATACGAGATATACTACAATAGCCATAAATATGAATGCAAATCCAACAGCTTTAAATCCATCCTTCCAGAATTTTTCACTTAACGATGCTCCAATTTGTTTTTGGGAGTATTGGAGTTTATTCAAATCATCCACATTAAAGAAATTTTTTAATGCCGTATCGATTTGGGATGTATCCACATCTTTTCCAGCTTTTATTATAATAAATGTCCCAGATACTGACTGAGATTTTTTTACCTCAACTCCTGTGGGAAGTATCTCTTTTAATTTGTTGATATCCACATTATTTGGAGCAGTTATTGTTATTTCAGTACCTCCGCTCACGTCTATACTTTCCTTTAATCCATGAGCATATACAAAAATGCCTGAAATAATAGTCAATATCACAGGTATAATTGCTATTATTTTATAGTTTATTTTCATTTAATTCCCTCCAACTTGTATAACCAAATATTTATTAAGAGGATAATATATAAATATATTTTCAAAAGTATTCGTTAATGTTTAAACCATTTTTATCGCAAATATCTTTTAATTTATTATACAATGCATCGTCTATCTCAAAGCCATTTTTGTTTTTTTCAATATTCATTTTTTCAATTTCCCCTGGAATTAATATGCTAAATCCTTCCGCTGGTTTTGAGTTTTTTATTTCCTCTACAAGATTATCGACCTTTTCCATAAACTCCTCTTTATCTCCAAAGAATTCAGGATTTATTGCCATAAAGAAATCTCCTTTTGTGCATTTGTCCGTTGGATTTGCGGTTCCCTTTACATTTGTTCCCATCTGAGCTCCGCCGATTGCTGAGATGATTTCAATAGCCAACGCAAGACCATAGCCCTTAGGTCCTCCAAATGGAAGAATACATCCTTCCAGTGCTTTTTCCGGATTTGTAGTTATATTTCCCTCTTTATCCACAGCACAGCCTTCTGGAATTTCTTTTCCAACTCTTAGAGCTTCAAGTATTTTTCCCCGGGCAATGGATGCAGTAGCCATATCAAGGGAATATGTATATTTTTTCCCCTTGATTGCTATTGCTATTGGATTTGTCCCTAAAATCTTTTCAGTTCCTCCAAAGGGAGCCATTGCAGGTTCTGTATTTGTAATGGCAATGCCTATTAAATCCTCATTAAGTGCCATTTCTGAGTAATGTCCGGTAATACCAAAGTGATTTGCATTAACAGTGGCAACTGCACCAATACCTACGTTTTTTGCCTTTTCAATTGCCATATTCATTGCCTTTTCACCAATTACATAACCTAATCCCATATCTCCATCAATTGTCCCAGTTGCAGGACTTTCTTTTATTATTTTCATTTCAGGATTTGGTTTGATGTTTCCCACTTCAAGACCCACCACTGTTTGTGGGAATCTTCCAATTCCATGTGATGTAAAACCCTTTAAATCTGCCTCAACATATATATTTGCTGTGGTTTCTGCGTCTTTTTTATTTATCCCATATTTCATCAAGATATCCATAATAAGTTTTTTCTCATTTTCAGGCATAAGTTTCACAATATCACCTTATTTATTTAATTATCTATGTAATTTATTTAATTATTTTATTTAATTATATTAATCATCTCTTTTTTAAAGTCGCAAGTATCCCATGTTGTAATAAACAATATCGCCATCATCATCTACAATGGCAATTATAAGTTTTTTCCTTACGGAATGTGCCACCCTCACAAACCCAGTGAGCTCTGAAATAGCGCAGGGTCTATCTTCGGAAAAAACTTTAACAAGATATTCGGAATGAACTTCGTTGATATTTTCCCTACTATATAATCTATAATCAGAGCCGTATTTTAAGCCAGTTTTTACTGTATAGCCCCTGTTTCTTAAATCTTTATAAACTAAATATTTTATGCACAATCTCTCATCAATGTTATGTGCGTAATCATATAATTCTTCAAAAGATAAAAATCTATCTTTTTTGGATTTAACCTTAATCCAGTTTTTGGAAACTAAATATAGCGATTCAACCAATGAAATGGATAAAAAATTATCATTCAATTCGCCATATCCTTTTGCATTTAATCTTGAAATGCCGTCTCTGTTGAATATCAAAACTCTGTCGTCTGAAAGCTTCGCTATAATCGGTTTTTTAGCCATATTTTCCCCTAATTTAAAAAAATCAAAATAACATGAATATATGTTATGATATAATATTATTAAAAATAAAAATTATATTATTTAATATTTAATAGTTATTATTAAGGCAACCATGTGCTCTTATCCTCAATCTTTGCTGGAAGATACTCCTCAACAACATACTTTAAACCGTATTTTGCCAAAGATTGCTGTTCTGCCCTCTGCTTCATTTCAAGCATCTGATTCAATGCCTTCTGCCATTCAGGGAAGCTTTTTACAAAATCATCGTTTTTTAGACCGTCTTTCAATCTTTTAAGGTCGTGGTCTTTCAAAGGATGAGTTGGTAAGTCATAATCTAAAATATCCTGAGGAGTAACACCAATCAATCTTGCCGCAGGAATTGCAAGTTTCTCAGCCAAATGAACAGCTTTACCACTTCCTACCTTTAATGTCCTGTAAATGTTAAGATATCCATAAGGGTCACCGTCTGTAAATACTAAAACAGGGAGTCCATGTTCTTCATTTAATCTTTTTATAAATCTTCTCGTAGCCCTTGCTGGAACACCTTTTAAGGATGCTAAAATGCAATTATGTTTTTTCCAGAATTTTTCAGCATTCAATCTTGCAAACATACCTGCTGTTTCTATTGCTAATATGAAATCTGCATCTGTTTCAAATTCCAATCTTGTAATGTCGTTTGGGATGTTATAGGCACCACTTCCTAATTTTTCACAATCTATCTTTAATTCTTCACCTTCGGGGGACTTATCTACGATTTTAAGAGGTCCAACAACAGAAGAACCATCTTCTTCAGGTATGAATCCAAGTTCTTCCCTCAAAAAGTCCAAAGCAGCTTCAAGGTCTTCTATGACACTATTTGAAGGTTGCTGGTCATCAAATCTTGCTTCTCCCCAGTTTTTTGAAACGTAATATGCTTCCCTCAGTGTTGAAAAATCATTTGTATCAAGTAAATCTTTTGAAAATTCCATCATTTTTACAGTTTGTGCAAATATTTTAGCCTGATTAACTGTTAAGGTTCTCTCTTTTTCCTTGCCCATCAATACGAATGTTCCCCTTTCCCGGTCAAACTTAGCATTTGCTAAACTTCTAACTGGAAATTTAAGTTTTGGTCTTTTGCCGTTAAGAACACAGTCGTACATATGGTTTGCAACATCAATAATCTTTTTCTTAGCGTCTTCTCTTGCTTTTGATGATATCATAGTTTCACCGTTAAGTTTAATAATGTGTATTCCATTACACATAATAATTAAATCGTAAATTATAAATTTAATATGTCTATTATATTATCATAAACTTAAAAATAAAATGATTGGTTTATTTATTATTTGTATATATCTTAATTATATTAATTTATATTAATAATATACCTATTTATATTATAATTATTTAATTAATGAATTACTTAAAGATATGGTCATAATATAATTATCAAGTATATAAGGTTATAACCATTAGGAGGTAATACTTTGAAATTCTTAAAGAATATAGTGGTTGAAGATGATCCATTGCATGAAGATATGCAGAATCTCTCCGATGTTGATAGAGAACTTTTGGAGTTGATAAAAGAATCAAAAGTTCGGATTACCGTAGTAGGATGCGGCGGTGCAGGAAATAATGCTATAAACAGGCTTACAATTGAAGGAATCAAAGATGCAAAAACCGTAGCAATAAATACTGATGCTCAGCAGTTGATAAAAACCAAAGCGGATGAAAAGGTATTGATAGGTAAAAATCTTACAAGAGGATTGGGTGCTGGTGGAGACCCAACTAAGGGTGAGGAATCCGCAAAAGAGAATGCTGAGGATGTTAAAAAAGCACTTCAAGATTCGGATATGGTATTCATCACATGCGGTTTAGGTGGAGGAACAGGAACTGGTTCAGCCCCAATTGTGGCAGAAATATCTAGAAAAATGGGTGCATTAACTGTTGCAGTAGTTACACTGCCGTTTTCAATGGAAGGAAAAGTTAGGATGGATAATGCAATTACTGGACTGAATAAATTGAAAGAAGCAGCAGACACAATTGTGATTATTCCAAATGATAAATTATTGGAGATAGTTCCGAATATGCCTTTGAGGACAGCGTTTAAAGTTGCAGATGAGGTTTTAATAAATTCGGTAAAGGGAATGATAGATTTAGTTCAGAATGTTGGAGACATACACGTAGATTTCGCAGATGTGAGGGCAGTAATGAGCAATGGCGGTATAGCAATGATGGGAATTGGCGAAAGTGATTCTGAGAAGAGGGCGAAAGAAGCTATAAACATGGCTTTAAATAGTCCTTTACTATGTGTTGATGTAGATGGGGCTTCTGGTGCATTAGTGCATATAACTGGTCCTGAGGATATGAGTCTTGAAGAAGCAAAAGAAATAGTTTCAACAGTTTCAGAAAGATTGGATGAGAATGCAAAAATAATTTGGGGAACAACAATTGACGAAAATTCTGAGAACGTATTGAGAGTATTGCTGATAATTACCGGAACGAAGTCTTCTGGAATAACTCCATTTAATTCTCCAAAGGGCACTAAGAAAGTGTTTATTGACCTTCCAACAATTTAATTAATATATAGAGGGGTATCGTGGCAAAAGAGAAAAAAAATTCTAATAATAATATTAATAACATCAATAATGCAAAAATAAATGCTAAATTTGATGAATTGAAATCATTTTTAAATCAATGTAAACGAGTGTTGATGATTTCAAGAAAACCTACTAGGGATGAATTTTTGAATGTATCCAAAGTTACAGGTCTTGGAATATGCCTTCTTGGTGCTATCGGTTTTGTAATACATGTACCAATTACTTATTTAAAAGGACTCATAAAACCATAAGATATATATAATATATCAAACATTTTTTAATAAAATTTTATAGATTCTTTTAATAAATTAAATTATATATAATTAACAACTATTTATTTTAAAGATTTTTTAATTCTATTTTAAAAGTTTTTATTCTAATCGCTTACGAAATAAGCGAGTAAACGAAAACCGAAGGTTTTCGTCTAATTTTTATCATTTAATCTGGTGATATATTATGATTTTTGCCGTTAGAACCACTACGGGTCAAGAAAAAAATGTTGCAGAGTTTTTAGCCTCAAAGGCTGAAAAAGAAAAGATTGAAATATATTCTATACTAGCAACAGAAGATTTAAAGGGGTATATTCTTGTGGAAGCCCCAAACAAAGGAGCAGTTGAAGATTTGGTAAGAAAAACATTTAAAGTAAAGGGTATCGTCCCTGGTGAAACTTCAATAGATGAATTGGAACATCTACTGGCTCCAACAAAGATAATAGAAAGCATCGATAAGGGAGATGTAGTAGAATTGGTTGCAGGACCATTTAAGGGAGAGAGGGCGAGAGTCACAAGAGTAGATAAGCATAAAGAAGAAATAACATTGGAGTTAATGGACGCCGCAGTGCCTATTCCTATAACTGTTGGAATTGAACAGGTTAAAATTGTATCTAAGAATCATTAAATATAACACATAAAAATTATCATATATGATTCCCTCCTTAATGTAATCATCATTTAGTAATTATTTATTTATAATTGCATCTTTTTTTAAAAGATACATAGTAAGTTTTAAATACAGATATGGACAATAAGATTAAAAAGTTAAATATGTAAGTTTTAATTTATAAACACGATGTAAATTGAGGTGAATATAATGGCTACTGAGATAGTTGAGATATTAGTAACTGGTGGAAAAGCAACAGCAGGGCCACCATTAGGTCCAGCAATCGGACCGCTTGGCGTAAATATTATGAATGTTGTTAAGGAAATAAACGACAAAACAAAGGATTATGAAGGAATGAGCGTTCCAGTAAAAGTAATTGTAAATACAGATGATAAATCCTTTGAAGTAGAAGTGGGTATTCCACCAACATCAGCCCTCATAAAAAAAGAATTAGGGCTTGACAAGGGTTCAACAGAACCAAAACATAAAATAGTAGGCAACCTCTCAATGGAGCAGGCAGTGAAAATTGCAAAAATGAAAAGAGAATCAATGTTATCATACAACTTGAAAAATGCTGCAAAAGAAGTAATTGGAACCTGTGTTTCATTGGGTGTAACTGTTGATGGTAAAGACCCTAAGGAAGTTCATAAATTAATCGATAACGGAGAATACGACGAATACTTTAATGAATAAATTAAATAATAAGTAATAAAAAAATTATTTTTTTAATTTTAATTTTTTTATTAATTCTTTTTAACGCTCGCGAGAGCTTCTACAAATTCATCAATATGTTCTTTTTCTATATGTGGCATCACTATTATTCTGAGAGCTCCTACACATTTGCATATTGATACATACCATCCTATTTCACGAAGTTTTAAACATGTTTCTGATGGATTTTCATCCTCCAAAGCCACAATATTAAGAACGGGGTCTATTACAGGTTTAAATCCATACTCCTTTGCTTTTTTTATTAAGTAATAGGTTTTATCCATACATTCGGATACTATGTTTTTATATCCTTCTTCCCCTAAAAGTTTCATTACGCCCCATGTGGATGCCACGCCAATACCTGTTCTTGTTCCAATTAGTGTTGCCTGATGAATATCCGTTAAATAGGGCGCTTCAACATCTAAATATTTTTTAAATGAAATGTCCCTAAATAGTATCCCACCAGCAGGAATTGGTGCAAGTCCCATTTTGTGTGGGTCTATTGTAATGGATGATACGGCATTTAATGAAAAATCGAATTCATAGTTATAATTGTTTAATTTATATTTATCCTCTAAAAACGGTATTACAAAACCACCAAATGCGGCATCTACATGAAGATATATGCTATTTTCCTCAGCCAGTTTTGAAATTGCCTTTATGTTATCAATGGTTCCCAGTTCTGTGCATCCTGCTATACCAACTATTGCATCTATTTTATTGTTTTTATTATCTTCAATGTAATCTTTAATATATTTTACATCCATTGTATAGTAATCGGTCAATGGGGGCTTTATATACTGTAAATCCATCATTTCTCTTGCTTTTTCAAATGAAAAGTGTGCAGTTTCAGGAATTATTACCGTAGTGGTTTTATTGCCTTTTTTTCTTGAAATATTTTTTATGGTTCTCATGGCGGTGATATTTGCCTCTGTTCCACCGGATATTATATATCCAAATGGATTGTTGTTATTTAAAAAATTCCCCATCATTTGTATTACTTCGTCCTCTAATTTTTTTGTTCCTTTGAATAGCCCAGGGTCTCCTAAATTAGTTTCAAAGAACATTTCACTTATTTTTTTTGAAATGGGGTGGGGTTTTGTGCACATGGAACCTAATATTCTGCCGTCCTCATATTTTAAATCCATTTCCCGATATTTTTTTAATGCATCCAAAACCTCTTTTTCATTCATGGTCATGTTTTTGCCTTTTTAATTTTTCTAAAAAAAGGATGTAATGATAGTTATAAAAAAATTATAGGTATTTTCAATTAATTTAATAATTTATATAATTTAATAATTATTTTCGAATCGCTTGCTACGCAAGCGAGCAACAAAATCACCTTGTGATTTTGTCTAACTCAATCATAGCACTTAATACCTTTTCATCGTCAAATGGCTTTCCTTGAATCTGCAATCCAACTGGAATGCCGTTTATATCTCCACATTTAACAACTCCTGCACATATTCCACAGATATTTGTAGGAACTGTTAAAACATCGTAGGCATACATTTCCATTGGGGTGAGCTCCTCCCCTATCTTGTGTGGAAGTTTTGGAACTGTTGGTGATGCAATGATATCAACTTCCTTAAAGAGCTTTAACATATCCATCTTCATTAACCTTCTTGCCTGCAATGCTTTTTTATAGTATTTTCCGCTGAATTCTTTTTCACTTATGTGCTTTCCAATTAGAATTCTTCTTAAAACTTCCTCACCACACGCTTCCTCAATTGGATATCCATATCTTCTTCCATCGTATTTTCTTGTTGCCGAGAAGAACTCCACATAATTTATTAAGTAGTATGTAGGAAGTGCCAAATCGGTGTATTTATAGCTTAATTCCACAATTTCGCATCCAAGGTCTTTAAATACCTCGATACCTTCTTCAATCTTGTTTCTTATTTTTTCATCGCTAACTTCCATGAATTCCTTTACAATTCCGATTTTATAATTTCCTATGTCTTTCTTTTCGAATTTTGGAGTATTTACCGTTGTGCTGTCTGAAATATCCAATCCTTTAATTACATTTGTTAAAACAAGGGCATCCTCTGCACTTTTTGTTAAAGGTCCAATCTGGTCAAAACTCATTGCAAGGTCGCATAATCCCTGTCTGCTTACTACGCCGTATGATGGTTTAAATCCAACAACACCACAGTGTGATGCAGGGTTTCTTATACTTCCCCCTGTATCGCTTCCAAGTGCCATATCGCATAAATCAGCAGCTACTGCGGCGGCACTTCCTGAACTACTACCTCCTGGAATTCTACCTTCTGCGTTTGGGTTTTTTGTAGCTCCGTAATAGGATGTTTCACCACTGCTTCCGCTTGCAAACTCATCCATATTGGTCATTCCAATTACAAGCCCCCCTTGTGATTTTATCTTTTTAATCACCGTGGCATCGTAGGAGCTCACATAGTTTTCAAGAGTTTTTGAAGCACAGGATATTGTGTATCCTTTAACATTTATATTTGATTTAACAGCGATTAATTTTCCATAAAGTGGTTTGTTTTTTAATTTCTCGTTTTTTTCCAGCTCTTCCGCTTCTTTTAAAACTCTCTCTTTATCAATTTGTATGTATGCATTTATGTCTGATTTTTCAATTTTTTCAAGATACTCATGAGCTCTATCAACAATTGTCATCCTTTTATCACCACTTATAAACTCCAATTTTAAATTATAAATTATCCATCATAATGTATTATTATAATAAAATAAGATTAAGAATATATAAAAATATCCATTTAGAAACATTAAAAAACATCACATAAAAAAGAAATTGTAAATAAAAAAATAAATAATTATTGTTAATTAATCTTTATAGTTAATCTTTATAGTCCTCAGAGTATTTTTTATCGTATTTATCAACATTTTTACTTGCAATGCTTGTAATGTAGGCATTTAATCCTCCTGCAAGAGCCACAATTTTTCTATCGTCGTGGAATATTTTATCGCTGTATCTTTTTTCGTCGTCTTTTGCTTCCATTGCATATTTAATTACTTTATTTTTCAAATATTCCGCATGGTCGTCAATATAGTGTGTAGATATATCTCCTTTTATAAAATCCGACTCTTCCATAACTGCTCTGTGGAATGGAATGTTGGTGGTTATACCGATAATCATATATTCAGATAGAGCTCTCCTCATTCTTGCTATTGCCTCGTTTCTATCCTTTCCATAGGCTATAAGTTTGGCTATAAGGGAATCGTAATATGGTGGTATTTCTGCACCGCCATAAACTCCACTGTCTAACCTTATTCCAGGACCTCCTGGTGACCTGTAATGTTTTATTTTTCCAGGAGATGGTATAAAATCATTTACCGCATCCTCTGCATTTATTCTACATTCTATGGCATGCCCTCTAATTTCCACATCCTCCTGGGTGAAGGAGAGTTTCTCGCCTGCTGCTATTCTTATCTGCTCTTTTACAATATCGCATCCTGTAATAATTTCAGTAATTGGGTGCTCTACCTGAACTCTCGTGTTCATCTCCAAGAAATAGAATTCTCCATTGCTGTATAAAAACTCCACAGTTCCAGCACTGTAATAATTAATAGCCTTTGCAGCTTTTACTGCGGCTTCTCCCATTCTTGCCCTTAATTCTTCTGTCATTATTGGAGCAGGAGCCTCTTCAACTAATTTTTGATGCCTTCTTTGAATTGAACACTCCCTATCTCCTAAATGAACTACATTTCCATATTTATCCGCTAAAATCTGGATTTCAATATGCCTTGGTTTTTCTAAGTATTTTTCAATAAATACTGTGGAATCTCCAAATGCACTTTGAGCTATTGACTTTGTGGATTCGATGGTTTCTATGAGCTCCTGTCTATTGTATGCTACACCCATACCCATACCTCCACCACCTGCGGAGGCTTTGATTATGACGGGGTAGCCTATTTCCTCTGCAACTTCTATTACTTCATTAGGGTCTTCTATTGGGTCTTCTCTACCTGGTAAAACCGGAACACCAGCCTCTTTCATTATTCTCTTTGCGTTTATCTTACTTCCCATGGATTCTATTGCCTCAACTGGGGGTCCTATAAATACAATACCCCTCTCTTCGCAAGCTTCGGCAAGTTTTGGGTTTTCCGATAAGAACCCATATCCTGGGTGTATAGCATCTGCCCCAGTTTTTTCTGCAATATTCATGATTCTATCAATGTTTAAATAGCTTTTTGAAGCCTGTGGTGGTCCTATGCAATAACATTCATCGGCAAGGGTGGTATATAGTGAATGTTCATCAGCCTCGGAATATACTGCAACAGTTTTTATTCCGAGCTCTTGACATGCCCTTATAATTCTAACAGCAATTTCGCCTCTATTGGCTATTAATACTTTTTTAAACATGATAATCCCCATGCTTATTATTTTTTATGGTTTTTACTTTATAAAATAGATAATGGGTATTTAATTAATAAGTATTTAATAAATGAGTAGTTATTTTAGCTATAATTTTTAATTATTTATCTATTTAATTATCATAAGTATGTCGCCCACATTGACGGACTGCCCTTCATGAACGATTATTTTTTCAACCTTTCCATCTACTGGACTTTCAACAGGGTTTTCCATCTTCATTGCCTCCAATATAACAATTACATCGCCCTGTTTTACTTCATCTCCTTCTTTAACTTTTATTTTAGTAATCATTCCTCTAAATGGAGACGATATTGCCCCTTCTGTTTCTGCGGTGAATTTCTCTTTTTTCTTCTTCATTTCAGTTCCGTATTTTGGGTTAATTTTAACTTCGTATGCTTCCCCATCAACTTCGATAATATATTCTGTTGGAATTTCCATAAATTTAGAAACTTCTTTTTCCTCAGGTATTACCTCAGCTTCCAATTCTCCTCTTAGGAACTTAACTGCAACCTGTGGGTAAAGTGCATATGTTAATATATCCTCTTCTTTTGACACTATACCTTTTTTCTCAGCCTCTTCTTTTACCTTTTCATATTCTGGCTTTAATAAATCAGCAGGTCTGCATGTAATAGGTTTTTCACCATCTTGAAGAACTCTCTTCACGAGCTCCTTACTAATTGGAGCAGGTGGTTTTCCATAAAGTCCTTTTACATAATTTGCAACTTCGTTTGTAATTATTTTGTATCTTTCTTCCGTTAATACATTCATTACAGCCTGAGTTCCCACTATTTGAGATGATGGAGTTACCAGCGGCGGATATCCCAAATCTTTTCTAACATTTGGAATTTCTTTAAGAACTTCTTCGAATTTATCCAGAGCTCCCTGTTCTTTCAACTGTGAAACAAGGTTTGAGAGCATACCTCCAGGAACTTGATATAATAAAATCCTTGTATCTACTCTTTCAGAGATTGGATTTATTAAATACTTGTATTTTTCTCTGATTTTATCAAAGTAATCTCTAATTTCATTTAATAATTCCATGTCCAATTTTGTATCAAATTTGGTCCCTTTTAATGCTGCTACAATACTTTCAACTGGTGGTTGTGCCGTTCCCATTGATAACGGAGACATTGCACAATCTACCACATCAACACCAGCTTCAATTGCTGCTAAATATGTAAGTGGAGCAATTCCACTTGTGCAATGGCTGTGAAGGTCTATTGGGATTGAAACTTCTTCTTTTAATCTATTTATAAGTATTTTTGATTCATAAGGTTTTAGGAGACCGGCCATATCTTTTATACAGATGGAATCACATCCAAGTTCTTCAAACTCCTTTGCAAGATTTACAAATTGCTCTATTGTATGAACAGGACTTGTGGTATAGGATATTGCACCTTGAACATGAGCTCCACATTTTTTTGCAACTTTTATTGGAATTTCCACATTTCTCATATCATTTAATGCATCGAATATCCTGAATATTTCTATTCCATTTTCATAGGATTTTTGAACAAACTTTTCTACAATATCATCAGGATAATGTCTATATCCTACTAAATTTTGACCTCTTAAAAGCATCTGCAAGGGAGTATTTTGAATTCGCTTTCTCAGAGACCTTAATCTCTCCCAAGGGTCTTCATTTAAATATCTAATACAGGCGTCAAATGTGGCTCCTCCCCACACTTCCATTGAAAAAAAGCCCACTTCGTCCATTTTTTCTGCAATTGGTATCATATCTTCAGTTCTCAATCTTGTAGCCATTAAGGACTGGTGTGCATCTCTAAAAGTGGTATCTGTTATCTTTACCATGCTATCCCTCTTATGTTTGTAAAAAAAGTATATATGTAATACCGATAAAAAATGAAGTAAATTATCAATACCTGTATAAAAAATATTTAATTATTTTCTTATGTAGTTATATGTCAATCATATTTATATTTTTTCAAAAATAGTCATACCTTAATATGGTGTTGTGTGAGCATGGAATTATAAATATGGTGTTTGTTGGCAATATTTTGGGAAATAGACTGATGAATCCAAAAGAATCGTATATATAAATTAATAAATATATCCTTATAAAATAAAAATGCTCCAGCCGGGATTTGAACCCGAGTCGCGGGCTCGAAAGGCCCGCATGATTGGCCGGACTACACCACTGGAGCACTATATAATATAAAACGAAATTTGTAATAATTAAACGGACCCGGAGGGATTTAAACGCAACCTTTAAAAAAGGTTGCTATCCAAAATCCATTCATCACGAAGTGATGAATGGAACCTATATATTAGCGGACCCGGAGGGATTTGAACCCCCGATCCCCGGCTTAGAAGGCCGGTGCCGTATCCAGACTAGGCCACGGGCCCACTCTAACTTACCAGAGCATACTCTAAAATAGATATTCTACTATATAAACTTTTCGTTTAACCATATATTTATATATTTTATAAATAATATCATATACAATAACCATCTTAAAATTTATAAAATAATTAAGGGGATATTTTGAAGTTAAGATATATAGAGTGTTATATTCCAAAACATATTTTTGTAGGCATGGATAAAATTTTGGGGGATTATGAAGACATTATATGGCATAATGTGGAAGAGATAAACAATTCTATGGTTATAAAGATACTCACAACATTAAAAAACACCGAAGTGATAGTGGATAAACTGAATAAAGAATATGGAGGTTCTAAATTTAGGATTATCGTTTTTGAACCTAAAAGCACAATTCCTGAGATAACGGAAAAAGTAGAAAAAGAGGAAAAAGAAATAATTGGTGAGGGTATTGAAAATAACTCCATAAAAGGGAATATTCAAGAATTGGAGAGGCTGAGCCGTCAGGAAATATATAATAAAGTATCAGAGATAATATATGCTCCAAAAGAATATTATTTAATGATAATATTATCCACAATTGTTGCAGCGATAGGCATATGGAAAGACGATGTTGCAATTATTATAGCATCTATGATTATAGCCCCTCTTTTAAGCCCGAATATAGCGTTATCCTTTTCTATGTCAATTGCCGACAAAGAGTTGGCAAAAAAATCTCTAAAAAATTTGTTTTTAGGTATTGGATTGGTGATATTACTTTCAGTTTTTTTAGGACATATTCTCCCAATATCTCTAAAAAATCCACAAATAGTATCGAGGATGAATTTAGGGGTGGCAGATATTATAATAGCATTATGTGCAGGTATTGTTGGGGCGTTATCCACAGTTTCCGGTATATCATCTGTTGTTGTAGGTGTGATGATAGCAGTTGCATTATTGCCCCCTTTGGTAGCTTTTGGATTGACTTTTGGAGCAGGGTATTTTATTGAATCTATTCCAATATTGATGTTATTTTTGATAAATATCATCTGTGTGAATCTATCTTCAAGTGTTATTTTTGCCCTCTATGGTATTTCGCCATATAGATGGTGGAAAAAAGAAGAAGCGAAAAAATTAACAATTTTTGCAATATTGACGTGGTTTATTCTCCTAATTATTGCAGCTATTATGATATATGTGGGATTTTAATTAAATGAATTTTAAAATTTCTAGTATATTGGTATTTTTATAGTTGGACTTACTCAGGGGGTCTGTCCAATGTGAGCGTTGGTTAGTAAATGCTCACATTGGACTTGGGCGTCATCAACTTCATCTCCCTCTGGGTTCATTGGGAGCATGTCATCAGTCTCCTCCCCTGTCATGGGGACCCCAGCTCCACCCATCAATTCGGCAATTTGTTGGATGTTTTAACATGTTTAAAAGAGGTTTAGGAAAGTCTTGGGGTTGATTAGATTGACACTATAAACTATGCATGAAAACACCATATAAACATTTCGAAAACTAAATGCTCCCATACACTCAAATACTCACAAAAAACTAAACAGTTTTAAACGGCAAAAGATAAATAATGATTAAAACAATATTCATATAATAATGATTCAATAACAATATAATACCAACTTAGATTTTTTATAAAGGGGGTGTCATTATGATAATAAGAAATCCAGCTGTTGCAGGTGCATTCTATCCCGCAGAACCAAATAATTTAGTTGAAATGATAGAATATTGTTATTTGCATAAATTAGGTCCTGGGACTATTCCCTCAAAAGGCGTATTTAAAAAGCCTATTGGAGTAGTCTGTCCTCATGCAGGGTATTTATATTCTGGACCAGTTGCAGCGCATTCTTACAATGCCATTTCAAGAAAAATAGATGATAGTATAACTGCGGTAGTTCTCGGTCCAAATCATACTGGATTGGGTTCAGGAGTTTCTACAATGAAGGGCATATGGAGAGCTCCGTTGGGTGATATGCACACAGATGATGAATTTATTGACATGCTTTGGAAAGAGTGTGATGTAATTGATTTAGATGAAACTTCTCACCTTAGGGAGCACTCCATAGAAGTTCAGATTCCATTCTTACAGCATCTTGAACTTTTAAATGCCGTAAAGTTTAGGATTGTTCCTATTTGTATGATGATGCAAGATTATGAAACTGCCGTAGAAATTGGATACTTCATAGCAAAAATATCAAAAGAGTTGGATAAAAAAGTAATTGTTATAGCATCAAGTGATTTTACTCATTATGAACCACAAGAAGTAGCTTCAAAAAAAGATGCAATAGTGATAAAAGACATATTAAATATGAACGAAAAAGAGTTATATGCTGATGTAATTAACAATAATATTACAATGTGCGGATATGGTCCTGTTATTGCCATGATTAAGGCAATGAAAGAGTTGGGTGCCAAAAATTCAAGGCTGCTATCTTATTCTACATCAGGAGACATTACAGGAGATTATTCCTCAGTAGTTGGATATGGTTCGTTATTGATTGAATAATTAAATAATAAAATAAATAAAAATTTTATTTTTTCCACTTAACAGGTGAATATTCTTTTTTAAATATATAGTAATGCGATATTATTCCGAGCTCCGATTAACTTTAAACTTCTTAAATAACACACTGATATATAAATTTTTTAAAATTGATATATGCATTATATATATAACATATAAATATTATATTTATAAAAAATTATTACAGGTGAAATTATGAGAAAAGATTTTCCAGACGAAGGGGAAATTGTCATAGGCACAGTTATTGATGTCAAACCATTTGGTGCGTTTGTAGAGTTATTAGATTATCCTAAAAAAGAGGGAATGGTGCATATCTCGGAGGTATCTTCCGGATGGGTTAAGAGTATAAGGGATTTTGTTAAAAAAGGTCAGCGAGTTGTGGCAAAGGTAATGAGAGTAAATAAAAGAAAAGGACAGATAGACCTTTCATTAAAAAGAGTTACCGACCAGCAAAAAAAGGCGAAAATTCAAGAATGGAAGAGGCTCCAAAGGGCTGAAAAATTACTTGAATTTGCAGGTGCGAAACTTGGAAAATCCCTTGAAGAATCATGGGAAGAAGTAGGATATGCATTGGAAGAAGAATTTGGGGAACTTTACGAGGCACTAGAATATATCATCATAGAGGGAAAAGAAGTTTTAGAAGAACTTGGAATTTCAGAAGAGTGGGCGAATGCATTATATGAAGTAGCAAAGGAAAATATTGAGCTAACAAATGTTAAGGTAGATGGTATTTTAACTTTGACGACCGCAGAACCTGATGGCATTAAAGTAATTAAGAATGCACTTAAAAAGGCTTTAAAGTCTAATCCTTATGAGGATGTTAAGGTAGATATTAAATATATCGGAGCTCCGAAATATAGAATAGAAATTCTCTCCCCCGATTATAAGAGTGGTGAGGAGGTATTGAAAACTGTTGCAAATGCTGCCATAGATTACATTAAAAAATATAAAGGTGGAGAAGGTAGTTTCGTTAGGGAAAGCAGTTAATTAATAATTAATAAATAATAAAAAGGCGATATTTTGCGTATGAGAAAATGTCCAAAATGTGGAAAATACACATTAAAGGATTTTTGCAATGAATGCAACGAAAAAACCATAACAGTTAAGCCCCCTAGGTACTCAATAGAGGATAAATATGGGAAATATAGAAGGATGTTAAAAAAATCAGTTGGAAATAAATAAATATATTTATATTTTTTATATACTATATACATTACACAGCTTCCCTATGGGAGCTCCGTTTCTAAACATTTTACTAACGATTTATATTTATCCGGTATTTTTAACATGCATGTGAAAGTATGGATAGCAGTGTTTTAATAAAAAGATGCAACGAATTTTTGGATGAATTGTTAAAATTTAGAGAGGAAATGCACTTAAAATTTTTAAAAAATTTATACTTAGACAATACCACATATAAGGAACTGGTAATAAAATTAAACAAAAATTTAGAGATTTTAGAAGATTTAAAGGAAAAAATGGAGTTGCAAGGGTTTGATACTCCATTTATTGGCGTGGGAAAATTAAAAGGCAGTGATGAAAGTGATATTTATGAAATAAAAACATATTCGTCCTACCTTAGAAGGATGGTTGATGAGAAAAAAGGAGCATTGGAAAGAGTAAAATATGCCATAATATCTCATAAAATAGCATTGGGACATTTACAAGAGTCTGCGGGAAATAAAAAGATAATATATTTTTTACCTTATGATGGCTCTCATAAGGAATTACTATTGAATATGCCGCCCCTTTTTATTAATACCTATAAAAAACTTTTAAATATGTTTGAATCCGAAGGTAAGGGAGTTTTAAGCTCTATAACAATGACATTAATCGTAATGGAAAATGGAAAAAGGAAGTTTAAACGGGTAAAGATAGAAGATGAGGACTATGAAGGATATATTAGAAAAAATTATGGCGATGCATTGATAACTTCCTTGAAAAAAAATTATTCAAAAAATAAATTATTGAATGATAGTTATGTAAAAAAAACTCTGGCACTAGTTTATCTTATGACATACAAGGATGAAATAGAGGCAGAGATAGAGAAAAAATTAAAAAAACTACTATCTTCTCATCAGAGGGATTTAATTGATAAATATAAAAATATCATGGTGGATTTTGAAGGAGATGAGGTTGAAGGAGGAGCAATTGATGTTAGAGTCTTGGATGAGTTAAAAATAAAGAAGTTAAAGATGAAAGAAGAAATGGAAAAATTGGGACTTTATAAGCACGGAAGGCCAATAGAGGAACTTAGGGTATCTCTTGATGTGGAGAAAACAATTTCAGAAGAACTGTGTTTCAAAATTCCGATAAAATATTTCTCACAGGATTTATTTAAATATTATTTATATAACTCCCCTGATGAAAGAGCTCGGTCAAACATGTTCCCATCCATACTTATTACTCCTTCAAAGGTTAATTTAAAATGGATGATAGTTGAGGGAATAAATGCGTTGGATGTCCTTGATTTAAAATTTTTACTTGAAAGGGAGCTCCCAAAATACAATATACCATTAAAAAACATTGGTGGAGCAGCATTGTATTTGATTCATGATTGGGAAATTGTTCAACAGTTTGACTATAATAAAGAGGATGTTGAAGAGGTTTTAAAAAGCATGGCTCCAATCGATGATTTAAAATCAGTTTTGGAAAATAAAGGCATAGATATTAAAAAGCTGGAAAAATACAACAAAATCAAAAAAGATAGGACAAAAAAATTCCTTGATGCCCTTGGAAAACTGTAATTTAAAATTTAAAAATTAATAAAAATTTGTGAGATTATGATTAATCCAATTATATTAATTATATCTATTTTATTTGACAGGATATTGGGGGAGCTCCCGGAAAAAATTCATCCTGTTGTGTGGATTGGAAATCTCATTTATTTTTTTGAAAAATTATTTAAATCAACATATTCAAAAAATAAGATTAGAGATTTTGTTTTTGGAGTTTTAACTGTATTATCTGTTGTAATTGTTGTTTTTATAGCATCTTACTCCATTGAAACTGCTATCAATAAAATACCCAATAATTATGCTATTGTAAAATATATTGCATATTCATTTATTCTTTCAACGGCAATTGGCTATAAATCTCTTTTAAGTTTTTCAAAAAAACCAATAGACTATTTAAAAAATAATGATTTGGAGAATGCGAGAAAATCTGTTCAATGTATTGTAAGTAGGGACGCGTCAAAATTGGATGAAGAGCACATTTTATCGGCGTCAATTGAAAGTGCATCAGAAAATATTACCGATAGCATTATAGCTCCACTATTTTATGCAGCTTTATTTGGTCTTCCCGGTGCATTTATATACCGAGCTGTAAATACGATGGATGCCATGCTTGGATATAGGAATGAAAAATACGAATATTATGGAAAGTTTGCGGCTCGTTTGGATGATTTGCTTAATTTTATTCCATCCCGTATTGCTGGAATTTTATTAATTATTTCTGCACCACTTTATGGAGGAAGTGCAAAAAAAGCACTATATGGATTTTTAAAGGAAGGGTATAAAACACCATCTCCAAACTCTGGATACACCATGGCTACCCTTTCCAATGGATTAAATATGACTCTTGAAAAAATAGGATGCTACAAACTTGGTTGCGGTAAAATAGATATTGATAAAGCATATAATTCTTTAAAAGCTATTGATATAGTCGTATTTGTGTTTTTAGTTATTTATTTGGTAGTTTATTATTTAATGTTCTGATGACATGCTCCAAGAGTGAATATCATTAATAAAAAAAGTAATATAAATTAAAATTAAATTATTTGCTTATAACTCTTGTAATTTTGTATCTTCCAACAGCTTCGAAGTATTCTACTTCAACACCGCTGTCTAATCCTTCTACATCATCAGGCATTGGGATTTCTAAGGTTTCATAGGTTTCCATATCCATAATTTGAACTTGGTCTCCCATAATTGCTAAAACCTGTCCTTTTCTCTTGTCAATGATTGGAACATCAGCTCTTGAAGAGGTAGGTCCTACGATTTCTTTTTTAACTGGTTCGAAAATACCTATTGCAGTAATTCTTGCCTTAGCTCCACCGTGTTTTCCAGGTTTTGATTTTGTAATATTTACGATTTTACATGGCACATCATCTATCATAATGTACTGTCCTTCTTTTAATGAACCTAATTCTACTGGTTTTGTTCCTGGCATCATATCACCTATTTAAATGTTTTTTTACACTTTTCTTTGTTGTAATTTTTCAACGAAAAAAGTTTTCGCTCAATGAAGTTCTATAATTAATTATAATACATAGTATATAAATTTTTAGATGATTGCTTAATGTATTTAAGATATATTAAAGATATTCCGCAACTTCTTTTGCCCAATATGTAATTATAAAATCTGCTCCTGCCCTTTTTATACTCAATAGAGTTTCCATAATTGCTTCCTTTCTATTTAACCATCCCTTTTGAGCAGCAGCTTCAATCATAGAATATTCCCCACTTACGCAGTATCCACCAATTGGTATGTTGAAGTTCTCCTTAGCCATTTTTAAAATATCCAAATATGGAAGTGCAGGTTTAACGAGTATCATATCTGCCCCTTCTTTTATGTCTAATTCAATTTCTCTCAGGGCTTCCCTTGAATTTCCATAATCCATCTGATATGTTTTTCTATCTTTTATGGATGATTTTGGAGAGCTCTCTGCAGCATCCCTAAATGGTCCGTAAAATGAGGATGCATATTTTGCGGCGTAGCTCATAATTGCTACATCCTTATAATTATTTTCTTCCAGGATTTCCCTTATTTTTCCAACTCTTCCATCCATCATATCTGAGGGGGCAACAATATCAACTCCGCTTTCAGCATAGGATAGAGCTATTTTTGAAAGTATTTCAAGGGTTTCGTCATTCAAAACCTTATTATTTTCAATTATCCCACAATGTCCATGGGATGTGTATTCACACAAACAGGTATCCGCTATAACAAGGAGCTCATCTCCGAGCTCATCCTTTATCTTTCTTATGGATGTTTGAATTACTCCATTTTTATCGTATGCGGAAGAGGCAACTTCATCTTTATATTTTGGAATTCCAAAAAGTATTACCGCAGGAATGCCTAAATCTGCCATCTCCTTACACTCTTCAACAACTCCATCTATACTAAATCTATATTGATTTGGCATTGAAGGAATTTCTTTTTTATCTCCTGCATTTAGGTTTTCATCAATAAATAGTGGCATTATTAAATCATTTTTCGTTAAGGTGGTTTCTCTAACTAGGTCCCTTATTTTCTGATTTGCCCTTAATCTTCTTGGTCGCGTTATCATGATATCTCCATATTATAATTTATATATACAATAGTTCAAATATACTATATTATTAGACAAATGCTTCGCAATTTCAATGCTCGCTTACACTGTAAGCGATTTCATTAATTATCATTAATATTATCATTTATGAGTTATGTTAATTTTATCAATGGGATATTATGAAATCGAAATTTGCAGAATTCATATCTTATATGTTTCCATTTTTGTTGGTAATTACATTGGTAGCCACTATAAACAATGTATTTGAATTAATAATGTTGGCAGTTATTCCCTGTGTAATATGGTTATCATCTGCAAAATTAAGTGGTCAAAAGTGGGATATTGAAGATAGGAATCATCGGATAATTCCATTAGTCCTATTGGCAATTTATGGAGTTATTATAGGTTATATTATCAATGATTTCTACTCCAAGGTATTTTTGATAAATGTTGTTTTTATTTTAGTAATCACTTCATTTTGGAAAATTAGTATGCATTGTTATGGATTATCCACATTAATAATGCTATTGGTATATTTATTAAAATATACTGATGCTAATTTTTACTTATTGTTATTCTTAATAACATGCTATACAGTATTTTTGATATTGACAATATGGTCCCGTTTATATCTAAAAAAACATACAGTTTTGCAAGTAGCTCTTGGGACATTTTTTGGTTTCCTAATAAATTTGATTATACTCAAATTTATATAACTTAAAAAGAAATATTTATACTATTGGAATATAATATTAATATATAGAACAGCATGGTGATATTTTGAGATTGGAAACCCCTATTTCAAAGAATACTATAAAGAAATTAAAGGTCGGAGATATAGTTTATTTAAATGGGACGGTATATACTGGCAGGGATGAAGCACATATAACCATCATAGAGGAAAACATGCAGAATGCTGAGGAGAATAATGATGACGATAATATCGTAAAAAAATTGAAAAATGGGGTAATATATCATGCAGGACCTATTATGAAAAAAGAAAATAATAAATGGAAATGCGTGGCAATAGGTCCGACAACATCGGCAAGGATGAACGAGGTAGAAGCAGAATTCATTAAAATAACCGGAATATCAGCAATAGTAGGGAAGGGAGGGATGAAAACAGAGTTGTTAGATATTTTTAAAGAACATGGCGTAGTTTATCTTGCAGCACCTGGCGGGTGTGCGGCATTACTTGCAAATTCCATAGTTGAAGTAAAAAATGTTCATCACCCTGAGCTCGGAATGCCCGAGGCAATATGGGAGCTCGAAGTTAAGGATTTTGGACCATTGATGGTTGCAATGGATGCAAATGGAAAGAGCATATATGAAGAAGTCAATAAGATAGTTCTGGAAAATTTAAACGTCCTAAAATCAAAAATTAAGTCATAAAATAATAATCGTGAGAAAAACCTGTAAAATTTAGTTTCAATACTAACTATTATATTTAAACAAGACAAATATATTATGGTAATAAAATATAGTAGTAAGGTAATGAGATGAACAATGATATGTTAGGAGGGGAAATATGGATAAATGGTGTTTAAAGTATAGCACAAAATGTTATAATTGTGGGGAGGTCGTTGACCAGATAATTGAAATATACCCCAATCAGGCATTTGTGAAGTGTTCCAACTGTGGAGCTACGAGATA
Source organism: Methanothermococcus jasoni (assembly GCF_049075655.1). GTDB lineage: Archaea > AGJL01 > Methanococci > Methanococcales > Methanococcaceae > Methanofervidicoccus. The sequence continues at coordinate 461,091 of NZ_CP157522.1, read as the reverse complement.
TTATATTTTAAAAAAAGTGGGAGTGGAAGAGGATAATATTGTAGAACTTGAAAAAAATAAAAAAGGAAAATACGATAATTGGGTTTTAGAGAAAAATGCAAAATGTTATAATTGTGAAAAATATGCTCCTCAGGATATATTAATTACGGATTCTGGCATGTATGTAAGATGTAGAAATTGTGGATTCACAAGATATTATAGGTTCCATATGATGGATGTTCAAGGGGATTAATATTTTATATGGTTGTGTATTTAGTTGCACAAAACCGAAAACTTTATATAGAAGTTCAAAGGCATATTACTATTAATTAATAAATCTAAAAAAATAATATTTATTAATATATTATATCAAATAAAGAAATATTATCTAAATATTGATTAATTATTAACTTAATAACTTATTGTTATATCGGGGTGATATTATGGTTGAATTGATAGTAGCAGAAGCATACCAAGGGGATGTGGGCAAGGGTATTGTCCGAATAGATCCTATCACCATGGAAAAATTAGATTTAAAATCAGGGGATGTAGTAGAAATTGAAGGTAAATCAAAGACCTATGCAACCGTATGGAGGGGATACTTGGAAGACCAAGGAAAAAGCATTATAAGAATGGATGGTATAATAAGGCAGAATGCAAAGGCAGGAATTGGAGATAAGGTTAAAATAAAAAAGGCAGAAGTTAAAGATGCCTCTAAAATCGTGCTTGCACCAATGCAGGCAGTAAGGTTTAGTGGAGGATTCGAAGACTATGTAAAAAGTAGGTTATCTGGACAGGTCGTGAGCAAAGGTTCAAGGGTTGTAATCGGAGTTTTAGGAACCGCATTTCCATTTATTGTAGTTGGAACAACACCAAAAGGTGCCGTTAGAATAAACGAATTTACAACTGTCGAATTAAAAACAGAGCCAGTATCTGAACTAAAAGAAACTAAAATACCAGATATTACATACGAAGATATTGGTGGTTTGAGAGAAGAAGTTAAGAAAATTAGGGAAATGGTAGAGCTCCCAATGAGGTATCCTGAATTATTTGATAAACTAGGTATCGAACCACCAAAAGGAGTTTTGCTTGCTGGACCTCCTGGAACTGGTAAAACCTTACTGGCAAAAGCTGTTGCAAATGAAGCTGGAGCAAACTTCTACACTATTAACGGTCCAGAAATAATGAGTAAGTATGTTGGGGAAACCGAAGAGAATTTAAGAAAAATATTTGAAGAGGCAGAGGAAGAATCTCCATCAATAATATTCATTGATGAAATTGATGCAATCGCTCCAAAAAGAGATGAGGCATCAGGAGAAGTTGAAAGAAGAATGGTTGCTCAGCTTCTAACACTTATGGATGGTCTTGAAAGCAGAGGACAAGTTGTGGTAATTGCCGCAACAAACAGACCAGACGCATTAGACCCTGCATTGAGAAGGCCTGGAAGATTCGATAGGGAAATTACCATCGGAGTTCCAGACAGAAAAGGAAGAAAAGAAATTCTTCAAATACACACAAGAAATATGCCGCTTGCAGAGGATGTTGATTTAGAATACTTGGCAGATGTTACACATGGGTTTGTTGGTGCAGATTTGGCGGCACTATGTAAGGAAGCTGCAATGAAGACACTTCGAAGATTGCTTCCAGATATTGACTTAGAGAAGGAAGAAATACCTAAGGAAGTCTTAGATAAAATTGAAGTAACAATGCAAGACTTTAAAGAGGCACTGAAAGAAGTTGAGCCATCTGCATTGAGGGAAGTTCTCGTTGAAGTTCCAAATGTCAAGTGGGATGATATTGGAGGATTGGAAGAGGTAAAGCAGGACTTAAAAGAAGCTGTCGAATGGCCATTGAAGCATAAAGATATATTTGAAAAAATGGGAATTAGACCTCCTAAGGGAGTGTTGTTATTCGGACCTCCTGGAACTGGTAAAACCTTACTTGCTAAGGCAGTAGCAAATGAATCACAGGCAAACTTTATAAGTGTAAAAGGACCTGAAATATTCTCCAAATGGGTTGGAGAAAGTGAAAAAGCAATAAGAGAAATATTTAGAAAAGCAAGACAAGCCGCACCAACTGTTGTATTCTTTGACGAAATAGATAGCATTGCTCCAAGAAGGGGCTCAGATATTGGTGGAAGTGGTGTAGCTGAGAAAGTAGTTAATCAGTTATTGACGGAGCTCGACGGTCTTGAAGAACCTAAGGATGTTGTGATAATTGCCGCAACAAACAGGCCGGATATACTTGACCCTGCATTGTTAAGACCTGGAAGACTTGATAGAATAGTTTTAGTTCCAGTTCCAAGTAAGGAGGCAAGATATGATATATTCAAAGTTCATACTAAAAATATGCCACTTGCAGAGGATGTTGATTTGAAGAAACTTGCAGAAAAAACAGAAGGCTACACTGGAGCAGATATAGAGGCAATATGTAGAGAAGCTGCAATGATAGCACTTAGAGAAAATTTAAATGCTGAAAAAGTTGAGTCAAGACACTTTGAAGAAGCCATGAAGAAAATAAGGCCGTCAGTTAAAAAGAATGAGATGGAAATATACAATAGATTGGCAGAAGAATATGGAAGAACCTCAGCAGCTGAAACTCCCTCGAAAAAAGAGGATTATTCAGAATACCATCGATAAATAACATCAACATAAATTAATTAATAATTATTTATTCTTTTTTTAATTTTTATTTTTTATTATTTTCTTAGACCATTCATTTATAGTTTTACAATTAATTTATATGTTTAATTAGATGAATAAATAGTATAAAAATTTATATATTAGTATATCAAACTATTTTTTATGAGCGAAACAAAAATTATAAGGGATCCGATATATGCAGATATATCTCTCAGTAGTGATGAAATAGCCACAATGGACACACCAGAGTTTCAAAGGCTGAGGAATATAAAACAAACTGGATTAACATGCATGGTCTATCCAAGTGCAAATCATACGAGATTTGAACATTCCATAGGAACAATGCATGTTGCGGGAGAAATTTCTAAGAATTTAGAAGATGTGGAGGCAGGATTAATAAGGATTGCGGCGTTGCTTCACGATATAGGACACCCTCCATTTTCACACACTCTTGAAATATGCGGTTATAACCATGAATATTTTACAAGAAAAAAGATTAAAAAAATGAATTTTGAAAATTATACTTCAAATGAAATATTGGATGTTCTACAATCTAAGGGATTTGAGGGAGCTCTACTTAGTGGGGATGTGGATGCAGATAGAATGGATTATCTGCTAAGGGATAGTTATCACACTGGCGTGGCTTATGGCTCAATCGATTATGCAAGGTTAATGCGATGTATGGTGTTATTTGAAGATATACGACCAAAATTGGGAGTTTTGGAGAAAGGAATAATTGCTGTTGAATCATTATTAATTGCAAGGTATCAGATGTATCCTACGGTATATATGCATCCAACTTCAAGAATAGCTGAAATAATGTTAAAAAATGCTACAATTTATGGATTAAATGAAAAATTGTTTAATTTAAATGACCTTTCGGTGATGGATGATATAGATTTAGTTGGCACATTAAGAAATTCCGAGGGAGAGGGGAATAAACTAATTAATATGCTTGATAGGAGGCATTTATTTAAAAATATTTTAACATTTAGATATGATGATTTAACCCCTGAAGAAAAGTGGTTGTTGATAAATTTAGATGAAGAAGATATTAAAAACTTAGAGTATGAACTCTCTGAGAAATTGGGAACTACTGTGTTTTTAGACATTCCTGGCTATCCAAAAATAAATGAGCATAATATTACAGTTTTAATTGATGATAAAAAATACAGGTTGGATGAAATTTCACCACTTGCAAAAAATTTAAAATGGGCATATATGAAATCATGGGATGTTAGAATATATGTTCCACCAGAACAATACAACAAATTAAAAGAGTTTAAAAGTGGAAATTCTAAATTTAAAGAGAATAAAAAAGAAATGATTTTTGAATATATAAATAAAAAATATAAAAAGAGCATCATATTGGATATTATACAAAAAGAAGGAGTTATAAAAGGTAGGGGAAAACTTCTTGCAATTGCAAAGGAGATGGGTATATCAGAATCGGAATTTTTATCGGAGCTCCAAAAATTAATCTTTTGTGGATTGATAAAGGAAAATGTTGTAAAGGTTAGGGGGACATTTAGGTATGATTATGATATTGACTCCCAAAATCCATGAAATTGCTAAGGTAGCCACCCGGTTTGGCTTTTGATAGTTATGTAGTTACAATCAATGGTATATATCTCGATTATAGCTTTATTTTACTTGATAATGGGTTTTTGTCCGAGAAAATTATATATATAATTAAAATAGAGAATTGTACGTATAATATTAAAAAATACATAATTAAACCTGGGATACTGAGCTAAAAATGCAGTGAGGTATTCTTACCGGGCGGGGGAGCCCATTGTGCCTGCCAGTAAATTAAATGTTATCAAGCCAATGTTTCATACTATGTGAGGTGAGCTCGCACTTAGAAGTATCTGCACACTAAGATGATGAGCTCGTATTGCAAGGCAGGGGGTCTCTTGGATAGTACTAGTGTATCTCTGACATAACTGATGGTGAGGTATTAACCAATATAGCAGGCGGTAAATCGACAATATTCCCCATATAATGCAGTATCCATAATACCACCATAAGATCCATGCAAGGTAAAATATATTATATATTGCGAATAAGTATTAATTAGTTTTATAGAGTGTCCAAATTCCACAGACGTGTGGATTATTACAATATAATATTAACTACAATACCTACATAAACATATACACATAACAATACATACTAATAAACATATGAGGGATAATTATGAGAAAAATGCTAACAGTTCTCGGACTATTGATTGTGTTCGGGATGATAGCTGCTGTTTCTGCAAACCCTTTATATGTAGATTACACAGAAAAATACAATGTATCTGCAAATGTTAGTGGAGACGGCTCAACGAGCTACTCCATCAACAATGTAACAGGGTATATAACTATTAACAACACAGCAGCGAATATTACCGATACTCTGAGTGATGTATGGGTAGCAGTAAATGTATCTAACAATATATCTGAATTAAGATTGGTTCATGATGGAACACCAAAGGGTGTATTCATTGAGAGCTCAGCGCCAGCATACACCGGGTTAAGTAGTGCAGATTTGTATATTCATATACCAATCCTACCAAACAATTCATATGTACAGTATTCATTTAGTATTAATACATCCGCACCGGGTATTGGAGTGCCAATACTTGTGGATGAAGCATATAGTGCAGATAAGATTCCAGCAGGAAAGGAATCTAATTGGACTATATACATGAACATAAGTAGGAATACATCAGCTTTACCAAATCCAAATACTGTGGTTCATGTAAATATGACCAAATATTTAAGCAATGATTCTAACAACTATGGAAGTGAATATTGGAATAAATTGAATATATCCGAAGTTATCAGTAAAAATCAAGGTACTACAGCACTCTGGGATGGACCATACTTCACAGGGGTTGCAAATGATTCATTGAATTGGACAGGAGTGGTATTAAACAGCTCACAAATTGGAACAATTGAATTCAAAGTAATGGGAAACAACTCTTTCCAAAATAGGACCCCAACAAAATTCAAATATGGTTTCGCAGTGATTACATTTAGCTACAGTGGAACTGTAAGTGGAACTGAAGTATCTGGGATATATGCAACAGGTATGGGAAGAATCAACGCAGTCAAAAACGGTCCTCATAAAAACACAGACGGGACATACACATTATGGTATGAAAATGCAACAATAAAAAACACTGCAAGTGAATATGCATTCAATGTAACAAGAATGAATTTATGGGCAATAAATGGAAGTGACCCTACACTTGTTGATCCATTCAACAGCTCTCTATTAATTGCTGGAAGTAATCATTCATTCACACCACCTACACTTCCTATTATTAATCCAGGGCAATATTGGAGCACTAATACATATAACTTCACATTTAACGATGTGCCTGTTGTATGGGCAAACTGCACCTTTACAGTTGCAGGCCAAAATATGACATTATTAAATAGAACCGTTCATACCTACGATACAAAATATGGAAGTTCCTACATCGTTGTAGAAGAAATCTACGTCGTAGGAAGCTATTTAATCAAAGCAACCAAGCATGTAATTCCAAATGCAGATGGAACCTATGATGTATATATTGTAGTAGAAAACATAGGTGCTGAGAAATCACCTTATGTATACGCCTACGATTTAATACCTAGAAACTTCAATGCTAGCAATATGTGGGTAAATAGGTCAGACATGCTTGCTCAGCATGCAGATAATGATTCCAACAATAATTATACAGGAAATAAATCATTATCAGGAGATTACTCACTAAGTTATTGGTGGGCATTGAATTACATGAATCCAGGAGCAGATGGGGATGGAAATTATAGTGACGCCGCTGAAATAGATAATAACCAAACTGTAGTAATTCACTACAAGTTGAACGGAACTGGAACATTCAGAACAACAGATGCATTCTTGGTCGGTATCGACCCTCGGCATTCATTGGTGCCATCAACCTCTCCAAAAACTGTATTAGCAGGAGGGGCTGTATCTAACAACTTTGAGCCGCTATTTGCACTTGCAAGTAGTGTAATAGGAACTGGATTTGTATTGAGAAGAAAAACCAAAGGGAAAGATAAAAAATAACTACTAATTAACTAATAATATTTTTCTTCTTTTTTAAATTGAATTTTAACAGAGGAGTATTGCTAATTTTTGTATTATGATTTAAGCATATCTGGTAATATATCTCGATTAATAAAGGAATTATAAGCTTGCAGGTTTTATTACAAACTCATATATATGTGATACCATGATAAAAATAAAATATCTACTTGTCTTGTTATTGTTAATGGGCATTTCACAATCGGTGTATGCGGACGTAACAAAAATTTCAGATTACAACATGACTGTTAGTGTAGATTCAAATCCATCGCATGTAGTTAATAAAATAACAATTCAAAATCTTGTTAAATACCCATTAGTTTTAGGGATTGGAGAACTTAGACTTCAAAAGCAAGCTTCAAAGAAATTGTGGATAATCCCAATTCCATTTACAGAATCAAACGAACCAATCAAAGTTAAAAATTTGAAAGGATATTATTATTATAATGGAAATAAGACTAATATTAATACTAGTGTAAAGTATTTTGATAATTATAGTGTAATTTATTATGAAATCTGGGAACCAATCGACCCAAAGAGCAATATAACAATAATCATTGAATATGATGCAGAGGATATTGTTGATAAAGGGTTGTTATTTAAAACAGTGTCCATCCCTATAGGCTGTGATATGGATATCGATAATTTCAATATTAATTTTAAATCGAGTGAATATGAGACTTATCAGGAACCGGCCCATACTAAAAATATATATGTTCCAAAAAATACATTATGTACTGTAAATGCAGAATTTTCAATATTGCCGTTCCCTGAGCTCCCAACGTACGGGTATGTATTATTCTGGCTAACAATCTTAACGATATTGGTTTTAATATTTATATACTACGAAATAAAAGGAATGGGCGACAAAAAAGATGAGAAAGATAATAAAGATAAGGAAGAAAATAAGGAAGTAGATGAGAAAGATAATAAGAAGATGTAAAAATATATTATTTAAATATTGTCATAATTGGAGTTTTTTAAATATTTAAATTTTCCATTTATTTTTTTAGTAATATTGATTAATTTTTCTTTTTATTTTACCTATTTTTAATATCTAAAAAATGTTCTATAAAATTTATATATGATCGCAATTTATTTATAGCTACCTACATAATTACCTACATTTTAGACATGATCTATTTTTATTTTTTGTTAAATATTGGTGATATATATGAATATGAAATTTATATTGGTAATACTGTCGCTTATGGTTGTTATTGTACTAAATACCAATTATGCGGGAGATATGGGAGATAGCTGGTGGAATACTGAATTTCCATATAGGGCTACTGTAAATATAACGTCAGTACAGGATTTGAACAATTATTCTGTATTGATAAGGTTAGATAATAACTCCTTTGATTTCAGTCATGCCAATAATGATGGGAGTGACATACGGGTTATAGATTCAGATGGCAGTACTCAGTTACAGTATTGGATTGGGTATTGGAATAAATCTTCCAAAAAAGCCAACATCTGGGTTAAAATACCTCATCTTTCAGCTAATTCAAATAAAACTATATACATATATAGTGGAAATCCTTCTGCGCATTCACTAAGCAACCCTAATGGTATGTTCCTATTCTTTGATGATTTTAATGATGGGAATTGGCAGGATAAATGGAATAAAACAGGTAGCGGGACAATATCTGAAAATAATGGATATCTTGAAATAAACAGTACTGGATATGAAATTTCATTAGTTTCAAAAGGTAATAACCTTCCAAAGGAAGTTAGAATAGAAAGTGCAGTAATTCCAGTAGATGTCAGCGATACTGGAATTCAGCTATCCTTACATAAAGGTTATTATGCATATAAATGGAGATTTTGGAAAAAGGAAGCTTGGTATTACAGCTATAATAATATTAACATATATTCTCAATCTGGCTATATGACTGGAGGAAGATCCAATCCACCAACGACGAGCTCAGAATATCTCATTGGAGGTTATAAAAAAATTGGTGATATTGGAATATATAGACCAACCACGGATTTTAATGATATATCAATTTTGTCAAATACATATCCAGGTTATTCAGGTGATTGGTCTGAGGTACACATCTCCGTTTTAAACCCTGGTATATATAAAATGGATTGGATATTGGTTAGACCTTATATTCCATCAGAACCAACGGCAACTGTAATTAACACTGAATATGATTGCATACTCAACGTATTTTACCTTGAGGATTACAATGTTTCAGCAAATGTAAGTGGTGATGGCAATACTTATTACACCATACACAACATTACAGGATACTTAATAATAAATAACTCTGCAAATTACACCGAAGATACATTAAGTGATGTATGGATTGCAATAAACATATCAAATAATATTTCAGAATTAAGACTCATTCATGATGGAACACCAAAAGATATATTCATTGAGAGTTCAGCGCCAGCATACACAGGATTAGACAACTCAGCAAACACATATATACACATCCCCATGTTGCCCAATAATTCCTATGTAAAATATGAAATTAGTTTGGATAAGTCATTAGGTAGTCCAATTTTAATAAATGAAACATATGATGCAACTAAGATTCCATCAAACAGATTATCCAATTGGACTGTAAATATGACTTTGACAAATAATAACACGCCCTCTACAATATCGTTGGATTTAACAAAATATTTAAGTAATGACCCAAATTATCATGGGAATGTTAATTGGACATTTTTAAATATCTCATCCTATAGCGAAAATCGGGGGTTGGTAGAGTTATGGGATGGACCATATTTCAGTGGGGATTCCAATAATGCTTTGAATTGGTCAGGAATATCATTAAATTCTACAAATAATGGATTTTTAAGATTCACAGTTCAAGGTAATTTTTCGGGTAAAAATAGGAATGCGATATTAGTTAATTATGGTTTTGCAACTTTGAAATATAACTTTAAGGGCACAAGGAGTGGAACTAAAATAAATGGAGTCTATGCAGCAGGAATGGGGGAAATCAGTGCAACTAAAAAAGGACCTTATAAAAATGAATCTAGTGGTGAATACAATATATGGCATGAAGAGGCTTCATTTAATAACACTGCAAGAACTTATGCATTTAATTTAACAAAAATGAATCTATGGGCAATAAATGGAAGTGATCCTACACTTGTTGATCCATTTAACATGGCTTTGTTAATTAATGGTAGTAATTATTCATTCACACCATCTACACTTATTAATCCAGGGCAATATTGGAGCACTAATACATATAACTTCACATTTAACGATGTGCCTGTTGTATGGGCAAATTGCACCTTCACAGTAGCAAACCAGAATATCACTACTGTATCTAATGGATATAATGGTAAAGACAATTACATAGTTATTGAGAAAATCTACGTCGTAGGAAGCTATTTAATCAAAGCAACCAAGCATGTAATTCCAAATGCAGATGGAACCTATGATGTATATATTGTAGTAGAAAACATAGGTGCTGAGAAATCACCTTATGTATACGCCTACGATTTAATACCTAGAAACTTCAATGCTAGCAATATGTGGGTAAATAGGTCAGACATGCTTGCTCAGCATGCAGATAATGATTCCAACAATAATTATACAGGAAATAAATCATTATCAGCAGGAGATTACTCACTAAGTTATTTGTGGGCATTGAATTACATGAATCCAGGAGCAGATGGGGATGGAAATTATAGTGACGCCGCTGAAATAGATAATAACCAAACTGTAGTAATTCACTACAAGTTGAACGGAACTGGAACATTCAGAACAACAGATGCATTCTTGGTCGGTATCGACCCTCGGCATTCATTGGTGCCATCAACCTCTCCAAAAACTGTATTAGCAGGAGGGGCTGTATCTAACAACTTTGAGCCGCTATTTGCACTTGCAAGTAGTGTAATAGGAACTGGATTTGTATTGAGAAGAAAAACCAAAGGGAAAGATAAAAAATAACTACTAATTAACTAATATTTTTTCTTTTTTAAATGCCAGTTCGAATTAATTTAAATTTATATGTTAGGATATGGCATTTCTAAAAAAATGTCCGAAAAATGTTCTATAATAAATATATATAGAAATATATAATGCTATTTTTGAGGCTTTCAATTGTATTGATGTGTCCATAGAAGCACACATTTATTTTAAATTGTGATATTATGGAAATATTTAAGATATTATTGATTTTAGTACTAATTATACTGTATATCTTGAATATGGTATGTGGAATTGAGATGTACGAATATAGGGATGCAGTATTTTATCCAGATGGCTCTCAGTCCGTTGAACTGTCAAGATTAAAAATCATTATTGATGGACCCGATATTGATCAAATATATTTTGAATATGGGGATAAAAATGGAACTGTGAATACAATACATTCTAAAAATATAGACATAAATTTATACCCAAATAAATTTAATATTTCAGTATATGTGGAAAAAGAACGGGAAAAAGAAGGCAAATGGGTAATAAAATACACAATTAAAAATAATTATAATTATGATATCGTATTCCACGTGTTATTCCCAGGAGGATATTCTTTAAATGAATCGAAAATATTAATCCCTGGTAATTCAGAAAAAACCATAGAATTATTTAAATATTCTAATTTAAGTGATATTTACTTTGGAGATAGTTATATTTCATTTACCATACCTCAAAAAATAAAAATAAAGTATTACTATGCACTTCCTATATGGGCATCGATGATATATAGGGGTGGAGTCTCGAATAACAAAAACCAAAATGGTATTTCATATAATATGAATTTTAGTATTAAAAATAATAAAAAATTTCCACTACACATATATGGGAATGTATGGCTTGGTGATATTAAAAACGCATCCTATCGTAAAAATGTTTCTATCATTTTGCTTCCGGAAGAAGAATGGCATGATGAATATAATATACATTTTAAAGAAAAACCTGATTTTTACAAATTATGTTCTGCACTGAATAGGAATACCTCAAAAGTAATCACAATAGGAAATTTTCATGCTAAATTCGTAGCCTGGGCAAATGATACTACTAATATCTCAATAAAGCCTTGTGTTAATGAAAATCAAGGGTACGTAATAGGTATTGCAAAAGTCAAAATGCCAAATAATAAATTATATAGGGTAATCTTGCCAGAAAATGTTGATACTGTGGCAGATGTTGAAGAATTAATTAAACCCAAAAAATATGCCACATTGGCATTCCCAGATATTGTTGTAGGCATTTTGATATTTACAATAATATTAATCTCGAAATTTAATTCAAGAATTATAATGGACAAAGATATTATTCAAAATATAAATTTAAAAATGCTAAATAATGGATTATATATTCCATATAATATTGGTTTGAGGAAAATTGGGGGCGAAAATATAACTTATGTGGAACCAGAGTACGAACTTTTTAAGGAAATTCATGAAGTATTTGACATTCCACTTAATTCAGCGAAGGCTATTGCAATTGGACTTCAATACGGAGGAGGAAATATTATCATTCTTCATGATAAAAAGGCCTATGAACTGGCAAAAATTATCGGACTAAATGCTATATACTTAAAAGAAGAAGGTGAGTAATCATGACAAATAAAAAAAAGAAATTTGGCGAATTGGTTCCACATATAACTATTAGAAAAATTAACAATGATTTATTAAATGTATATTATATCAAAAAAATTGATGAGTCCCAGAGAAAAAAGGTAGTAAATCGAATAAACGACATAATATATACCTTAAACACCATAAAAAAGCTTCAAGAGATTAATAAAATCAGAAAGAAAAGGAATATTAAAGCAATAATATGTGTTTCTATTTTTGTTATATTATATGAGATATTATGGATTTTTATGATAAATAACCCCATAATAAATTTCATAAATGCTATATTTGCAGTAGCAATCGGACTTATCGGCGTGATTTTCTTGGCATATGGATTATATTTGCTGTTGTATCATCCATTAATTTATGTGGAGGATTAATTATGAAATTAATTATTATATTTATATATTTAATAGCATTGAGTAGTATGGTAAGCATCCATGGGGCCGATAATCTTTATAATATATATGAAATAACTAGTATGGGTCAAAATATATAACCTATACTAAATATAATATTATAAAAAAGACGATAATATGAAGGCTGAGGAAGTGGTAAATGAGATAATTACATCAGATTTAATTGACCGAATCCCTAAACGAAGAAAGGTAGGGAGAAAAGGATATAATTTAGAGTTGAGGCTTAAACTATTAGTGTATGCCTTTTTAAAAGGCATACATTCAAATAGAGCGTTAGTATTACACTTACAAAATAATCCACAGATTTTAACTGCATTAGGATTTAAATCCTGCCCTGGTAGAAGAACCATCGATAGATGGAAAAAATCCCTAGATGAAGAATTGCATGCAATAATTACTTTATTAGGTGATAAATATATTGAACTAAATAATCCTGAATGGTCAATATACGATAGCACTCCAATAAAAGACGAAACAGATATTGAGGGAAAGATAGGATATAACAGTGTAGGAATGTTTAAAGGCTTTAAATTACATTTAGCAGTAGATAAGTTAGGAATACCATTAAGAGCAGAATTTACCACAGCAAATACTCACGATTGTAAAGTAGCTGATAAATTATTAGTACCTACCAAAAAGTCCTGTGCAGATGCAGGCTATGATTCAAAAGATTTAAAAAAAAGCGATAGAATTATACAAAAATGAACTAATAACAGCACATAATCCACGGAGATTGGGTAGGAAAAATAAAAAGAAACTTCCTTCGGAAGTTTCTAAGATAAGAGTTAAAATAGAGCACACCAATTCAATATTAAAGAACCGATTTATGAATAAGTTTTGGATTAATATCAAAGGTTATATTCGTAAAAAAGTATTCTGTCTCTGTGCAGTAGTTTCTGCACAGGTTTTAGCACTATATAATCTCATTACCAGAGGTTATCCTTATATGAAGGTATTAGAGGTTAGAGTGTAATATGACCCACACTAATATATATGAAATAACAAAAATGAGTTATAATACTACGTTCTTTTTAGAATATGATAAGGAACATAATCCAACATTTTATGTGAATACTCCAAAAGACTATTATATAAGCCCTGTGAGAATCAAAGTTATTGGAATAAATAAATCTTTATTAAATAATATGGGGTTTATATTGGATAAAAAGGATTATGATGTTTTAATATCAAATAAAACAGTTGAAACAAATAAAAATGCTATACTTTTTATTCCAATAAATGGTTCGACTAATCTAAATAAAGAAACAATAACCTTGATAAATTGGAAAACCGATCCATTAAATTATAAATCATCAGTTGTGGTGGCAAAGTATAAACTCCCAAAAAAAGGAGAAGTTATTGCAACATATAGTGATGGTTCTCCGGCATGTGTTAAATTAAATAATAAAATATATTGTGGTTTTAAACCAAATAAGGAAGTTTTATATAATTTAATATATATTTTTATGATTAAAAATATTCCTTATGGGTTGATATTTGGTACTTTATTGCTTGGAACAATATCTTATTTAAGCATTGCATCCCAAAGAGCCAAAGAAATTATATTAAAATTCGGAGCTCATTTGATAATCATTATTGGAAGAGTACCAACCAATAATAAAGAAAAAGTTCTTTCAAATGACACTAGAAAAGAGATTTACAATCACATAATAAATAATCCAGGAATACATTTAAGGGAGATGGCAAAAAATTTAAACAAAAGTATGAGCACGATTACATGGCATTTAAGAATACTTGAAAAAGCAGACTTAATTCGAAATAAGAATGTAGGAAATAAAGTTATATATTATCCAAAAGACATGGATATTAGAGATTTGCCACTTTCATATTTAAATAATAAAACTTCAAAAAAGATTTTTGAGTATTTATTAAAAAACCCTGCCTATTTACGAAAAATATCCAAAGATTTAGACATGCCTGTTGAAACTGTGAGATATAATTTAAGAAAAATGGTGGAATTGGGGATTGTGGATAGTTATGAAGAGGGTAATAAAATAATATACTACATAAACTCCAATTGTGGAGTAGATGATAGTGAATAAGGGGATAATAAATCTTTTTTAATATGGGGGCGAGTTTATCCAAGTGTTGGGTCGTATAGTTAATCGATTATTAATATGCAATTAAAAAAATGGAATGGATATTTTAGATACTTGAATGGCATGCATGGTGTTGTATATGATTAACTTAAAAATAATATTGGTAATTGTTGTTTTTGGCATGGTATTTTTAAACTCCGTTATTGGTGGTGAAGTAAATTTTTCAAATATCACATGTCACATAAGTGCCATAAATAATAGTATAAATGATTTTAATGAGTCCAATAAGCTAATAACTCAATCAAATGGAACTATGGTATATAATCAAACAGATATATATATTAGTAACAACTCGGAAAGTCTGACTGATAATATAGATAAATCAGAAAGCGACAATGACTTTAAATTAACAACGACCAATAAAACAAATAATTCCACCAAAACTAAAAATACAAACTCAACGAATAATAATTATTTAGATGTTAAAATTGAAGGTTATAAAATAACAATAAAAACAGATGGGGAACCTTTTGGATATATCTCCCCACCACAAAATCATCAATCTATAAAGAATGATATACCTTTGGAATTTATAAAAATAGATAGTAATGAATATGTGGTACATCCCGTAGTATTAAATGTTCCAATAAATATTTGCTCCAAATATGGTGGAAATAAAATACTTAGTAAGACTGTATTCTTAAATTGTAGTTTAAACCATACTTCTATCACAAGAACAGATAAACCATATTTAATTACAAAATATGAAAACAATTCGTTAAAAATAAAAACTAATGGAAAATTACATGTTATATATGATTCTATAAATATATCGACAAATATAGTAGAAATTGGATATGATTTATATCGAGTTTATCCATTAATATTGAACAATACAATTATAATTTATTCTAAATTTAGCAATGAAACACTAAATAAAACGATATTTTTAAATTACACCAAACCAAAGGAAAAACATTATTTAAACATATCTATTGAAAATTATAAGTTGAAAATATCTACAAATGGTGAGCTCACAGCAACAACAATGTTAAACAAAAAAGTAGATATATCTATAAAAAAATTGGATAATTCGGAATATATTATATATCCATTATTGCTAAACACCACGATTGTTCTTTATTCAAAATTCAATAACGAGACGTTGAATAAAACAATATATTTGCCGTATATGGGAATCACTACAAAAAATTATACTGATAAAAAAACAGTTATTTATAATAATCTGCCATTCAACTTTTATATAAATCAGGGAAAATTTAAAAAATTCGACATTGATATTAACGATAATGTTTTCTTTGAAATTAATAATCTTTCAGGGAGTCGCGCTGTTAATCTAACTATTGAATTACCTTTTGAAATTCCACAAGGCATGTATATATATTATTGGGAGAATGTTAGTGGAAAATTAACTCCAATAAATTACACAATTTTAAAGGATAGAAAGCATGTTGTTATATTCTTAAAAGATGGGGGAACCGATAAATGTAAAAAAGAAAGTGGAAAAATTACAGGCTCATTTAAACTCTATATTCCAAAATTTAATGTAAAAACAGAATTTATGGATGGTAATAAAACTGGAATTTTACACATATATGATTCAAAAGGAAATGGATTATATAACCTTACCGTAAAAATTGATAAAGGAAAATTTGATTATTTGTATTTTGTTGATAAAGACAATATTCCCATTAAAAGCAATGTCAACTTACCATATAATTTAATTAAATTTAAAATTACTGATATTCCAAAAGGGTATAAAGTCAAGGTTAAAATAACTTACCCAAAATTTTCAGCAGAGGATAGAAAAATAGGTTATCATAAATTCAATCCAAATACATTGAAATGGTACAACATACCTATGAGGAAATATAGGACTACAATTATATATACACTTGAAGATGGAGCTCTCGGGGATGATGATGGAAAAACCAATGGAGTTATAGTGGACGATGGAGGTCTTGGGCAGGTTGGATTTGATGAATCAAATATAGCAACTGTGGGATTAAAAGACAATAGTGGAAATAAAATACTCGAACACTGGTATAAAACACTAGTTCCTTATGGTAGATCATCATTTACTATATCTATTGAAGATATGGATTCGATAAAATTAGATGTATATTATCCCAATGGGACGAATTATGGAACATACCACTCTACGATAGGTTCTACGAGGGGATTTACAAACACTTGGGACAACTTTACAATTAACACCAATGGTATTTATGGATGGTGGAAGTTTAAAATATACACAACATGTACATATCCACGTGGGGATTATTATAGATTAAAAGTTTCAAATAAGCTGCTTTCATTTACCAATATGACAATTATAAACAGAGAAAAGTTTTTAGTAAGTCCGTTCATTTATATGTTGGGATATAACACGAATAAATTATGTAACGAATCGTATTATGTTAAATCAGATGGAAATTTTAAATTTGCTATTTATGATGGTGACAATTTAAATGTTAGTATTTATTATCCAAACGGAACATTATATTATAACAATATTCTGACAGGCAATAACATTTGGGAAACTATAAGTGTAAATTCGAATATATGTGGAATCTATAAAATCATAATAACCGAGACAAATAATACATTTAATGACTCTATTGGAAAAATACGTTATTCAAATAGAAACTTATACCGGATTGGAGCAACAAATCCAATATATATGACGAGTGATGAATACGAAATTCAACAAAATACAAAAAATATAAATGTTTATGCATATAATAAAACTGTTAATGTCGGGGAAACTTTCAATTTAACAATTTATATAAAAAATACGGAAAATTATAATTTAAATAATTCAAATGTATCAGTTGAATTGCCAAATGAATTAGAATGTAATTATACATCTAAAATAATTAATTGTATTTCTCCAAATGAAACAAAGGAAATAAATTTTACAATAGTTGCATATAATGGAGGCGATTACACCGTAAATATTAGTTTAAAAAATAATCTTACAAATATTATAAATATTACTAAAATTCAAGTTGGGGGAATAATCCTAAACGGAACAATATATGAGGATTTTGGAATATTGGGAGTTAATGATTCTTCCGATGTGCCAATCCCCAATGTAAATGTAAGTTTAGTTAAGGATTCGAATGGAAACAATAAGCCAGATGCTAATGATTTATGGTTATATAATACCTCAACCAACTCAACAGGAAACTATAACTTTACATTCAATGGAAATGGAATTTACTTTGTAGTTGTAAATTCGAAAACAGTTAATACAACAAGGGGGCTAAATAATGGATATACGATAAATGATATTTGGGCAGAAGAAACGTATCAAACAGAATGGAATGGAACAAATTGGGCAATAATTCAAAAATTCGGGGGACAGAATGCCTCACAGTCAGATGATTGGAGCGATGGGATTTGTGAGCATTATATTGTAGTAAATACGTCAAATTACAAAGGGGAATCTATTGATTTTGGATATAGTTTTGATGTAATTGTTAACACAAGGGACGACGATGCTGATAATACAACAAATTCAAGATATGCACAAGGAACACTAAGACAGTTTATAATCAATGCAAATGCAATCCAAGGAGCAAATTATATGAAATTTGTTCCAATGGTTCATCCAAATGGTCAAGATATAAATGGAGTATGGTGGACTATAAAGATAAATAAAACAATCGGAGCTCTGCCATATATAACCGATGACTATACAATAATAGATGGAACTGCTTATTATCCAAATGGAACTGTAAGGGATGATAACCCCGGAGATGCATATTCGGAAACAAGAGTTGGAATTGGCCAAGATGCAATTCCTGATAGTGGAGACGAATACACAATCACAGCAATAAAGAGAGTTGAGTTGGCAATAGATGGAAATAATGTTGATACAAATGTTCTCAAAGTTTGTGCAAATAACTCCAAGGTACTTAATATTAGCATATATGGTGGAGAATTTAGCGATTGGAGCGATGATACTGGAGCAGCAATCTTGGTTGGGGGACAAAATATAACCATAAAAAATACAATTCTTAATGCATATCCAAATGGAACATTCATTTCCAATTCATGGGTAGCAATTGACAGTAGGGATCCTGCAAATTGCAGTGATTTGAAAATAATACACAACTTATTATCAAGAAACCATCCAATACTTTTAGGTCGTGATGGCGAATTGGAAAACATACTGATTGAAGAGAATATCATCTGGAGTTATTGGACTCCAAGTATTATGTTTGGTTCATATAGTACTATTTCAGGAGTTATAAACCACAACTATATATGCGGCGGCAATAAGCCACGGGATATTGATACAATTGGATGGGCATGCATTGAAACAAGAAGCGCCAATGTTTTTAACTTGATAGTCGAAGATAATACAATTATTACATATGATACACGAAATTCGACGGCGATAAGCTTGGGGGAATATACAAAAGATGTAATAATAAGATACAACCTCATAAGAAATGCAAAGGGCTCTGCCATAGTAATGTCCCATTATAAAGAAGATAATCCTTGTGCAAAGAATATAGTCATAACAAAGAACTCAATCATTAACTCTGGAAAGATAGCAATTGATTTCCTCAATGATTATATAACCCTCAACGACGGACAATTCAATTCATCACAACCCAACTATGGTATTGATTATCCAGTTATAACTCGTGCTTACTTTGACGGAACTCATCTACACATAAGAGGGTTTATAGGCAACGAAACACAAGGGAGCTCTTCGGGATTTGCATATGCAACAGTGGAAATTTATCTTGTAACGAACTTAATCGGTGGAGATAATCTAATGGGTAATGATATATCATCGGATGGAAGTGTTTTATCCAACTACTATGGTGAGGGCTGGATATATTTGGGAGCTCTCACAGCAGATAAGAGTGGAAACTTTGAGGGGATAATAGATGTATCTGGAAAAATGATTAAAAATGGAGCATTAGTTACTGCAACGGCAACGCTTCCAAATATTGGGACATCAGAATTTGGACCAGATTATGAAATTTTAAGATATTGTAATTTGAAGGCATCAATAGAGTTGACAAATGAAGGTTATAATGTATCTCTAATATTATACAACAATACACAAAATGTTTATGTTTATTGGGATAAACCTAATGGTATAAATGTAATAAATATAAGTGGGGATTATAATGAGAATGGAATTTATGGAAATATCTATTGGTTCAAATTTAATGCAATTAATATAAATGAGACAAAAAACATTATAATAAAAACAAATATATCGACAGTTGAAGGGTTAATAATAGGAATTAACCCGAATTAAGTATATCTATATAATAACTACAAAAAGGGTAAAATATGAGCCCCAGAATAGGTAGGCAGGTTAAACATTTTGAAGCTATAGATGTCAAAAATATAAATGCAGTATTTTCGGAAGACAGGATATACCGATATACTTTGGAAATGAAATATAAAGATAGGGAAAATTACAAAAATACAATGACTGTAATTTTAAAAAATCCTTCATCAGCAGACGAGAAAAAGGCAGATAATACAATAAGGAGGGTGGAAAAATATGTTTATGAAAAATTCCACGATGTGGCGTATTTAAATATTTTAAACATATTTGCATACCGTGCCACAGATGCAAAGGATGTGAATAATGCCCTAATGACATATGGCTTGGATTATGTGGTAGGTTTGGAAAATGATAGATATATCAAATCATTGGTGAAAGAAAGCGACCATATCATCAAGGCATGGGGTGGTAATAGTGGAATCAATAAAAAACTTTATAATCAAAGGATTAATCAAGTAAATAATTTACTGGCTAAAATAACCGAAAAACAGAATATTCCAGTATACCGAGTAGATGGCAACGGCAAAGGAAATGATTTTTATCCATTTCATGCCTGTTTTTGGGGAAGCAACATGAAATTAATAAAATATAGTAAATAAATAATAATGATAGTTATTTTATTTATCTAATGTCGGCGAGAAGTTTATAAAAACCTGCGGTTCAGATGGAGCAGAGCTCCATTACTCACCAACAAAGTTGGTGATTTTAAAATGTCTTCGCTCCGCTCAGACATCCCCCGTTCGTAAGGGCGGGATGAGAGCTGACCAAAAATTATAAATAATACAGCAACTAAAATACTTAACATAAATAATACATCGTGATAAAATGCTAACAGCATACAAGTTCAGATTACACCCTAACAAAGAACAAAAAACACTAATCCACAAACACATTGGAGCATGTAGATTCATCTATAATTGGGCATTAAATCTTAAAATCCAATCTTACGAACAAACAGGCAAGGCAATATCACGATTCCAACTAAACAAAACCATAACAACACTAAAAAAAGAATTCCCATGGTTAAAAGAAATAAACTCCCAATCATTGCAGGGGGCAACTCTGAACTTGGAGAGGGCATTTACCAACTTTTTCAGAAGGAAATCATCCTTCCCAAGATTCAAATCCAAAAAACATCCCAGACAATCCTTCCAAATTCCCCAACATTATAAACTGGACTGGGAGAATAACAAAGTATTTCTACCCAAAATAGGATGGGTTAAAGCTAAACTCCACAGGAAATTCGAAGGGGAAATGAGAACAGTAACAATCTCAAAAACTCCAACAGGTAAATACTTCATAAGTATTATAGTAGAGGATGGAAAACCAATTCCTAAAAAACAACCATTCAATGAGGAAACCACAATAGGTATCGATTTAGGTATTACTCACTTTTGCATATTATCAAACGGTGAGAAAATAGATAATCCAAAGCATCTCAAAAAGAGTTTGCAGAGGTTAAAAGTATTACAAAAAAGACTTTCAAGAAAACAAAAAGGTTCTAAAAACCGAGAGAAAGCAAGGTTAAAACTTGCTAAATTACATGAGAAAATTACTAATCAAAGGAATGACTTCCAACACAAACTCTCTTTTAAATTAATTGGCGACAGCAAAAATCGAAGATTTTTGTGTCCTGCAAATCTTTGATTTGCACGGAAAACCAAGCCATAGCGTTGGAAGATTTGAATGTTAAAGGAATGGTTAAGAATCACAATTTAGCCCAATCAATTCTTGATGTAGCATGGTCTTCTTTTGTATCTAAACTAATGTATAAAGCTGAGAAGTTTGGAAAGACCATAATAAAAATAGGTAGGTTTGAACCTTCCAGTAAAATATGCTCTGTTTGTGGGTATTATAATGGTAATTTGGACTTAAAGAATAGAGTTTGGAAGTGTCCTGTCTGCAATACTGAGCATGATAGGGATGTTAATGCGGCGGTTAATATTAAAAAGTTTGCTTTGGACAGACAGAACCTAATTGGATTATAAATACACTACGCACCTGCGGAAGGCGGGGGTGAGCCTGTCTGACATGCTCTGTTAAGAGATGGATGATGCAGGAAGCCCCTTCCGTAAGGAAGGGGTACTTCACTATTCAATTGCAGAGTATTTTATTAATTATTTAGTTGTTATTCCCTTGCGGCTCCAACATCTTCGAAACCCTGCCTTAATCCTTTTCCAGCATTTTTCTCCAAGAACTTCCGGTTGAATAATAAATAATAAACATTTTCAGCATGTTCTTCTGCCCTTCTCTTTGCTAACCATTCGAGCTCCTTCTCATCCTTAGCTTCATCTTCATGAACAAAAACTTCAATTATGTGTTTATTTGTCATGAGCTGTGCCATCATAAGCCCTTGGGAAGCTTCATGGGCACAAACTTTGTCTTTATCTTTTCCCCCGGGCATTCCAAGTGCCATAGTTATTTCGCATCCCTCTTCTTCAATGAGTTTTTTACATGCTACTGGAAGGTCTTTCATTCCCGGAACCGTGTATCTAATTATTTTTATTTTGGAAGTCATTTCATTTAATTTCTTTATTGCAGCAGATGCCATATCTACCCTTGCAAAAGTGGTGTCTGCTATACCAACTTTTATAGTCATAATTTCACCAAATAATCATTTAAAAGGGATTATATAAAAATAAAGTAATGAAAATAAAAATTCTATAATTATTATTTATTAATATTTTATTTTTCTTCAATGTGTTCAAGATAGTAGTTTATCAACTCTTCACCACTTAAATAAACTAAATTATTTTTTTCAGCATATTTTTTTGTTTCGCTTTTACTCATGGCATTTCCATCGTCCCCCATCATCTCGCAAATTGTGGTGATTGGGGTTAATCCTGCCATCTCAGCAAGTGCAACGGTCATCTCCGTATGTCCTTTTCTATTTTTTACAAGTCCTTCGGCAGCCCTCAATAGAACCACATGTCCCGGAGCTCTGAACTCTTTTCCAAAATCACCGAATCTTTTTTCATTACAGAGCTCCGCAAATTTCTTTATGGTGTGAGCTCTGTCATTATCGGTAATACCTGTAAAGGTTTCTCTATGATTTATTGTGATAGAGAATGATGATTTTTCATCATAAGGTATGTCATTTGGATAGAGCTCCTTTAATACTGGGAATTTTTCAGAGGCGTAATCAAGAACATCCACCATAAATGGAATACCTATTGATTTACAAAAATCTGGATGGATTGCCGTGCAAATTAATCCACCACCATCTTTTCTCATGGTTCTTATGTGTGCAGGTGTGATTTTTTCAGAGGCAACCACCATATCAGTTTCCCCTTCCCTATCGTCGCTATCGTAAATTAATATTATTTTTCCATTTTTTAAATCATTAATAGCTTTTTCTATGTTATTATTCATTTTTTTCACCGTTTAATGTAATCATAATAATATCATTGTTTTTTAAAAATAAATACTTTCTCAATTTAATAGGTGCTATTATCTCTATTATATTATTGGGATGTTCGGTTTTTTTTGGATATACGATGGCACCTTTTACACAATAGTCTTTTGTGCATATTTTTACGGGTATTATTTTAACCCCATAGTATTTATTATTTTTATAATAAAAATCATCCACTTCTATTGGTTTTAACTGATTTAAATCTATTTCATGCCCTAATTTAATATTTAAAGTGCCTTCATAAGGTTCATATCCAAGAATATTTTTAAATTTTTCTTTGTAAGGCAATAGGGACATATAGTATCTTCCTTCGCCTTTTCCAGAAACTACACGACCAAATAATTTACTTAACATTTAAATCATCACCAGTATTATATATTCCTTTAATTCATTAGATATTATTTGTATTTATGAATTGTGTTTAATAAATCATATTTGATAGATATAATGGATAATATAGTCAATAATAAAATAATAGATACGAATGTCAATATATTTACATTATATTAAATAAAAATAGTAGGTGGTATTTTGATAGGAATAATTGGAGGAACCGGAGTATCATCCATATTAAACAAAGGCGAAGAG
This sequence comes from Methanothermococcus jasoni, assembly GCF_049075655.1. Classification (GTDB taxonomy): domain Archaea; phylum AGJL01; class Methanococci; order Methanococcales; family Methanococcaceae; genus Methanofervidicoccus. The sequence continues at coordinate 436,990 of NZ_CP157522.1, read as the reverse complement.
AAAATAATAAACACAAAATACGGAAAATCAAAGGTTTTAATAGATGATGAAAATGATACAGTTTTGCTGTTTAGGCATGGATTAAAACACAACACCCCACCACATAAGATAAACTATCGGGCAAATTTATACGCGTTGAAGGAGCTCGGTGTTGATAGAATTTTGGCAATAAATTCTGTTGGCTCATTGAAGGAACATGTAAAACCGGGAACATTTTTTGTTCCAAATGATTTTATAGAATTTACAAAGGCAAGGGAATGCACATTTTACGATGGAGAAGATGGTGTAGTAGTCCATATAGATGTTTCAGAGCCTTACTGTCCAGAGATGATAAATATTTTGAAGGACATGCTGAACAAAAGAGACTACGAATATAACGAGGGGGTGTATGTATGCACAGAAGGACCAAGGTTTGAAACAAAGGCAGAGATAAACTTTTATAAAACTGTGGGGGATGTTGTTGGAATGACTGGATACCCCGAGGTTGTTCTTGCAAGGGAGCTCGGAATATGTTATGCATCATTATGTTCAGTATCTAACTACTGCACAGGCATATCCAAGCATAAATTAACAGTTAGTGAGGTTTTTGATACAATAAGGGAAATGGAAGAAAGAATTTTAAAAATAGTTGAGGATTTTATACATTACGACTATGAAAAAAGTTGTTATTGTGCAGAAGCATTAAAAGACGCTGTGATTAAGTGATATTATGAAGATAGTAAAATTGAATGACTTGGAAGGGGATAAAGAGTTAAATGAAAAAATTAAAAAGGAAATAGAAAGCATTAAAAAGATGATTTTAGATGGAAAAATAATCATTTGCGGGACAGATACTCTTTACGGGCTATGTGCAAATGCATTAGATGAAAATGCAGTTAAAAAGGTTTATGAATTGAAAAAAAGAGACCCAAATAAACCTATTTCAATATTTTTAAAGGACAAAGAGGATATTGAAAAATATGCATATACAAATGACATCTCCAAAAAAATAATTGATAAGTTTTTACCCGGAGCTCTGACAATAATATTGAAGAAAAAAGATATAATACCAGATATTGTTTCAAAGGATTATATTGGAATAAGGATTCCAGATAGCAAAATAATAAGGGAATTATCCATAATCCCATTAACTGCAACAAGTGCAAATTTAAGCGGGGAAGAATCTCCAACCTCTGCTGATGAAATAAGCGAAGAATTGAAGGAAAAAGTGGATTTAATAATTGATACTGGGACATGTAAATATAAAACTCCATCTACAATAATTAAAATAGTGGATGATAATGTAGAGCTCATAAGAGAGGGAGCAATACCTTTTGAAAAAATTAAAAAGATATAATTTAATTTATTATTTTCTCATTAACTTTTATTTAAATTATAGCTCTTAAATCCGCCGACCAATCGTTTAACTTTAAAGCCCAATAATTTAAAGATTGTGGCAATGGCCTGACTTCTCATCCCACCTCTTGCACAAAATACAACAACTGTCTTGTTTCTATCAAGTTTAACTGCTGTTTTAGTTATCCTTTTTATTCCTTCTCCGATGATATCTGATGCAAGAGTCATTGCTTTATCTTTTCCCTCTTTTTTATAGGTTTTCCCTATTAATTCATGTTCTCCGTCTAAAAACAGCGGAATATTTATGGCATTAGGAATTGTTTTTTCAGCATATTCTCTCGGAGCTCTTGCATCTACAATTATAATATTATCCTTATCCATCTCTTCAAATTCCGAAATGGTGATGAGCTCATCTATAAGCTCTTTTCCTATGGAGCTCAGATATTTTTTAATGTCGATAGGTTCAAAATATAGGAGCTCGTCATTATACTCTACAACAGTTGGGGAGTCAATATTTTTTGAGTAATTTAAAATAAATGATGCGAGCTCTCCGCTTATTTTTCCAGCAAGTATTTTTTTACCATCAGTTATCATTTTTCTTCCGTCTTTTAATTGTATTACTAATATTACATCATTTTTAAATGTTAATAATCTTGAAAGTATTTCTTCGTCCATTATATCCCTTTAAATTTATTTATATGGTTTATATTGAGTTATCTATTTAATTAATTTATTTAAATTATCTGATTATACCACATTTCTTTAATTTTTCATTGACAAAATTGTTTATTATTTCAACGGATTTGCCCATGTCTTCATTGTAAATCACTAAATCAGGTTTAACTTTTTTAATAGACCTCATATAGTGTTCTCGGTATAGTTTTTCCTCAATAACTACTGCGGCACTGTAATAATCATCCTTTTCAATTAGTTCTAGTATATTATCCAACGCCTCCAATTTTTCAGGCCTAGTTAAAAGTGTTTTAAGGGTTTTGAATTTTGAAATAAGAATTTCTTTTTCCATACTGTTTTTTGGAAGGTAGTATTTTAAAAGTCGCTGTATTTGGCATTCATAGGGGCATTCTATTATTATACTGTAATTGTAGTATTTCAGGTTGGAAAATGGTTCAGGAATATTTAGTTTTTCTGTTCCACCTATTTTCCGTCCTTCAAATTCTACGATGCAGTAGCCCTTTTCTTCTGCTTTTTCTTGCTGTTTCTTTAATAGTTTTTCAAATTCCTCTTGCGAATGCTGTTTTAGGTGGTATAAATCACCCAATACGCTTCCTCTCGTGTTTCCACATTCTTCAATATCTACAACAGGATGGTATTTTTTTAATTCCTGTAAAATTTCTGTTTTTCCACATCCTGTTTTACCGAATAATCCAAAAATTATCATAAATTCACCGTGGTTAAATATTTTTAAAATAGATAGTAGTAAGTTATTAAAAAAGTTAATTGATATTATTTTAAATATTCAAATCTATAATTTAATATATTAAAAAAATATTAAAAAATAACAAATAAAAGCAATAGAAAAAAGCATATAAATAAAAATAAATTATGTGGTATATTCTGAATTCAGTTGCACATAGTCATGCCCTAAATCACAACCATAGGAAGTGTTTTCATAATTTCCAATCTTTAAATCAACGACTATCTTTATTTTGTCATTTTTCATAATATCCTCTGCGAGCTCTAACTCTTTTGTTCCCTCGTCGGCAATTGGGATACCATCTTTAACAAGATAAACCTCTTTTTCAAAATCGGAAATTAACACATCCATTTTATCCATATCCATCTCTACACCGCTGTATCCAACTGCGGCTGTGATTCTTCCCCAGTTTGGGTCCTCCCCATAAAGTGCAGTTTTTACAAGCAAAGACCTAACAACAGACTTTGATGCTTTTATTGCATCTTCCTCTGATGCACAGCCCTTTACACAAACTTCCATGAGCTTGGTGCTTCCCTCTCCATCCATTACCATCATCTTTGCCAGTTCTATGCATATGTATGTTAATGCATTATCGAAGAGCTCGGCACATTCTTTATATTCAACTCCACTTTCACCGTTTGCAAGAACAAACACCGTATCATTTGTGCTGGTGTCCCCATCCACAACAGCGTTGTTAAATGATTTATCTACTGCATTTTGAATGGATTTTGTTAAATCGCTATTGTTTATTTTTATATCTGTTGTAATAAAGCATAACATCGTTGCGTGTAGCATATCTGGTGCTATCATACCTGCTCCTTTTGCTATTCCTCCAATTTTTACAGTTTTTCCATTCACTTCAAATTCTACTGCAATGGTTTTTGGAAATCTGTCTGTCGTCATTATAGCCTTTGCTGTATTGTTATTATCGCTTTTTTCTGTTAATCTATTGTATGCATTTTTTATTCTGTCTTTTATAATATCCATTGGCATCTTTCTTCCAATTACTCCAGTTGATGCTATTAAAATGCTGTTTTCAGGAATATTTAGCAATTTTGCAGTTTCTTTTATCATTTCCTTTGCATCGTAGTATCCATTTTTTGTAAAGCAGTTTGCATTACCGCTGTTTGCCACAATTGCTCTTATTTTATCCCTATTATTTTTTAAAATTTCCTTTGATAGATTTACGGGATGTGCCACAACCTTATTTGTTGTAAAGGTTGCAGCTGCTATGCAGTCTTTTTCTGAATATATTAAGCCCACACCGTATTTTCCTTCTTTAACTCCATTTGCTTTAAATCCTTTTGGTGCTATTACGCCGTTATCTATTATTTTAAAGTCCATATTTTCACCAGCTAAATATTATTACCATGATATAATATGAAAGTAAATAAAATTACGATAAACCGCCGAGAAAGCCAACGATTTTAATCGTTGGATGATAGGCGGACATCATTTTTTTATATGCTCAACTACATAATATATGAGTGTAATTAGAATAATGGCATATATAAATTTGGTGAATTCCATGCAAGTAACCAGAGTGCTGACAATAAACCTAACAAGAAAACTAACCAATGAACAATTAACAATCATAAACCATTTAACCTACTCAGCATCAAAACTCTGGAATACATCCAATTATAAAGTAATACAACGAAATATTAAACCAAATAAAATAGATGTTCAAATGAAGAACAACTTCTGGTTTAAAAACCTGCACTCACAGTCAGCACAGGCAGTATGCCAAAGACTCACAATAGCATGGGATAACTTTTTCAAACAGCACACTAAAAGACCACGATACCAACCAAAAGACGGGCATTTTCCAGTAAAATGGAAGAAGCAAGGTTTCAAAATCATAGGCAATAAGTTAAGGTTATCATTATCTAAACAAACTAAAAACTATCTCAAAGAGAAGCATGGTATCAAGTCCAAGTACTTATGGGTAGAGTTATCGAAAACTCTACCGCTTGATACCATGCAGGTTAAAGAAGTTGAAATAGTTCCACATAAAATCTATGGTATAACTTATTATATGCTTCATTTAATATATAAGAAACCAGTAATTCAAAAACCAGTTAAAGAAAGCAATATACTGAGCATTGATTTAGGAATTAAGAATTTAGCGACCGCAGTAACTAACACGGGCAGTGCAGTAATCTACGATGGAAGGAGATTAATTTCTAAATTCCGATGGTTTGCTAAAACAAAGGGGAAAATACAGTCTGCACTAACAAAACAGGAGTTAAAGAATAACAAAAGATTATCACACTTAACAGTAAAGGAGAAAAACTACACTAAGGATTATCTTCATAAGGTCAGTAAGATGATTATCGATTTTGCAGTGGATAACAAAGTTTCAAGGGTTGTCATTGGTGAGTTAAACAAGGGCATTTCAAGTATTGATATTGGTAGAAAGAACAACGAGAAAATACACAAGATACCTTTTGGTAGGTTAGTAAGTATGATACAGTATAAAGCAGAGGAAAGGGGATTAACAGTAGAACAGGTTAATGAATCTTATACTTCTCAAACTTGTAGTAATTGTGGTGTGGTTAAAAAGAGTAATAGGAAGTATAGGGGTTTATATGTATGCAGTAATTGCGGGATTGTGTTGAATGCTGATATTAACGGGGCTTTGAATATTTTAAAAAAAGTATTTTCATGTAGCGTAGCCCTGAATCTCCTAAACGGAGATAGGGGTAGTGGGCTTGGCAACCCATGTAGGGTTAGACCCTGCTAAAGAACCCCACGACTTCAGTCGTGGGAGTATGTCAGATCCTAATATTAACTAATATAATATAAAACTGTTGGAAACACAAGAACACTCATCATGTAGGACATATTTACCCTAGATTTTACACATAATATTCCCAAACACGCTGATACGACATATACTACAAGGTAGTAAAATAAATAATTTGAAAAATACCCTAATATAAAAACAACGGCACTACAGAATAGGATTAAATAAAATGAAATTTTTCCATAGTTAATATATGACATATACCTTAAAAAATATTTTGAGATAAAGCACAAAATGGCGTATCCTAACCCAGTCACTATTAGCATATAAACAATAATATTAAAATTTAAATCAATTGATAGATTTTTTATTGCCACAGCTGTTCCGCTTCTTCCGTATCCAATTAATAAAAGGGCAAGAATGGAAAAAACCTCGTTTGAAAGTGTAATTGCTCCCTGAGACACTAAGAAATTTTTTATATTGTCCTCCCTTATGAGTTTGCTTAAAAAGAAATTTATCTGAGCTCCGCCAATGGCAGGTAAAAATATTCTTATAAATCCACCAATGGTTCCAGCAAAAGCGGACTTTAAAATGGACAGATTTAAATCAGGAAATGTGATGATTTGATGATTTATTTTATCTGTTTTTAAATTCTCCAACAATAGGGGAATCCCGAACATCCCTGTAAATATTGCAGTTAATATATTATTAATAGACGGATGATTATACAGTGCTTCAATACCGAAAAAACCCGATAAAATTATAATAACAATACTCCAAAATCTGTTTTTTGAAAAGATGACTGTGATAAATAACAATGAAATTAACACATAAGGAATAAATGGCTTAAATGATTGGTATGCTCCATGTAAATCTAAGTTTATAGAGTATAATAAAAACAATACAAACAATGAAATAATTATTCCAACAAATCCACCAAATCCGCATAATATTACTCCTTCATATCCATATCCTTTTAAGGTTAGGTTGTGCAATGGAAGGACAGAGACAGCAGTTTCATCGTCTGGAACACCAATGAATGCCGAAGGTATATAATTTATAAAATAATGAGTAATTACCATGCCTATTAAAAAACATACATAATTTTGAGAACCGATATATGGAAGTATTAAGAACGAAATTGGTATGAGAGTATTTGGATGAATTCCCGGAAGTAATCCTGTAAAAGTTCCACAAATACATCCTAAAAATAAAAAAAATAAATTAAATATATTGAACATCTGATTCATTCCCCACACCATTTACATTTTTTATAACCTAGTTCTTTTGCATCCTCCTCAGAATAGAAATAAATTCTGTTATCTTCCTTTATTTTGTTTCCATACGGACAATTTTGAGTTGTATGGTATGTTTTTCCATATTTTGAAGCATAAATATTAGTTGGGGTTGGAGATAAATATATGTCTCTCTTAAAATTTTTCTTTTCAATTAATTTAAAATTGGATATATCATCCAAAATTATCTCATAAAATCCATTATATACTTTAATAGTCCCAATTACTTCAACAACATCCCCTTTTTTGATTGTAGGATTTGTGCTTTTGATATAATTAGTTAAATCCTCATTTATTTCTTTAAATGCATATATCCTTAAATCTCCCCCGGAATCATCCCTTATTTTGATATATTTAATTTTTTGGATATATCCGTAATCATCTTTTATTACCTTCATGTCCTGAATAATCCCCGTAATCTTGACATAATCCCCTTCGTTAATATCCGCTATCTTTTTGGTTTTTGGTGTGAGCTCATAAAAATGTAAAAATGCAACCCCCATCAAAACTGCTGTAAAACAAAGATATACAATTCTTTTCTCTGTAAGTTTCATAATGCCCCCCATGTATTGTTATATGGTGTTTTTCTTTTTTCATTTGATTATATAAAATTTTTATTATTATATATGGTTTTTTTATATTAAATTACCTAATAACCACTATTATTATTAAATTTTTTAAAAAGTAAGATATATATATTATGAAACATACTAAAAACAAGTGTAGATTCCATAAAATTGTTATTAAAATATCTAATGGGTGAAAGTATGAAAAAAATAACTCCATTGATGGCGGGTTTAGCTGCGGGATTTTCTGCGGCAATATTGCAGGCGTTTTTTAAGATAACCGCACCACCTGCATATGGTATTTGTATAGCCTGCCATACAAGAGATTTAGTAAATTGGATAGTAAATAAAATAGGCATATTCGATACTAAATTGTTTGTGGCTCCTGTGTTTAAAGACGCTGCTACTGGAATAGTCGCTTCAAATTATGCTCCTGTTTTAACTGTTGTTGGTATATTCGTAGGTGCATTTATTGCTTCAAATGCTCACAAGGAATTTAAATTAAAGCAAACTCACAGTCCGATATTAGGTTTTGTTCTCGGTGTTTTAGTGATTATATTTGCCCTATTAATGGGTGGTTGTCCAGTTAGGGAATCCCTTAGGACTGCCTACGGAGATATTATAGCACTTATAAGTTTAGTGGCCATGTTTATCGGAGTTATAGTGGCTAGTGAAGTTTATTTAAAGAAGAATGTATAAATAACGACAATATTTAGTTAAAAGAAGGTGATTTTATGTATATTCATGCAATAGGAACATTGCTGTTTGGTATAGCGTTGGGCTACTTATTCCAAAGGTCAAGAATGTGTTTTGTTGGTGGAATGAGGGATTTTTATCTCATAAAAGATAGCTATTTATTAAAAGGATTATTGGGGACCATTGCTGGTGCATTTATTGGATATGCCATTTTTAGTGCTATGGGGCATATTTCAGCATTTCCGTGGATGTTAGAAAAAGGATTATTAACTCCAATTCCGGGGGATCCTCTCGGAGCTAGTGGAACAGTAGTGGGTCATTTAATATTGGCATGTGTTGGAGGATTTGGAGTGGGATTCTTGTCAGTGATTCAAGGGGGATGTCCATTAAGAAACTATGTTATGGCAGCTGAGGGGAATAAAACTGCTATCACATATGTATTAGGTCTTGCAGTTGGGGCAGTCATATTCCATATGTATGTTGCACCATTAGTTAAAGCAATACTTTTATAAACTATATTATTTACATTCTATTTTATTCTGGTGTTATTATTTATACAAATTTGTGGTCTAATCTTGCATTTCTTTTCTATTGTTTAATTAATGGTGAAACCATGGTTTTTAAAAAAATAGCTTCTATTTTTAAAAAAGATGATAAAGCAGAAAATGAAAAAATGGATAAAAATGGGCTAATCATATTTAAAAATGTTAAAGATGCCATGAAATCAGAAAAAATTCTTAAAAATTATAATATTTCCGTTGTAGCTCCTCCTCCCGAAATTAGAGAAGGTTGTGATTTGGCAATTGAATATGATTTGGTTGAAGAAACGGGCATTAAACGAGAGTTAAGGGAAAACAATATAGAACCTTTAAAATTTATATCATTAAACGACTATTCATTAAAGCCACTTGAACTGGTAAAGATAAAAAAGCTAGATGATGATTATTTAATGGTTAGATGCGGAAATATGAAAATAACAATAGATAAAGAAGGGAATATTTTAAATATCTCCGGCGGCGGATGTCCTGATGTTCCATACCTCACATTAAAAATGAGGGGTAGAAATATTAAAGATATAAAGGAAGAGGAATCTCCAAAAACATTGGGATACACATTATGTGCATACACACTAAACAAGGCATTTGAAAAGGCAAAAGAATTGGCGGTGGAAAAATGATAATAGCTGGAACAATGCCCATTGAAGGATTGGAACTGACAAAAGGAAGGGCAGAATTAAAAGGCAGTAAATTAATTGTAAATAATAAGGAGTTTCCAGTATCCATGGGAACAGGAGCTCTGATTGGTGCAGTAGTTAAAACACTTGAATATTTTAATAAGGGAGCTCCCACTGTAATAACTGCGGGAGATATTGGGGATGGAAGCGGAAGTTTGAAAATTTACGAAGAATTGAAAAATATTGACGATGATTTACTTGTAATCCATTATATAAAACCAAAAATATCCTGCATTAAAGAAATTGATTTTTCTCCAAAAATAATAGCAGATGCTGGCGGAATGTATGCTGGTAAGGCGGCAGGTATTGGAAATAAGTTTCATTTATTCCTTCCAGATGTAGGGGAGCTCGCCTTTTTAGCAGATGAGAAGAGCTCGCATCCTGCGTATGTAAGGGGGTTTATATCTGAAATTGACAATACAGAAGTTCCAAAGCTTATAGAAATGGCGTATAAAAACAACATGCCAGAATATCTACTTGTTAAGGGAGAAACCGATTATATTGTTAAAAATGGAATTATTTTGGATACCATAAATAGTCCAAAAATTGAAGCTATGGAGTGCATTGGGGGAACAGGAGATACCCTTACAGGTCTTGTATCTTCCCTCACATACTGCGGATATAAAACAGAAGAAGCTTGCGTATTAGGTTCTAAAATAAACAGGCATTTGGGAGAATATTTAAATGCTACTCCAAGAACGCAGATTGAAGAAATTATAAATGTTATTCCAGAAGTTTTAAAGAACCTAGATATATAATGGTATTATCTTACCATTAAAATAAATTTGGATTTTTAGATTATAGAAAAGTTTATATACTAAAATAACTTATTTCATCTTGCGTTCTTAATTCGTGAAATTGACAATTAGGGCAGTGGCTCAGCCTGGTTAGAGTGCTCGGCTGATAACCGAGTGGTCCGGGGTTCGAATCCCCGCTGCCCTACTTTTTATTTTAGGAGGATATATCTATTAATTTACATACACTATTTTTAGGCTCCAAACATCACGAAGTGATGTTTGGACTTTGGATAGCATCCTTTTCGAGCGATAGCGAGAAATCAAATGAAATCCATGGATTTCATTACTGCCTACGGCATCGTATAAATTCACGAAGTGAATTTTGAGATTTTTAAAGGCTTCTTCTGGATTCCCACTATCCTACTTTTTATTTTAGAAGATTATATTTATTGATTTATATATTAAAATATAAAAAATAGAACTTATTCATTTTTTAATTTTTTAATTTCGTTTCTTAATTTTAAATTTTCAATGAAATTAACTAAATCACCATTGGTTTTTTCCAATAAACTTCTAGATATATCCTGTTTTCTCCTTAAACTATCTATTACGTGGTAATAATCAAATTTCATTATAAAATCATATATTTTTTCCATGAATCCATAATATTTTTCAGCATCTTCAACATCGTCGTTTTTAATTGACTCTAAAATCATCCGTCTTAATTCACCTATGACATCGCAAAGTCCGAGAATATAATTTTCTGGCTTTACATCATTTTCCTTAAATTCAGAATATTCTAAAAATTTGTTATTAAAAACAATATTATAAAATACAATAGCTTCCACATATTCCTGCTGAGGTGTGTTTAGGTATTTTTTAAAATCGTCATAGTTTTCCACCATTGCGTTTAGTTCTCTAAGCTTATCAGTTAGCTCATCAAATGAAATATTTTTGTCTAATTTTTGAATATGTCTTATATTCATTGCACAATCTCTCACTATCTCTCTTGAAAATTTTAATATTGATTCTCTTAGATTGTCTTTTTCTTCGAAATATTTAATTAATTCTGTGTTATTCATACAATCACCAAAAACTTTATATAATATTCAATTTTAATAAGATATATCTTTTTAATTATTTAATAGTGCCTAAGGGTTAAGTATATATATAACAATACTTAACACTAATAAGGCATCATGTCGAAAAACCTGAAAAGGCATTTATGCTACTGACAGGTTTAGTTTTTTTAAATTATATTCAAATAGCAGTTAAATAATTTTTTAATTATAGATTGCACTAAACCATCATCTAAGTATATTAAAATTAACAAATTTATTAGGAGGTTATACGATGGGTATGAAAAGAAATAGACCTCGTAGGGGTTCTTTGGCATTTAGCCCAAGAAAAAGAGCAAAAAGACCAGTACCAAAAATCAGGTCATGGCCAAAGGATGAAAAAGTTAGACTTCAAGCATTCCCTGTATATAAGGCAGGAACAACACATGCTTTGATTAAAGAAAATAATCCTAAAAGCCCAAATGCAGAACAGGATGTATTCACGCCAGTTACAGTATTGGAAGCTCCTGATATTACAGTAGCTGGAATAAGAGTTTATGAAAAGACCACAAAAGGTTTAAAAACATTAACAGAAGTTTGGGCTGAAAACTTAGACAAAGAATTAAACAGAAAAATAACCGCACCAAAAGAGCCAAAAGCTAATGTGGAGAAATTAGATGAAGTGGCAGACAAAATTGCAGAAGTAAGAGCAATTGTTCACACAAATCCAAAAAACACAAACTTGCCAAAGAAAAAACCAGAAATAATTGAGATAAGAATCGGTGGAAAAGATATCAGTGAAAGATTGGCATACGCTAAGGAAATACTTGGTAAAACATTATCAATAAATGATGTATTTACAGACGGTGAATTCATAGACACAATAGCAATCACAAAAGGTAAAGGATTCCAAGGACCTGTTAAAAGATGGGGTATTAAAATACAGTTCGGAAAACACCAGAGCAAAGGTGTTGGAAGACACACAGGTTCCATCGGTCCATGGACACCAAAGAGAGTTATGTGGACAGTCCCAATGGCTGGTCAGGTAGGATACCACCAAAGAACAGAATACAATAAGAGAATCTTAAAAATAGGAAACAATGGAGAAGAAATAGTTCCAAAAGGTGGATATTTACACTATGGAGAAATTAAAAACAACTATGTCTTAGTTAAAGGTTCAGTTCAAGGACCTGCAAAAAGAATGGTTGTATTAAGGGGAGCTATAAGATGTCCAGAAGATAAGTTTGGATTGCCAGAAATAACATACATAAGTAAAGAGTCCAAGCAAGGAAATTAAATAATTAAAAAATAAATAAAAACACGGATGGGTGTTATAATGAAGGTTAAAGTTTATAACATGGACGGTTCTGAAAAGGGAGAAACCGAATTACCTGCGGTATTTGAAACAGAATACAGACCAGATTTGATTAAAAGGGCGTTCTTATCCTCATTAACTGCAAGATTACAGCCAAAAGGCGTAGACCCAATGGCAGGAAAAAGAACCTCTGCAAAATCAATAGGTAAAGGACACGGTAGAGCAAGAGTTAGAAGAACAGGACAAGGACAGGCGGCATTTGTTCCTCAGGCAGTAGGCGGAAGAAGATGTCACCCTCCAAAAGTAGAGAAAATACTCCACGAAAGAATAAACAGAAAAGAAAGATTGAAAGCATTAATGAGTGCAATCGCTGCATCAGCAAATCCTGAAATCGTAAAAAGTAGAGGGCATATCATTGATGAAGTTCCATCAGTTCCATTAATCGTAGATAACGAATTTGAAAACCTTAAAAAGACAAAAGAAGTTTTGGAAACATTTAAGAACTTAGGTTTAGACAAGGACGTTGAAAGAGCTAAGGATGGAATTAAAATTAGAGCTGGAATTGGTAAATTAAGGGGAAGAAAATACAGAAAACCAAAAAGTGTTTTAGTTGTGGTAAGCGGTTTATGCGATGCTGTTAAAGCTTCAAAAAATCTTCCTGGTGTAGATGTAATCACAGCTGACGACTTGGGAGTAATGCACATAGCACCTGGTGCAGACGCTGGAAGATTGACATTATGGACCGAAAAAGCTGTGGAAAAATTAAATGAAAGATTCTAATATTTTAATTTACTTTATTAATTTTAGGTATTTATTCTTATATTGAGGTGATGGCATGGATGCCTTTGATGTTATCAAAATGCCAATAATTAGTGAAAAAACAATGAAACTCATTGAAGAAGAAAACAAATTGGTATTTTATATTGATAAAAAAGCTACAAAAGCTGATGTTAAAAACGCTATTAAGGAATTGTTCAATGCAGAAGTAAAGGACTTAAACACATTAATTACCCCAAAAGGTCAGAAAAAAGTATATGTAAAATTAAAAGATGAATATGATGCAGGAGAAATTGCAGCTAATTTAGGTATTTACTAAATTCACAGGATATTACATCAAATATCATGAGTTTATTCATGATTTAATGATATTCGGGGAAATAACTTAATTAATTATTGAGGAATAATTTACTTAAAACAGGAGCTCATAGGTGATATAATGGGTAAAAGACTAATGTCCCAAAACAGAGGTAGGGGAACTCCAAGATATACCTCACCAACCCATAAGAGAAAAGGAGAAGTAAAATATAGAAAATTTGATGAGATGGAGAAAAAGGACAAAGTCCTTGGAACAATTGTAGATATACTTCACGACCCTGGAAGAAGTGCCCCAGTAGCTAAGGTAAGATTTGAAAATGGGGAAGAAAGATTAATATTGGTTCCAGAAGGAATGAGAATCAATGAAGAAATTGAATGTGGTATAAGTGCGGAAATAAAACCTGGAAATGTTTTACCATTGGGTGAAATACCAGAAGGTATTCCAGTTTACAACATTGAAACAATCCCTGGAGACGGGGGAAAACTTGTAAGGTCTGGTGGATGCTACGCACACATTATTGCACATGATGTTGGTAAAACAATTGTGAAATTACCATCAGGATTTATGAAAACATTGAATCCAATGTGTAGGGCAACAATCGGTGTAGTTGCAGGTGGAGGTAGAAAAGAAAAACCTATCACAAAAGCAGGTAAGAAATACCACGCTATGAAGGCTAAGGCAAGCATCTGGCCAAAAGTTAGGGGTGTGGCAATGAACGCTGTGGACCACCCATTCGGTGGTGGAAGACACCAGCACACAGGAAAACCTACAACAATTTCAAGAAAAACATCCCCTGGTAGAAAAGTAGGACACATAGCTGCAAGAAGAACAGGAAAAAGATAAATAAATAAAACATGGTTTGACAAATAATTTTTTGTCATGACCCAAAAAATATAAAATGGGTGAAAAAATGGCTAGACAAAAAAAATTTAGCGGTAAAGGAAAGCCTAGAAGGAAATCCAAAACAAAAAAACAAGTGGCACCAAGAAGAAGAGTGGAGTTTAAATACAAAGGATATACATTAGAGGAGCTCCAAGAAATGCCTATGAAAAAGTTCATGGAATTAATTCCTGCAAGACAGAGAAGAAGTATGATGAGAGGAATTACCCCTAAACAGAGAAAATTGGTAATAAAAATTAAAAAGGCAAGAAGATTATTAAACAGAGGAAAAGAACCAAGAGTAATTAGAACACATTGTAGGGACTTTGTAATCACTCCAGATATGGTTGGATTGACCTTTGGAATCTACAACGGTAAAGAGTTCCATGAAGTAAAAATAGTTGAAGAAGCTATTGGAAGATTCCTCGGAGAATTCGCACCAACAAGAAAAGTTGTTCAGCACGGTTCCCCAGGTATGGGAGCTACAAGAGGTTCCATGTTCGTTCCAATTAAATAAAATATATATCTATTCTCTTTTTATTTTTAGGTTAATTAATCCATATATTTACATAAATTATAGATAAATGTTTTCATTGATATTGTAGTTATTTTTGTTAAAAGAATAAAAAATAATGGTAAAAAGAGCTAAATATATAAATTTTTACATATATTTCCTATTCAGCCATTATTTCCATAATCTTCTTTTTTAACTCATCTAAATTAATACCTTTTTCAGTGGATATTTTTAAAACATCCATGTTTTTATCTTTTAAGAATTCCTCTATTTTTTCAAGATTTTTCACATAACCTTCAACATCAATTTTATTTATTGCCACAATTATTGGCACTTTGAAGGTTTTTTCAATTTCATTCAATAAATTCAGCTGTTCTTCAACAGTATAACCACAGTATTCCGTCGGGTCTATTACATATACTATTGAATCAGCAAGATAGTTCAAAGCCACAACTGCGTGGAGCTCTATATCATTCCTTTCATAAATGGGTCTATCGAGAACTCCCGGTGTATCTACGAACTGAATTCCATAGTCAGAATATCCAACATTTAATCCTTTTGTTGTGAATGGATATGCATTTACCTCAGGTTCTGCATTTGTTAATTTTTTTAATAATGTGGATTTACCAACATTTGGGTATCCAGCTATTACAACGGTTGGAATATCTTTTACAGTTGGAATGTTCTTTAATTTTTCCCTTGCAACAGCAATACATGCTAAATTAGGGTATATTTGTTTTAAAACTGATGAAGCCCTTCCTAAAAATTCCTTTCTTATAATTGAAGTTTGCTGAGCAGTTCTTGCCCTCCTTATCTTCCTTGCATATGTGTTTCCAAGTTTCTTGATAAATTCAGAAGCCCATTGTAGAGCTCCGAGAGATTTTTTAAACTCATCAGTATCTATCAAAATTTCAAGTATTTCCCTATAAAATGGATTTAAATTATCTACTGATGGAGTTTTTGCTATTATATTTGCCAAATAATCTGCTATTACCGATGTGGTTGTTCTTATCTTATGCTCTTCGATAATTCTCGATTTATATAAACTCTCTCCACGGGTAGTTTTTCGGAGCTCCCCTGCAACTTTTTCAGCTCTGTTGTGTGCCTTATCCATGAGCTCATCAGGA
Organism: Methanothermococcus jasoni; assembly: GCF_049075655.1. Lineage (GTDB taxonomy): Archaea > AGJL01 > Methanococci > Methanococcales > Methanococcaceae > Methanofervidicoccus. The sequence goes on along the minus strand of NZ_CP157522.1, from coordinate 420,954 downwards.
TACAATATTGTAGGTATTTTTCTAAATGGGTTCGCTTCTATTCTTTTTTTCATAATATCACCTGAATGAAATGAAGGTGAGCTATAAAAATCCCAGAGGGATTTTTATTCAATCACCAAAATGATTATCTCATAATTTTGTTATAATCATATTATAATCTTATCATAATACTAATAAAATAATTATTAATTCGCATAAAAAAAGCATTGGAAATAAGAAAACAAACTAATACTTTATCCTATAAAAACTTTTTATATTTAAATACTAAATTTGTAATACTTCTTATATCTTTGCCCTGTGTTTTTGCCTCATTTAAATATATTGAATACAGCTGTTTTGTCAAAATATTTGGATTTGATTTCCAATTCTCAGCGTGAAGCATTAAATCAAAACATCGTGCTTCGCTTTCTGTTAAATTCAATCTTTTATATTGCCCCAAATGAGTTTTAAATGTTGGATTTTTATCATTTGGAGTATTTAAGATTAAATCGCATAATTCAGTTTTTGGTATCGGTTCTGCAATAGATACAAAAACATCGTCGAGCTCAGCATCAACAATAAAATCCTTTGTAAGTAAATAATCCACTTCCTTTTCCTCAGGATGCCCAACGATAAAACTTCCTCCAACTTTCACACCGCACTCTTTTGCTAAATTTATAGCATTTAGGTTTTTCCCTCTGTTTGTTCCCTTTTTCATGGATTTTAATATTTTGTCGCTTCCGCTTTCTATTCCGTAAAACACCCATCCAATTGTGTATTTTTTAACGGCATTTAAGGTGTCTTCATCAACATAATCAACCCTCATATCAGGTATGGATAGGTTTTTATTTCCAATTATCTTTGAAACATTCTCCAAAAGTTCAATAAACATGGATTTATTTACTTCTTTTTTGAAATTATATAAACTTCCCGTTCCTCCGCTTATTGCTATTCTTTTAACGCCTTTCTTTTTAAATTCCTTAACTTCCTCTAAAACCAATTCCAAAGGTTTGCTTCTTATGTCCTTTCCAAAAAATTTTGGAACTTGGCAGAATGTGCAGTTTCCTATACATCCCCTGTGGGTTTCAATATATACATTTGCACCCCTTATACTCTGAGCTCCTACATCCTTTGGTATTAGTGGTTTTGAAAAATCGAGCTCAGGTTTTGATTTTGGTATATTTGTTATTATATCTCCATTTTCCAAGTATGCAAGTCCTTCTCTGTCTCCATCTATAATATTTGGAGTAGTAAGTTCCCCCTCTCCTAAAATTACTCCATCAACATTCATTTCATTTAGAATAATCTCAGGATAGGCGGATACTGGACCTCCAACATATATTTTTGTTTTTTTGTTGTTATTTTTATTATTGTTTTGGATGAGCTCTATTACTTTTTTTAAATTTTCATCCATAAGATGCAAAGTTGAGTATAAACTTAAAAGAACAAAATCAGATTTTAAAAATAAGTTTATGGTATTTTTATTGAGAGCTCTAACTAATTTAATATCGTATTTATTTTTAAATTTCTCCTTCAACACTCCACCAATAAGCATTGCACCGTAGGTGTAATAATTAGGTGAGTAAATAGTTATTTTTTTCATTTTTACCACATGCTAACAATAATGGGATGATTGTTGAATTCTAAATATGGATTTTTTTTCACCATCAATATGGCATCTGAACCATCATCATAGTATTTTGGTAGCAATCTTTTATCGTTGTATCCCCTTCTGTAATAAAATTTTCTTGCATTTGTGTTATCGAACCTTACTTCAAGCACAATATATTTTGCATTGCAGTTTGTAAATAAATATTCCTCTACGGCATTTAATAATAGGGTGCCTATACCTTTGTTTCTGTTGTTTTTATCTACTGCAATAGAAACAATATGTCCATTTCCCCACTCCATTACTGCTATAACATATCCAATTATATTTCCGTTATGAGTGTCCTCTGCCACCAAAAATCCGTCTGGAAAAGACATATATAATTGTCTTATTAATAAGGGCGGATAATTATATTCAAAAGATTCCTTTTCTATTTCAATTATTCTATCTATATCCTTTTCCCTTAACCTTCTAATTTTAACCATTATTTTCACATAAAACATTTTATTGTAAATTACGAATAAAATTAAATATAAAATAATAAAGCAAAAATAAAATTTATTCATTTTTCAATTTTTCCAGTATTAATTCAGCAACTTTTTTACCTGAAAGATACATTCCTCCAAATACTGCTCCCATTCTATATCCTCCGTGGGTGGCATTTGCCGCCATTCCACATACGAATAATCCAGGGAATATTTCTCTTGTATGTCTCAATATTGAATTCTCAGCTTTTTCTGCCCAAAGTGATTTTTCACCAGGAACTTCAAGCCCTAAGTCTTTGTTTTTTCTTGCAAGGGTGTTTGCAACTGATGCGTCGTGCCCTGTTGCATCTATTACATACTTTGCATTTATCGTCAATGGGTCAATATGAAGCCCTGCTTTTTCAATGGCATATGAGTTAATTACGACTCCTGAAACTTTGTTTTCTTTTAAAATTAAATCTTCAACAATTATTCCAGTTAAAATTTTTGCTCCTGCATCTATTGCTCCAACTCCCAACTTTGCAGGAACTTCCACTGAATCGGCAACATATAATCCGCCGTCCGCCTCTTCTAATTTTATACCCACTTCTCTTAATATTTCATCAGCAGGTTTTTGAACGGTGATGTATGGGTACCCCATACCTCCGCCCCATGTTCCACCTCCAAATGAGAGATGTCTTTCTAAAACTACAACTTTTACTCCATTATTTGCTAAGTATCTTGCGGCGGTTAATCCGCTAGGTCCTGCTCCAACAATTACAACATCTACATCAACAATATCCATCCACATATTGAATGTAGCTTTTAATATGGAAGTGGTAATGTCTTTTTCTTCTATCTTAAATTTAATATCCATCATTTCACCTTTTTTATTTAATTTTTTAATTTTTTAGTTTTATATTCTACATATATTTTTCATAATATTTCTTTTTTATAGGGTTATTACATTCATATAATATTTATATTATACTGATAATTATCTATTTTTATAATAATCTATGGATTTTAAAATGGATGAAACAATCATTTCTCTTATATTTTCAACATCTTTTTCAAGATAATCAAGAACTTCATGGCTTTTTTTTCTTATACTATCTCCCTTATTTCTACTGTATGGACATTCATCCTTATCTTTATAGTAATCCACATTACATTCATTAAGTGCCTTTACAATATCTTTTTCAGATACACTTAACAGCGGCCTAATAATTGTGCTTTTCTGTAATTTAAGTTTAAACTCTTTGAAATCAAATACTGCTTCATCAAAGTTCTTTAAAGGTTCCAATGTTTTTATTACATCTCCTTTAAGTATATTTGCCAATATTGTGTCGGAATTGTCTTCTAATGTATGACCAAGACATATTTTTATTTTGCTTATGTCGCCATTATTATTTGTATCTTCATTTTCCAGCAATTCCATGGCAAAATTTGTTAGAATATGTCTCCTTACAACGGAACAGGAAAAGCATGGGGAATATTCAATGCCTTTTGTGTTTTCCGATAAAATCTTGGACATCTGGACAACATCTTTATCGAAACCTATAATTTTGTGGGGAATATTCAAGCTTTCGCAGTGTTTTTTTATAACGTCCATGTTTTTGTTATCTGCACTCCAAGGTCGAATATTACTTATGTTCAAATCAATTGTAATGGCGTAAATTTCTATTCCATATCTTCTCCTGTATGGTTCTAAAAGATGCAGTAATGCTAAACTGTCTTTTCCACCGCTTAATCCCACAATTATTTTGTCTCTGGGGCTTATTATCTTATGTTTTGAGATATATCTTCCCATCTTTTGAGATATATCTTCATAGCTTCTTGAATAAACCACTGGGATTCTAAAATCTTCTTCTATTTTTTTTATCTTGTCTTTGGATAATCTTGCTAATCGTTTATTGTTTATTATTAGTTTGTCATTTCGAATGGTTAAATAAGATGGATTACAGTATTTTTTTAATTCTTTTATATCAATCATAGTCTCACGATTTTAGTAATTATATATTTAAATAATTATAATATATTATATCTTATGTTTATATTTATATTTATATAAAAACATATTATATTGGTGAAACATTGGATGTTGAAGGAAATGAAATTAAAAATAATAGCATTAAAGACTCAAACAACAAAATAATAATTAGGTATGGAGAAATAGGAACAAAGTCAAGACATACAAGAAAGAGATTTGAGCAAATACTTAAAAATAATATTGAAATGACGCTTAAAAAATATGATATTGAATCAGAAGTGGAGATTCTTCATACAAGATTGCTTTTGACTGTTGATAAATATAATATGGATAAATCACTTGAACTTTTAAGAAAAATCCCTGGAATAGTTTCATTTAGTCCATGTTTAGAATGTGATTTAAATATAAAAGATATTGAGAATTTTTCAATTGGTGCATTTAAGGGTGAGCTCACCCAATACATCAATGCAAATATTGGTGTCAATAAAACCGTAACTTTTGCAGTAAAAACTCAAAGGATTAAAAAGCAATTTAATATGAATTCAATGGAATTAAGCAGGCATATTGGGGCAGTAATAATAAATGAATTTGATAAACTTAAAAATAAGATGAAATTAAATGCTGATTTAAAGGTAAATCTTAAAGATCCGGATATACATATTGGCATAGAGTTAATTGATAATGCATATATTTTTACAAAAAGGATTGAAGGAGTTGGAGGAATACCTGTTGGAACACAGGGAAAGGTTTTAGTTCTGCTTTCCGATGGGATAGATAGTCCAGTGGCTTCATATCTGATGATCAAAAGAGGATGTAATGCCGTATTTTTACATCTGAAAATGTCGGAAGAAGGATTTAAAAAGACTGAAAAAATCTTTAATGTGTTGAATGATTACGATTATACATCAAAACTTATAGTTAAGGATTACAAAGAGGAATTACAAAATATAAAAAGCAATTTAGAGGATATTGGAAAGGAAAAATACATATGCATATTCTGTAAAAAAACCATGCTTAAAATTGCCGAAAAATATGCGGAAGAACTAAAATGTGAAGCTATTGTAAATGGAGATAATTTAGGACAGGTTGCATCTCAAACATTGAAAAACATATCTGTAATAAGCAATGGAATAACATACCCTATATTAAGGCCACTTATTGGAATGGATAAAAACGAAATCATCAATATCGCAAAAGAAATTGGCACCTATGGAATATCAACAAGCAAGGAAATAAAATGCTTTGCAGTTCCAAAATATCCCATCACCAATGCAGATATTGAAGAGATTGAAAGGATTGAGGAAATGTTAAGCACTGACCTACTCCAACGAGTGAACTCGTTGGGTTCTTTTAGTAGGGTTTAACCCTACACGGGTGGCCAAGCCCACTATCCCTACCCATTAATGGGTTCAGGGCTACGCTATGCACTTCCAACCACTACCAGCGGTAGAGTTTTCACTAACCCTACCCATAGATACTTGGACTGGTAGCGTTACTTACTACTAATCTTCACATATTTATATTTTACTACTTACTAGCCGATATAATGTCCGCCTCTCATCCAATCTCGTAAGAGATTTTACAAAACTATGTTTTGTATAACGACTGAAGTCGTTGGCTTTCCCGGCGGTTTATCGTAAAAATAAATAAGCAAAATAATCATTAACTAAAATTATATAATGCCCTATAAGGAGTATTTGATATTAGCATATAAAAAATTAAATAATAAACTAATGTATATATATGATTAAACGTCAAGTATGCCCAACTTTTCTAAAAACATGCAAACTTTACATATTTCAGAAGCTGATGGGTCTTTACAGTATTTACATACATTCATTTCCTTCTCAACAGGCAAATATTCTAAAAGTTTTTCAAAACCTGAAACAATGGAGTATTTTGCTCCGGGATGGTTTTCTTCAAGTTTATCAACTATATCAGATACCTCTGCCCTATATGAAATTGAGGAATATGGACAGGGTGCTTTATGATATTTCATTCCAAGCAAATCAGCAAATAATAAAACTTCATCTTCTGGAATGTTTTTTAATGGCTTTATTCTTTTAACAAACATTGGATTATCTACATTTTTCCCCAAAATTGCCAATTTTTTAATATCTCCCTCAATGTAGTTCATCATTACAGCCTGGGATATATCATCTAAATTATGACCTATTGCCAAATAGCTGCATTTTTCATTTAATGCCATTTTATTCAATATTTTTCTTCTAATCACTCCACAGAATGAACATGGGTTCATTGTAAGGTTTTTATCTTTCGCTATTTTGACAATTTCATCTAAATTATACCCAATATGGTCTTCAAAGGTTGCTATTTTATACTCTATGTTGTATTCTTCACAAAATTTAATTGCTGCATCTATTCCATCCCTTCTAAACCCTTCAATACCTTCATCAACGATAAGACCAACTATATTTGAGTTAGGTATTGGCTTGTAAAATTCGTTTAAGATATGTGCCATTACTAAACTGTCTTTTCCACCGCTTAATCCCATACCTATTTTGATGTTCTGCTTTATTATATTCTTACCAAGAGTTTTTCTAACTTTCTTTTTTACATAGCTTATAAAACACTCCTTACAGAAGTTTAAGCCAGAATGGCGTTGATGATAGATAGTTATGTTTTTTTTACAAATGCTGCATTTCATAATATCACCAAAAAAGTTTATGTTGCAAGAGATTGCCGGATAATATGCAATATGATGATTTATTCTTAAAAAATAGAATATTTTATTTTATTTTTATTAAATATCAAAATTTAAATTGAATTATTAAATTATAAATTATAAATCGAAGACATCTATCGCTTTAACGGGACAGACTTTGACACAATTCTTACATCCAATACATTCATTCTCATCAAATACTATTTTGAAATCATCATCCATGGTTATTGCCTTAACAGGACAATGAACTAAACAGGCTCCACAATCTATGCACTTATCATCATTTTTTTGTATTATTTTAGGGATATCTTCAACTTCCCCATACGTTGTTAAGATTTCCAAAGCATCGTTTAATTGCTTTTCGTCTCCTTTTAGTTCAAGCATTAAAAAGCTTTCCTGCGGTTTTATTTTTGCCATTAGTATATTTACCATAATTTTTGTTTTTAATACCACTTCTGAGATTATGGGTTTGTTTATAAATTCCTCGGCTACCCAGTAGTATATCCTTTTTTTCATAATACCACCAATATATAATAAATAATAAAATATGAAATTAATTAAATTATATCTTCATTCTCATCCCTATGAGCTTTGATAGGTCTTCTGCGGTTACTACACCCAAAACCTTGCCGTTTTTATCCACGACTGGAACGCCAGATATATTGTTTCTACTCATTTTCCTTGCCACAACATCGATTGGTTCATCAACTGTTGAACTGATAATGTGTCTTGTCATTATTTCGGATATTGATTTTTTATTCTGCGCTACTGCCCTTGCTATGTCCCATGAGGTTAAAATACCTATTAATATATTATTCTCATCGACGATTGGCAGGTGGTTAATATCATTTTCAATTAATATTTTTGAAGCTTCATCAATTGTTATGTCAGATTTTCCCACAATTGGAGGTTTGCTTATGATATCTCCCACAAGTTTCGCCTTTGCTTTCATTGGTTTGGCAGAACCTTTTCCGAAAACATCGACTCTCTCAGTTAATAAAAATTCTCCATTTAATATCCAATTTTTAAGTTCCTCTGCAACTTCCCTAGATTTTTTATAGCTAGATACGGGCGCAGTTTTTATGGTCTTTTCGATTTTTTTAGTTCCATTACCATTTAATTCAAGGGTGAGCTCCCCCTTTCTTAATTCTTTATAGTTGGTTTTTGCTACAATAGGTCGTTCCCTTCTTGGAACTCCATAATCAACTATTGGAACTTCAATATCTTCATCCCTTATGGCACATGCTTTTGCAATATCTTCATTTAAAACAGGAATTGGAACTCCAATGCCTACAAATAATGTGCTTCCATATTTTGGAATTGTGGCTCCTCTGAGATATTCGCTGTTCATTGTTTTTAAATCTCCTTTCACCATAAATGTTCCAAATGCGGTGTCTGGATTGTGCTGGGTACCTTCGCCCACTATATATCCAATTCCGCCACCTAGGAATATTCTCGTTCCAATACCTATGGTATTGTATGACTTGGTCGCCTTGTTATAATCGTTTTGAAGTGGATTTAACTGTCCAGCCCCTGAGTAGTTTATATTTCCAAATTCTGGGAGGAGAGTTCCCATGTAGGTATATATCTTTTCGTCCCTGCTGTTTGTTGCTGCTGCATAGGTTTGGTAGCAGTTTCTTGGATTAAGAAGTATGGCCTGATTTAAATCATCTATTGTTATTGTAGTAGATACCCTTTTTCTAGGATAGCAGTCTGTTGTATATCCTTCCGCAATGAGCTCAATCTCTTTACCTGCCACCAAGTCCTCTATCACATGAGCTCCGCCATAATCAATATCTATATCATCATCTGAATTTGGCTGGGTAGCTCCTAAATAGGCATCTACTGCGGCAAGCCCAGAATATGCTTCTACACCATTTAAATATGTTTTTATCATTTTTATTGGGGGGTCTGAATGTCCAAAGTTTAAAAATACTCCACTAGAACACATAGCTCCGAAAGTTCCTGTTGTAACTACATCCACTTCTTTCGCTGCATTTTTTGCACCGACTTCATCTACAATTTTAATCATTTCTTCGGAAGTCACTACCACAGCTTCTCCGTTTTTTATCTTTTCATTAATTTCTTTGATAGTTTTCATAATATCATCATCCTTATGAATTTATTTTTATAGCTTATTAACAACCTAATATATAAATATATTGGATACAATTAATTAAATATAAAGAATTTAAGTAAAGATAATTATCAATGATTATGGCAGTATATTGTATTCTTATTATATTCCTATTATATGTTTATCATATTTTTTATTAAAAATTTTTTTTAGGAATTGCAATTAAGCGAAAAAAATAAATAGTAGTAGGAATTATTTTGTATGATGCACATGATAAGTTTATTCTATTTTAAATCTACGGAGGCCATATTGTGAAAGTGTCATCACACCAAATGGTTCCTAAACATGAAGTTATACCAAAAGAAGAAATTCCAAAATTACTTGAAAAATATGGTATAAAACTACAGCAACTACCGAAAATATTTGATACCGACCCAGTTATTGAAGAAATTGGGGCAAAAGCTGGTGACGTTGTTAAAATAACTAGAAAAAGCCCCACCGCAGAAGAGAGTATATATTATAGATTAGTCATTAAAAAAACAATTTAAAGAATATATGTTATTTTTAAACGATTTACAATTTTAATTCATTATAGATATATTAAATTATTAATAATTAATAATCTTAAATTATTTTAATCACATTAATACAAGGGGGAAAGTATGGAATCCCGAATAATTGTTGATTCATTTTTTAAAGAAAATAGTTTGGTGAAGCACCATATAGACTCATATAACAAATTTATAGAAAGTAGCATCCAAAAAATACTTGATGAAGTAGGTCTTGTAGAAACCGAAGTTAAAGGCGGATATAAAGTAAAATTTGGAAAGATTAGAGTAGGAAAACCGATAAATAAGGAAGCAGACGGTTCAGTTAAAGAAATAACTCCTATGGAAGCTAGAATAAGAAATCTATCTTATTCAGCCCCTGTTTATTTGGAGATGACCCCGATTATTGGTGGAGAAGATGGTACCGAAGAAACACTTGGTGAGACCGTTGAAGTATATATAGGGGAGCTCCCTGTAATGCTCGGTTCAAAGGCATGCCACTTATATGGAAAAACCAGAGAGGAATTAATAAGCATGGGTGAAGACCCGGAAGACCCATTAGGTTATTTTATAGTTAATGGTTCTGAGAAGGCAGTAGTAGCTCAGGAAGATTTAATTCCAAATAGGATTTTATGTGAAAAAGTAGTGAAGAGTGGTAAAACAGTTTATATTGCAAAAGTATTTTCAACAAGACATGGATTTAGGGCATTATGTACTGTGGAAAGACATGAAGATGGAAGATTAAATGCAACATTCCCGGGAATGTCAGGAAATATTCCACTGATAATTTTAATGAAGGCTCTTGGAGCAGAAAACGATAGTGATATATTTAAAATGATATCCGAAGACCCAACAATAACCATGCAGTTAATCGCAAACATTTTGGAAATCAGAGAAGAACACAATATTATTACAAGAGAGGATGCACTGGAATATATTGGAAAAAGAGTAGCTCCTGGACAGCCAAAAGAGTACCGACTTAAAAGGGCTGAAACAATATTATGTAATTATTTATTGCCACACATGGGCGTAGAAAAAGAAGATTTAATTGAAAAATGCATATTTTTAGGAAGAATGGCAAAAAACGCTATTGAATTATATTTGGGTCTTAGGGTAGAGGATGATAAAGACCACTACGCAAACAAGAGATTGAAATTGGCAGGGGACTTAATGGAAGATTTATTTAGATATTCATTCAACCAATTAATGAAAGATATAAAATATCAATTGGAGAGGCAGGCAATAAGAAACAAATCCCCTTCAATCCAGGCAGCAGTTAGAAGTGATGTTTTAACTGAAAGAATAAGGCATGCAATGGCTACCGGAAACTGGGTGGGAGGTAGAACTGGTGTAAGTCAGTTATTGGATAGAACAAGTTATCTTGCTACGGTTTCCCAGTTAAGAAGGCTTGTATCTCCGTTGTCAAGGTCACAACCACACTTTGAGGCAAGGGATTTACACGCAACTCAGTGGGGAAAAATCTGTCCATCAGAAACACCAGAAGGTCCAAATTGTGGTCTTGTTAAAAACATTGCAGTGATGTGTAAGGTTACAACTGATGAAGATGATGAGAAAATATTAAATTTATTAAAGGAATCAGGCCTCGTAAAATCAGTTAAAGATGAGTATTAATTAAACGAAATAAGCTATATGAGATAAAATAAAGTATAAAAGAATAAAAATAAAATAATAAAATAAAGATAATAAAAGAAGAATAACTTTAAAAATTTTATTTAAAAGGTGAAAACCTTGGAAAAACAGACAAATTTGTATGTTAATGGAAAATTGGTAGGTTCAGTAGATAATCCTGAGGAATTTGTAAAATATTTAAGGGAAAAAAGAAGAAATGGGGAGCTCTCACCATATACTTCGATATCCTATAATGAGGAGAGCAACGATATTCACATATCAACAGACGCAGGTAGAGCCATAAGACCGTTGATAGTGGTTGAAAATGGAAAACCAAAATTAACAGAAGAACATATTGAGAAGTTGAGGAATGGAGAAATTACTTTCTCAGATTTAGTTAATGAAGGAGTTATTGAATATTTGGATGCAGAAGAAGAGGAAAATGCGTATATTGCAGTTTATGAAAAGGAATTAAATGAAAATCATACTCATTTGGAAATTGACCCTATGTCTATATTAGGTATTGGTGCAGGGGTTGCTCCATATCCAGAACACAACTCTGCTCCAAGGATTACAATGGCAGCGGCGATGGGGAAACAGTCCCTTGGTATTCCAATGTCGAACTTAAAATTAAGGATGGATACAAAAGGGCATCTTCTCCACTATCCTCATGTTCCAATTGTAAGGACAAAACACCAAGAAATACTTGGATTTGATAAAAGACCGGCTGGACAGAATTTTGTTGTAGCTGTAATGAGTTATGAAGGTTATAATATGGAGGATGCTTTTATAATCAACAAGGCATCCATTGAAAGAGGTCTTGGTAGAAGTAGCTTTTTTAGAAGTTATGAAGGTTTTGAAAAGAGATACCCTGGTGGGCAACTCGATAGATTTGAAGTTCCAGAACAGGGAGTTAGAGGATATAGGGCAGAAGATGCTTATAGGAATTTAGGGGACGATGGTATCGTAGAGGTAGAATCCGAAGTAAAATCAGGGGATGTAATCATAGGTAAAACCTCACCACCGAGATTTTTGGAGGAACAGGATATATCTTTAAGAACAAAATCTCAGAGAAGGGACACCTCCGTCACTGTAAGACATGGAGAGGGAGGTATTGTAGATGCAGTTATTCTGTCAGAAACAAAAGAAGGAAACAGACTGGCAAAAATTAGAGTAAGGGATTTGAGGATACCAGAATTGGGAGACAAATTTGCTTCAAGGCACGGTCAGAAGGGGGTTATAGGTCTTATAGTCCCTCAGGAAGACATGCCATTTACAGAAAATGGAGTATTTCCAGATTTAATTATCAACCCTCACGCAATTCCATCAAGGATGACCATTGGTCAGGTTTTAGAGATGATTGGTGGTAAAGTAGGGGCAATGGAGTGTAGAAGGGTAGATGGAACGATATTCAGCGGAGAAAAAGAATGGGATTTAAGAAGAACATTTGAAAAATACGGCTTTAAGCATCACGGTAAAGAAGTAATGTATGATGGAAAAACTGGAAAGAAATTGGAATGCGAAATATTCGTTGGAATTGCATACTACCAGAAGTTGCACCACTTGGTTGCAGGGAAGATACATGCAAGAAGTAGAGGTCCTATACAGGTGCTCACAAGACAGCCAACAGAAGGTAGGGCAAGAGAAGGTGGTTTAAGATTCGGGGAAATGGAAAGAGATGTTCTTATCGGGCATGGTGCAGCATTGTTGTTGAAAGAAAGGCTGTTTGATGAATCCGACCCTTACGAATGCTATATATGTTCAAAATGTGGGGAAGTTGCAATATACGACCATAAAAGAGGTATTAAATACTGTCCAGTTTGTGGAGAAACCGAAGACATTCAAAGTGATAGAAAGATACCACCGGTTAAACTTCCTTATGCATTTAAACTATTGCTTGATGAGCTCAGAAGTATGGGTATCAATCCAAAATTAGAGCTAAAAGATAGGGCATAATTGCCGTTGATTATAAAAAATTTTATTTATATTTTTATTTTATATTTTTGTCATATTTACCATAATATTTATTATATACACTAAAACGCCAATAATTTATACTAATGGGTGAAATTGCATGGATAAATTTGATGTTCCAAAGGAAATTGGAGAGATTGTATTTGGGTTGTTATCTCCTGAGTATATTAGAAAAATATCTGTTGCAAAAATCGTAACAGCAGATACCTATGATGATGACGGTTATCCAATTGATGGCGGATTGATGGACACAAGATTGGGTGTGATAGACCCTGGATTAGTTTGTAAAACATGCGGTGGTAGGGTCGGTAGCTGTCCTGGGCATTTTGGACATATCGAGCTCTCAAAACCTGTGGTCCATATAGGATTTGCAAAGGATATCTATAAGATTTTAAAGGCAGTATGTCCGCACTGTGGAAAAGTTGCCATAAATGAAACAAAAAGGGCAGATTATCTTGAAAAGATGAAAAAATTGGAAGAAGAAGGTGGAGATAAATGGGCATTGGCTGATGAAATTTTAAAAGAAGCCGCAGGAAAAGATATATGCCCATACTGCGGTGAGGTTAAATATGATGTTAAATACTCTAAACCAACAACCTACTACCAAATAGATGGAAAAGCTCAAAGACAGATTACATCTTCAGAAGTTAGGGAAATTCTTGAAAAAATACCTAATGAGGATTGCACATTATTGGGAATAAATCCAGAAGTTGCAAGACCAGAATGGATGATTTTAACAGTTCTTCCTGTGCCGCCAGTTACTGTAAGACCATCCATTACCCTTGAAAGCGGGGAAAGAAGTGAAGATGACTTAACCCATAAATTAGTGGATATTATTAGAATCAATCAAAGGTTGGAGGAAAATATTGAAGGAGGAGCTCCGAACTTAATCATAGAAGACCTTTGGGATTTGTTGCAATATCACATAAACACATACTTTGACAACGAAGCACCGGGAACGCCTCCTGCAAGACACAGAAGCGGAAGACCTCTTAGGACAATTGCACAGAGGTTAAAAGGTAAAGAAGGAAGATTTAGGCATAATCTCGCTGGTAAAAGGGTTAATTTCTCTGCAAGGACCGTTATTTCGCCAGACCCATGTTTAAGTATAAATGAAGTTGGAGTTCCAGAAAAAATTGCAAGGGAATTAACAGTTCCAGAAAAGGTTACAAGATACAATATTGGCAAAATAAAGGAGCTCCTTAAAAATGGTTCAGAAAAACATCCGGGTGTAAATTATCTTATAAAAAAGGTAAGGACGAGGGATGGAAAGGAAGATGAATTAAAGATAAAAATAACTGATAAAAATAAAGAAGTCTGGATTGATAAAATTGAAGAAGGAATGATTGTTGAAAGGCATTTGATGGACGGAGATATTGTTCTTTACAACAGGCAACCTTCACTTCACAGGATGTCAATCATGGCACATAAAGTTAAAGTTTTGCCATATAGAACATTCAGGCACAACCTGTGCGTTTGTCCCCCATATAACGCTGACTTCGATGGGGACGAAATGAACCTCCACGTTCCTCAGTTAGAAGAAGCCAGGGCAGAGGCTGAAACTCTAATGCTTGTAGAAAAACACATAGTATCTCCAAGATATGGTGGACCTATCATTGGTGCAATTCACGATTTCATCTCAGGTGCTTATGTATTGACGAGCTCCTACTTTACAAAGGATGAGGCATCTATTATATTGAGAGGTTCAGGTCTTAAAGATGATTTAGGAGAACCTGATATTGTTGAAGATGATAAGGAATTATACAGTGGAAAAAATCTATTCAGTAGGACACTACCAAATGATTTGAATTTAAGATATAGGGCAAAAATCTGTAAAAAGTGTGATGAATGTCTGGAAGAAAACTGCCCTTATGATGCCTATGTAATCATCAAAAATGGTAAGTTAATTAAAGGGGTCGTTGATAAAAACGGATACGGTTCTGAGGCAGGAATTATATTAAACATGATAGTTAAGGAATTTGGTTCAGAAGAGGCAAGAAAATTCTTGGATGCTGCAACTAAAATGTCCATCAGAGCAATGATGATAAAAGGATTCACCACAGGTATCGATGATGAGGATATTCCAGAAGAGGCAATTGAAGAGATTCAAAAATCACTGGACAAGGCAGAGGAGCAGGTTGAAGAGATTATCAAACAGTATGAAGAGGGAACTCTTGAACCGCTGCCAGGTAGAGGATTAGAAGAATCAAGGGAAGCTTATATTATGCAGATACTTGGTAAAGCAAGGGATGAAGCAGGTAAGATTGCAGAGAGGTATTTAGGTGAAGATAACCATGCCGCAGTGATGGCAAGGACCGGTGCAAGAGGTTCATTGTTGAACATTACAATGATGGCAGGATGTGTCGGTCAGCAGGCTGTCAGGGGTGGCAGGGTTTTCAGAGGTTATAGAGGAAGAACACTTCCACACTTTGAAAAAGGTAGTTTATCTGCAAAATCACACGGTTTCGTTAGAAGCTGTTATAAGAAAGGTCTTTCACCAACAGAATACTTCTTCCACGCTATGGGGGGAAGAGAAGGGCTTGTCGACCAGGCGGTCAGAACTGCACAGTCAGGATATATGCAGAGAAGACTCGTTAATGCTCTTCAAGACTTAAAAGCAGAATATGATGGTACCGTAAGAGATTCAAAAGGACTCATTGTTCAGTTCGCTTATGGAGAGGATTATGTGGACCCATCCAAAGCAGACCATGGAAAAGCTGTGGATTTGGATAAAATATTTACAAAGGTTAAATCAAAATATGAATAAATTTGATATTATGGAAACTATAAAATTCAAATTTGAATTTAAACTCCCATATTTTAATTAACATATTTTTTATTCATCATAATTATCAATAACTGAAAATCAGAAAGGTTTTCAACAAATGGTGAAAGAAATGGAACTGGAAAAAAAACTGGAAGATACTATATTGCCCCTTTCATTAAAAAAAGAGCTTATTAATAAAATAACTAAGGAAAACATCACTGATGAAAACATAATCGACGATATAATTGCTGAAACAGTTAAGGCCTATGAAAGAACTTTGGTTGAACCAAACGAAGCAGTGGGAGTCGTTGCAGCTCAGTCCATAGGTGAGCCGGGGACCCAGATGACCATGAGGACCTTCCACTATGCAGGGGTTGCTGAGCTCAACGTTACACTTGGTCTTCCAAGGATGATTGAAATCGTAGATGCGAGAAAGGAGCCATCCACACCTACCATGACCATATATTTAACAGAAGAATATAGGTATGATAGGGAAAAGGCAGAAGAAATAGCAAGAAACATTGAAAGCACAACTGTTGAAAGTGTTTCGGATGATATAAGCATAGATTTGGTCAAAAACTGTATAAATGTGATACTAAACCCTGAACAAATGGCGAGAAGGGGAATCACAGTAGATGACGTAGTGGAGGCAATTAAAAAGAAGATGAAATTAAAAATCGATATTGAGGGAAACATACTTCATTTGATAATAAAAACTCCTTCTTTAAAGGCACTTAGAAAAAGAATTCCAAAGGTTAAAACAATACACTTAAAAGGAGTTCCAAATATACCTAGGGTAATTATAAGGAAGGAAGAGGGAACTGAGGAATATGTTTTATACAGTGAAGGTTCAAATTTAAAAGAAGTCTTTGAAATCGAAGGAGTGGATACAACAAGGACAACTACAAACAATATTCTGGAAATTCAAGATGTTTTAGGTATAGAAGCCGCAAGAAATGCAATCGTAAATGAGATAAATGCAACACTTAGTCAGCAGGGTCTTACTGTGGATATTAGGCATTTAATGCTTGTTGCAGATATTATGACTGCTGATGGAGCTGTGAAACCTATTGGGCGACATGGTATTAGTGGTGAAAAAGCATCCGTCCTTGCAAGAGCTGCCTTTGAGGAAACTGTGAAACATTTGTATGCGGCTTCTGAGAGAGGATATTCAGATAAGTTAAATGGTGTTGTAGAAAATATAATCGTTGGAAAACCAATATCCATAGGAACCGGATGTGTTGATATTTATATAGATAGAGAATATGAGGAAGGAAAAGGGTTAATTTTAAATAGTGAAAAGGACATAGAATGCAACGAATATATTGATGAAAATAAAAATGATGAACATAATAATGAATAAAATAAATAATTAATTATTTTATTTTTAATATATTTTTAAATATACAAATAAACTTTAAATCTTTTTTAACATTTAAATATACAATTATACAAAAAGTATAAAAATGACTTTTAGCTATTTACTATGGTTATAAATCTTTATATAAAATACTATATACAATATTGAGGACTTCACTGAATAAAAAACGAAACTTAGTCAGGAAGGACCTCTGGAGTAAAAATGAGAAGGAGGTATTATTATGGATATAAACAGAGCTATAAGAGTAGCAGTAGATACTGGAAATGTAGTGTTGGGAACAAAACAAACAATGAAACTTGTGAAACACGGCGAAGGAAACTTAATAATATTGGCAGGAAACTGTGCAAAGGATGTTATGAACGATATAATGTATTATGCAGAATTATCTAATATTCCAATTTACAAACATAGCTCAACATCATTAGAATTGGGCGCTATTTGTGGAAAACCTTTCCCTGTTTCTGCACTGGTAGTTATTGAACCTGGGAACTCAACTATTTTAAATGTAATACAAAATAACGAAGAATAATTAGGTGGTATTTAATGAAGGTCAAGATTACGAGAGACGACATGATGAAAATTAGCCTTTTTGAAAAAATGACTGGTGCGGATGTAATGGACTGTATTTCTGACGATGAAAGAATTGTTTTTATCGTTAAGGAAGGAGATGTTGGTGCAGCAATCGGGAAAGGTGGAGAGAATGTAAAAACTGCCATGGAAAAATTTGGTAAAAAGATAGATATTATTGAATACTCCACAGATTTGAAAAAATTTGTTAGGAATGTATTCGCTCCATTGAAGTTGGAAGATGTCTGGATAAAAAAATTTGGGGACGACGTGGTCGTATATATTAGAGTACATCCTAAATTGAGAAGAACAATTATCGGAAACAGAGGAAAAAATATCGATAGAGCAGTAGGCATCGTCAGTAGACTTTCAGATATAAAGAATATTAAAGTGGTTTCAGAACCTAGGAAAAAACCAAAAGGAAAATATCCTAAAAAATTTGAAAAAACTGAAAAACCTGAAAGCGCACAAGCAGAAAATAGCAGTGCGGAAGCAAAAGAACCTGAAACAGAAAAAGTAGTTTCAGAAAGTAATGAATAAATATTAAATGCTTAAAATATCTTTACAAAATATTAAGGTGATAATAGCATGTCAGGAAGTAAATCCCCAAGAGGAGAATTTGCTGGAAGGAAATTAGTCTTAAAAAGAAAAGAAAGCAGATGGCACCAGTACAAATATGTAAATAGAGTTTTAAAATTAAAAGAAAAATCAGACCCATTGGAAGGAGCTCCGATGGCAAGAGGAATTGTTGTTGAGAAAGTTGGATTGGAGGCAAAACAGCCAAACTCAGCTATCAGAAAATGTGTTAAAGTTCAGTTAATTAAAAACGGTAGAGTTGTTACAGCATTTGCACCTGGAAACCACGCTATAAACTTCATAGATGAGCACGATGAAGTTGTAATTGAGGGAATTGGAGGTCCAAAAGGACAGGCAAAAGGGGATATTCCAGGAGTTAGATACAAAGTGGTTATGGTAGGTAAGAACTCATTAAAAGAGCTTGTTAGAGGAAGACAAGAAAAAGTTAAGAGATAAAATATATAATATCTAAAAAAATTAAAGAAGGTGAGATATTGGAAATTAAATTATTCAATAAATGGGATACCACAGAAGTTGTTGTTAGAGACCCAAGTTTAAGAGGATACATAAATACAGCACCAGTATTTGTGCCACACAGTGCAGGAAGAAACTCAAAAAAGATGTTTGATAAGGCTAAAATGAACATTGTAGAAAGATTGGCAAACAACTTGATGAGAAAAGAACACAACACAGGTAAAAAACATTTAGTATTGAGCACAATTGAAGAAGCATTTGATATAATTGAACAGAGAACAAAGCAGAACCCTGTTCAAGTTCTTGTTGATGCATTGGAAAATGCAGGACCTAGGGAAGAAACTACAAGAATCTCCTACGGAGGTATTGCATTCCTTCAATCAGTTGATGTATCGCCATCAAGAAGATTGGATACAGCTTTAAGAAATATAGCACTCGGTGCAATGCAATCAGCACATAAAAGCAAAAAGAGCTTTGCACAGTGTTTAGCTGATGAAATAATCTTCGCTTCAAAAGCAGATATGCAGAGAAGCTTTGCAGTAAGAAAGAAAGAAGAAAAAGAAAGAGTTGCTCAATCTGCAAGATAATAAAATTAATTTATTATTTATTATTTTTATTATATGAGTAGCTATTCCTTAGAAATGTATTTAAACCAATTTCATTATATAATTAAACAAATTTAATGAAAATATATTCACAAATTATGAACTGTATAAATTCATCATGAGGATGAGATTATGGGAAGAAGAGCAAAAATGGTTGAAAAAGTTAAAAGCTTGATGGAAACCCACGATAGAATAAGAAACATTGGTATCTGTGCACACATTGACCACGGTAAAACAACATTATCAGACAACCTCTTAGCAGGGGCAGGAATGATTTCCAAAGACCTTGCAGGAGACCAGTTAGCACTTGATTTTGATGAAGAGGAAGCAGCAAGAGGTATTACAATCTATGCTGCAAACGTGTCAATGGTACACGAATATGATGGAAAAGAATTTTTAATTAACTTAATCGACACACCAGGACACGTTGATTTTGGTGGGGACGTTACAAGAGCAATGAGAGCTATTGATGGTGCTGTTGTTGTTGTATGTGCTGTTGAAGGTATCATGCCTCAGACAGAGACAGTTTTAAGACAGGCTTTAAAGGAAAAGGTAAAACCTGTTTTATTCATCAACAAAGTAGATAGATTGTTAAATGAGTTAAAATTAACCCCAGAAGAATTGATGAATAGATTTACAAAAATTATCAACGATGTAAATAAATTAATTCAAAAAATGGCTTCAGAAGAATTCAAAAATGAATGGGTAGTAAATGTTATGGATGGAAGTGTTGCATTTGGTTCAGCATACCACAACTGGGCAATTTCCGTTCCATACATGAAAAAAACAGGCATTTCATTTAAAGATATTATAGACTACTGTGAAAATGAAAACCAGAAGGAGCTCGCTCAAAAGGCACCACTTCATGAAGTTCTTTTGGACATGGTAATTAAACACCTTCCAAACCCAGTAGAAGCACAGAAATACAGAATTCCAAACATCTGGAAAGGAGATTTGGAATCAGAAATTGGTAAAGCAATGGTTAATTGTGACCCTAATGGTCCATTAGCTGGTGTAATTACAAAAATCATCGTAGATAAACACGCTGGTGCTATATCTGCATGCAGATTGTTCAGTGGTAGAATAAAACAAGGTGAAGAGTTATACTTGGTAGGTTCAAAGCAGAAAGCAAGAGCTCAGCAGGTTGCTGTGTTCATGGGTGCTGAAAGAGTTCAAGTTTCAAGCGTTTCAGCAGGAAACATCTGTGCTTTAACCGGATTGAAGGAAGCAAGTGCAGGGGAAACAGTATGTAGCCCAAGCAACATACTTGAACCACCATTTGAATCAATTACACACGTAAGTGAGCCTGTAATTACCGTAGCAATTGAAGCTAAAAATACAAAAGACCTTCCAAAATTAATTGAAGTTTTAAGACAGATAGCAAAAGAAGACAACACAGTAAAAGTTGAAATTAACGAAGAAACAGGAGAGCACTTAATCAGTGGTATGGGTGAGCTCCACATTGAAGTTATTACAAATACAAAGATAGGAAGAGATGCAGGTATTGAGGTAGAAGTTGGGGAACCTATCGTTGTTTATAGAGAAACAGTAACTGGAAAATCACCTGAGGTAGAAGGTAAATCACCAAACAAGCACAACAAATTATACTTCGTAGTAGAGCCATTGGAAGAAACAGTATATGAAGCATACAAGGAAGGAAAAATCAAAGACGAAGACTTCAAGAAAAAGACACCTCAGGAAACAGAAAAAATTTTAGTTGAAGCAGGACTTGATAAGGAAGAAGCTAAGAGAGTAATGTCCATCTATGAAGGAAACATGCTCCTCAACATGACAAGAGGTATTGTTCAATTGGACGAAGCAAGAGAATTGATAATCGAAGGTTTCAAAGAAGCTGTAAGAAACGGTCCATTGGCAGCTGAAAAATGTCAGGGAGTAAAAGTTAAATTAGTAGATGCAGTATTCCACGAAGATGCAATCCACAGAGGTCCTTCTCAGTTAATACCTGCTGTAAGATTTGGTATCAGAGATGCAATTATGCAGGCAAAACCAGTGTTATTGGAGCCTGTCCAGAAGGTATTCATAAACACACCACAGGACTACATGGGAGATGCAATGAGAGAGCTCAGCAACAGAAGAGGACAGATATTGGATATGGAACAGGAAGGGGATATGACATTAATCAAATCAAAAGCTCCTGTTTCAGAAATGTTTGGATTTGCAGGTGCAATTAGGGGAGCTACCCAAGGTAGATGTTTATGGAGTGTTGAGTTTGGAGGATTCGAAAGAGTCCCTAACGAATTGCAACCAAAAATTATAAAAGAGATAAGAGAAAGAAAAGGATTGAAAACAGATTAATGTTGTGGTGTAAATCACCACAAAATATATATACCCCTTTGGTATAATGAATATTACAATTTTGTAATCCTTATAAATTTAATTATTCCTTTTAAAAACCCTTAAATTCCAGAATACTTAAAATATTATAAATATTTTAAAAAAATTTTTAAAATATAAATAAAATAAACATATTTGGAGGTAAGATTATGGCAAAAGAAAAACCTGTACTAAACGTTGCATTTATCGGACACGTAGATGCTGGTAAATCCACAACAGTTGGTAGATTATTATTAGACAGTGGAGCTATTGACCCACAGGTATTAGAAAGATTGAAAAGAGAAGCTGCTGAAAAAGGTAAAGCAGGATTCGAATTCGCTTACGTTATGGATGGTTTAAAAGAAGAAAGAGAAAGAGGAGTTACAATCGACGTAGCTCACAAAAAATTCGAAAGTAAAAAATACGATGTAACAATTGTGGACTGTCCAGGACACAGAGACTTCATTAAAAACATGATTACAGGAGCTTCACAGGCAGATGCTGCTATCTTAGTATGTGATGTAAACGACGCTAAAACAGGATTACAACCACAAACAAGAGAGCACATCTTCTTAATTAGAACACTCGGTGTAAACCAGTTAGCTGTTGCAATTAACAAAATGGACACAGTAAATTACAGCGAAGAAGATTACAAAGCAATGAAAGATATGCTTTCAAACCAGTTATTGAAAATGTTAGGATACAACCCTGACAACATACACTTCGTTCCAGTAGCATCATACCACGGAGACAACGTAGTTAACAAATCAGACAACATGCCATGGTACAAAGGACCAACATTGGTTGAAGTTATCGATACATTCCAGCCACCTGAAAAACCAGTTGACTTACCATTGAGACTCCCAATCCAGGATGTATATACAATCACTGGTGTAGGTACAGTTCCAGTAGGAAGAGTAGAAACAGGAGTTATGAAACCAGGAGACAAAGTTGTATTTGAACCTGCTGGTGTTTCAGGAGAAGTTAAAACAATCGAAGCTCACCACGAACAGCTTCCAAAAGCAGAACCTGGTGACAACGTTGGTTTCAACGTAAGAGGTGTAGGTAAGAAGGACATCAAGAGAGGAGATGTTGTAGGACACCCAGACAACGCTCCAACAGTAGCTGCTGAATTCACAGCACAGATTGTTGTTTTACAGCACCCATCAGTAATCACAGCAGGATACACACCAGTATTCCACGCTCACACAGCTCAGGTAGCATGTACATTCACAGAGCTCCTCAAAAAATTGAACCCAGCAACTGGTGAAGTTAAAGAAGAAAACCCAGACTTCTTGAAAGCAGGAGATGCTGCAATCGTTAAAATCGTTCCAACAAAACCAATGGTTATTGAAAACGTAAGAGAAATCCCACAGCTCGGTAGATTCGCTATCAGAGATATGGGTATGACAGTTGCAGCTGGTATGTGTATAGATGTTAAAGCAAAAAACAAATAATTAGGTAGAAATTAATTATTTCTTCCTTTTTTTATTTTTTTATTATATATTTATTATATTTTTATCAAACATAATTTAAACTACGAAGGAGATATTATGCAAAAGGCAAGAATAAAATTAAGCAGCACAGACCATAAGGAGTTAGATGGAGTTTGCAATCAGATAAGAGCAATCGCAGAAAAAACTGGAGTAGATATGGCAGGACCAATCCCATTACCAACAAAAACATTGAAAATTACAACAAGAAAATCAACAGATGGTGAAGGTTCATCAACCTTTGATAGATGGACAATGAGAGTTCATAAAAGAGTAATCGATATAGAAGCAGACGAAAGAACCATGAAACACATTATGAAAATAAGAATTCCAGAAGCTGTTCAAATTGAAATTGAATTAAGAAGCTAATTTTATGCATTTAATTCCGCATAAGCCATTAAATATTGCAATATATTATTTATTGCAATAACCTTATTTTCTTTTCTCATATGTTTAATCCTTATTCCGTAGTGGATAAGGAGCAATTGTTTAACCATATTCCATAGTGAATATGGTGTATTTTATTTTCAATTTCTGTTTATCATTATTATGAATATTGTTATTTTGCTATGATGATTATATTTCAAGATATTTCAAATATAATATACATTTGTATATTTGCACGTTTTTATATTGTTAAGTTCATAGCTATGTTTTTTACTATTTTAATTCTTTGGCGGAGCTCACATTTATATTGTAAAGTTATAAATGAATATAGTCTTATCACAACATTTATGGAAATAACACAATAATAAGAAAAAACGTTTAATATATATTGCTGTAAATATTGAATAAAACATACGGTGGCAAATACCTACAAAAAATTTCATTTACGAAAAATAATATATATGTAAAAAATTTATCAAAGGCAATTTTAACTATTTGTTCCATGCTTCTCTAAAATGTTTCAATGCGTCAATTATATTTTCTAATTCCGATGGAGGGAATGCAATCACCATCTCATTATCTTCGATTTTTGCATATTTTCTTGAACCATTACATGCCAATGTTGCATTTGCTGTCCCATTGAGTTTAACTGCTGCAACTGCATCGCCACATAAAGACTGAGTTCCTGCAAAGCTTGCATGGATTCTCCCACCTTTCTTGTATAATAATGCTTGGGATAACCTAAGCCCTATCTTTGGGGTGGTAATTACAACTATTGAATCAGGTTTAAAATCTGCATCACTTAGCGGTGCATAAACACTTGCATACATTTGTTCTCTAATTTTCGGAACCAATTCCATGGTTTTCTTTGAACTTTCATGGGTTTTAAAATTTCCCATTTTCACATGTAATTTTATTTCCAAGTCTTCTATATTGGGACTTTGATTGACCCCAATATTATGAGCTCCCCCTTTACATAAATGATTTTCATTTGTGGCATAGAATTTTATGCCTTCTTTTCTTACTTTTTGAATCATTTCACAGTGTCTTATCTTATCGTTTATCTCGCTGTATCCTTCTGGTATATCATCATGGGATTTTGCAAGTTTTACGGCAACTGCTGGATAGTTTAATCCTAATAGTTCTTCCATCATCTTACCGAGCTCCTTAATATTCTTCATCATATCACCTTGGTAATTTCTTACATTTTTTAAAAATAAGTAAGTAGTATTATGTTAAAGAATAAGATAATTAATATATTCAAAAGTTTAATTAATGTGAATTTTATACGCCCTCATGTATTAAGGTTTAACGTATGCAAAACCCTTATTTTGAAGTTCTATGAGCTTAACTATTCCTGCGGGAATTACCTACATTCAACAATAAGTTCTGATTCATGAATGCCCAAGTCCTCCAAGGCATTATGGCATACAAAAAATTTTGCATTTTTAGATGCCAAAAATCTTATCCTTTCGTATGTATCCCCAGTTAAGTTCTTTTTTAAAAATAACTTTGGAGCATTGTGGGTTGAAACCACTGCAATTTTAGCGGTTTTTATATTCTTTAATAGGTTAGAGCTCATGTTGAGGCAATATTGAGCCTTTCTAAATCGCCATCTTCAAGATGAAAAACAACATTATAGTTCATAAAATCCCCTATAAAATAAAAAAATAATAAATAGTTAAAATAAAGTTATTAAAATAAGAAGATAGTAGAGTAAGAAAAAGCAAGGTTGGAAGGGTTATTCTTTTTCCATCAATTCTTTAACTTCTTCTAAGAATTTTCCTTTTCCAACTCTCGCCATAACTGCCCCTAGTCTCTCTCTCTGTGGTTTTTTAGCATATTTATGATATACAATTAATACTTTATCAATTAAGTTAAGTATTTCTTCTACACTCATTAATTTCATGCTTATTCCTTCAATTACTTCCCTTCCTGATTTTCCGCCGACATATACCATGTATCCTTCTTCTTTTATGTCCCTACCTTCATTTGGACATGCCTTTATACATTTACCACAACCTATACATACATTGTAGTTTGTGTATGAAGTTTCCCCTCTAATGTCTATGGCTTCAATCTTACAAACATCTGCACATCTTCCGCATCCATTACAGTTTTCATTAGTTATTGGGAATTTAACTCCTGCTATACCTATTTCATGGATTTGAGGTCTTACACATTTGTTCGGACATCCACTTATTGCAATTTTGAATTTGTATGGTGCGGGATGCTCTTTGAAATTATCTTCAATAATTGAGCATAACTCTGTGGTGTTTATCAGCCCACTTCCACAGTTTCCTTCCCCAGGACATGCAAGGGTTGCCCTTACAAGTGGTCCCTCTGAACCTGTAAGGAGGTCTTTTTCAGCGAGCTCTAATGCCATGTCTTCAGCATCAAATGGACTTATGTTGTGGATTTCGAAGGCTCCTCTGTTTGTCATTTTTATTTTACCGTTATATTTCTCAGCTATTTTTACAATCTCCTTAACTTCATCAATTGAGTACCATCCAGCAGGTTTTGCTCTGATTCTTAGGAAGTGAGTTCCATCTGCCCTTTTACCAACTCCAGCATAGTCAGCAACCCAGTAGAATGATATCTTTTCGTTATTTTCTTTTCTTCTTTCAAGTTCCTTTTTAAATCTGTTAAGTTTCAATTCTCTCAATTTTTCAATTGCATCTAAATCTACACCTTCTTTTAATTCAACTGCGTTTTTAATTTCTTCCCCTTTTTCAGTTCTTATTATAACTGTTGAATATCCATCTGGACTTCCAACGCATCCAACTGATACATCAGCCATTTCTGCATCAAAGTCCCTACACATCTTACAGCCAGCATTCATTTCAATGTCTTTTAAAGGTATTTTATACTCTTCATCTTCTGTAATTACTATTAATTTACCCTTTTTAATGTCGAATTTCTTTACATCTTCAATGTTTATGTTGTTTTTTGCAAGGGTTTCTTTTAATCCATCGTATTCAAACTTCTCAGTGCAAAGTAATCCAATGAGATATTCTATTTTTGGTAATTTTGCCAACTTTCCATTTTTACCCAGTTCTCCATCATACTTTGCTAAGTATGGGAAGTATTGAAGTTTTCTAAGACCTGCTATCTGGCATGGTAGTCCAACGACTGCTACTTTTTCAATACCCATTTCGCCTGCTTCCCTTAAAGCATCCAATGTTGATATAGCGTATTTTGATTTTGCCGCCTTTTCTATATCATCAGGATTTTGGACAATTAATGATACCGGTTTCCAGCATTCATCCCCAACTACTATTGCCCCATCTATTTTTTTGTTTTTCAATAGGTACTTTAAAAATGTTGAAACTACTCCACCATCCTGTCCTTCTACATCTCCTTTTCCGTAGAAATACTCTTCTTTGAAGTTTTCCCTGATTTTTATTTGATACTTTCCTGATGAAACTCTTGGACATACGTCATAACACATTCCGTGTCCTTTTCTTAAACATTCATCAGTTAGCTTTGGAGTATCCTCAAATGCCAATAGGTTATTTGGACATACTACAACACATGTTCCACATTTGGCACATAGTCCGTTATCAACGATTTCATTTAACTTCCATTCGTACATTTTTACCACCTTTGTTGGAAAATATTAAATATTAAAAATATTTATACAGTAAGTAATATAAGCTAGATTGGGTCATGTGTGAATAATTTAATCACATATTAATAAGTAAATTTAATGGTATATAAACATTACGATTGTGTGAATAATTTAATCACACAATGGAAAAAAATAAAAATAAATATATCGAAGCGAGTCCTTCGGATTCGCTGACTTACAAAAACTTGAAGTGTTTTTGTCAAGTAAAATAAAAAAATAAAAATCCTATTTTTTGTTAATTTCCTCTAAAACCATTTTAATTGCATCATCAAGGGAATTTTTGACTTCATCAGTCAAACCTATCTTAATGTCGGGATTGGATACTTCTTTTGCCTGACATCCAATTATTACGATATCTATACCTTTTTTATCGGCATCTATCAAATAAGGTGCAAGTGGAAGGTCGTGAGCATCAAAGTTATATTTATCAATATTTGGGAGCTCCTCCACACCAAACTTTTTCAATGTTCCAGGGGGCAAACCAAAATCAATAATATCAACGATTATTATTTTTTTAACCTTGCATTCTCCATCCATTATTGACATCAAATAGAACGAACCGCCAGTTCCAGCGTCAATTATTTCAACATTTTCTGGGAGCTCCATTTTTTCCAGTCGTGTAATTACTTCATATCCAAATCCATCATCTGCAAATAATAAATTGCCACATCCCATTATTAATATTTCTTTTTTCAATGAATCAGGTATCAATATATCACCATAAGTTATAATTAATATAAGCACATTACTATAAACTACCTTATAAATAATCACTCTATAAATAGACGGTTATTATTTTATAATTATTCCTATTCTATATTATTCTATATTATTTTTAATAAAATATAAATTTAAGGGATATCATGGTTAAGAACATAAACTTGGGAATATTTGGACATATAGACCACGGGAAAACATCACTGGCGAGAGTTTTAACGGAAATAGCTTCCACATCATCTCTTGATAGACTTCCAGAATCTAAAAAGAGAGGAATTACAATAGATATTGGTTTTTCATCATTTAGCATAGACGATTATCTAATCACTCTTGTAGATGCACCAGGACATGCGGATTTAATAAAGGCGGTAGTTAGTGCCGCAGATATTATCGATTTGGCACTTCTGGTTGTAGATGCAAGAGAGGGGCCAAAAACGCAGACTGGGGAGCATCTTCTTATACTCGATTATTTTAAAATACCTACAATTGTGGTTTTAACCAAGATGGATATAGCATCAGATGAAGATATAAAAAGGACAGAAACATTTGTAAATGCTGTTTTAAATTCAACGGAAAACCTAAAAGGTAGCAAAATATTAAAGATTTCTGCAAAGGAGAATATAGGAATAGATGACTTGAAAAACACTATAAAGGAAACCCTTGACAGTATGGATATTGTTAGAAATACAGAAGATTATTTTAAAATGCCCATAGACCATGCCTTTCCAATAAAGGGTATAGGCACTGTAATCACTGGAACAATATTAAAAGGTAGCGTAAAAGTTGGCGATGAATTGAAGATTTTGCCGTTAAATATGGAGGATGTAAAAGTTAAAAGTATTCAAAGATTCAAAAAGGATGTGAAGGAGGCATACGCGGGCGATAGGGTTGGAATGGCACTTCACGGCGTTGATGCAAAACAGGTGTTTAGAGGTTGCGTCTTAACATCAAAAGATACTAAATTAAAAATCGTTGATAAAATCGTGGCAAAAATAAAAATATCAGATATATTTAGGTATAATTTAAAGCCAAAAATGAAGGTTCATTTAAATGTTGGAATGTTAATTGTTCCTGCAATTGCCGTTCCATTTAAAAAGATGGAGATTAACGGAAAAACCGAAAATATAATTTTAAAGGAGATTGCAAAAGGGGATGAATGCTACTGTGCATTTGAACTGGATGAAAAGGTAATGGCAGAATTAGGGGACAATATACTTATAACACGGTTGGATTTGCCGCCTACAACACTTAGGATATGTGGTAAAGGTGAAATAGTTGATTTTGTGGGAATAAAAGACCTAAATATTAAAAAAGAGGTTGAGAGAACTGGAACCATAAAAATAGATAAAAATAGAATATTTATTGAAGGATTAGCAAACTCAAAACCTTCCGCTGAAAAACTCATTGGAGAGGAAATAATTATTCCAGAAAAAAACATAAAAGGCAAAATAAAAGGCTCCTTTGGAACAAAAGGATATTTGACCGCTGAATTTAATGGGGAAGTGAGCAATAAAGATGTTGTTGTATTGAAGAGGCTTAGAAGGTGGGGATAATGGATAGCGTTTTTAATAGTGAAATTAATAAAAATAAAGATGAGGATAAAAACAAAAACAACAAAAACAATATTATTGAAACTCCTTCCAAAATTATACTATTTGGAGAACATGCAGTAGTTGATGGGTATGGAGCAATTTCAATGGCAGTTAATTTAAAAACTAGGGGGGAAATTAGCAGGAGCTCCGACAGTGAAAAAATAACTATAAATTTGAAAGACCTAAACAGATGTATTGAGGTAAATATTAAAGATATTCCAAATATAAATATATACGATTATGAAAATGATTTGAAATATGTTGTATGTTCTTTAAAAAATGTTGCAAATTATTTAATTGAAAAAAATTTGTTAAATTTCAATGATTTAGGTGGTAGTAGTTTAAAATCCTTTAAGCTAAATATTTTTTCAAATATTCCCGTAAGCTGTGGTTTAGGTTCATCGGCTTCTGTAATTATTACAGTGATTAAGTCATTTTTGCATGCAAACGATATAACGCTACCAGATGATGAAATAGCTAAAATAGCATACTCTGTTGAAAAGGAAGTTCAGGGAAAAGCCAGCATAACAGATACTGCAACTATCACATACGGCACCATATTAAAAATTAAAAATAATAACATCGAACCAATGAATGACTCCAACCTATACAATCTACTTAAAAAATGTAATTTCTTAATAGTCCATGTTGAGGAACGAAAGAAAAAAACAGCGGAGCTCGTAAATGAGGTTGCAAATCATCCAAAAAAGAATGAGATATTTAAGTCCATTGGTGAAATTGTTGATAAGGCGGAGCTCATAAACAGCGTGGAAGAGTTGGGCAAATTGATGGTAAAAAACCATGAATTATTAAAACAATTGGGTGTATCTACTGAAAAGATGGATGAGGTTGTAGAAGCTGGGAAAAAATATGGGTATGGTGCAAAACTCTCAGGTGCGGGCGGTGGTGGGATTGTGGTAGTTTTAGTGGATGATGTTAAAAAAGAGGACTTGTTGGAATGTTTAAAAAAATTAGAGGTTATTGGAATATTTAATTGTAAAATGAATTAATTTTAACTAATACAATTTATAATTTATTTTTTTAATGGATGTATTTTAATATTTGATAGATATTATTAATTATTTAAATATGATTATTAAAAAAAATGAAATATTTATATATCTCCTAAACATAGTTATTTCTGTTAATTTTACACATGTGCATAATTTTCAGAATAACCCTACCAAATTTACAATAGTGTGTGATTTCATGGTAAAATTTGATATAAATCAGCTTTCATCAGAGAATAGAAAAGATTTAGGCAGAGACATAGATATAACAGTTTTTAGATTGATAAGATTCATGGATTTGGAAAGATACATGGGTCGAGGGGCAAACGGTATAATATACCATGCTGGAAAAGAATTGGGAAAATCCCTCAACCCAAAAACTATTGATGATATCGTTAAATTTTGCGAAGACTATAAAATAGGAAAAATCGAGATAGTTAGTGAAGACCCATTACAAATTAGGGTTGATGAATGTATAAGTTGCAGTGGGCTACCCGAATGCAATGAATCCCTTTGCTGGTTTGAAGGTGGTTTCATTGCAGGATGTTTAGAAAAAGTATTTAATAAAAGTATTCAGGCAAAAGAAACCCACTGTGCAGGACTGGGAGATGATTTTTGCCAGTTCGATATTAAAATAATGGAATAATAAAAAAATGATAAAATTTTGCTGAATTAATTCTTATTTTCATTTTTTATCTTTTTAATTCTATCTCTTATCCACGGAGATACTCTATCCCTATCCATGCAATAGACTTCCATTTTTGGAATTATGACTCTCACAACATCTACATCGGTTTTTTTCAAGTCCACAACAATTAATCTATCAAACCCAGAACCAATTAGCTTTTCTTTAATTGTATTCAGGTCTTTTTTTAGGTTAAATTTCGCATTATTTTCCATATCCTCTATATTTATCTCATCGTTATGTTCAAACCATTTTTTATGTATCTTTTTCATCCTATCGTAATCTATTTTCCTTACGATATCCCCCCTTATTGTATCATCCCTCTTATTCTGTATTTGCGTTGCTCTACTCTGAACAACCTCAGTTAATGCTCTAATTACTGCAATCTCTGGATGGATATGACAGCCTACACCAATACATAAAAGAGCAGGGTCTTTTAAAACGTCTTCATCCGACACAGCAGCCACTGTTGGAATACCCACTTCACTGGTTAAATCTTTCAATACTACATTTATGTTGGCATTTTCAAACTTTTCCATGAGCTCATGTATTATTGGATTTTTTGCTCCATCTATATTTATTTTTTTATAGGTGTTTTTGGAAATCTCAGAAATGCTCCAAGAATCTCGTTCTATAACCTCAAAAGTAGCATGAAAAATTGCCTCTTCCAATGAGTTTCCAGATGCAATACCGTTTGTATGGCTTCTAAATAGTTTCCCTGGATATGGGTGAAATACTGCATCTATTGGAACCTCAACAGTTTCATCGTTGATTATATCGGTTGCGCTAATCCATTCAATATTGTTTAATTTATTTAAATTTCTATATGCTTCATTTGAAAGCACGAGCTCCTTTAAATCCACAGGATTATTGGGATTTTTTATAATTTTATCTTTATCTTCTTCACTTAATTCCGCGGAATATCTTTCAATAGCTTCCATTGCAGAGGATACCTTTGCTTGAATATCTGTTGCCCCCTTTCCAGGGTGGATTTTTACATTTCCACTTTTAGTTAATCTTGTTGCAGAATAAACTGGAATCCCTATTCTGTCCAGATTGTCTATTCTCTCCATATTTATAATATTTATTTTATCTAATATATGTTCTATTCTTTTCCAGGTTTCCTTTGGTGAGCATATCCTGTATGTTTCTAAGGCGTAATTTATAGATTCCATAATATCACATAATTTTAATCAATTTAATTTATAATCTATTTTTTATCTTTTTTATTATCTTTTTTATCTTTTTCTACGGTTTTTAGTTAGATTAGGTTTATTTTCACGTCTTATTATTTCAACTGCCGAGTAATTATATTTATTATTTCTTCCCTATTTCCTCCAACTACAAGAACCGTTTTTTGCGAAGAGGTTAATCCAGAAACTATCTCCACATCTTTTTTAAATATCTTTTTGAGAAATTTTATAATCTCCTTGTTTGCCTTGCCCTCTATCGGCTGTGCTTTTATTTTTATGATAAGCCTTTTTCTCCATTCGTTAATGCCGCCAATCTCATTCTTCTTTGCATTTGGCGAGATTTCCACATCAATTAAAACGCCGTCCTTATCCTTTGATTCCGTAATGATTTCCTCAATCAAACTATCACCATAATGATAATTATAAGTTTATAGTTTAAAAATATAATGTTATATAGACATAATATTGATAAAAAATAAAAAGTTAAATAAAAAATAAAATAAACTATAAGCAGAGAGTATGAAAATATGACAGATAAAACTCATTCCAAAACTTCATTTGATGAATATGCAGAAGAATATGATAAATGGTATGATGAAAATAAGAAAATGTATGAGTTAGAGCTCGACGCCGTTAAGAAATTTATTCCAAAATCCAAAAGGAAAACAGGTTATACAAATCAGAGATTTGTAAAACCCAAAGAAAAAAAGAAGGGTCTAGAAATTGGGGTGGGAACTGGGAGGTTTGCAGAACCGCTGGGTATTGAGTATGGATTGGAACCTTCGAAATCCATGGCAGAAATTGCAAAAAAGCGAGGAATAAATGTATATGAAGGGGTTGCAGAGGATATTCCATTTAAAGATGAATTCTTTGATTATGTATTGATGACCACAACACTGTGTTTTTTAAAAGACCCTATCAAAGGGCTCAAAGAGATAAAAAGAATTTTGAAACCTAACGGGACACTAATTATAGGCACGATTGATAAAGACAGCCCACTGGGAAAATTTTATGAATCTAAAAAAGAAAAAAGTAAATTCTATAAAGATGCAACGTTTTATTCTTTAAATGAAGTTTTAAACTGGCTGAAAGAACTTGGATATAAAAATATAGTATATAATCGCGTTAAATTAAATGAAAAGGATGATGAAGGAAGTTTTGTTGTTATATGTGCAGAAAAATAAATAATAAAATATAATTAAATAATTATTATATTAATTTCAAGCTATTTTAATGTCAATTATTGGCGTATCCTCATAGGCATCGATTTTTTCGATAAATATATTATTTTCATCTATTTTTAAAATCTTGACAGTATATGCTGCTATTGGATTTGGTCTAACGGGAGCTCTTGTGGAGAACACACCCCTAATTGGATTGTTAGGATTTCCACTTGGATGGACTTTCAATATCTTTCTTTTTTCTGGAGTATCGCTTCTATCAAACCATAGGAGTAATAAAATCCCCATACCTTCTTTTAATCCATCCAATCCATCACGATATTCTTTAAAAATGTTTAAAACTGTTCTATTCTCTAACTGTTTAATACTTCCTATTGGATATATTTCAAAAGTTTTCATAGTATCAAAAAATTATAGTATATAATTTATAAACTATTGCATATTGCATAAAAACTTTTTAAACTCTTCAAACGCTTTTTTTCTATGGGATATTTCGCTTTTTTCTTCCGTTTTCATCTCTGCGAAAGTTCTATCTTCCCCGTCTGGAATAAAAATACTGTCGTATGCAAAACCATATCCTTTGCTTCTTATTTCATAGGAAACCATCCCTTTTACAATTCCTTTAAACAATTTTACGCCCTTTTCATCACAGTATCCTATTACTGTTTTAAAATATGCTCTTCTGTCGTCGCCTTCCTTATCTTCCAAAAGTTTTAAGATACCTTCATTTCTTAATGTTTCTTGAACATACTTTGAATATGTCCCCGGAAATCCATTGAGTGATTCCACAAAAAACCCACTATCTTCAACAATTATTGGTTTTCCCACTGGATTTGAAAATCCATGATTTTCATAATTCATTTTTTCATAAACATATTTTGCTCCAAATTCTGAAACCTCTTCCAATGTTCCTTGAATTTCAGGATAAGGACATTTTATCTGCTCAACTGATATATCCTTTAAATCCTTTAAAATAATATTAGCCTCTTTAATTTTGTTTGGATTTCCCGTTGCAAAGTAGATTTTCATTTAATCACCGTAGGTTTAATTAATTAATTTTATTTACTTTTATTATTTATTATTTCATTCTTTTAAAATTTCGTAGTATGTTTTAGCCATCTTTATTAAATCTTCGAGTTTTATATGTTCATTTGGTTGATGGGCAGTTTCTTCACCAATGCCCCAAACAACCGTATCATAGTTTTTTGCCCTTAAAAATGCTCCAACTGTGCCTCCTCCCATACCGCATAAAATCGGTTCTTTGTTTAATACCTTTTTTATGGCATCCCCGAGCTCGACAACTATTTCAGAGTTTTCAGGTGTTTTTTGTGAGAGCTCCTTTTGTAGGATTTCATATTCAATTGATATGTTTTTCTCTTCCTCTTTATCGTAGTATTTTAAATATTTATCAATATTATTTTTAAAATCACCAATAAATTCATCAATATCTTTTAAAACCTCATCGACATCATAATCTGGGAGTATTCTACAATCAAAGCATAATTCCACATATCCCGGAATGGTATTCACATTTTCAACATTGTTAAAAATCATGGTAGGCTCAAAGGTTGAGTATGACGGAGAAAATAACTCATCCTTTTTGTCGTATTTAGTATAGAGCATATTGTAAAGGTTATTTGCAAAATTGAACATTAGAACATCGGTATTTATTCCATCGTTTGGTGTGCTTCCATGACATTGTTTTCCTTTAATTTTAAATTTAATCCATAGTATATTTTTTTCTGCTATTTCTATATAATTTCCATCAGGTGTTCCAAAATCTGGGATTATTATTAAATCATTTTCATCAAAAATCTCTTTTTCATATCGAAGCGAATCCTTCGGATTCGCTGACTTACAAAAGCCCTTTGGGTTTTTGTCAAGTTTTAATATATGTTGAATACCATAATTACTGCCGCATTCTTCATCTGATACAAATATTAGGCACAAATTATATTTTGGAATTTTATCTTTATTTTCATCTTCAAAAATCATTTTTAACAATAACAGGGATGAAACTATTGCTTTATGGTTGTCTTCGCTTCCTCTTCCATATATCATCCCATCCTTAATTACTGGCTCATAAGGATTCGTGTTCCAAAGATTTAAATCTCCCTCTGGAACAGTATCAAGATGAGAAATTATATGGAGTGTTCTATCTTTTCCAAAATCGAACTTTGCCACAATATTTGGTCGTATTATGTCCTTATCATCCTTTGTATTGTATTGCTTTATTGAATAATTTTTTATATTATACTTTTGTATATACTCATTCAATTTAGTTAATACGTATTCTGCCTTTTCCATTTCCCCCAATCCACCAAATGCCGGATTAACTGAATTTATTTTAATTAAATCTGATGATATTTTTATAGTTTCGTCCATTAAATCCATATTTTTATTATTATCCTTATCCATAGTATCCCTCATTAATGTATTAATTTATTTTATTAATTTAATTTATATTGTCCATTTATTTATCACAGATACATATATAATTAACAAAATTAAATGTAATAAATATATCAGCCCTCCAAATATTAAAAACCTAATCACGCCAATCTTTCCATTGGATAATCTCAATGTTATCAAATTTGCAAAGGATGCAATTAGTGTTCCGTTTCCCCCAACATTAACTCCATAGGCAATTGAAATCCAGTCAGGATATAAATTCGATAGTAGAATTGTTGTAGGGACATTTGATAGAATTTGGGAAAGAATAGACGAATATACCATTAAGATAATGCCATTGCAAGGTATATAAAATAAGTCCATAATTCCCAAATGTTTAATCCCCTCAATATCGATAAATAAGGCACAAAATGTTAAAAGAAACAGATAATCAACTTTAACTCTTTTTAAAATTAAAATAATTGCCATTATTGGAAATAAATAAATATAATTTATAATATTTAACGCTGAAAGAACCACTAAAATAAATATTAAAATATATGCTATCCATTCATACTTAAATTCCATCTTTTTAAAATGAATGGAGTTTATTCCCTTGAAATTTAAAAATGGTAGTAGAACCAATATTCCGCAGAGCTCATATGGTATCATATTTTTTATAAACTCAAAACTGTCCAACTGATAATAATGAAATATAAAAAGATTCTGAGGATTGCCAATAGGAGTTAATGCACTTCCAATATTTGCAGAGATTCCTTCTAATATAAAGAGCTTCTCTAAATCCCTACTGCTCATTTGAATATATTTAGACACTATTCCGGTAATTGGAATAATTACGAATAATGCAATGTCATTTGTAATTATTGAAGACAAAAACAAGGTTAAAACAATCAACATTATATAAATCCTATTGGTGTAGCTTAATATGGACAATGAAATCCATTCTAAAAATTTTGAATCTTTTAATAGATTTACAACTACCAATATGTAGAATAATGTAAATATGGTTTTCCACTCCACTATGGATACAACCTTATAAGGTTCAATTATTGTCAGTAAAAACAAAACTGCAACAATTATAAACATTAAAAATATCGCAGTATCTATTTTTATTTTTTCCATGATACCCCTAACAACTTGTTTAAATATTTTATATAAATATTGTTGCTATTGATGATATAGGCATATTTTTGTGATAAAATGAAATGTGTAAAATAGAATAAAAGTTATGTTTAAAAGGAAAAGACTGTAAAAAGAGATTATATGAATTTTATCATCTTATAATCGTATATTTTTTTAAAGCCCAAAGAATACTGCAACACTATGTCCGAAGTATGCTACAAGTAAAAATCTTGGAAATCTACCAATGAGTGTCCCTATACTAAAATGCAAAATCTTCATTTCAAAGATTCCAGCAAGCCATGCCACAACTTTATAAGGTAGTGGTGAAAATCCAGCTATTAAAACACCCCAAATGCCGTATTTGTCAAAGAATTCCTCTCCCTTTATTAAATATTTTTCTCCAAAAAGTTTAATAAATGCAGGTGTTCCAAGTCGATAGCCTAAAAAATGTCCAGTTAACCCACCAAACATTGAACCAATAGTTGATATAATGGCACAAGTTAATGGGTCTAAACCAAATGCAGGAGCTCCCATTATAAATATATCCGGTGGCACAGGTTGAATAAATGACTCAGTAAAAGCTATGAGAAATATCCCCCAATATCCATAATCATTTATTAAATTTTGTGCAATTAAATACAAATCCATAATTCCATCTTTTCTTTTTATAATGTTAAAAATTCTATGGTTTTTATTTTTTATTTCTTAATTTTTTGTTCATTATTTCTTAATTATTTTTTATTAATATTCTTTAACTATTGAACGTAAAATATCAGTTTGAGATATTACTCCCACAGGATTATCATCATTATCTACAACAAGAATGGCGGATACATCTGCATGAACCATTATTTTAGCTACGTCTTTTATATCTTCATTTTCATTTATCTTTAAAATTTCCTTTGTAGCAATATCTTCAATTTTACTGTTTATATTTAGTAATTCAGATATACTTTTATTCATGATTATATTTACTAAATCCCTATAACTTATAACCCCTACAATTTCGCCTTTATTTTCCACAAAAATTCTTTTAATTCCCTTATCATTCATAAGTTTAAATGCGTCATATAATGATTCATTTTCATTTATTTTATATATCATGGGATTCATAACTTCTTTTACTTTCATAATTTCCCCCAATTTACAATTGAATATAATTAAACATTTTATTGTATTATATCTATATATTATAAAAAATAATATATATAAATTTCCATAATACTAAATTATTCAATCATATACTAAATTATTAAGTATAAATTAAGTTTTGGTGATATTGTGGCTAAATTAATGATTAAAACACCCTGCTCCACATTTACATTGGAGAGTATAATGTGTTGTATGTTCGGTATTAAAACATTTGATGTAGCAGTGTATCTCTCACTGTTAAAAAATGGTGCATCAAGGGTAAATGATATAGCAGAATTACTCAATAGAGATAGAAGCACCATCCAAAGGTCTGTCCAAAGCTTAGTAAATGCAGGGCTTGTAAAAAGAAAACAGATAAATCTCAAAGAAGGCGGATATTTTTACAAATATGAAGCAGTTCCTTTTTCAGAAGTGAAAGAGGTTATAAAGGATACAATGGAAAAATGGTGTAAAGAAGTTACGGGATGGATTGATGAGATGAATGAAGAGGATTTAGAAAACATTACTAAGGATATGCTGTAAATGAAATATTATTATCGTTATCATCATCACTATCAACAAAGTGGGATACTATGAAAATTGTTTTTTTAGGGACTGGGGCGGCTGTTCCTACGAAGAATAGGAATCATTCATCAATAGGTCTTAAATTTGATGGAGAAATATTTTTATTTGACTGCGGTGAAGGAGCTCAGCGACAAATAATATATACAGATATATCCCCCATGAAAATAAGCAACATATTTATTACCCACCTTCATGGAGACCATATTTTAGGACTTCCGGGGCTTCTTCAATCAATAGGGTTTAATGGAAGAACGGAACCTATTAACATATATGGCCCACCTGAAACAAAGGAAACCATTGAAAATATTTTAAAAATAGGGTATCATTCAATAAATTTTAATATACAAGTGCATGAATTATCTACTGAAACACCTATGAAAATAGTAGATACTGAGAAATACGAAATATACTGCTATCCAATGAATCATTCAGTTCCAACAGTAGGGTATGTTTTTAGAGAAAAAAAGAAACCACAGTTAAACTTAAAAAAAGCCATTGAACTGGGAGTTGAAGTTGGTCCAAATTTAAAAAGATTGAAGGATGGGAATCCAGTAAAAACAAAGGATGGAAAAATAGTGTATCCAGAGGATGTCCTTCTTCCACCAAAAAAAGGAATTTGTATAGGATACAGTGGAGATTCAACACCACTTGAAGATTTTGGAGAATTTTTAAAATCATTGGGATGTAGGATATTAATCCATGAGGCAACTTTCGACAGTTCAAGAAAAAATAATGCCATAGAAACAATGCACTCAACAGTGGGGGATGCAGTAAATATTGCAAAAATTGCGGGGGTTGAGGAGCTCATACTTACCCACATATCTGCAAGGTATGATGACAAAATGGATGATTATATAAATGAGGTTAATAACCTTAATGCAGAAAACGATAATCTTAATATCATTATTGCTGAGGATTTTATGGAATATCCTTTAAAACCAAAAAAGTAATTAATATAACAAAAAAATAAGAAATAAGGAAAATAATAGGAAAATACAATAAAAAAATAAAATAAAAAACTAATAAACTAAAACTAAAAAACAAAATGAGGTGATATTGTGGAAAAATCAATTACATACTTTGAAAAGGCAGGAGTTCAAAACACAGAGGAAACTTTAAAACTTGCTGTTGAGAGAGCTCAGGAATTGAATATAAAAGATATTGTTGTGGCATCATCCTACGGGGATACTGCAAAAAAATTATTGGATGTAGTTGAAAGTAAAAATCTTGATTTAAATGTGGTTGTGGTTTCCTACCATCAAGGATTTCATGGTGAAGATGTAATTACAATGAGCGAAGAAACAATGAATGAGTTGAAGGAAAGAGGGGCAAAGGTATTCATGGGAGCTCATGCACTAAGTGGTGTTGAAAGAGCGATATCCAATAAGTTTGGAGGAGCATATCCAGTTGAAATAATCGCACACACCCTTAGGACATTTGGACATGGATTAAAGGTTTGCTATGAAATCACATTAATGGCAGCAGATGCAGGATTGATTAAAACAAAAAACGAAGTGATAGCAATAGGTGGAAGAAGCAGGGGG
Source organism: Methanothermococcus jasoni (assembly GCF_049075655.1). Classification (GTDB taxonomy): domain Archaea; phylum AGJL01; class Methanococci; order Methanococcales; family Methanococcaceae; genus Methanofervidicoccus. The sequence continues at coordinate 380,608 of NZ_CP157522.1, read as the reverse complement.
GCAGATACTGCGGTTGTAATCAAACCGGCAAATTTAAACAACTTCTTTAATATCGAACTGAGGGAGCTCATCTGCATGCCGAGAGATAAAAAGAAAATAGATGAAGAGTAATAGGTATAATTTAATTTTTCTTATACATTTACTTTCTAAGGGTTGCTATCATTCTTTTTTCGTTTAACAGTAAATTTATGGCATCTATAATATTATTTACAACAATATCTGCGGATAACAGGGTTTTAACACTGCATCCTTCTTTTCCAATTACTGCTATTCCGAGCTCAGCATTTTTAAGCATATCTATGTCGTTATTTCCATTACCAACTCCAATATATGGAGCATGCTCTTTTGCTTTATTCATCTTTTCTTCGGTATTTTTTATTATTTCAATAACTACATTGTATCCTTCAAATTCTTTCCTTATAGTTCCAAATGTATCTGCGGTTAATACAACTATATCATACTTTTTATTCAATTCATTTAGGAGCTCCTTTATTTCATTATCTACTTTTCCATCTACTGCAAGGGTGCCGTTTAAATCAAAAACAACAGTTTTAGCATTTATATCTTTGTAGTTTGGAATGCTTATCATAATATCACTATATTAAAAAAATTAATATCTTTGAGTGATTATTAAATTTTTAAATGAATATCTATAAATTATACTTATCCATAAATTAATAAGTAGTAGGTATATGTAATTATAAATATTTTTGATAATATATTATATAAATATGCCATATATTAACGGTGATAATCTATGGAAATAAATGAGAATACAACAGAAAAGAGAGATATAAAACTCACCGAAATGGTGCAACTTCACGGATGAGCATGCAAACTTCCCAACACCGAATTAGAATTTTTAGTAAAAGGAATAGTTTCAGAAGAGGACTTAAAAAAAGCATATGTTGGATTAGGTGATGATGCCGCAGTAATTATCAGAAACGATATGGCAATAGTGAAAACCGTCGATGTATTCACTCCAATAGTAGATGACCCATATTTGCAGGGAAGGATTGCGGCGTGCAATTCCACAAGTGATGTGTATGCTATGGGTATATTGGATATAATAGGCGTATTGGTAATTATGGGAATTCCAGAAACTCTTCCAATAGATATTTCAAGAGAGATGTTAAAGGGATTTCAGGACTTTTGCAGGGAAAATGAAACAACCATTATAGGCGGGCACACAATCTTAAATCCATGGCCATTGATAGGCGGTGCTGTTTCAGGGGTTGGAAAAAAAGAAGATATTTTAACAAAAAGCGGTGCAAAAGAAGGGGATGTTTTAATATTAACAAAACCATTGGGCACCCAGACGGCAATGGCACTATCAAGAGTAGGTCCTGAATATGACGATTTACTTGACATTGAAAAATCAGAAAAGGATAGAATAATAAACAAAGCTATTGAACTGATGACTTCATCCAATAGAAAACCCCTTTTAGCACTTCGGGAACTTGAAGATGAGCTCGGAGAAAAAGTTGCCAATGCCATGACAGATATTACCGGCTTTGGTATTTTGGGGCATAGTAATGAAATGGCGGAGCAGAGCTCAGTTGAAATTGAAATCAATACACTTCCTATAATTAAAGGAACTGGTGAATTAGCTTCTTTATTTGGACATGCCCTGTTAAAAGGATATGGTGCTGAAACTGCTGGTGGGCTGTTTATTTCCATAAAACAAGAATATGCTCAGAATTTAATAGAAAAACTTCATAAAAACGGATGCTACGCATTTGAAGTTGGAAAAGTTAAAAAATCAGGTGTTGGGAAGGCTTATTTAAGTGAAGATGTAAAGATTTTAGAGATTTAACTTTGGCAGCATTCCGAACCTTTTTAGGAGGAATGCTTTTTTATTTTTTTATTTTTTTCTTTTTATTAATGATTATCTTTTTAATTTATTTTAATCTATCTCATATTAATTTAATTAATATATAGTATAACTATAAAAATTTCTAAATAAAAAGATTTTTATAAGGATTTTGTTAAAATACTTATGTTTCATACCAAATAGATATTAAAAAATCTAATATGGTGAAATTATGAAAAAATTAACTCTTATATTGATAGGGATTATAGGATTGAGTGTAATGCTTTGTGGATGCACATCCACCAATAGTTCAGCATCAGCAGATGTTTCAACAGCAACAGCAGGAGCTCAGAAAACATTGGTGGTTTATAGTTGTGGAGGTCCAACAGAAGCTCTTCAAGAAGTGAATAAAGAGTTTGAAAAAAAATACAATTGCAAGGTAGATTTTACAGGAGCTTCCGCTGGAACATTAAGGAAAGCAATAGAAAATGGTGCATATTGCGATGTATTTTTACCTAGAAGCACCAAACATTCAGAAATATTAACAAACAAAAGTTTAATGGAGCCTGATTATAATATCTACCAATTTACCGGATGGGTAATAGTAACTCCAAAAGGTAATCCAAAGAATATAACTAAATTAGAGGATTTGTTAAGAGACGATGTTAAAGTTTATACAAATTCAAAAGCGGCAATCCCAGAAATAAGAGTGCTGAACTCAGAAAAAGAATTAATAAATAAAATATATGAAAAAAGTGCGAAGGATTTTGACTGTTATAGAAAGATGTTAAAAGATGTTGCAGATGGAAATTGCGATGCGGCAATTGTTGAAAGAAGATGCACGACATTGGATGGAATAAAAGGGAATGTTGAGATTGTAGAAATTCCAAGAGAATATCTTAAAAAACAGGATTGTGTTTTCACAATAGGTGTTATGAAAAACTCAAAAGAAAAAGACTTAGCATACAAATATAAGGAATTTGTGCTCTCTGATGAAGGACAGGCAATTTTAGCAAAACATGGGTTCTACCCTGTAAAATCTGAAAAAGGTCAGGAAATATTAAACAACTATTATCCAGAATACAAAGATTTGGCTCCAATCAGCCAATGAAATCTTCTTTTTTATTTTTTAATGAGTTTTATGTTTTTTATTATTATCTGGTGTTTCACTGGTGAGATTTATGGAATTTAAAGAGTCGATGAAAAAATTAAAAAAATGGTTTCCAATTGTTATGAAGTATGGAATTTTCATTGTGGCACTTGAAACCATAATTCTAGCGATATTTAGGTGTCCATATATACTGCCATTTTTAGCCTGTGATATGTGTCCAGTGGTAGATTGCCCATCTAAATATTACAGAAAGCCATTTGTTGCATTTATCGTTGGATATATGATAGTTTTTAGAAAAGATTTTTGCAGTAAGATTTGCCCATTTGGAACTCTGAATGATTTAATTTACAGAGTTAGAAGGAAGATTTCAAAAAAACCCCTTAAACTGTCCCATGAGTCAAAATTAATACTGGAATTTTTAAAGTATGTGGTGTTTCTATTTGCCATACTGGCGTTATTATATGGTAACCCGAGATATTATATTCCAATTCACACATCTGAGTTGATGGCATCTATAAAGTTAATCTACCTAACTGCTGGAAATGCATATTTTACCAGATTGTATATCATAATCGGAGCTCTGCTATTGGGTATATTAATCCCAAGGTTTTGGTGCAGATATATATGTCCATTGGGAACTGGAATTCAACTGACAAAAAAAGGTATAAAACTTACAAAACAGCAAACATGTCAAAAATGTGCTATGTGTGAAAAAAATGATTAGCCCACTTATATCCAATATAACAATATCTACAATTGGCATAGCATTGGAGCATTCTCTTAATTTCTTTTTAGATGCCCTTCCATATATTCTATTTGGGTTTATTTTATCCGCATATTTGAAGGTAAAATTAAAGGGAGATTTAAGAAAAAAATTTGTTCATAGGTTAAGCAGTAGCAAAAAATCCATAGTATTGGCATCACTTATTGGCGGAGCTCTGCCGTTGTGCTCTGCAAGTGGGGTTCCAGTGGCAAATGCCTTAAATTCAAGAGGTGCAAATTTAGGAGTTGCCATGGCATTTATTGTGTCTGCATCTTCTATAAATCCCATCGGTATAATGCTGTCCTACTCATTGTTAGGTTATAAATTGGTTATCATGCAAATAATTGCATCCCTTATATTATCAATGCTTATTGGTTTGGTATTTTACAATAATAAAGTAATATTTTGCGGATTTGAGGAAAATATCCATAAAAATGATTTTTTCAGCATATTCATTAACCAGTTTAAAAAGTTATTTCCTTCAATGGTGTTGGGATTTATTATTTCAGGATTTATAATGACATATATTCCAAAAGATACCATTTTGCTTATTCTTTCCAACGATATAGCTTCGTATTTTTATGTTTCTATAATAAGGATATTTATATTTTTATGCCCCCATGCTTTAATTCCAATTATAAAATCGGTTGCAATAGATGGAGTTTCAAGGGGATTAATAATTTCATTTTTAATTTCAGCCCCAACTCTCGGGCTTCCGCTACTGCTGTCTATGAAAAAATGCTACGGTAAAAAACTAACACTAAAATATTTATTTAGCGTTATTTTAGCAAGTGGGTTAATTGGATTTGTAATTGATAAAATAATAATCTAATATGAATCAACAAATCTATTCCACTTCAAAAATTTTTTTGCATTTGGGACATAATATTCTTTTACCGACGCAGTTAAACACATATCCGCAGTTGCATTTGACTTTTTTTGTTTTTAATTCGTCCAAATCAATAATTGTCCATTTGCACAATTCATCATCTTGTAAATTTACGTCCTTTACCATGAGCTCACCAATTTATAAATAATATACTAAATTATAACTGTAAATAATATTATAAATATGTAGTTTTTATAAATTATAAATGTGAATGTTGTAATTAGGTGAAATTATGGAAGTTATCGAATTAAAGGGAAGAATTATATCAAAAGGACAGGTTGAGGCGGAAGCTATTGTTTCAGATGCTCCAATATCATTTTTAGGTGGTGTAAATGAGGACGGCATTATCACCGATAAAGAAAACGAATTATACGGACAAAGCATTAAAGACAAAATATTTGTTTTCCCAACAGGTAAAGGAAGCACTGTGGGGTCTTATGTAATATACGGACTTGCAAAAAAGGGAATTTTAAAAGGCATAATAAACAAAGAATGCGAGCCGATTGTTGCCACAGGTGCAATACTTGGAAAGATTCCAATGATTGATAAAATAGATATGGATGATATAAAAACTGGGGATAGAGTATTAATCGATGGAAACAAGGGAATAGTTAAGATTTTTAAAAATGAATAATAAATAAATACTGTTTTAATTTTATTTTATTATATTACATTAATATATTCACATATTTTTAAAATATATTTCGATTTATTAATTAATCGAAAAGTATAAATATAATAATTTATTATTTTATATATATTATTATGTTAAGTATTATGTTAAAATGGTGGTGGTTAAATGATTATATGGAATTTAAAATGTCCAAAATGTGATAAAAGAATGAGATATGAAGTAGATGTATGTCCATGTATGGCTTCTGAGGTGCCTTTGCCAGAATGTCCAAATTGTGGTGAAAAAATGACCTATGATGTAGGAGCTCTAAAAGGTAGAAGAAGGGTGAAATAGTGGATGTAATGGGAACAATAATTTACGCAGTAAATATAATGATTAATACTCTTGTGGATTATTTAAATGTAAATAGAACCATAGCCCTTATAATAGCATTTTTTATGGCAGGGGGCATATCCTCCATGATAAATAAAAACTTTATAATAAAATATTTTGGTCCAAATACTCCAAAGCATATATCTTATTTAGTGGCATCTATAAGCGGATGTCTTCTTGCAGTATGTTCATGCACAATTCTGCCGTTATTTGCAGGAATATACCGAAGGGGTGCCGGGATAGGTCCTGCTACGACATTTTTATTCTCAGGTCCTGCCATAAATGTGCTTGCGGTATTCTACTCTGCGGCACTTCTTGGATGGGACATTGGTTTCACAAGGGCATTTTTCGCAGTGACAATGTCCGTATTAATTGGTTTATCAATGGCATTTATATTCAAATCAGATGAAAAAAAGAGAAATTTCAGAGTTGGAAAGGCAGACCATATCTCAGTTAGACCGGCGTATCAAACCGCAATATTTTTCCTAATACAGTTGGGGATGTTGCTTACAATAACTGCCTCACCAAAATTAATACCTGCACTGAGTGTTCCAGTTTATGGGGGAATTCTTGTTAAACATATATTAACTGCAATATTGGGTGCCATTCTTATAGTTGTGGTTAAAAAATGGTTTAAACCGGAAGAAACAAAAGCATGGCTTAGAGAGACATTTACACTTGGTAAAATCGTATTTCCACTATTGATACTTGGTGTAGCAATTGCAGGGTTGATAAACGCATTTGTTCCTCCTGAATATGTTGGCCAATATGTTGGTGGAAACTCCATAATGTCAAACTTTATTGCATCGTTTATAGGAGCTCTCATGTATTTCGCAACACTTACTGAGGTTCCAATTATAAAGTCTTTAATGGAGCTCGGTATGGGCGTTGGTCCAGCAATGGCATTACTTCTTGCAGGTCCAAGTCTTAGTATTCCAACGGTGCTCACAATTTCAAGGGTGCTCGGCTCTAAAAAAGCATTAACCTATCTTGGAATTGTAGTGGCATTCTCAACTATTGCAGGAGTAATTACTGGAATAATTTTATAAATCTTCAAATTCTTTAAATATAACCATATTACAGTATATTCAAATATTCTTAAAATATATTAAAATCTATCAATTAATCGAAAATTATAAATTATATGGGGATTATCCTATATTATAAAAAAAACGGTGATATGATGATAATTAGAGTATTTGGAACAGGATGTCCAAAATGTAACCAAACATACGAAAATGTTAAAAAAGCTGTTGAAGAATTGGGTATTGATGCCGAGGTTGTGAAAGTCACCGACATAAATGAAATATCTGAATGGATTTTCGTAGCCCCCGGTGTTGCTTTTGATGATGAAATAGTATTTGAAGGAAAACTGCCGACCGTTGAAGAGATTAAAAAAGAATTAGAAGATTACATAAAATAATTATAAAAATAACAAAATAAGTGATAAAATGAAAGTTGCCATAATTGCATGTCAGCTACCAACGGATAAATCCGTTGGCTTGTCCTTCCAACTCCCTTAATAATTAGGGCGGAGGACATTAGGCTGGCTGACAGGACAGCCCTAAATAGTATTGTTCTGCTCGGTGGGCAATGTTCAAAGCGGCATTAACATCAGCATTCTCTGAAAAACCACATTTTTCACAAACGAATACTGACTGACTTTTACGGTTATTTTTAGACACATGACCGCAATTACTGCAAGTTTGGCTCGTGTATCGTGGATTAACAAAGAATACTGGAACACCGTATAATTTTGCTTTATACTGGATAAATTGTGCTAACTCATAGAATGCCCATCTGTCAATAAGTTTTTTAACTGCCTTATTAACCGTGCCACCGTTTCGAATGCCTTTCAAATCTTCTAAGGCAATCGCTCGGTTCGTGCCTTTGGCAGTTATGACGATTTGTTTAGAAATACAATGGTTTATATCCCGTTTAAATCGTCTTTCTCTACCACTTATTTTTTTAAGCTTTCTTTTAGCACTCCAAGTGTTCTTCTTTTGTAATTCTGCTCTTAATCTCTCGTATCGTTTTCTTACTTTCGTGCATTTTTCTCCCGAGTATTTTACTCCATCGCTCGTAGTTGCTAAATTAACAATACCTAAATCAACACCTAACACATTAGAAAATGAAGAGTTTGGAGGCTCTTCTGGAATATCTACAACAAGCATTAGGTAAAATTCACCGTTTTTGTAGATTAAATCCGCCTGCCCTCTCACTCTTTTATTTTCCAATGGTAGATAATCTCCAAATTTGATTGGTAGTTTTATTCTACCGTTTATTGTTAGTATTGATATTGTGTCTGGTGTTTTGATTGTTAGTATTCTTTCATCGTATATTATTGCACCGTGTGGTTTGAATTTATGAAGTGTTTTTTTATCTGTTTTATAACTTTCTGATACTTTTCCTATTGCTCTTACCACCATTTGAGATGATAAACCGTATTTTTCTCTTACATCATAATATACGAGTTTTTGTAGTTTTACTTTTCCAAAGGTTTTGGTTTTGAATGCTATTTTTGATATGTAATTGCATGCTGAATTGAATCGTTCCATTGTTTTTAATAGTGTGGTTTTTTGTTCTGGTGTTGTTATTAGTTTAGATTTTAGTGTTAATAGCATGGTATCACCATACTATTGAGTATATCATTCAATATATAAAAAGTTTTTGGTGGTTTTAAGTATGATGTATGCTAAAAAACGGCATTCCTCCCATCTCGTAAGAGATTTTACAAAACATTGTTTTGTATAACGATTGAAATCGTGGGCTTCCTGCCTAATGAGTCGTGAAAAAATGGTTCAAATGGGATGTCCTGGAAAAGAGGCATGTTTTTCATGTTTTAAGGCAATAAATGAAAAAAGCGGAACATTTGAAAGATATAAAGATGTTGAATTAGTTGCATTTGCAACATGTGGCGGATGCCCTGGAAGAAGGTTTCCAATGAGGGTAAAACTCCTTAAAAACGCAAGCGGTGCGGAAGCTGTTCATATAGCAAACTGCACATTCTTAGTTCCTGAATGTCCGCATATAAACTTTGAAGAAGTAGCTGAGAAGTTAATGAAAGAATTGGAAATACCAATCGTATTTGGAACTCACACGCCACTTAAAAAAGGAAATGTTGTATGCACCTGCGGAGATAAAAATAAATAATTTATTCTTTTTATTTTTTAATTATTTTTAATATATTAAATTTATTAATTTGAATTAATAAATATTATACTATAAAGATAAAAAGTAGTGAGGCGAAGATTCAAACGAAACCTTTAAAAATCTTACAAATTACTTCGTAAAGTCATGGGGATTTCGAAAATCCGATACTAGCTTCGCTCGATTGGATAAATAAAAAAGAGAGTTAAAAAGATTTTATTCTAAAACTTCTAATATTTTTGCTTTAATTAATCCTTTTGAAGCTTTTGGTTCAGCAAGTGTTTTTCCGCATGTTATACATTTTACAACTGTTGCTGGACATCCGAATATTACCTGCTCTGTACCGCAATCTGGACACTGGATTCTTAAAAACCTACTTCTTGGTTTTTGCACTAATGCCATTATTCCACCTCTATATTTAAATAATTAAAATATTTTTTAAATTATTCTACTAATTCAAATATTCTTGCTCTAAATCCGCCGTTGCTTCTTACGTGCATTTTTCCGCATTCTGAACATTTGTATCTTAAATCCAATTTTTTAACTGGCTTAGCACCACTTGGTAAAGGTCTTGGATAACCTCCGTATCCAGCAGTAACTCTTCTGAACTGCCTCTGACCCCAAGTTAATTCACTTGCTTTTCTCTTTTTTGCTCTTTCTACTGTGTGAAGTGTGTGTTTTTTACAGTATGGACAATATCTTTTTATCTTCTTTTTCATCTTCATGATATCCACCATTTATTTTTTTAACTATGTTGTGTTTTTCCAGAATTCTCGAAAATTTTTTGTTTAATGTAATTATATCGTTTTTATTCAATACATAAGTGAATTTCCCATCTGTAAATTCTGGGAACCTTGTAATGACTCTTACAATATCAATATCTTTTTGGGTATTTATAGGTTTTGGTTCTGAATGTGATAATTCTTGGTTCTTAGATATGAGCTCATGATATTTATCCAAAATACTATCTTCTTTTAATCTACATTCTGCATTTTTTATATTACTTTTAAAATTATCATAATATTCTATATCTTCAATTAATTTTAGGAGCTCCTTTTCCTCTTCAAGAAGGTTCTTTCTATCTCCAAAAAATGCCTTATACAATCTTAACTTTCTTAATTCTTTAATGTAATATTTTATCCGTTCAAGTTCTGTTTCATCCTCATATTCCTGATTTTTTATGTAATTTTTAACCATATCATAGAAATCATCAGATAGCTTCAGTAAATCATCGCTTTTTAGCTCATTAAAAAATGTATTCATTATTTTTTTATACATAATTTCACACGTTTGTATAATAGTAAAAAACAAAATTAATTATTTAGTTTATGTTTCTATTCTTGGAGCGAGAAGGAATAATATCTTTGCGTTTCCTATGTTATACTCTATTTTTACAGGCATGTCTGAACCAAGATGGATATGTAAAACATCATCTGATGATGTCGCCTTTGTGATATCTTTCAAATAGGCTAAATTAAATGTGCTTCTTGAAGATTCTGTAATTTTCAAATCTAATATGGACTCGCTATCATTATCATAGGTTGTTTCACTTTGGTTTATGTCTCCTTTTGAATAAACTATAAACTTACCATCTTCACTTATTTTCAAGGAAACATGGTCATTAACTAATTCAGCATCCTTTAATGCTTCGACAAATGCCCCTGCTTTAATCATTACTTCATTAGGATATTCTATGTCAGGAACTTTAAGATTTGTAGAGCTCACATCATAAAGTGAAACTGAAAACTTCCTTATGGCATCATTTTTAAGAATAAGATTTAGTTTATTTCTTTCTTCATCCAATTCCAATGTAAGTTTTTCATTAGTTTTTGCCCTTCCCATTATTTTTTTAAGTGCCTCCAAATCAACTCCTATATCATGGATATCGGAGATATATTCTTCGAAAGCCTCTTTTGGAATATCCACGCTTACCAATGCAACATGAGATGGGTCCATTGCACTAGCCTTTATATTATTTTCATCTACTTCAAAACAGATTTCATCTACCAAATTGCTTGTTGCATCTATGATTTTTTTAAAATCCTTTGCATTAATTGTGGCTTTAAACATTATTTCACCAAAAAATTATTTATATCCTATCTAATGCATATATCTATCCTTTACATCCCCTATAAATCATTTGGGTGTTGCAGTGAAAAATACAATATAACATAGCATAATATTATATAATTTATATAATCTAAAACTAAAAAAATATTATATGTTTATATTATAAAAATAAATCGATAATATTTATTCGCCCACAAAATCCCAGAATGATTTTACGGCACTTGGATTTCTAGGTTTTCTACCTTTAACCAAATATAAATACCTCGTTAAGTCCAAATCTTCGATTGGAACGATTTTTACCAAACCTGCTTCCGCAGCTTTTTTTGCAGGAATTTCCGATACTATACTTACGCCATATCCTTCTGAAACCGCAGTAATTACTGATGAGTGACTACCTAAACTCATTATGGTGTGTAAATCCATCATTGAATAGCCTTTATCAGTTAGTGCCTTCATCAATATTTCCCTTGTTCCTGAACCTTCTTCTCTATCTATATAATCCTCTTTCAAAATATCTGAAAGTTTTGCTATGCCTTTTTTAGCGAGATTGTGATTAGGTGGCACTATTAAAACTAACCTATCCTTGCCTATAACTACACTTTCATAGCTTTTATCATAAATATTTCCTACTGCAATAATATCCACTGCACCTGTTTCCAGTAATTTAAAACACTTTTCTGAATCGGTTATTTCTATATTAAAATCAACATCTTTAAATTCTTTCTTATATTCGCTTATGATGCTAGGTAGTAAATGTTCCCCAGGTGTTGTACTTGCAGCAATCCTAACAATACCTTCTGGATGCTCGTGAAGTATTCTCATATACTGTTTTGCATCGTTTATATGGTCGAGTATTTTTTCAGCCTTTTCATATAGTATCTTACCCTCCGGAGTCAAATCCACACCTTCGGGCGTTCTTAAAAACAACTGGGCATCAAAATACTTTTCAAGAGCTGATATGTGGTTGCTAACGGTCCCTTGGGTAACTCCTAGTTTTTTCGCAGCTTTTGAAAAACTTTTTGTCCTTGTAGCCGATATAAATGTTTTAAAATAACTTATCTTTGGGTCCATATAATCACCAAATTATGTAGTTAAAACTTTAAATTGAAACCTATTCAAAATGTTGTATATATTATTAAAAAAACTAATATATATAGTTATTGAATACTAACTACTATTTAAATGAAAACTTGGTATGAATTTTTCTAATAAATTTTATACATTATATCAATACTAAATAAAATGTATGAAAAGGTGATTTAATGATAGTCCCTCATAGAAAACCATGTTTAGAAGGAAGATTAAATGTTGAAGGAAATATTGAAGAGTTAAAGCATGCAATAAATGATTTAATGTATTCTAAAAAAAATATATCCATTCTTCCCTCTGGGAATGCTGGAATATATGTTGCTTCAAATATATTATACAACATTATAGACACATCTTCAAGCAACTGTAATGTTCTTGTTCCAGATATGGGGGGATGGAAAGGTTTTATGACTTATCCAAAAATGTTTAATTTTAATATTGTAGAGCTCCGAACAAATTATGGTATTGTTGATATAAATACATTGGATGAAGAAATTAAAAAAAATAATATACATGCGTTGTTTTTAACATCCCTTGCAGGATACTTAGCACATCAACCATTGAAGGAAATAAAAAAAATCTGTGAAGAAAACGAGGTTATATTCGTGGAGGACATTTCAGGAGGTATTGGTGGAGATTGTGGGTATGGAGACATGGTAGTTTGTTCAACGGGCTCCCCAAAAATAATAAATTGTGAGTATGGTGGATTCATAGGAATAAGTGATAAAATAAGTGAACAGTTAATTGAAAAAAACAAAATAAATGATTTAAAAAACCTGTTGAAAACATATAAAGTTCCAAATATCTATGGTTTAATGAAGGAAGAAACCATCAAAGCAAAAAAAACGTATAAAAAATGTGTTAGATTTTCAAATATTTTAAAAAATGAATTTGAAAATGCCTATTTTAAAGATAATGAAGGAGTATGCGTATTTTTAGAATATAACAACCCAAAAGAAATATCTAAAAATATAAACTCAGTTATAAAATTAGACAATGGAAAATCCGTAATTACCAAATGTCCAATATATGAAAGAATATTAAAAAGTGGCATTGTGGTTGAAATAAAGAAAATGGATGTTTTAAACATTTCTGAGGAAGACTTTTATGAAGTAGTATCAAAGCTTAAAGAACTAACATTGTGAATTAAACTAAAAAATTAATATATGCCCTTTATGGGGTCTGTCCAATGTGAGCGTTGGTGAGTAAATGCTCACATTGGACTTGGGCGTCATCAACTTCATCTCCCTCTGGGTTCATTGGGAGCATGTCATCAGTCTCCTCCCCTGTCGTGGGGACCCCAGCTCCACCCATCAATTCGACAATTTGTTGGATGTTTTAACATGTTTAAAAGAGGTTTAGGAAAGTCTTGGGGTTGATTAGATTGACACTATAAACTATGCATGAAAATACTATATAAACATTTCGAAAACTAAATGCTCCCATACACTCACAAATACTCACAAAAAACTAAACAGTTTTAAACGGCAAAATCATTCTAAACATTAATTAAAATAATTATATTATTATTTTAAAAATAGTTAAAGTATTAAGTGGGATAGTAAATAATCCCTTATAGTTTTAAATTAACCCTCCCTGGATTAATTTTGTCCATTATAGGACTTAATACCCCTATTAATAATATTTTTTAAAATTAGTGTATACGCCACCCACATTTAATTATATACTCTCGCATATATATACTTTTCTATTTTTTTTATTTTAAAAATAATAAAATATGGATATAATGATATAATATACAGAATTAGAGAAGGGACAATAACTCCTCTCTTTTTTCTTTTTTAAATCGATATTGACTTTCCAGTTCGACATGTATTTTTTTCAAAACTTCCTTTATATTGTCTATATAATACATCTTTGGTTTCTTGCCATATGATTTTATTATTCCTTTTTCTTCCAAATGATTCAATGTTGCATATAATTTAGTTTGAGAAATATTCAGCCTATGTAATAACTCTTTTGCACTTAGTCTTGAATTCATTAACTCCAATATTATGCTGAGCTCTTCCTCAGAAAATTCAAAATACTGTAAGGCTTTTTTCCAATTAATATTGTCATCGCTTTCTAAATCAAATGCCACCCCAACAAATGTTAGAGTATTATGGAATCTTAAAATATCTTTTACGATGCTTTCTCCATAACATAGAAATCCTACGCAATTATTAATAATATTCGAATTATGTGATTTATTGTTAAACCATCTTTCAAAATCTTTTGAAACCAATTCATTACCATATTTTGAATTCTTTATAAATTCTCTACATACACATTCAGCAATAAATATAAATGGTTTTTTGAAATTTTTTAGTTTAGAAATTTCTCGATATAATGAATCAACAGTTTTTTCAGGGGAGGTTTTCATTAGTACTAAGAATGTTCCTTCATTTACCTCATGTTTAAATCTGAGATGGTCATCATCAACATTATTCAAGAATAAAATTCTATAATTTCCATAGGCATCTTGAACACCCAAAGGATATAATATTTTAAAGTCGAGATTTTTAAAATCACAGGGTGCATAGTTCTTAACATCGTCCAGTGGGATTCCTGAAACTTTGCTTATCATCTCTTGATATACATCGTATGCAGGTTTTCCATCCAGTTCATAAATTATATTTCCTTTTGCCTTAGTTACTCTTGCATAATATTCTGTTGGTTCGTATCCATGACCATATAATATTTCAAATCTTTTTTTATGGGAAATTACGCCCAATAAAACGTGACCGGATAATACCTTATCTTGATATATTTGATATGTTTTATTAAATTTTAAATCATCACCCGCGGTTCCTCCAATCATAGGAAATGAAAGTCTTTCAGCTAAACCATTTATAATACCATTCTCATTATCTGCATTCCAATCATGGAATACAAATCCCAAAAATTTTTCATCTATATTTATTTTTGGGTATTTAGCTTTTAATTTTTCTTTAATATCCTCTGCTAAGGAGATGCCCACATTTGTAGGGTTCCCTTCTACTTTTTTATGCCCTATGGCTACTTTACATGTTTCATCAAATGCCATTAATAAAACGCCATTTTGCATGGTGCATCTTTCCTTTGAAAACTCTCCTGCTGTGGTGCAGCCTATTAAATTATTAACATCTACGTGGGTTTTTAATCCATTTATTAATTCTTCAATATCGTCTTTTTTTGTGATGGATGTTAATAATATCATTAAAGACGGATTCTTTATTTTATTTTTCAATTCTCTTGCCAATTCCATACCGTCTTTGAAAGGTTCATTAACTTCTTTATGGATGTAATGCATAATATCCCCCTCTTTTTATATTTGAATATATAATATACTATTAATAAGTGGTATTATATAAAACTTATAAAATAATATATATTATTTATCATGAAATTTTCAGTTGTTAATTAGAAAATAAACAATATATAAATAACTGACCTATTCCAACGACTAATTGAACAAATTCCTTTGGAATTTGTAGCTCACTCGCCACTCGTGGTTGAACAAACCTCGTTTTTGTAGCATTTCCGAGCGATAGCTAGGAAAGTAATGAAAACCGAAGGTTTTCATCTAATTTATGAGTGAAATGAGTAAATCGAAAAAATCCGAAGGTTTTGAGATTTCTGAACGTAGTGAAGAACGTAATAAAATTCCAAGGAATTTTATCTGATGTCCGAGCGATAGCGAAGGACAGTAATAAAAACCGTAGGTTTTTGTTAAATCCACATGGCCGGTAAAAAATAAACCTGTTAATTTAACGATGATATATTGAATAAATTATATTAAAAGTAATATTAATTAATACAGACTATATCCCTAATCCATTTGATTTTTATGTTGCCATAGTGCGAGCTCAGGTTTTTGCGATTATATGATAACATTATATATTCGACATGCTTATTTAAAAACATTTTACGATAAACCGCCGAGAAAGCCAACGATTTTAATCGTTATACAAAACATAGTTTTGTAAAATCTCTTATGAGATTGGATTAGAGGCGGACATTATATCGGCTAGTAAGTAGTAAAATATAAATATGTGAAGATTAGTAGTAAGTAACGCTACCAGTCCAAGTATCTATGGGTAGGGTTATCGAAAACTCTACCGCTGGTAGTGGTTGGAAGTTCAAAAGGTAGCCCTGAATCTCCTAAACGGAGATAGGGGTAGTGGGCTTGGCCACCCTTGTAGGGTTAAACCCTACTAAAATTAGACGAAATCACTTCGTGATTTCGTTGCTCGCTTACTACCGTAAGCGAGAACCCAACGAGTTCACTCGTTGGAGTAGGTCAGCTTAACTTGAAACTAAAAATTATTTAATAAATTTTTTATATCCTAAATTTAATTCCTTATTTACTTTCACAACCTCCCCGGGAACTTCCCTGTACCATTCTGGGATATCGGGAAGATTATTAAAATCCGTTAGAACAGTTCCATCGGGCAAAAATGCTCTTATTACACCATCTGAGTCTTTATATATGGAAGTGTTTGGAGGGATCCATTTATTATCCGGTATTTTTAAATTGCCACCAACTCCATCTATAACTGAGTTATGCCCTACTACGGCATTATTTCCAATTTCAGCTCCAAATATGACTGAATTAAATCCAATAAATGCATTATCTCCAATTTTTGCAGGGCCATGAATTACTGAGGAATGGGCAATTGAAGTTTCTCTTCCAACAACTATTGGTGCGTTTCTAAGGCAGTGTATCACCACTAAATCTTGAATATTAGCTCCTTCCTTTATTAATATGTTCTTAGTTGGAGGTTCATCACATCTTATAACAGCGTTTGGACCTACATAAACATCTTTTTCTATGATAACATCTCCTATAATTACTGCACTTTTATCAACAAACACATTTTTATCTATTTTTGGAGTTTTTCCCTCAATGTTGGGCAGTATATTTTCCATAAATATCACCTTTTTATATTATCGCCTAATTCAAACCCTTTTCCGTGCCCTTTAAGTTTAATTCTTAAATTTGATGGAACTGCATCAACTACCGCATTTTTAAAGATTTCTTTGATATTACATTTGTGTATATACTACACATATATAAATGTTATGATATGTTAGAGGTTGTTGAAATATGAATTCTTTGAAATAACTTATTATCCTATATTATTGTAAAAATAATATCATCTACACTTTTGAACCAAATGTTTCAAATATTGTCAAATAATAATATCATAAGTTTTAAATACTATTACGAACTATGTTTTATAGTAAGTATCACTTTAATACTATTTCTTCCGACTTTAAATGAAAAATATATACAAAGTAAGCAAACCGCGAATCCAGTAGCGGGTAGGGGGGTGCGGGTCACACCCATTAAGTCGAGTTGGGGACGGCAACGAAACCAGCAATGGGACTTATAAAGCAATTGGTTAATTTGATACTATCAAATGATATACTTTGAAACAAATGAAACCAATTGCATGACCTTATGCTAAAATTTTACTTATAAATTTAGAATTTTGGGATTTTACGATAAACCGCCGAGAAAGCCAACGATTTTAATCGTTGGATGAGAGGCGGACATTATATCGGCTAGTAAGTAGTAAAATATAAATATGAGAAGATTAATAGTAAGTAACGCTACCAGTCCAAGTTCTAATGGGTAGGGTTAGTGAAAACTCTACCGCTGGTAGTGGTTGGTATCGTGGTTTGTTTTGATAGAGTAATCTTAGTGATACAGCGTAGCCCTGAATCTCCTAAACGGGGATAGGGGTAGTGGGCTTGGCCACCCATGTAGGGTTAAACCCTGCTAAAATTAGACGAAATCACTTCGTGATTTCGTTGCTCGCTTACTACCGTAAGCGAGAACCCAACGAGTTCACTCGTTGGAGTAGGTCAGATTTCAGCATTTGATAATTATTTGACAATATCTTTTTTAGATATTACTTTTTTTGAGTCTTTTATTTTTAGTATCATCGGCAATATTATAAGAACATATACTGGGATTATCTCCAATCTTCCAACCCACATGGAAAATATGCCAAATAGTTTTCCAATTGGATTTAAATCATGATTTACTATATTCACAGAAAGACCCATATTTGCCACAAGTGAAACCGATTCAAAGATTGATTTGAAGGGGTCGTATCCAAGAGATATAAGAAAAAGTGTTCCAAGCACATAGTGCAATACATAAATAAAACCCACAATATAGGCATCCACAATAAGATTTGGTGTTAGTGGATTATTTCCAAGTTTTTTATATATAACTGCATTGTGGGGATACACAGCTTCTTTTAGTTTATAGTAAAAACTTTTTACCATTATCACGAATCTTATAAGTTTTATACCTCCCGTTGTTGTTCCTGTGGAACCTCCAATCATCATAATAATTATTAAAATAGCAAGAGATAGGTTGCTTAAATTTGGAATATTAACTGTGGAGTATCCAGTGCTTGTCATAGCAGAAACTACTGTAAAAATTGCATCAATTGGATTAATATTGGATGATGCCACAAGAATAAAAGAGGCTACAATAATAATTGGGATTGCCACCTTAGTTTGAATATCATCTATCCATCTTCCAGTTAAAATTTTGTGATGAACTGCAAATGAAACAATACCTCCAATTGTCATAATTAATATCATTACAATCTTTGCAAAATCATTATATGGAAAACTTGAATTGCTTATACTCATTCCACCAGTTGATATGCCGCACATACAGATATTCACTGCCTCCCAAAGTGATAATCCGCTTAAATAAAGGAGACTTATTCCTATGGAGGTATATAATAAATAAATCTGCCAGATTTTTTTAACTGTGCTTGATGTGCTTGGAAGTATCTTTTCCTCTCTAGCCTCAGCTCGATAATATGCCGAAGCTCCTGTTTTTGATAGAATGGTAATTACCATTACAAGAACCCCTATTCCCCCAACCCATTGCTCCAAACTCCTCCAAAATTGCAGTGTGTGGGGAAGGGCTTCCACATCATTTATCAGCGTAAATCCCGTTGTAGTCCATGCGGACATGCTTTCAAAAACGCCATCTATATATCCAAAATGGGTTATTCCTAAATAAAAAGGAATTGCTCCAATTAATGATGCAAATAACCATGCTAGCGCAGATACAACCATAGCATGTTTTAATTTAATAGATATCGGTTTTGTAAATTTATTTATTAAAATTCCCAGTAAAGTAAATATTAAACTGGGATAAAAAAAATAATAAATAGGTTCGTTGAAATACAATCCAACAAACACCGGCATCATCATAATGAGCCCAATAGATGATATTAATATACCGAGCTCATGGAGAATACCCAAAATGTCCTTTTTTTTAAATACTTCCATACTATCCCAAATAATGCCAAAGCTAATAGATAACCTTTTTAAGTTTATTTTCCAAGGTTATAAATTATTATAAGTTTAATCACAATTTACCGTGATTTATCAGGATTTTAATTATAAATTTATTTATACCTTATTTTAATAAATATCCTCGTCATTATCTTCGTTTTCGGTTTTATCCAAATAATTAAATCTCTCAGTTATAATTTCCAAACATTTCTCTACACTCTGGCTTATGGAAACATTCTCAATTACTGGAACATCATTTTCTTCCGCCCGTTCAACAATATATTGGTTTATCTTTCTTATTATTTTAAAGTTTTTTAAATATCTCTCCATAGGTCTTGCACTAACCTTTGCCCTTGCTGAAAATCTCTTTTTATGCATTTTTTCAGAGCTCAGTGTTAATATAATGGTAATGATATTTGGCATTGATGTATATTTCTCCTTCATAAATCCGGGGACTATGTGTGTTCCCTCTATGATAATGCTCAATCCCTCAGTTAAGCTTCTATCAATTAAACTTTCAATTCCAATTAATACAGGTTCTATATGCCTTTCGAATCCCAATATATGTTTATCGCAGGTTTCTTTATCATCCATACTTGGAATTCTTAGAGCCTTCCATGCGGTATATGAAGATTCGTAAAGCATTGGAACTAAATCTTTTGATATGCTTCTCCTCATTACCTCCCTAATTGAATCAGTCCCCATAACGCTAGGGATACCCAATCGTGAAGCCAGTTCAAAAGCTATCGTCGATGTTCCAACACCACTTGCCCCCCCAATTAATATAACAATTGGGTGTTTTTTCAAAATTCGTCTCCATAGAAGATATTTCTCAGCGATATGCTCATAATTTTTAACTAGCAAGTAGTAATATACTCTTTTTCTAAGGTCATCCTTTGTAATGGTGTCAAGCCCCTCATCTTCCAATGTTTTTTCAATTTCCTTTGCCACCATATATGCCTCACTTGGCTTCATTCCCGCAGCTGTTAGTGACCTTGCAAGAAGACCTTTGGAAAAGGGCATCTCATAATTTTTATCAATCACGATTATTTTATCCGTTATGGTTTTAAAATTCATAATATCCCTTTATAATATTTTATTAAAAACTAAACTAATCCATATATAAAAAATAATCTATAAAAAATTAATCAATATTAACAGTAAAAAAATAATGCAAAACTAAATAATATAAAAAATAAAGTAAATGTATTACTGCATATGGATGTATTTATCTTAAATCTATTGTCTGGTGGAGCTCAGGTCCTGTGGATATAAGAGTAACAGGAACTCCTACTTTTTCTTCGATTTCTTTTATAAATGCCTTTCCTTTTTCAGTTAAATCATCGTAGTTGGTGATTCCGTAGCATTCTTCGTCGTATTTATCCAAACAGGTTAATGCTATCTGAGTAGCACCGTTTAATCTACATACTCTTTTTGCGAGCTCATAGTCAAAGAACCCTATTCTTCTTCTCCTACCTGTAACTGTTCCATACTCCACAAGTCCTAATTTTTCAGATTCTTCAAATGACATCTCAGTAGGGAATGGACCTTCTCCAACTCTTGTAGGGTATGATTTAAAAACAACTACAACTTCATCAATCTTTGTAGGTCCGACACCAACATCAGCAGCAAAGGATGATGCAGTTGTGTCTTTTGAGGTAACATAAGGGTAGCTTCCATAGTATAAAGATAAAAGTGTTCCCTGTGTTCCTTCAATCAAAACATTCTCGTCATTGTCAAGTGCATCATTTACTGCATCTGATACATCGCCTAAAAATGGTTTTAAAGCATCAATATCCTTAGCAAGTTTTAATGTTCTCATTGCCCTATCAACATTTGCTGGACCGCATCCTGTTCCAGTGGAGCCGATTTCCTTTGATAAATGGCTGTTTGATTTGTCCATTTCCTTATGTTTTTCCTCGATTATTCCACAATTTTTATCAACAATCAATCTATCCTTTATATTAAACTTATCGAGCATTTCAATCTCTTTCAAAAGTACCTCAGGGTCAACCAACACTCCTGCACCGATTGCAAGTTTGGAGCTCTTGTTTGGAAATCCTGTTGGAATCATTCTTATACCGTACTTTTCACCATCAACTTCAACAGTATGCCCTGCATTAGGACCTACGCCCCCTCTTGCAACTATTGAGGGATTGTCTTTATCGCATAAATAACTAATAATTTTACCTTTTCCTTCGTCGCCCCACTGGCCACCTACTACTATGGTGCATGTCATCGCTTAGACCTCCATAAAAATTAACCTTTAATTAATTTGATTATAAATTATTTAAAGATTTCTATTATTCACGATATATTCCAATTAACTAAGATAGTTAAGAGATAATTAAGATAAATAAAGACATATAAAAATAAAAAGAAATAATATATTAAAATAACATATTAACAATAATTAATTGGGAATAAAAAATATAAATCTTATAATTCTTACCAAGTGGTGATAATGTGGTATTTAAAGCTTATGATATTAGGGGCGTTTTTAAAGAACAAATTGACGAAAATTTTGCATATTCTCTTGGAAAATCCCTTGGAAAAAAGTATAAAAATATACTGGTTGGAAACGACGTAAGGATAGGTTCAAAGGAGCTCACCAAGCCATTTATATATGGACTACTTGAATCAGGTGCAAAAGTATCCTATGCTGGAACAATATCCACACCATTGATGTATTTTGGAACAAAGGATAATTATGATTTGGGGGTAATTTTAACGGCATCCCACAATCCGCCGGAATATACTGGATTTAAAATGTGTGATAAAAAAGCTATTCCAATATCTCCAATAGATGAAATAAAACCAATTTTTGAAGAACATGAACTAAATGAAGCTCAGAAAAAGGAAATTGAAGAAATCGATTTGGATAAATTAAAGGTGGATATAATCACAGATTATAAAAAATTCTTTTTAAACAGGTGTGTATCCTGCGATATAAAAATAGCAGTTGATTTTGCAAATGGAAGCACAGCTATTGCAGAAAAGGAGATATTGAAGAATTTAGCACCTAATCATGTATTTATAAACGACTACCCAGATGGAACATTTCCTGCACATCAGCCTGACACATTGAAAAAATCCTGCTTAGTGGATATAATAAATGCCGTTAAAAATGAAAATTGCGATATTGGAGTAATATTTGATGGAGACGGAGATAGAATTGGAATAATTGATGAAAAAGGCAATGTCTTGCAGGGGGATATATTAACGGTCTTAATAGCCATAGAGATATTGAAGGAGAAAAAGGAAACTAAGAATGGAAATGAAAAGGAAATAAAAATAGTTTATGATTTAAGATGTAGTAAGATTGTTCCTGAAATGATTGAAAAATATGGCGGAGCTCCGATAAAAACACGAGTTGGGCATTATTTTATAAAAAAACTTATGCACGAAGTAGATGCAGAATTTGCAGGTGAGCTCTCAAATCACTTTTACTTTAAAGAAGTTGGATATTTTGAAAGCCCACTGCTTGCTTTAAATTACATATTATGTGCTATAAAGGATATGGGAAAGCCACTTTCTGAATTATCGAAGGAGTATAAAAAATACTTCCACAGCGGAGAGATAAACTTTAAGGTAAAAGACCAAAAATTGATAATGGATGAGCTAAAAAATAGATACAGTAAATGCAAAATTGAAGAAATCGATGGAATATCTATATACTGCGACAATTGGTGGTTTAATGTCCGACCTTCAAACACAGAACCGCTTTTAAGATTGAATTTGGAGGCTGATACTGAGGAGCTTATGAACGAAAAAATCGAAGAGATAAAAAGGATTATTGAAGGGTTGAATGGATAATTTGACCTAGCCCAACGACTAATTAAATGAAAATCCGAAGGATTTTCATAGCCTGCAACAAAAGTTGCGGATTTATAAAAACTTTGTTTTTAAATCCTGTAATGACCTGATTTTGCATTGTTGTAAAACTTCATCATTCTCAGGTATGGGGATAAACGCTGAACCCCAGTATTCATCCTTTTTATTATTTGTTTTTAGATTATATCCATAGGTATTCTCCCAATAATTCAAATGGTTTTGTAATTCTTCTATATCCAATATCAAAATTTTATCAACATTTTTATATGTCTTGGTATTATTCTCGTACTCACAAATAACATAAATTAAAATATCTGCATCACATTCTTTTAATTTTCCCCATTTATTAATAGTTATTTCTTTATTGTTTATTTTCTTATTGAAATTTTTTAAACCTCCCCAAATTTTAATATATGGAATATATGCTGAGACATAATCGAGTCTTATATCCCCATACTTTCTAAAATCATCTATGGAGGATTGTTGAAGTTCCATAATAATAGGTTTCGTTGTATCCTTAAATTTTACGAGTATATCTTTATTAGGATGTTGCATATCCTCCTTATTGGTTTTAATTTTATCGTATTTCTCAATTAGATTTTTAATTCCTTTAAAATCTTTGCATCCCTCCAAATATTCCAAGGACAATTTAAATAACTCCATTTCATTATTTTCAGATCCGTGTTCAAATCTACTTTGAGTCATTACAATAACCCCCTTATGATTTTAACATAATTATTGTTTTTTATATCATTTATTATTCTTTGAATATCTTGATTATCTTTTAACTCCAAAATAAATTTTTCAATCGATGATATATCCTCAAGTTTTAGTTTTAATATCTTCCCACTTAATAATTTAGTTAATTCATGACCAATAACCTCCTCCCCCAAGTAGAGCTCATATATTAAGAGGTTTGCTATATTTTCAATATATGTTATTATTTCATTATATTTATATCTATATTCTGTCTGATTTAATAGTATAAGGCAATTGCACAATTTAACAAACATATCTTGGTTATCTGATAACTTAATTGGAATATCCTCTATATATGACCCAGAAAAGTGCATGGTTCTTATTGAATTAATGTATATATATTTATACACATACCAATTAATTAATTCTGAATGAAGAAGTAATAATAAGTATTTATCGTTAATTTCATCAGATGTTAATTTGATATTTGTAATTGTATTTAAATTTAATAACGGTTCCTCTAAATAAACTCCGGTTATTTTTATATGAGGTTTTGGATTTTGAATATGGGCAAGTATTTCTTGAAATTGTAGGTTTGAACCTTTAAAATTAATATTTTCTAAATATTTTTTGTCAATATATGATTTTGAACGCAAATAACACCTCTGTATATCATTTCCCCTCAATATCTCAACCGAATTTTCAGTTTTTTCACTGGAAACTTTATTATTTACTGACAATCCCTTATAATTTTCCGAAATATCTCCTAACAATACAGAATCTTTTAAAATGATAGATATTATTTTTTCTTTTTCCTCATCCATTTCAGTAATAAATCTTTTGCTCGTGAGATATTTTATATTAATGGAGTATGGATTAGTGGAATATTTGGAATAATTATCAAGATATAAACTATGAACAACAACATTATTGGTATTTTTATAGCCACTATTATTTTTAAAAATTATAGTAGCCATTTCTAATTTAACATCTTTGAACGCCTTACCATTATCCACAACCCTTTTAATATTAACTTTTTCCAATAGAAATTTTCTAGTCTTTTCCCATTCAGAAACATATAAAATTGCTTTTGGGACAATAAAACCAAAATAGCCGCTACTATTTAAAAGACTTTTTGACCTTTCGATAAATATTGCAGCAGCATTCTTCGTCCCCTTTCCTTTTTTATCAGTTTTAATTACATCCAATATTTTTCCTTCTTCCAGAATCTTTTTTTCAATACCTTTTAATATATTACCATAAGGTGGATTACCAATTACAATATCAAATCCTCCGTTTTTAATAATCCAACCAAAATCAACTTTCCAATGGAACACTTGAAGTTTATCAAACTCTTCTTTTGCAATTGGCGGTTTATTTTTGCTGTATTTGGGCTTTATTTTCATATTTATATAATCTAAAAATGCAGAAGTTATGCTATTATACATTGAAACTCTTATTGTTTCTAGTATTTTTTTTAAATAGTTAGCTTCCTCACCGTGAGATTTCCTATAAAGTTTATATAATAGGCAATAGCAGTCAATATATTTATTTAAATCATGACTATTAAAAAAATCTTTGGCGTTATCAATATCTTCCCTATCTTTTCCTTTAAATGCTACTCTTAAACCTTTTAAAATACCCTTTACTTCATCATTGTAAGGGTTGTTTAATGAAATCTGTGCTAATTCCTCATCAACCCAGCCAATAAGACTATTCCCACATTTGATATTATACTCCAAATTAGGCAATGGTTCTAATTTAGAGGAACTATCATTTAACTGGCTTATCAACCATAACCATAATCTTAATTTAGTAATCTCAACAGCACTATCACAAATATCCACCCCATACAAATTATCCACTATAATATTTTTAATCTCAATATAGGCATTATGCTTTCTATTAAATGAATCATCCTTTTTTTCTAACTTTTCACAAATAGTATTCTTCATATTAAATAGGAGCTCCCCTGCACATACTAAAAAATGCCCACTACCACATGCAGGGTCTAAAATCTTAATATCATTCAAAACTTCCAATGATTTTTTTAGGAGCTCAGGTGTTCCGTTATCTACAAACTCGTTAAAATCATCATACTTTTCGCTGACTTTCAACCTATCAAATAAGTATGGTGTAATAGTATTCTCTGAAATGTATTTGGTTATTTCTTCTGGAGTATAGAATGCACCAACTTTTTTCCTACCGATTTTAACTTCTTTACCAACCTCTATTTCATCTAATTTTATTTCCCCAATATTCTCTAAACCAACAACAAATTTTTCATAAACATACCCCATTACTTCTGGCGTTAAACTGCCTACGGAATCGTCATCCTCTTCTGCATACTCACCAATTACCCAATCATACTGGTTTAGTGTTTCTATTAAGTTTTTAATTCCATCAAATTTTATATTGGTCTCATCAATGCCGTTAAATTTTTTTACCCGGTATAATCCACCGTTTAAGTATGGGGCTTTAATTATAATATTCATATTATTCATTGGAATTGTGAGCTCAACAAAACCATCAACTGCATTCTCATTATTTCCCAATCCTTCAAAGAATATTTTATTTAATAGCTGGTGTAATTTATCATCTTCAAAACTGCTGAGTAATAAGTTAAAAAAGTCTTTTGTTCCAGTTTTGTTTAGTTTGTAATTGTAGGTTCTTCCGTTATTATCAATATTAACTTCAATAACTCCTAATTGTGCTAAAAAGTAAAAGAATACTAGCCTGTCAATAAAATGTTGAGCAATGAATAATTTATCATTGTCAGTGAGTGATTCAGTTATGCTTTTAGCCATTTCTAACCTGTGAGCCCATAGGTCCTTATAAAATTTATCCATTACATCTTTAATATCAAATAATGTATCTACATCATCTGGTGAAAATTTTTTAAGTTTATCTTGTTTGCTCTTTTTTCTTTCAAGTTTTGATATAGTATCAGAGTAATAAAACCATTTAATCCCTCCAGTTCTTCTAAATACTTTTATTTTGTTGTCAGTTTGATAATGGAAGTATAATAATTCTATTTTTGGATACTTGTTTAAAATAAGTTTTTTTAATTCTTCTACTTCATTGTTGTTATTTACTTCCATATATGCAAGATAGTTATCAGTATCTACGATTATATCCTTCCTATCTTCATTAAATTTCCCCTGATTTTCAAAAAATCCTCTTTCCTTTAAAAATTGATAATCGTAATATACCATGAGCTCACCTAAATATCGTCGATACTTATTTAAATTACAGTAAATTATTTTAAATGAATGAGTTGTCCCTTCTTCGTTCTATTTTTCTAATCATTGTGGGATAATATGATTTGACTATTTTAAAAACAAGTAATAACTAAAAAGTAAAGGTTAAAAAAGATAATTAAAAAATTAAATGCTGCTCAAATCCTCCAAATCAATTAATATTTGTTCACCTGTTTTCATATTCTTCAATGAAACCTTACCTTCGCTGAGCTCCTTCTCACCAACTATAATTACCTTATTAATTCCAACGGTATTGGCATAATTCAGAGCTTTATTTAATTTTCTGTTCATTAAATCAACTTCTACACTCTTTCCGCTTTCTCTAAGCACATCTGCAATATTTAAGCACTCTTTTAAAAGTTTTTTATCTTTTTTAATTGGTATTATTAGTATGCTTTCATCTTCAACTTCAAAATCATCGATATTCAGCATAACTCTGTCAAATCCGTAGGCAAAACCAACTGCTGGTGTGGGTTGTTCTCCAAATAACTCAATTAAATTGTCGTATCTTCCACCACCGCACACCTGCCGAGCTCCTTCCCTCTTTCCGTAGATTTCAAATACCATCCCAGTATAATAATCCAATCCTCTGGCTATACCGAAATTTATTACAATATTATCGTGCTTTACAAATTCGAGAATTTCCTCTAAATTATTCAATGCTTCAATTGATGTTGGATAATCCTTTAAAACTTCTTTTAAATCAGATATTACAGATTTATCTCCTTTTGAATTTAGTATTTTAAATATTATGTCCTTTAAATCATCGGATGATTTAAGTTCGGATAAATAATTTTCCAAACCTTCGTAATCTTCCTTATCAATCAATCTTCTTATTTTTAATTCTTCTTCCTCTGGAAGTTCAAATTCCTTAAATATTCCTTTTAATACTCCTAAATGTCCTATGTGTATTTCATAATCCATATTTATTTTATTCAGCCCATCCATTGCCAAATTTATAATCTCTGCATCTGCTATTGGGTATTTACTACCTATTAATTCACATCCCATTTGCCAGAATTCTCTGTATCTACCAGCCTGCGGGTTCTCGTATCTAAAACAGTTTGCAAAGTAGTATAATTTTAACGGCTTTGGAAGGTTTTTAAGCTCATTTATATAGAATCTTACAACTGATGATGTGAGCTCCGGTCTAAGTCCCATCTCTCTGTTTCCATGGTCTTTGAAAACAAACAACTGCTTTCTTATATCTTCACCAGTTTTTTTTGATAGAAGCTCGAAGCTCTCAAATGTTGGGGTGTTTATTTCCTTGAAATTGTAGCTGTCAAATACAGTTCTTAGCTTATCTTCAATAATTCTTCTTTTTTTCATCTCAATAGGTGTAAAGTCCCTTGTTCCTTTTGGTTTTTTAAACATCATTTCACCAGATAAATTTATAATTATAATCTAAAATAGTGATAAAAATAATAAAAATAATTATATAAAAAATATTGTATATATGAAAAATAAAAAATAAATAAAAAATTTATCCGTTAATGATTTTGTTTATGTCTTCTTCCATCATATGCCCTTTTACAGTTACCTTTACATCCTTTACGCCTTCAATCTCTTTAACAACTTCTTTTGCTCCCATAGCCATGCCCATTACACTCATACATCCTGGGTTTGTAGGAATTAAATCAAATGAAACATTATTTTCTTCGTCGATTTCTACATTTTTTATCAATCCCATATCTACTATGCTAATTCCCATGTGGGGGTCTGCAACTTTTTTCAAAGCATTTAAAACATCATCTTTTGAAACCATAATTTTCACCAGCTTTTTTATTTTATTAGGTATTTTAAAAAATTAAAAAATCTGTAATTGTTTTTACAAATAGTCCTTTAAATATTATGGGGTCAATCTCTGCCTGTCTCTTGGGAATAAGACACACTCTCTAATGTTTTCTTGGCAGGTGATTATCATCATAAATCTTTCTGCACCTAATCCCCAACCTGCATGCGGTGGCATACCGTATTTAAATGCCTCTAAGTAGGTTCCAAAGCCTTCTGGGTTGAGTCCCATTCTTTTTATGCCTTCAACAAGTAAGTCGTATTTGTGGTTCCTCTGAGCTCCGGATGAAATCTCCAAATCCTTATACATTAAGTCAAATGCCTTACAGAGTTTAGGGTCTTCCTGGTTTGGAAGGGTGTAGAATGGTCTTGTTTCAGTTGGCCAGTCTGTGATGAAATAGAATCCTTCCATGGAGTCTCCAAGCGCTTTTTCAGCAGCTCTTGAAAAGTCTTCGCCCCATTCCATTTCTATTCCTTTTGAATTTACAATATCAACTGCTTCTGTGTAGGATAATCTTGGGAATGGTGTTTCTTGAACAGTCAAATTTATGCCTAATGTTTGGAGCTCCTTCTGGTTATTTTCATACAAGTCAGCAAACACATTATGGACTATCTTTTCAAGAACATTCATTGCATCCTTTTCATCTGAGAATGACATTTCACAGTCAATTGATATAGCTTCGTTTAAGTGTCTTCTTGTGTTGTGTTCCTCTGCCCTGAATATAGGACCAATTTCAAACACTCTGTCAAATCCTGCTGCCATCATCATCTGCTTGTATAACTGCGGACTTTGACCTAAAAATGCCTCTTTCTCAAAGTAGGATATAGGGAATAATTCTGTTCCTCCCTCTGTTGCACTTGCCACAAGCTTTGGAGTATTTACCTCAATAAATCCATTGTCATAAAATGTATCTCTTACTGATTTGAACATTTCAGACCTTAATTTAAATAATGCCTGTATTTTTGGTCTTCTTAAATCCAAAAATCTTTTGTCCAATCTTGTATCAATATCCGCAGGAACCTTCTCTGATGGGTCTAATGGAAGCGGAGTATCTGCCTTGTTCAATATTCTAATTTCAATAGGTATTACCTCATATCCCGCTGGTGCCTTTTCATTTGCCACAACTTTTCCCTTTACAGCGAGAACATCCTCTCTTCCTACGGATTTTGCCGTTGTAAATACTTCTTCTGATACCTTCTGCTTAGGAACTACTATTTGGACTGTTCCTTCTCTATCTCTCAATATGATAAATACCAATTTTCCCAATTTTCTTATGGAATGGGTCCATCCCATAACGATAATTTCTTCTCCATCCATTTCAGGTGTTATCTCATTTGAAAAGTGCGTTCTTCTCCAATCGCCCAATACATACATATTATCATCCTTTTATTTTTTAATGTATTATTTTTATTTTTGATTATAATGATATCTATAAAATTAAATAATTGATTTATAGTTATATTTAATTTAATATTTACAAAATGACAATTAGCCATAACTTAAAAGTAATTTGCATTATAAATAATTTTTCGTTAATTTTATAATTATATTTATGATATTGTTTTTTATATTATTCTTTAACTTTCATTTTATCATTTATTTCTCATTGGGGTAAATTATCCCCTTCTCAGTAATTATGCCTGCAATCAACTCCGGCGGTGTGCTATCAAAGGCATAGTTATATGCTGAAACTCCTTCTGGAATTATTCTAACGCCGTCGATATATATAACCTCCTTTTCATCCCTCTCTTCAATTACAATATCCTCTAAATCGTTTTTAAAATCAAATGTTGAATAAGGAGCCGCCACATAAAAAGGTATGTTGTGGTATTTTGCAAGAACGGCAAGGGAATATGTTCCTATTTTATTAAATACTGTGTAATCTTTTAAAACTCTATCTGCTCCAACTATGATTTTATCAATCATTCCCTTTTTCATTAAAAAGCCCGCCGTGTTGTCGGAAATTACTTTAACTGGAATACCTTCATAGTTAAGCTCAAATGCCGTTAATTTTGCACCTTGAAGTCTTGGTCTTGTTTCATCTGCTATGACATTGATTTTTTTGTTGTTGTAGTGTGCAAACCTAATTACACTTAAAGCTGTTCCATATGCCGAAGTGGCAAGAGCTCCTGCATTGCAATGGGTTAGAATGGTATCTCCATCATCGATAATTTTTTCCCCAATCTGTCCTATTTTCCTACATACTTCAATATCTTCTTCGTGAATCTTTTTTGCTTCGTCCAATATTGATTTATTGCTTTTATATGCATTAATACATCTATCCAAAGCCCAAAATAAATTTACAGCAGTTGGTCGTGTGTTTTTTAACTGTTCATATGCTTTTTCTATATTATCATCATTTAATTCAGCAAGTGCCATACCGTATGCCGCGGATACTCCTATTGCAGGAGCTCCCCTTACAACCATATCTTTTATAGCAAATGCCACATCATTGTAATCTTTGCATGTGAAGTATTCCAAACTATTTGGGAGTTTTCTTTGGTCAATCAATATTAACTGGTTATTTTCATCATCCCATATTATAGGTCTTAAATCTTTATCCATTATCCATCGCCTTTTTATTTTTTATATAATATTTTATAGTTTAAGTAAAATAATAATATTGTCATTATATTAACCATTATAATTGTAATTAATTTATATTAAAATTTTAGGTGTTCAACATGCTTCTAAAAAATCTAATTAGCTACAATGAGGCTAAAAATATCGTATTCAACAGCTTTAATGAAATGATGAAATATAAATATAAAACTGTTGATATCCTGAGCTCACATAATAAAATTTCTTTTGAAGATATAAGAGCTCCGATAGATTTGCCCATGTTCAACAAATCCGCAATGGATGGATATGCCGTAATAGCGGAAGATACATTTGGAGCTTCTGAAAATAATCCGATAATCTTAAATTTAGTTGATGAAAGCCCAAATAATGCAGAAATTGGAACTGATGAGTGCATAAAGGTATCTACTGGAATGCCCATTCCGAAAGGGGCAAATGCCGTAGTGATGAAGGAATACTGTATTGAAGAAGATGGATTTGTGGAAGTTAGAAAGGGAGCTCATCCCTATGAGAATGTTGCAAGGGTTGGGGAAGATGTAAAAAAGGGAGATTTAATAATAAAAAAAGGGGAAGTAATTACACCATACCACATAGCACTATTATTGTCATTAGGGATAAAAAATATTAAAGTTTATGATTTAAAAATCGGATTAATATCCACAGGGGATGAATTGGTTGATTTAGATGATTTTACTAATATAGATGAATTAAAAAATGAATATAAAATAGTAAATTCAAACTCACCAATGCTTTATTCATTGATATGTGAAACTGGGCTCACTCCAAAAATATACAAAAGAGCAAGGGACAATAGGGAAGAAATAAAAAATACAATATTGAAGGCACTTAATGAGAACGATATAATAATCACAACTGGCGGAACATCTGTTGGAGATAGGGATTACACAATTGAAGTGATTAAAGAGATGGGAAATGTAATATTGCACGGAGTTCAAATAAGACCGGGAAAACCATTTGGATTTGCAAAATGTGTTCTAAATGATGAAGAAAAATTCATATTCATACTATCAGGCTATCCGGTCGCTTCTGCGGTTCAATTTGAGCTGTTTTTTAGAAGTTATTTTAGAGCTCGAAAACATGTTTATCTTCCATTAAATAGAAATATTGCATCCACACTTGGAAGAACCGACATTGTTAGAATAAAATTAATAAATAAAGACAATAAAACCTATATTGAACCATTAAGAATAACGGGGAGTGGTGTTTTATCTTCAATGACAAAAGCAGACGGCTATGTAATTATCGATGAGAATATTGAAGGTTATGAAAAGGGGGACGAGGTAAAAGTTTATATGTTGTAAGTTCAAAATATGTATATTTGTGATATGTCATTTAAATCATAAAAGTGATACTATGATATTTAAATCCAACTATGCATTACCCTTAATTGGAATAATGCTTTTAACCTCTTCCTATGTGTATGCAGATACCCCTCCAAAAGTGGTTAAAGCATATCTTGGAGTGTATGAATACAATGGAACATACTACGACCCATTGAATAATACTTTTGAAGGGGAAAGCAAATATCTAGGTTGGGATTACAACTATGCAGTAATGGTTTATGAATTAGACAACGGGCAAACCATTAGGCAAACAATACCTTTAACGGATAATAAAGGAACAACCGACCCAGCACCAACAGCCGCATTATCATGGACTGCACCAAATGGAACTACATACACAATATTTGAACAGTCAGGGGGTAATACTAATAATGTTACTTCTTTGCCCTATGTGACAGAGATTCCCATAGGCTCACAGGTATCGTAATTATGAATGATAATTGGAGGGATGATAACTACGCCGATGGGCATTGGAACTTAAACATAACTGAAAATGGAGTAGAAATCCTTGATGCTCATCAATCAGGAGGATATTTCCATAACTCATCATTTGTATTTACTGATATTGATACAAATGAAACTTGGAATGTCACAATGCCATACAAAAATCGTGGAGGCGGTGAGACATACAGGGCTATAATTCCATTAAATGGTTCTAATGCAACTATATATAATATAAGCGGTAATACACCAGATGCAAATAAAACTTTAACATATGCTCCTCCTACTAATCCCGATGGTTCTCCTTTCTTCCTTCCAAGCAATTCTCTTATTTCCATTCCTACTCCAATTCCAATTGGTGCTTTAATTATATCCTCAGCATCTATATTGTATTTAATAAACAGAAGAAGGAACTAATCAAATTTAAAATCTATTTTACATTTTATTAACGCATTCAATTTAATATTAAAAAAATTTATATATATTTTATTTATAGTATTATTAAAAGAAAGGGGGTGGAGTATGTTTATAGAACGATATTTTAAAGAACCGATAAAATACGCAATATCAGACTGGAAAAAGATATTTGTTGGTGGCGTATTTGGATTGATATTTTATATATCTATTGATTTATTAAGTTTAATATTACCAGATTTTTCATTATTTTATCAATTATCCATCGTGGAGCAAATTATTGCCGCAATTTTGGGAATATTGGCACTATTGGGATTGATGTTATTGATAATTCAAACAGGATATTTAATAAAAATAGCAAAAAATACGGTAGATGGGGGAGGGCATTTACCAAAATGGGAAAATTTTAAAGATTTGTTTCTAAATGGAATTAAATGGACTGTTGGAATGATACTGTTGGGAATAATAATTTTTGCAATACCAACTATTGTTTTAGGTATCGGGATATATTTATATATTTCATTTATTCATAATCTCTCAGGAGCTCATGGAAATTTGCCCTACAACATACCACCTATCGGAGCTCCTGAACCATTGGTTTGGATTACATTTATATTTGCCATATTGCTGTATATGGTGGGATTTGTAATATATACAATATACGAACCATTGGCAACGGTGAATTTTGCTAAAAAAGGATTTAAAGGATTTTTTGAATTTAAGTATATTTTAAAATTAATGTCTCTTGAATATCTATTGTTGGTTATTATATATATCATTGGAATATTTATTATAATCTCTGCAATATCCATGATATTTGCAATATTTGGATTTATTTTTGATATGGTATTGCCAAACATTGTAATTAATGAATCATTAAATATTATTGGGGAGTCAGTAGTTGCATTTATTTCTTTCTTTATTTATGTGGTATATTATAAATCCTTTTCAAACTACTATGTTGATAAAATAAATAAAATTAAATAATAATAGTGTGGGTCATATTACACCCTAACCTCTAAGACTTTCATATAAGGGTAACCTCTGGTAATGAGATTATATAACGCTAAAACCTGTGCAGAAGCCACTGCACAGAGACAGAATACTTTTTTACGGATATAGCCTTTAATGTTAATCCAAAACTTATTCATAAATCTGTTCTTTAATATCGAATTGGTATGTTCTATTTTAACTCTTATCTTAGAAATTTCCTTCGGAAGTTTCTTTTTATTTTTCTTACCTAATCTTCTTGGATTGTGGGCAGTTATTAGTTCGTTTTGGTATAATTCCATGGCTTTTCCGAGCGATAGCGAGGAAATAAGCAAATCCAAAGGATTTGTGAAATTTTTTTAAATCTTTTGAATCATAACCCGCATCTGCACAGGATTTCTTAGTGCATACTAATAATTTATCAGCCACTTTACAATCATGAGTATTTGCTGTGGTAAATTCTGCTCTTAATGGTATCCCCTTTTTATCCACTGCTAAATGTAATTTGAAGCCTTTAAACATTCCTTCACTGTTATATCCTATCTTTCCATCCTCATCTTGTTCGTCTTTGATTGGGGTGCTATCGTATATTGACCATTCAGGATTATTCAGTTCAATATATTTATCACCTAATAAAGTAATTATTGCATGCAATTCTTCATCTAGGGATTTTTTCCATCTATCGATGGTTCTTCTACCAGGGCAGGATTTAAATCCTAATGCAGTTAAAATCTGTGGATTATTTTGTAAGTGTAATACTAACGCTCTATTTGAGTGTATGCCTTTTAAAAAGGCATACACTAATAGTTTAAGCCTCAACTCTAAATTATATCCTTTCCTCCCTACCTTTCTTCGTTTAGGGATTTGGTCAATTAAATCTGATGTAATTATCTCATTTACTACTTCCTCAGCCCTCATAATATCGTCTTTTTTATAATGTTATATTTAGTATAGTTTATATATTTTGACCCATACTATTAAATAATAATTAAAAAAATAAAAATAAGAAAAAGAAAAATTAAAAATAAGAGGGTGTGAAGGTATCTCAAAAGATATTTAAAATATACCATAAGTTTCATGTAATTATATCCGATATATTTTGAATACCTTTATCATCGACACCCGCTCCCGTATTATTATGGGACTGTCCATCCTCCCTACTGTTCTATAAGGGAACAGCTCGGGAGTTGCTTAAAAAAATATTCCATGCAGATGTCAATGGAGCGTTTAAAGTTTAAGTTGAAGTTGATGAGAGCTGGACATTAAACAATATGATTAACTCACATATAAACATTTCTGTTAATAAACTTTTTATTGATTACTTAAAAATATATTATTTGAATACCTAAGTAATATTTAATATCAAAAAAGGTGGTTATATAAATGGGAGAAAATATGTTTGTTGAAAAATACATTAAAGAACCATTTAAATATGCCATGTCCGATTGGAAAAAAATATTTGTTGGAGGGGTATTTGGATTAATGTATATGCTACCTTCCCAAGTATTCGATGCCATGTTGCGTGCAAATAACCATGTTCAAAATATGGAGTCATCAGCAAGTTTTGACTACTCCATATTGTTGGGTCTTCTTGGGGTATTTGCATTAATTATATTTTTATCCATAATATTTGGCTCACTCCAATATGGATACTATATGAAATTGGCTAAAAATACTGTGGAATCATACGATACTCAACTGCCAGAATGGGAAGGATGGTATGACCTATTTAAAAAAGGTATAATGTTCTACATTGGAAGCCTATTACTCGCCTTAATTGTATTCCTGCCATTCATAATAATTGCATCAATAATTGGATACGGAATCTACTTAATTGGAATTCCTCTGCTGTTGATAATATACTTTTTCGCAGTATTGGGTGCCTATTTGTTGATAGCATTATTGTATATGTTCTATTTCTACTTGGCGTCTGTAAATTTTGCAAATGTTGGATTTAAAGGATTCTTTGAATTCAAAAAAATCATTAGTCTATTATCTTTAAAATACGTTCTATTGGTAATTGTATTAATCATAATAATGATGGCATTGTCATTTATAGCATCATTGCCGGGATTGTTTATGGGAGTTGGGGCGGCATTATCAGACAATAATGTAATATTATTAATCATTTCCGCAGTTATTAATTCTGTCCTATTATCATTTATAGGATTTTTCACTTCTGTGGCTTTATATAGGTCTATCTCAACATATTATAAAGAAAAAATGCAAGAAAAAGGATATTTATAATTTATTACTGAAAATATTATAAAAAAATAAATTGATATTTTATTTTTTACTCTTTATTTTTCAAATATTCTTCCCAATCCTTCATAAACGCGTCAATACCCTTATCTGTTAATGGGTGGTTGAACATTTTATCCAATACTGCAAATGGAATTGTTGCAATGTCTGCACCGAGCTCAGCAGCTTCTATTACATGCATTGGATGTCTTACAGATGCCACAATTATCTCTGTTTTTATGTCGTAGTTTCTGAATATCTGAACAATTTCAGCTATTAACTGCATTCCATTTTGACCAATATCATCCAATCTTCCAACGAATGGGGATACATAGGTAGCACCTGCTTTTGCCGCCATTAATGCCTGATTTGCTGAGAAGATAAGGGTAACATTTGTTTTTATACCTTCTTTTGATAAAACATTTACTGCCTTCATTCCTTCCTTTGTCATAGGTATTTTAATCACAACATTATCTGCAAGTTTTGAGAGCTCTCTTGCTTCATTTATCATACCTTCTGCATCAAGTGCAGTTACCTCGGCACTTACTGGGCCATCTACAATTGAACATATTTCTTTAATTACTTCGTGGAAATCTCTGCCTTCCTTTGCAATAAGTGTTGGGTTTGTTGTAACGCCATCTACCATTCCTAATTCAGCGAATTCTCTAATTTTATCAACATTTGCAGTATCTAAGAAAAACTTCATTTTTTCACCTTTTAATGTTTTATTTTTATTTTTATTTTTTTTATTTTTTATCATATGTTTTAGTTATAGAGTAATGCTTATTTTTGATTAAATATATCTGTAATGGTATTTATTTATATAACATTTTCCCCATGTATGCCCCAACTCGTTCATATCCTAACTTTCTATAATATTCCCTTGCACCAATACCGCTTGTAATCAGCAATTTATTTTTATCAAATTCATCTTTTGCTATTCTTTCAGCCTCTTTTAATAATAATTTACCGTATCCTTTATGCTGCCATGCTGTTTCTTTCCCTTCCTTTTCGGTTAATTTCTGCTCCTGACCGCACACATGCAACTGCCTTACCAATGCGGTTTTGTCGTCTATCTCTGGTCTGAATGGCTTATACGGTATCCTTAATCTTAAATATCCAATAAGTATGTCATTTTTAACATCCTCGTAGGATAGGAATATCTCTGTTCCGCCACTTGCAATATAATCTTCCCTACATAATTTTATATTCTCAACATCTGGAATAATTCCTTTTTTATACATTACATGCCCTACTTCCCTACATCTTATACACTTACATTTTATGCCTTTTTTATCAAGGTTCTTATAAACGAGCTCACCTAAATTGCTTTTCTTAACTCCTTCCTCAATTACTGTTGCTGGAATATCCCTCTGTATTCGTGAAGTCCTTACCCATTTTGGCATTATGGATTTTGCATAGGTGATGAGCTCTATTGCTTCATCATCATTTATTG
Organism: Methanothermococcus jasoni; assembly: GCF_049075655.1. GTDB lineage: Archaea > AGJL01 > Methanococci > Methanococcales > Methanococcaceae > Methanofervidicoccus. The sequence continues at coordinate 342,329 of NZ_CP157522.1, read as the reverse complement.
GTTTAAATTCTCCTTTTTCCCATATTTCATATAACTCAGTTCCTTCTATCACAAGGCACGGGTATATTTTTATTAAATCCGGTTTAAAATCTGGATTATTGAATACTTCATAAAATACCTTTTTATCAAGTTCCTTTGAAGATTTAGGAAGCCCCGGCATAATATGGTATGACACCTTTAAACCGCTGTCCTTTAATAATTGCGTTGCTTTTATGGTATCTTCAACAGTATGTCCTCTTTTTATATACTCCAAAATATCGTTATATATTGTTTGGACTCCGAGCTCTACCCTAGTAGCACCTAATTTAAGCATTTGGTTTATTTCCTTTTCTTTACAGTAATCAGGTCTTGTTTCAATTGTAATGGCCACACATCTATGTTTTGCGGTTTCGTTTATTTTCTGTGCCTCTTCAAGTGTTTCTGATATTGTGCCGTTCATGGCATCAAGGCATCCCTTTATAAAACTATCCTGATATTCAATAGGTCTTGCAGGAAATGTTCCGCCCATTATAATTAATTCTATTTTGTCCGTTGGATGCCCCACTTTTTCAAGCTGTTCTATTCTCTCCTTTGTCTGAATATATGGGTCAAATCCATACATGAGACCTCTCATTGTGGCGGGCTCCTTACCAGTATAGCTCTGAGGAACATCCCCAAAGGTGCTTTCAGCCCCCCCGGGACAGAAGAAGCATTTTCCATGGGGGCATTTGTCAGGGGATGTCATTACTGCCACCACTGCAACCCCTGATAGTGTTCTAATTGGTTTTTTTCTAAGAAGAGGTATTATTTCTTTCTTTTCATCTTCTGTTGCATATTTTATTATTTCTGAATTTGGGGGAAATCCAATATTTAAATCAAATTTTCTCAAACACTGTGCCTTAATATCTTCAACCTTTTGTTTTTTCCTCTTTGGTGGAAGGGAGTTTAACTTATCCTTATTTAACAATAATTTATCTATTATACACCTTATAAATTTTTTATAAATGGCATCTGTATTATCATAATCAACCATAATCTCACCAAAATCGTTGAGTTTATATATTATAAAATTAATATATTATTTGTAAAATAATTAAGTAATATTTAAAAAATATTTAAAATATGAATAAAATAAATATACAATAACATATATAACATATAAATAATACATATTATTTTAGTATAAAATACCTTGACTTTTCTATTCTACTATTTCCAAGGAAATAACATTAAAAATATTTGATTTTTTTAGAAATTTCTAATTTTAAATCATTTTGCATATAATATATTTATTATTATAATTAGTATAATGGTTCTATCATAATGGCTCTATTTAAAAATATGAGGTGATTATTTGTATAGATTAGTAACTATTTCAGATACCGTAAGAGTTCCGCCATATATGTTCGGAGCTCCGCTAAACGAGTCCCTACACAAAATACTTATGGAAAAATACGAGGGCATACTTGATAAAGATATGGGATTTATATTATCAATCGGAGAAATACGAGAAATTGGAGATGGTAAGGTAATTTATGGAGATGGTGCAGCATACCACCCAGCAGTTTTCGATGTTTTATGTTATATGCCGGAGCTCTACGAAGTTGTAGAAGGGGAAGTTGTTGATGTCGTGGAATTCGGTGTCTTTGTAAGATTGGGACCTCTTGACGGGCTTATACACATATCCCAGATTATGGATGATTATGTATCCTATGACCCAAAAAGAGAGGCAATAATTGGAAAAGAAACTGGAAGAGTAATTGAAAAAGGAGATAAAGTAAGAGCAAGAATTGTAGCAGTCAGTTTAAGAGAGGCTAGAAAGAGAGGTAGTAAAATAGCACTAACCATGAGACAGCCAGGATTGGGAAAATTAGAATGGATAGAAGAAGACAAAAAGAAGAAAAAAGAATGAATGATGATGAAGGAAATTAAATAATAGTAAAATAACAAATCCAATATAAACAAGGTGAATTATTTATGAATGCTTGTTTAAGGTGTAAATATTTAACCAATGAAGATAAATGCCCTCTTTGCGGCTCTGAAACTTCTGAAAATTGGAGAGGTCTTTTAATTATATTGGACCCTTTGAACTCAGAAGTTGCCAAAAAGATTAAGGCAGACTGCAAAGGAAAATATGCATTAAGTGTAAAATGAAAATTTACATAGAGCAGGGACATTATGTATATATTAACTGAGAGATTAAGGGAAATACTTAAAAAACCCTTTGGAAAAGTATATAAAGAACTACCTCCTATAAATGGAAAGGTCGTTTCTATTGGTGATATTACTACAAAAAATCTTTTATCAAAAAACATAATACCAAATTTATCAATTTTCGATTTAAAAACTAAAAGAGATATCTCTGTGGATATAAGCCACAAATTTAAAAAGGTTTTTGAAATAAAGAATCCTCCGGGATGTATATCTGATGAAGCCATGGAAAAAATTAAATACCTTTCCACAAAAAACAATGAAAATGTTGCTTTAAAGGTAGATGGTGAAGAAGATTTGCTCACCATACCTGTTATCAAATATTTTCCTGAGGATACTATTGTATTGTATGGACAACCTGATGAAGGCGTAGTATTGCTAAAAATAAACAAGGATTTGAAGACTAAAATAGATGAAATATTAAGTATGATGGATGAAAAATAATAAATAATTATAATAAATAATTATATGTCCATACTTATTTGAAGTTATGTTAAAACCTTTCAAAAGGATAATAATATAAACTATTAAATATTATATAACCGATGAATTAATAATCTAAACATTCGGTGAAAAATCTGAGAATATATAAAAGATTTTAACATAAAAAATATTATATATTAAATATCTAAAAATTACACTTTTTATATTATATCAAACATTTGCATAAAATATCATGGTGATGGTCATGGAGATAAAAATAATTTCAGACAGAGAAAATCCATTATTAAATAGAAGGGAAATTAAATTCCTAGTAGAATATGAAGGAGCTACACCTTCAATAAAAGATGTAAAGATGAAACTCGTTGCAATGTTAAATGCAGATAAAAACATGGTTATAGTAGATACGCTTAATCAGGAATTCGGTAAAATGGAATCCAATGGATATGCAAAAATATACAACGACGAAAAAATGATGAATTTAATTGAAAAGAAATCAGTTTTAGAAAAAAATAAAATTGAAGAAGAAAAAGAAGAAATTGAAGCGGAGGGAGAATAATGGCTACAAAAAATACAGGCGTTCAAAAATACAAATACTACAAAGTTGAAGGAGACAGCGTAGAAAGAATAAAAAAAGTGTGCCCAAAATGCGGTCCTGGTGTGTTCATGGCTGAACATTTAAACAGATACGCATGCGGAAAATGCGGATACACAGAATGGAAGAAAAATGAATAATTTAATTTAATTTTTATTTTTACTTATAATTGTTTTTTAGTCCCAATAGTTTCAATATTCTAATCACATCTGTTTTTGAGATTATTCCTTTTAATTCATTGTTATCTACAACATAAACCCTTTCAGAATTATTTATTTTAAGCAAAAGGTCGTTTAAATCCATATGTTCAGGCACTATAACTGGGGGAGTCATAATATCTTTTACCAATATATTTTCATCAACATTTGTTATATCGTCAAAAGAAACGCTACCCACGAGTTTCCCATTTTTAATTACGGGATAACCCAGATATTTGTATTTAAACATTAAATCCACCAAATCTTTAACAGAATCTTCTGGCGAAACCGATACGATATTTTTTGACATTATATCTTTAACTTTTATTTTATTGAATACATCATAGGCAAGTAATGCACTATATTCCTGAGAAGCCCCATAGTATATAAACAGAGCTATCAAAATCAAGATAATATTTAACGATATAATACCAAAACCAAGCATAATAAATGAAAGATACTGTCCAATGGTGGATGCAATCTTTGTGGCTTTTATATAACCTACTTTATGTGAAATCAGAGCTCTCAATATCCTTCCACCATCCATTGGAAATGCAGGAAGTAAATTAAATATCCCGAGCATAAAATTTAACACTCCAACTGTCATAAATAATGGATATACCATATTATCAATTTTTAAAATATTGAAATCCATAAAATTTGATAGGCCCAGGAATAAAATTCCCAAAATAATGCTTACAGCAGGTCCAGCAATGGCTATTTTAAACTCCCCTTCTTTGGGAATTCTATCCATCATAGCCATTCCGCCGATTGGAAGAAGAAGAATCTTTTCTATATATACTCCATATTTTTTAGCCACATATGAATGACCTAATTCGTGCAAAACTACTGATGTAAATAGAAATACATATAATATAAAGCCCCCAATGCCCCAAAGATAATATACCAGCATTAGAAGTAAAATAAACGTAATATGAAGTTCAATTGGAATTCCCATAATTCTTGCGATTTTAAACGATTGCATAATCTCCCCTTTTTTAGTCGATGAACATATATGTCAGTTAAATATATTATGGAAGCCGCTATTTATATATTCATATATTGTCCTAAAACCCATAATATAATAAATACAATATATACTAAATTACATCCATATCCAGTGAATTACTCTGCCCTTACGGACGGGGTTAAACGAAAACCTTTCGGTTTTCGTAGCCCTCGCCCTTCGGGCAAGGCTTCCTGATTCATTGAGAAAACTTGCCCCAAAACCACTTCTTTATAAGAAATGGTTTGGAGTAGAGGTTTTCTCTCGGCAGGCACAACGGACTCTCCCAGCCCTGACTTTAATATATTTAGAGATGCGTTATAATCCCTATCAATTTTCCAACCGCAGACAGGACAAAAAAAGGTTCTATCTGAAAGTTTTAAGTCTTTAACAACATGCCCGCAGTTGGAACACTTTTTGGAAGTATAAGACGGATTTACTAATATTACTTCTCTACCAGCACCCTCCGCCTTGTAGAGAAGTTGATTTATAAATTTTTTCCAAGAACTGTCAAGAATATGACGGTTTAAGGTCTTACCTTTTCCATTTTCAACCATTGATTTTATATTTAAGTCCTCTAAAACTATTTTATCGTAGTTATTTATGTAATATCTTGATAGTTTATGTAGAAAATCGTTTTTCTGATTCTTTAACTTGTCATAAACCTTGATAAGTTTTAGTTTAGTTTTATTCCAATTGTTAGAACCTTTAACCTTTCGTGATAGGTTCTTTTGGACTCTCTTTATTTTATCCAATGTTTTATCTATAAACTTTGGATTTTCAAACTTGTTCCCGTCTGAATCGATGGTATAACCATCGATTCCTAAATCGATACCTACAACCTTATTAGTTTTAGGCAGTGGTTTAGGTTCTTCCTCAACTTGGAAGAAAGCAAACCATTTGTTTGTTGGTTCTTTTTTTATGATTACACTTTTAATCTTTCCTTTAATGTTTTGGTGTAGTTTTATAGGAATTTCTCCTATCTTAGATAGGTGAAGTTTGTTATCCTTAATCTTAAAACCTGATTGATTGTATTCTAATGTTTTATATCGATTCTTTGATGATTTGAATCTTAACTTACCGACTTTATGCCCATTCTGTTTTAGTTTGCCTAATGCTTTGAGGTTTCCCCAGAGTTTATTATTTACCATTTGAAGGACTTTTGAATGGACTTTTTTAAGTTCAGGATTTTCCTTTTTATGTTCGGTTATTAGTTTTTGAGTATTCATTTTGTTTAGTTTTGGATTTTTGGTTTTCTGTTCCAAAAGATAGTTATAGAGGTATCTACATATATTTAGATGTTCCTCTATTGTTCTTTGGATACTCTTTGAAGGATAAATTCTGAACCTATAAGTCCTTTTCAACATTTGCCTCACAGTTTGATAACTTATAAATAGTATGTTGCTACTTATGCTATATATAAATAATGCCCGCATTTCCGAGCGAAGCGAAGGAAATATATAAAAACCGAAGGTTTTTATCATAATTCATCCCCTCCCTTACGGGAGGGGACTTCTTGCGGAATATGTTAAAATTTGAAAATTATAAATATGGAATATACCTTATCAACGAAATCATTAAGTATAAATATTTTTAAACGATATATTGATTTTGGATAAATTAAAATAAAAAATGCCCGTAAACAAATTTCACCCTTTCGTGTGAAATCCTTATTAACCAAGATTATAGAAAAAATATAAAAGAAAAAATAAAAAAGAGAGCGTGATTGTATGGAAGAAAAAATAACTCTAAGTGTTATCAAAGCGGATGTTGGAGGATTGTGCGGACACACATTGGCACCAGAAGAATTGTTGGATGCATGTGAATATGTTCTTGAAGAAGCTATCGATGAGCTATTGATTGATTATTATGTTACAAGATGTGGGGATGATATAGACTTAATCATGACCCATAAGCTTGGAACAGATAATGAAAAAATACATGGATTGGCATGGAAAGCATTTGAAGAAGCAACAGAAGTTGCAAAGGAATTAAAATTATATGGTGCAGGTCAGGATTTACTTGCAGAAGGTTTTACAGGAAATGTAAAAGGTATGGGACCAGGATGTGCTGAAATGGAATTTGTTGAAAGACCAAGCGAACCTGTAATAGTATTTTGCTGTGATAAAACAGACCCAACAGCATTCAACATGCCATTCTACAAGATGTTTGCAGACCCATTCCATACAGCAGGTCTTGTTTATGATAAATCCATGACTGGCGGATTTAAATTCGATGTATTGGACATGTATGAAAACAAACAAATTACCTTAAAAACACCAGAAGAATCCTACTCCTTATTGGCATTAATCGGAAACTTAGAAAAATATGCTGTAAAAAGAGTATTCAGAGCAAAAGATAATGAAATTGCAGCAATAGCGAGCTCCGAAAAATTGAATAAAATAGCTGGTGAATATGTTGGTAAAGACGACCCTGTTGCAATTGTGAGAGCTCAGAGTGGTATGCCAGCAGTTGGAGAAATTTTAGAGGCATTTGCAATACCACATCTTGTTCCAGGATGGATGAGAGGATGCCACTGGGGACCGTTAATGCCTGTTGGTGAAGATGACGCAAGACCTTCAAGATTCGATGGTCCTGCGAGAGTAATGGCATTAGGATTCCAGCTCTCAGAAGGAAGATTGGTAGGACCTAATGACTTATTCGCAGATATTTCATTCGACAATGCAAGACAGAAAGCATTGGATATGGCAGACATGATAAGAAGCATGGGACCATTCCAGCCTCACAGATTGCCAGAAGCTATGATGGAATACACATCCGTTCCACAGATATTGGAAACATTAAAAGATAGATTTGTAGATGCTGAAAAAGTTAAAAAATTGGATAGTGTAAGAGATAGGGGAGACATGGAATAAATTAATAGTATTTATTAATAACATCTAATTTTTTTATTTTTTAACTAATGTCGGCGGGAAGTTTGATAAATTCCTTCGGAATTTATAAATGTCTTCGCTATCGCTCAGACATCCCCTTCCGTAAGGGAGGAGATGAAATCAGATGAAATGCTTCGCATTTCATTACTTTCCTTCGCTATCGCTCGGAAATCCGACGAAAAATATTTATATTAGTTTTTGTTATAAAATATATTGGATGCGTTATAGTCCCTAGAAGTATATGCAGGACTTACAAATCTTTTCTAAGATATAATAAAGTCAGGGCTGGGAGAGTCCGTTGTGCCTGTGGAGGGCAAAAGCTTAATGAAGCAGGAAGCTCCTTCCGTAAGAGAGGAGTAATTCACTTTTAGAATCTTAGAATTTTATTTTTAAAATCTTCCATTTTTATAGGGCTTTTTCGATTTTTTCTGAAATTTACAACATTAAAAAATAACCTGCAATAATAATCGATGATACTAACGATAATATAAAACCTACTTTTATCATGTCCTTTTCACTTAAATGCCCCTCTGCAAAAACTATGGCATTTGGGGGAGTTCCCACAGGGAGCATGTATGCACAGGATACGGCAATCCCAACTGGTAAAGCAATTAATTCTGGACTTATATTCAGTTCCATTGCGGCTGCCATTAATACAGGCATTAGAACGCTTGCAACTCCTGTGTTGCTCATAATATTAGTTAATAGCATGGAAAATACGATTATTCCAAATATGAATATAGAAATTGGAACGCTATTTATAAAACTTATTAAAATGTTTGCAATAAATTCTCCCGTTCCTGTTGTGGATACTATACTGCTTAGAGATAGAGCTCCTCCAAAAAGCATCAATACTCCCCAATCAGTAGAGTCGTCCAAATCCTTCCAATTAATTAGTTTTAGGGAAAACAATAGAATTATACCAATTACGGCAATTATGGAATCCATATAACTACTTACGCCAATTAAATTTGCAATTTTTCCACTAATCATCCATAAAATGGCAATTAATAAAAATACAATAAATGTTAAAATTGTTTTATTTGTATATTTAAAATCATTATTTAAATTAATTTTATAATTTTTTACATTTGGCTTAAAGTAAAGATATAATATGGCATAAATTACAGGCATTAGTATTAAACTTACTGGAAAACCTACTTTAAACCACTCTGAAAAACCCATATTTAATGAGCTGCTTGTAATGGCATTAGGAGGGCTTCCAATTATAGTTGCAATTCCCCCAATGCTTGCAGAGTATGCAACACCTAAAAGAAGAAATGAATAAATGTTTTTAATATTTCTATTTCTATTTTCATCCTTGTCATTTAAATTCATACTTTCGTAGGATAACAAACCAAGTGCGAGAGGTAGTATTATCAATGTTGCCGAAGTATTGCTTATCCACATTGAGAGAATATAGGCGGTCAGCATAATTAAAAAGCTCGCTGTTTTAAAATCCCCATTTCCCAGTTTAACAACCTTATAGGCGATTATTTTATCTATATTGTGCTTTTTTAATGCAGACGCCAACGCAAAACCTCCCAAGAATAAAAATATAATGGGATGTGCAAATGATTTAAAAGCATCTTTTACATCAAAGATTCCAAAAATAACTGCAAATACTGGAATAAATAATGCAGATATGGATAGAGGGAAAACCTCGGATATCCACAGAATAGATATGAATAACAATATCGCTAATCCTTTTTTTACTCCATCGTGTGCAGGAAAGAACATTAATATTAATATCATTAACAAAAAACTGAAAAATAAAATTATAATATTCTTCATATTCTTTGACATTCTGCACCTCTTTATATTATTTATTATATTTTATCATTATTATCTATTACTTCATATCCCTATAAACTCTCTCAAAACCACAGTGGCATAGTTTCCTCTTTCCATTTTGAATTTTAAGACAATTCCTTCATTATCTATATAATAGTTGAAATCATAAACTTTTGTGATTAACTTCCTCCGAGCTCCGGGAAAGTTCCCAAAGTCTTCAATTTTAAATGCTTTTAAATCGAGATTTTCCCTATCTATTATTTCTTTTTCAATTTCTCCCTGAATTCCGCCAGATAATTCTGAATTACTACCAATTAATATTCCTGTTGGAATGCCGTCTATTAAAATATCCCCTTCCATTGCTTCAAATCCATATTCATATCTTTTATTTATCATTTCATTGAATAAATAGGACTGGTAGGCATTTACAAACATGCTTTTTAACTGTGGCGGGAGGACTTTAAAGCTTTCCTTAAAACTCCCCGTTTTTAAGTAGTGCCTTATCATCTTTCTTTCATAATACTGGCTCTTAGGGTATATTTTTAAGGCATTTTTAAAGTCCCCTTCATCTACAAGCTTTCTTGCTTCAAGTGTTTTTCCAGTTTCATTTATCGGAGCTCCGCAATATGTATAAAATGCACTTTCAAAATCCCTATTGTATATGAATTTTCCCACCACATGAGTAATAGGACGATATGTTCCAAATCTCTGCATGCCGTAGTAGTTTAAAACATAATCCAATTTGGTATTTTTTAAGGAGTTGGCTATTTCTTCGATATTATTATTTTTATTATTACCATTATCTTTTAATCTTATCCTTATTGTAAATCTATTACCCCATAAACTTCCCATTCTAAGTTTAATATTTGTTTTTTGAATATCCCTTATTTTTATATCTTTTATACTGTCCTTTATTTTTTCCAGTTTCTCCGGTTTTATTCCAAAACAACCAACCCTTTGAGTTGTTAAGGCAAATTTATCCTTTGTTCCTGCAAAACCAAAGTTTTTTCTCTTAGTGCCTGTTCTTTTTGCCAGTTCCCTTATGGCATCCATTGTGTTCCAGTTTATTTTTTCCAATGTGAAGTGTATAAAAGAACCGTTCCAATTTGGCGTATCTTTAAAATAAATGTCTTTTAAGTCTTTTCCATGTTCTAAAACAATTCCATCTTCTGTAATTTCTTCCACAATAAAATCTTCAGGATATTTTTTTATACCTCCGTTTATTTTTAGATTTAAAAGGTATTTGTTTAAATTCGGTTTCATTTCATCTATTGTGCTATAAATTTTACTTTTTCTAAATTTTAATATGATATTTTTACGATAATTGTTTAAATTTTCCTGCGATTCCGCTTTTCTTTTATTTATTAAGTAGTTTCTCATAATATCGTCCTTAAATTTGTTTTGTATTATTCTTTATTAAAAATATCTTTGATAAATATTTTATAATGTTATGCTATATTATAGTTATAATTATTCATTGTATCACTTTAATTCTAATTTTATATTTTATTCGGTGAAAAAATGTTCATAGGACTTGATGACACAGATAGTAGGGATAGGTATTGCACAACATATATTGGAATGCTTTTAATGGATGAGCTCGGAGAGAAATACAAAATGGACACTCCAAAGTTAATAAGAATGAACCCCATGGTTAAATATAAAACTCGTGGAAACGGGGGAGTTAGTTTAAGGATTATTGAAGATGAAAAGAAACTAACTGAAAAGGATATAAATTACATAAAAGAAACTGTAATAAATCTTGTTGAAGAATACTCTGATTTTGAATGCGAGAACACAAACCCTGGAATAGTGTTTTTAAGTGAAGAAAATTATACAAAAAACAGAAAGATTTTAGATGATTACTACAAAAAAGTGCTTTATGATATAATCACCGTAGATTATGCAAAGGAAATAATAGGCAAAATCGGCGGAGAATATAAAGCATATAAAAAAGGACATGGTATAATAGGGGCATTGGGAAGTATAGCATCAGTTGGACCATATACATATGAGCTCCTAACATATAGGAAAAGGGAAAACTGGGGAAAGAAAAGAGCAATAGACAGTAAATCAGTTGTTGAAATGGATGAAAAAACTATTCCATTTACATTTAATAATGTAGATGGCGAGAAGCAGATAATTGCACCGCGAACAAAATGTCCAGTTCTATACGGCATTCGTGGAATAAAAAAGGATGTTTTAATAGATGCCATGAATATGGTTAAATGCGGGGAAGAAATAGACAGATACATGATATACAAAACAAATCAGGGAACCGATGTTCATTTAAGATATATGAAAATAAAGGACATATATCCAAACACGGGAGTAATAGTTTATGGAATAGTGGTAAATAATCCAAAAGACATTGCAGGCGGAATTGTAGTATTTGAAATAGATGATGGAACTGGAAAAATAAACTGCGTAGCTTATGAACCTACGAAGGATTTTAGGAATTTAATAAGAAAATTGAAAAAAGGCGATATTGTAGGAGTATATGGAACAGTTAGGGAGGAACCACTTGGAATAAATATTGAAAAATTAAAGATATTAAAACTATCCAAACAGTATATGAAAGACAAAAAATGCTCCTGCGGTGGAACATTAAAATCAAAAGGAGTTAAAAGCGGTTATGTATGTAATAAATGCGGTAAAAAAATAAAATATGATGAAATAAAATTAATAGAAGTTAAAAGAGATATAAAGGAAGGATTTTATGAAGTTCCACCATCTGCAAGAAGGCATTTAAGCAAGCCGTTAATTTTATTTTAAGCGTTGTTAAGATTATATCTCCAATCTCAAAATTAATATTAATTAAGTGATATAATGTTAAATGAAATTTTAAAGGGAAATATCGAAAGAAAAACAATTACTCAAATTTACGGACCACCGGGAGTTGGAAAAACCAACATAGGCATAATTTCAGCAATAAATTTTATAAAAAAAGGTTTTAAAGTTGTATATGTAGATACAGAAGGCGGATTATCCATTGAAAGAATAAAACAAATATCTGGAAATGACATTGAAAACATTCTCGATAACCTAATTATTTACGAGCCTGAAAGCTTTGAAGAGCAGTCGGCAATACTTGAAAAATTATTTTTTATTGATAATTTAGGGTTGGTTGTTGTCGATGGTATTTCTTCTTTATATAGGTTAGAGCTCTCGGACAATGTAAATGAAAACACTAGACTAAACAGAATACTTGGTAAGCAGATACTCACACTGTTAAATATTGCTAAAAAAAAGAATGTGGCAGTTTTAATTACAAATCAAGTTAGCGATACATCAAATGGATTCAAAGCAACTGGGGGGAAACTACTTGAATATTGGAGTAAAACAATAATTAGAATGGAAAAACTAGACAAATCAAGAGAATTAATACTGGAAAAGCACAGATATTCAGAAGAGGGGGAAAGGATTAGATACAAAATAGTAAAAAAAGGTATTGATATAATACATTAAGTTATTTATAAAATTGTGTCTAATAATTATATCATAATAAATTATATATCATAATTTAATAATAAAATTTAAAATCTGCAATTTTAAGCTATTGCTACATAGATAAGTATATATATAATTTTATTTAATAAATTTTGCACATAAGGGCTAAATAATTGGAGGGCTATTATGAAAATATTACTCTATCTCTTTGTTGAAACGGAAAATATTGGAAAAGCGATAAATGCTTTATCCGAAGGAGGAATCTCAGGATTCTTTCTGACGGAATATAAAGGAATGTCCCCCCAAGATTGGAGCGGCTTTTTGTTGGATGAAGAACCTGAAAAGGCTTTGAAGATAATTAACGATATGTCCCGTAATGCCGTAATGATAGGCACTATAGTAGATGAGAAAAATCTAAATTTAATAAAAAAATGTATTTATGAAAGACTTTCAAATGAAAGATACACTATTGCAGAAGTTCCAATTGGTGGCTTAAAAGTGAATAGAACAGACTAACCTGTGATTTTTATGAGATTCAGAAAGGGAAGGCCAAAAATTCCAAGAATTATATCAGAAGAACCAAAAGCAAGAATATTCAAACCAGAAGATATTTTAGATAATAAAGAAATAGACGTTTTAAATCTAAGTTTCGAAGAATTGGAGTCCATAAGACTTGTAGATTATTTAGGTTATTCCCATGAAGAAGCTGCAAATGCCATGGGCGTATCAAGAAGAGTATTCTGGAACATTCTGAAATCTGCAAGAAAAAAGGTAAGTGATTTTTTAATTAATGGAAAGGTCATAAAAATAGAAGGCGGATATTACAAACTAAGAGAATGTGGAATGAATGAAATATGCGGTAAAGGCAAATATTGTGTATTTAAACCTGCAAATTGGTGTTCTACATTTCATGTCAAAGATAGTGGAGATTAAAATAAAAAATATATTTTAATAATTGGTGATAGTGTATGCTGTTGTTGGAAGTCAAAAATGTTTCAAAAAAGTTCGGAGACAATGAGGTATTGAAGAATATAAATTTCGAGCTCAATGAAGGAGAGGTTCTCGGTGTTCTCGGTAGAAGTGGTTCTGGAAAATCCGTTTTACTCCATATGCTCAGAGGTATGGAGGGGTATGAACCTACGGAAGGAAAAGTCATTTACCATATTGCAAAATGTGATAATTGTGGAGAAGTAGATGTTCCTTCAAAAGATGGTCAAAAATGTGAATGTGGGGGAACATTCCATGAGATTTCAGTTGATTTCTGGAATGATAAGGAAATAACTTATAACTTAAAGAAAAAAATTGCTATAATGCTTCAAAGAACTTTTGCACTATATGGTGAAAAATCAGTAATTGAAAACATATTGGAGGCTCTATCCTCAGCAGGATTTGATGGCAAGGAAGCAACAGATATTGCCATGAGATTAATAAAAATGGTTAAATTGGAACATAGAATTACACATATTGCAAGGGATTTAAGTGGTGGTGAAAAACAGAGGGTTGTTCTTGCAAGACAGATTGCTAAAAAACCCGTAATCTTCTTAGCTGACGAACCAACTGGAACACTCGACCCAAAAACTGCCAAACTTGTCCATGATGCATTGAAAGAAACAGTTATCAAAAACAACATAGGTATGATTATCACATCCCACTGGGCTGAGGTAATAGCGGAGCTCTCAAACAAGGCAATATGGCTTGAAGGTGGAGAAATCAAAGAATGTGGAGATAGTGAAGAGGTCGTAAATAAGTTCATGGAAACAATGACGGAGTTTAAGAAGTTTGAAAAGGTAGAGGTAAGGGATGAGCAGATAGTATTGGAAAATATTGAGAAAAAATACTGTTCAGTTGAAAGAGGTGTTGTAAAGGCTGTTGATGGCGTCTCATTGGATATAAAAGAAATGGAAATATTTGGACTTGTTGGAACCAGTGGTGCAGGAAAGACCACACTTTCAAAGATTATAGCAGGGGTTCTTCCACCGTCAAAAGGGAAATATCAATTTAGACTTGGTGATGAATGGATAGATATGACAAAACCAGGTCCTATGAACAGAGGTAGAGCAAGAAGATACATAGGAATGCTTTTCCAAGAATATACATTATACCCACATAGAACAATATTATACAACCTTACAGAATCCATAGGGTTAGAGCTCCCTGGGGAGTTTGCAAGAATGAAGGCAGAACACACCTTGGCATCAGTAGGATTTACTGAGGAAGAGGCAGAAAAGATATTGGATAAATATCCAAAGGAGCTCAGTGTTGGTGAAAGGCATAGGGTGGCACTTGCTCAGGTATTGATAAGGGAGCCTCATGTAATACTTCTCGATGAACCTACTGGGACAATGGACCCATTCACAAGAAACATGGTGGCAGAATCCATTCAAAAATCAAGAAAAGAATTGGAGCAAACATATATTATAGTATCTCACGATATGGACTTTGTTTTGAATGTTTGTGATAGGGCTGCATTGATGAGAAACGGAAAAATAATAAAAATGGGAAAACCAGAAGAAATTGTTAAAATATTGACGGAAGAGGAGAAAGAAGAGATGATTGGACATTAATAATAAGTATAATAGAGTATATTCGTTGAGTTCGGAAATGCTAATGCTAATGGAAACAGAAAACAGAAAAATGTTTTCGCTCAATTCGTTGGTGGCTGACCACTCTCTTGCTATCCCCTTACAATTATCATATATCATCTTTTTTTGTATTAAGTAGTTTATATATGGAATTAAACGATTTTTATTAAATAATTATAAAATAAATTAAGTCCATGTATGTGGTACTATGTCTGTAGTTACAACTAAGAAAGATATTAATGAAATCATCAGAAAATTAATAGAGAATAATGTAAATACAGTAATGATAATCGGTTGTGGCATGTGTGCAAAAAGTTGCAAAACGGGGGGATTAGATGAAGTAAGAGCTATGAAAAACATGCTATCAAAAAGAGGTTTTAAAATATTTGAAAATAAAAGTATTCCCGAGGTTTTGAATGATGGGGCATGTCGATACAGGACTGTCAGAAAATTATCCGAATATACTGATGGAGAGTCTTTTGATTCCATACTAGTACTTGCATGCGGAGCAGGATTAAAAACCATATCTGATAACTTTAAAGATAAAACTATTATTGCAGGATTAAATACTATTGGTATTGGCATGAAAGAAAAGCTCGTATGTCTCGCATGTGGGGATTGTAGTTTTAACAACGGCGTATGTAAAAAACTATCTCATTGAAAAAACACTACCTCTAAAAAATTATAATTAAAAAAAATCGTTAATAGCTTTTTTATAAGTCTCTCGGGTCTATTAATTCTCCTTTAACCGCACAGGCTGCTGCTGTAATTGGTGATGCAAGATATACTTCTGAATCTAATGAACCTTCTCTTCCTCTGAAATTTCTATTTGATGTAGCAACTCCAACTTCACCAGGTCCCAATATACCATAGAGAGCTCCCATACATGCGGAACAGGATGGGTTTGTTACAACACATCCATATTTATAGAACTTCTGGATTATTCCTTCTTCCATTGCAGCAAGCATTACTTCTCTTGAAGCAGGAGATACTACCACCCTTATATCATCTGCTATACCGCCATGTTCTTCTATAACTTTTATGGCAGCTCTTAAATCTTCCAATCTTCCGTTTGTGCATGAACCAATAAATACCTGGTCAATAGGTCTTCCAGCAACTTCTCTTGCCTGCTTCACATTATCAACAGCATGAGGACATGCAAATACAGGTTCTAAATCATTTACTTCAATTTCAAATACTTCTTCATATTCTGCATCTTCATCTGCTTTAAGTGGTTCAAATGGTCTTGTTGTTCCGTGTTTTTGCATTACACTTTTTACATAGTTTATTGTTTTTTCATCTGGTTCGATTATTCCTGTTTTAGCTCCCATTTCGATAGCCATGTTTGACATTGTCATTCTTGAAGCTATACTCATGTTTTTAACTGTTTCTCCGCCGTATTGTGCTGCCTTATATGTTGCACCATCGAATCCAACTTCTCCAATAATATGAAGTATTACATCTTTTGACATTACATGAGGTTTTAATTCTCCTGTAATGTTGAAATATAGTGTTTCGGGCACTTTAAACCATAATTCACCTGTTGCAAATACTGCCGCCATGTCTGTACTTCCTATACCTGTTGCAAATGCTCCAAATGCTCCGTGTGTGCATGTGTGGGAATCTGCCCCAACAACCACAGTTCCTGGGAGAACATGTCCCTTTTCAGGCAATACTTGATGACATACTCCTTCTCTTATATCGTAGAAGTTCTTTATATTCTGTTCTTTTACAAATTTTCTCATTAATATATGGTTTTCTGCTGCGGTTATACTGTCAGCAGGTATCTGGTGGTCAAAGAGTATGACTATTTTTTCTTCATTATCCCAGACTTTATCTATCCCTTCTTTTTTTAATGTATTTACAGTCAATGGACCTGTAATATCGTGTGCCATTGCTGTTTCTATCTTTGCCATTACTATGTCTCCGGGAGACACAGTTTTATTTCCTGACGCCTTTGCAAGTATTTTTTCAGGTAATGTCATTCCCATAATATGACCTCCGTATGTTTTATATATGATAATTTAAATTTGTTTGATTATACTACTAAAATAGTATTATATAAATTTATCATTTAAAAAACATAAATCTAAAACATAGTTCTATATTGTAGAAATTTATACAAATTTATATTGAATATATATGTAAAAATAAAGCTACTTTTAATCATAATATTGGAAACTCTTATATATTAGAAGTATTTAATAATTTTTAAATCTTAAATACATTATTTATATTTGTTTTATATGAGGTGTAATAAATGATAGATACTCAAAGACCATTAGACGCATTGGGTAAATCAATAAACACAAATGTAGTTGTTCATTTAAAAGATAGCAGTATGGTAAAAGGTAGATTAAAAGCTTATGATTTACATTTGAATGTAGCACTTGAAAATGCAAAATTTGAAAATGATGAAAAAGAATACCAACTCATTGTTATAAGAGGAGACAATGTATTGTTTATATCATTATAAGCATAAAATTTATAAACGATAATTATTATTAAAGGAAATAAAAATAAAACACGGTGAAAAAATGAGTAAAGGAACACCTTCCCAGGGTAAACATAACAAAGGTTCAAATCATATGATATGTAGAAGATGTGGAAGAAGAGCATACCATGTTAAAAAGAAAACCTGTGCTGCATGCGGATTTGGAGCAAGTAAAAGAATTAGAAGATATTCATGGAAATCCAAAAAAGTAAATGGCGCAAGAGTAAAATAAACACAATGGAACAAGATTAAAAAAATTCTTTTTTATTTTTATAATTTTTTTATTTTAGTTTTTTTAATTTATTTTTAGTTGTTTTCTATTTTTTTAAGTAATTATATGATATCTATCTAATATCTTGCCAATACTGCAAATATTTTATACTTAAACATATTATAATTTAGAATATATAATTTAGAATATAACATGGGGGTTATTATGACATCGTTAATTTTGGGAATATTCATAGGCGGAGTAATTTTAATCTTACTGATTATTTTAATTATATATGTTGCAATGATATACAATCGATTTAAAACGCTTAAAAATGGGGCAGAAGCTACGCTTGGTCAAATTAAAGTAGCACTTAAAAAAAGACTGGATATGATAAATCAGCTTGTTGATAGTGTTAAAAGCTATGTCTCATTTGAAAAAGAGACTTTGACAAAAATAACAGAGCTCCGAAGTAGTGTATTAGGAGCTCAGTCCACCTCAGAAATACAGGATATAGAAAAACAGTCAAGACAGATATTGGGCAATATAATGGTTGCAGTTGAGAATTATCCAGATTTAAAAACTTCATCCACTGTAATGGAGCTCATGGATGCCATTAATGATATGGAAAATGAAATAGCACGGCATAGATATACATACAACAACATAGTGCAGGAATACAACACAAAAGCCGATGTTATTCCATCAAACATTGTTGCAGGCATGTTTAACTTTAAGAAGATGAGTTATTTAGAATTTGAAGAGGGGGAGCGGGAACTAAGTCAAAGACCAAAAATAGAGTTCTAATATTGCAAAAATACAAAAATAGAAGTAAATAAAACAAAAAAGTAAAAAATATAAAAATATACTATTTTTTTATATTGGGGATAATATGAGGGAAGAAAAACAGTTGTTTATAGTATTGATTATAATGGCAGTTATTGGTATGTTGGGGGTAGCTTTAAGCTTAGGCAGTCAATACCTGCCCTCCTCATCTTTCAGTTCAATAGATGTAAATTCTTACAATGCCGAGCTCATATTGGATAAAAACATATCCCTAAGAGAAACCTATAATTATCAAATATATGAAAATAAAAAATATAGGATGCTTTATAGGGATTGGAAGGTGCCTTTAATTTGTGGTTGCAATATTTCCAAAGTTGAGGTTATCGGAGCTCATGATTATAGTTATTATAATTATCCAAATTATAGTGAAACAGTTTCCCAACCTCACATAACTTTGCTTAATTTAAGCGCGTCCAGTGGGGATATGGTGGGTTATGTGGTGGAATACAATGGAACTTTACGTGCAGATACCGAATCCTTCGAGATTTTAAGGGATATAAAAAGCTTAGTAGTTCAATACAATGTAATAAATGAAGTGGGATTTTACAATCCGAACAAATACAGTTCAGGGGATTATTCGACATCCTATCTATTCAGCATATATCCTCCGATAGAATACGATAATACTGTATCCCATTTAAATCTAAAACTTGCAGATGAGCATTTCCCATATAAAAAAGTAAATATCCATGTTGTAGATAAAAATGATAATATTTTAAATCTATTTGTGCATCCAGTGGGTTTTAAGGTATCAAAAACAGGTGATGAGTATATAATCACAGGCCATAGTCCAGAAAACGGATTAATTGAATTAGAGATGCTTTTAAAACCAGAATCTGTTGTAGGGTATTACAATTATGTAGATAATGTTAAGGAAAAGACCCTATCTGCAAATAATAGATATTTCTTAATAAACAGGGTATTATCCATAATCAAATATCTGTTTTCCATAATGGTTGTAATCTTTCCATTAATGGCATATATTCTTTATAAGAAATATGGTGCAGAAAAGAAATACATTGTCCCCGAATATCTAAGCTATGTTCCAAACAAAAATAGAAAACCCTGGGTTGTTAATTTAATATTCAATGGAAAGGTGGGTGAGTTTGGGAAGGAGGGATTTTATGCCACACTTTTAGACCTTCATGATAAAAAATATATCAAAATATCGCCAGGGGAATCAACCGATGATGTTAGTATAGAGATACACAGCAAGGATTTATCCAATTTAGATAACTACGAAAAAAAGATTATGGCTTTCTTAATAAGATACTCGAAAAATAACATATTTAAACCTTCAACAATTGAGGCAATAGCATCAGAACATAAGTATAACAAAAACAGAATAGGAGCTCAGCGACTATGGGATGAAGTTAATGGTATTATGAGCTCACCTGTATCATCGTATTCTGTTAATGAATATATGGACAATACGGGAAATATAATAATATGGGCTTTGCTTGCCTGTTCGGTGATTGTTGCAGTAGTATCTTACATATTATCCTCAGGAGACTATAAAATCCTGTATCCAGATACTGCACACATATTCTATCTATCAATTGCGTGGATTATGCAGTGCGTTGTATTGATTATAGCCCCTAAAACTCTATTTGGTAAATGGAAAAAGGATTATTATAAAGAAAAACTTGAATGGGAATCATTTAAAAAGTTTCTATCAGATATTGCCATGATAAAAAAATACGCTCCTCAGGATATATTGATGTGGAAAGAATGGTTGATATATGGAACTGCCCTTGGTGTTGGAAGGAATGTTGAAAAGGCATTGAAATCATTAGATGTTAAATTACCTGAAAATACGCGGGAGATGATAAATTACTATCCTCTAATATACTATTCCTTCGGCTCCATGCATTCCTCAGTAAATACTGCATATATTGCCACCATAAAACCCACCAGCGGAACTCCGGGAATGGGTGGTGGATTTGGTGCAGGTGGTGGATTTGGAGGTGGAGGTGCAGGAGCTCGATAAAAAATATAAAAAATCATTAATTAAAATTATTTTATTATTTTTTATACTTTATTTTAAATACATTTTTACAGTTAATCTTTAAATATTAGATTATTAAACTAATAATATTAATTTTATTTATATCTCATTAATATTTAACATATATCATATTTTCTATAACATATTTAAACTGTGATAAAATGTGCGGAATATTCGGAATATATTCTTTTTCAGATAAAGATGTTGCAAGAAAGATATACTATGGTCTTTATGCTTTACAGCATAGAGGGCAGGAAGGAGCAGGAATTGTAGTAAGCAATGGACATGAATTACACTCCCATAAAGGATTGGGATTGGTTCCCGAGGTATTTAATAATGAAAATATCCGGCTCCTTAAAGGTCATATTGGAATAGGTCATGTTAGATACTCAACCACAGGGAGCTCCGTAATTGAAAACTGCCAGCCGTTTATAGTAAATAGCTCACTTGGGAATTTGGCAATAGCTCACAACGGTGATATTGTTAATTCTCATATTTTAAAGGAGGAATTGGAAAAGCAAGGGCATATATTTACATCATCAACAGATTCTGAGGTTGTAGCACACCTGCTTGTAAAGGAGCTCCTAAAAACAGAAGACATTATCCAGTCAATAATAAATGTTTCAAAAGAGTTAATTGGAGCATATTCTTTAATTATACTATACAACAACACACTTATAGCTGTTAGAGACCCAAATGGTTTTAAGCCATTGTGCATTGGAAAAGATGAAGATAATTTTTATATTTCATCAGAAAGCTGTGGCTTAGATGTAGTTGATGCCGAGCTCATAAGGGATGTTAATCCAGGAGAAATCATTGTAATTAACAAAGAAGGTATTGAGAATTATTATGTTTCAGAGGATGATTGTTTAAAAAACGCATCAACATGCATGTTTGAATATGTCTATTTTGCAAGACCTGATTCAGTAATTGACGGTATCAGCGTATATAATGTAAGGCGAAATATTGGTAGAATACTTGCAAAAGAAGAACCTTGCGATGCGGATATTATCTCGCCAGTTCCCGATTCTGGAATAACTTCGGCAATAGGATATTCCGAAGAATTGGATATTCCATATTACGAGGCATTAATAAAGAACAGGTATGTAGGAAGAACATTTATACTCCCTTCCCAAGAGGAGAGAAACTTAGCTGTTAGATTAAAATTAAATCCTGTTAAGACCATATTAAAAGGTAAAAGAGTAGTCTTAATTGACGATAGTATCGTTAGAGGGACAACATCAAGAAGAATCGTAGATATGGTTAGAAAGGCAGGAGCAAAGGAAGTGCATTTAAGAGTGGGTTCTCCAAAAATAATATCTCCATGTTTTTATGGAATAGATATGCCAACAAAGGAAGAATTAATTGCCAGCTCAAAATCTGTTGATGAAATAAGGGATTATATTCATGCCGATTCATTGGGTTATTTGAGTATTAAAGGTTTAATAAAGGCAATAGGTAGAAAAAATCTATGCCTTGCATGTGTTTCAGGCAACTACCCAACTGACATATCACTTAAATTTAAAAAATAAATATTTATTTAATAAATTTTAGAGCTCATCTTGGTGATTTAGAAAATAATTTTTTATTATATTTTTATTCTTTTTATTTTTTAATTATTTTTATTACTGCCTATCGATTAATTTTTATTTTATTTTTTATTAACAATCACCGCTGGTGGAATTTATATAATATGAAATAATATATTTCAATAAAATAAATAGGGGTGAGTCATATAAAGTATATTAAAATAATAGTCCCCAAAAAACTATTAAATGAAGTGGAGGATATTTTAAAAGAACATGATGCATATTCCATATCTATAATTGAACCTTTAAAAACTTCAATAAAAGATGGAGTAATAATTACCTGCAATGCCAAGACAGATGATGCCGAAAAGATAGTTATAAAACTGAGAAAAATGGGCATCGGCGAGAAAGGTTATGGTTCAATAAACATAATGCCTGCAAATATCACATTTTCATGCAGGGATGAAGGTTTAGCATCATCAAAACTTTCACCATTAGAGCTCTACTATAAAGGCACATCGATGGTAAAATTATCAAAGGATGTTATTATAAAAATTATATTGGCAAGTGTCATGGGAGTTATTGGTTTAATTGAACATAATATACCAACATTGATTGGTGCCATGATTATAGCTCCATTGGTAGATACTGTAATGGCTAGTGCTATTGGAAATGTGCTTAAAGAAAAGAAACTGGCATATAAAGGTATGAAAAAAGAAATAATATGCACATTGATAGTTATAGCCTGTGCATTTTTATTGGGTATTTTATTTGAAATACCAAAACCTATAATTACAACATACCTCCATGAAAACACCTTATTGTTAAGTGCAATTATAGCAATTATTGCAGGAGTGTCAGGGGGTATGAGCATAGCATCTGGAAAGGACTATGAAATTATAGGAGTTACAATAGATGTATCTATATTAATACCTGCGTTGTTGGTGGGTTTAGCATTATCTACACAGGATATGGCGTTAATATACACCACATTTGTATTTCTTATAATAAACATCATCCTGTTGGATATTGGAGGATATCTTGGATTAAAATATAAATTGGGAAACTTGGATAGATTATCATAATAACTTAAATAACAATCAATTAGACGAAATCTTGATTCAATACTCCCATTTTACCTCAATTGAACAGAACTTCGAGTTGTAGCTCTCCGTTTCACTACGATAAGCAAAAAATTGTAAATATTAATAATATCTAATATTTCCTTTTTTTATTTTTGGTTAAAAAAGTTATAGACAAAATTTATATAATATTAATTTAATTATTATCAATACTCAAAATTATCTTTTCAAACGAATTAAACCGCAAAATCTAAAAGATTTTGTTAATATTTTTTGGTGGTTTTATGAAAGGAGCAGAAGCAATGATAAAAGCACTTGAAGCAGAAAAAGTTGATATTCTCTTTGGGTATCCTGGCGGGGCATTATTACCATTTTATGATGCACTATATGACAGCGATTTTATACACATATTGACAAGACATGAACAGGCAGCAGCTCATGCAGCAGATGGTTATGCAAGGGCAAGTGGAAAGGTTGGAGTATGTATCGGAACCTCGGGGCCTGGTGCAACCAATCTTGTAACTGGTGTAGCTACGGCATACGCAGATTCTTCCCCTGTTGTAGCCCTTACGGGACAGGTTCCCACAAAATTAATAGGAAATGACGCATTCCAGGAAATTGACGCACTTGGACTTTTTATGCCAATAGTAAAGCACAATTTCCAAATTCGCAGGACTGAGGAAATCCCTGAAACATTTAGGGCAGCATTTGAAATAGCAAAAACAGGGAGACCTGGGCCTGTGCATATCGATTTACCAAAAGATGTTCAGGAAATGGAATTGGACTTAGCTAAATATCCAATACCTTCTAAAATAAATCTAGTAGGATATAAACCTACCACAATAGGTCATCCAAGACAGATTAAAAAAGCCGCTAATTTAATATCAACAGCTGAAAAACCTGTAATAATTGCAGGTGGTGGAGTAAATATTGCAAATGCTACACATGAGCTCATGAAATTTGCGGAGCTCACCAATATTCCAGTATGCACAACATTAATGGGAAAAGGCAGTTTCCCAGGGGAGCACCCGTTGGCACTTGGAATGGTTGGTATGCATGGAACAAAAGCCGCGAACTACTGCGTATCTGAGAGCGATGTTTTAATAGCAATAGGATGCAGATTCTCGGATAGAATAACTGGGGACATAAAAAGCTTTGCACCACATGCAAAAATTATACACATTGATATAGACCCTGCGGAAATTGGAAAAAATGTTAAAGTTGAAGTTCCAATCGTTGGAGATGCAAAAATCGTTTTAAAGGATTTGATGATTCACCTTCTTAAAACAAATATTGAATCAAATGAAAAATGGATGGAATATGTTACATCCTTGAAAAAATCAAGTATTCCTAAGATGGATTATGATGACACCCCTATTAAACCTCAAAGAATAGTAAAAGAACTAATGGATGTAATAAATGATTTAAATCTTAATAAAAATTCAATTATAACCACAGATGTTGGGCAGAACCAGATGTGGATGGCACATTACTTTAAATCATGTGCTCCAAGGTCATTTTTATCATCTGGTGGCTTAGGAACAATGGGCTTTGGGTTCCCTGCGGCAATTGGTGCTAAAATAGCAAAACCAGATTCCAAGGTAATCTGTGTTAGTGGTGATGGTGGATTCATGATGAATTGTCAGGAGCTCGGAACAATTGCAGATTACCAGATACCTGTTGTTATATGTTTGTTTGATAACAGAACCTTAGGAATGGTTTATCAGTGGCAGAACCTATACTACGGAAAAAGACAGTGTAGTGTTAATTTTGGAGACACGCCTGACTTTGTAAAACTTGCAGAGAGCTTTGGCATAAAGGCCCTTAGAATATCAAAACCTGGTGAAATAAAAGAAGCACTTAGGGAGGCAATAGTTAGCGATGAGCCTTATTTGCTTGATTTCATTATTGACCCTGCTGAGGCATTATCCATGGTTCCGCCAGGAGGTAAATTAACAAATATTATCGAACCTGTTAGGGAACATCCTAATGAAAAGGTAATATGCTTCGATGAGATAAAGAGAAGATATCTAACTAAAAAGGAGGGAACTACTCCTGAAAATATAAAATTAAACGAACAGACAGAGTCTGAAACTGCAAATACCACTAATTAATAAATTATAAATCTATATATCTACTTATTTATCTTATTATTAACCAGAAGAATGGTGGTTTTATGGAACATACTCACATCATTTCAGTTTTAGTTTTAAATAATCCCGGGGTGCTTCAAAGAATTGCCGGACTTTTTACAAGAAGATGGTATAATATTTCAAGCATTACAGTTGGTGCCACAGACTCTCCAAATATAGCTAGAATGACCATTGTAGTTAAGGGGGATGACAAAGTCCTTGAACAGGTTGTAAAACAGCTTAATAAACTTGTAGAAGTCGTTAAAGTAAGTGATTTAGATGACAAAAAATGTGTAGAAAGAGAATTATGCCTTATTAAAGTTTATGCACCAACTGAAAGCAGTAAATCGCAAGTAATACAATATGCAAATATATTTAGGGGAAAAATTGTAGATTTAAGTTCTGAATCATTAACCGTAGAAATTACGGGGGATGTAGATAAGGTTAATGCATTTATTGATTTGGTCAAACCTTTGGGCATTAAAGAAATGGCAAGAACTGGATTAACTGCACTTATGAGGGGCTCCAAAATATTAAAATCAAAAAAATCATAAAGCAGCTATTAAATATTAAATTAAACCTTATATTATATTCATATACTTATAAACTATTTTAATTCTTATTTTTTTAATTTTTTTATTTTCAAATGATGTATTATAGTAAGTTATAGCAAGGTATTTATTTCACCAAAAGGAGATGATTTTTTATGAAAATAACAAGAATGCACGGTGCTGGCGGAAAAGTTATGCAGGATTTAATTAAGAATACCATATTAAATAATTTAGAAAATACTTCGGTAAATGGCGGAATAGGATTAAAAGATTTAGACGATGGTGCCACAATTCCACTGGGTGATAAAGAGATAGTTTTTACAGTGGATGGACATACTGTTAATCCAATATTCTTCCCCGGCGGAGACATAGGAAAACTCTCCGTCTGCGGAACAATAAACGATTTATCAGTTATGGGAGCAGAACCCCTTGCATTGTCATTGTCAATAGTTCTTCCAGAAGGTTTTGATATAGAAAAATTGGATAAAATAATGAAGTCAATAAACGAAACTTGTAAGGAAGCCGGAGCTCCGATAATTACAGGAGATACAAAGGTGTCAAATGTTGATGATATAATAATATCCTCCGCTGGAATTGGTATAGTAGATAAAGGAAAGGCCATTAGAGACTCAGGAATGAGAGAAGGAGATGTAATCATTGTCTCTGGAAATATTGGAGAACATGGTATGGCTATACTCCTATCAAGAGAAGGGTTTGAATTTGAAACTAATTTAAAATCCGATGTTGCACCACTGAATAAACTTATAAAAAAGGTTCTCGATGCAGGTATAGAGGTTCATGCTATGAAAGACCCAACTAGAGGAGGGCTCGCTGACTCATTAAATGAAATGGCTGAAAAAAGTGGTTTAGGAATAAACATTTATGAGGAAAAAATCCCTATCAGTGATGAAGTTCAGTCAATAGCTGATGCACTTGGTATTGACCCCATGACTGTGGCAAATGAAGGTAAGGTTGTAATGGCAGTTAAAAAAGAGGATGCCGAAAGAGCATTGGAAGTTTTAAGAGCTCACCCATTAGGTAAAAATGCCCAAATAATTGGTGAAGTTGTATCTGAACACAACAAGGTAATTATGGAAACAATAGTTGGAAAAAGAATTGTGGATACTCCTATTGGCGACCCTATCCCGAGAGTTTGTTAATTTAAATTTTTATTTTTTAACATATAATATAAAATAATTATAAAAATCTTTTTTTGTTTTATTTTTTACGATAAACCGCCGAGAAAGCCAACGATTTTAATCGTTATACAAAACATAGTTTTGTAAAATCTCTTATGAGATTGGATGAGAGGCGGACATTATATCGGCTAGTAAGTAGTAAAATATAAATATGTGAAGATTAATAGTAAGTAACGCTACCAGTCCAAGTTCTAATGGGTAGGGTTAGTGAAAACTCTACCGCTGGTAGTGGTTGGTATCGTGGTTTGTTTTGATAGAGTAATCTTAGTGATACAGCGTAGCCCTGAATCTCCTAAACGGAGATAGGGGTAGTGGGCTTGGCCACCCATGTAGGGTTAAACCCTGCTAAAATTAGACGAAATCACTTCGTGATTTCGTTGCTCGCTTACTACCGTAAGCGAGAACCCAACGAGTTCACTCGTTGGAGTAGGTCAGATAAAATGGTGTTTTTGTGGATATTGGATTTAGATTAACTTCAAAAAACAAATACAGCATATCACGATTGTATCCACTGATTGGTGGAAAATTATTTAAAAATTTTGAAGAAATAATTAACAATATTAAAAATAATAATTTAGATATATTAATTTATTCATTTACAACACTAAGTAAGGGTAAAATTGCAAAGGAAATAAAAGAAATAAATAAATTAAAAAAATTAACTAAATCAAATAAACCAATTTTGATTGCAGGAGGAGCTCACCCAACAGGAGCTCCAAAAGATACTATAAAAATGAGATTTGATTATGTGGTTGTTGGTGAGGGGGAGATTACACTGCCAAAAATAATAAACAAATTAAAAGAACTTGACGAAAATAAAGATGATAAAGACGATAAAAATGATAGAAAGGAACTAAATGAAAAAATCATCATAGGAGAACAAGTAATCAATTTAGATGAATTTGAAAAGATTGAACCACTTACACCAGTTGAAATAACGAGGGGATGCCCATACAAATGTAGATTTTGTCAGACGCCTCAAATATTCGGCAACAATGTAAGACATAGAAGCATAGAAAGCATTTTAAAACTTACAAATCCCAACACAGATACACGAGTAATAAGCCCAAATGCCTTTTGCTATGGCTCGAAAACTGGAACACTTGGCAAAAACTCTTCGAGTTTTTGCAAGTCAGCGAATCCTTCGGATTCGCTTCGAAAACCAAACATTGAAAAATTAGAAAAACTATTAAAAAAACTAAGTGAAGGAAAAGGAAAGCTATTTTTTGGAACATTTCCATCAGAGGTTAGACCTGAATTTATTCAAAAAGATACAATTGAATTGGTTGTAAAATACTGCGATAATAAGTTTTTACATTTCGGAGCTCAGAGTGGTAGTGATGGGATGTTGAGATATATAAGGCGAGGGCATACTGTGGATGATGTGTTAAATGCCGTTGATTTATGCAGAGATTACGACTTAATACCAAAGGTTGATTTTATATTTGGATTCCCAAATGAAAATGAGTTTCATAGAAAAGATAGCATGGAGCTCCTACACTACATTATAAAAAAGAATGGAAGAGCTCATGCACATTACTTCATGCCATTACCTGGCACATACTTTGAAAATCAAAAACCCACTGTGTTGGATAGGAAGACTTTGAGAGCTCTCGGGCAGTTGTCCCAAAAAGGTTTGGTGAGTGGTTCTTGGAATTATATTCCGAATATTTAATTTATTTTATATGCTTTTCCAAATCATATAACATTTGTTTTGCCACTTTCTCTTGCGTATATGTAATAATATGGTTTAAATTCACATGACCTGTCATTTTTGCAATTAATTGTGGTGATGTGTTCATTACAGCATATTTGGTAATAAATGCATACCTTAAAGAATGTGTATTTATTCCATAGTGATTTTTTAACCAAGTGTATATCCTCATTCTTGGTCTTTTGGCATTTTCCAAATTTAAAACTGCATCCCGTATGAGCTCTACATCATGCTTGGTAATGATTGATGGAAGAACCATATCTCTGTATGATACTGTTTTTTTTGTTTTCTCTACCTTAACTCTAACTTCAATAGGCTTGTCCCAATTTAAATTGTTATTTTTACATATCAAAATCATGCCCTCAATTGCCTCTCCAATCCTGCATCCGTTTCTAAGTTGAAATAGGGCAATGGTTAAATAAGCAAGGCGTTTAATGTCTTTTTTATAAACTATTCCATTGTTTAGTTTTTCCCTTATTTTCACGATGTCTCTTTCAAATAGACGATATATGTTATCAAAATCCAAACCTTTATCCCACGACCTATCATTTCTTTTATTTAATTTAATTTCCACCATATTATCACCAGTATATGTATATTATGGAGCTCATATATAAAATGTTGCCTTACGATACATAAGGCAACAATTGGTAAAAAATTTCTGAACTAAATAGGTATTTTTTTAAAGTGTGTATGTAAATATTTACACTAAAAAATACAATAATATATTTAGCAATTTATTTAAATTTATAGCTATAATGAATATAAATAAATATATAATAAAAAATATAGTTTAAAAAATTTAAAAAAAGATGATATGTAGGTATTCATATGATTGAATTAAAATTTCACCATTTTTTAAGATGGGATGAAATAAACGAGCTCGTGGAAAGTGCCAAAAATAACATGGTAATAGTCAAACTGCCAAACAGCATATACAGCAGTCCAAAGATGACATATAAAATCGAATTTATGAGAAAGAACCATATAATTGTGGAAGTGGAAAACGATAAAAGGGGCAGGAGTAAAAAGATAGATGAAGATATAAAAAAAGAAATACTGGAATTATATAGAGAAGGGTATTCGATAAACAAAATAGCAAGTATGTTAAATCTACCAAAGAGCACAATATTTACCAATGTAAAGGAAGAGATAAATGAAATAAAAACTGAAATGAAAATGGAGGAGCTCACCTCATTAATGTATGAATATAAAGAATACCTTATTAAAAATGATTTATATAATCCATATATAGAAACCCAGTTTTCAGAATTAAAAATGTATGTGGATAATAACGACCTTGAAACTGCCTACAAAAAACTAAAAGAAATAATTAAATACATCAAACAAATGCAAAGAAAATAAAAATATTATTAGATTTTATTATTGAATATTATAATCAGTTTTACTTAATCGTTTTATTCTATTTTCCCCATCTATTTCATTGATAACATCAACAACCTCTTCTGGAACTAAATGTTTCCATTCTTCATCATTCAATATCCTTCTTCTTATTTCAGTTCCAGAGTATTCTTTTCGGTTATATAATTTTGGTTTTTTAACCATATAATTTCTCTCTTCGAAGAGCTCCTTCACCAATGCATTGCCAGTATATACAACATCAAAAGGTGGAGTTAATGCTTCAACATAGGATACCCACACCGCATTAAAGTCTATATCCTTAATTGGAATTACATAATAAGGGAATCCAAATTTTTTAAGTGCTTTGATAATCATCATTATTCTTTCCCCTGCGGTAAATGGGTCATTAAGAGTATGACTTTTTTGAGCACTACCTATTCCAATTATGAGCTCATCTACTTCATTGGCAATTTCTTTTACTATTGTTAAATGTCCATTATGAAATGGCTGCCATCGTCCAACTACAAATGCTCTCAATGTTTCACCTATAATATATTTAAATAATTTAAATAGAAAAGTATATATACTATAATACACTTTTAGGATTTATGTTAATATGCGGAGGTGGCCCAGCCTGGTACGGCGCGGGACTGCTAATCCCGTTGGGCTTTGCCCAACCCGAGTTCAAATCTCGGCCTCCGCGTCATACTTTTTAAGACTATTTTGAAGTTATTTTATTAAGTCCTAAATTAAATTGTTGCTCTTTTATATAAAATACTTGCATAGAATTTAAAGGACTACTAAAAAGTGGTTGATACCAAACAGGACTATTTTTGCACACTCTTGATTAATATCATTGTAGAGTTTTTAAAGTAGATATAAAACCGGAGCTCCCATACTATTTAAAAATTATAAATATATAAATTCATCAATACGCATTTGCCTGTCTTTTGTTAATATCCTACTTTTTAACCTATATTTTTCAAGAGGATTATTTAATAACTCATTAATTTTATTTAGAGCTCCTTCTAATGTGTTGAATTTAAAGACTTCATTAAAACTTTTTTTGACACCAGTTCTTACCTGCCACACTCCTACTGGTGCATAATAATCTGAGGTAATTTCTCTAAATACAACAATTTTACTTTGTCTCTTCCTTTCATTTAGATATTCGAGAACACTTAGACGAGCGGCATAAAATGCTCCGGTGGTCTCTTTTGCATATCCTTTTGTTTTTAAATCTTCGTAATCTCCCAAAACTGGTGGATTATCACACCCAAAGAGAGCTCCCTTTTCCCAAACTTCCATGAGCTCATAGGCATAATAGTCTGGTATCAACAATATGACATACCTATTTCCAAGAAATTCACTGTAATAAACTTCATAGTCATTTATTAAAGGATAATCAATTATCCTTTTTGTTAAATACCTTCCAATAGTGTCCTGAACTCCTGTGATGCTCCACCTAGTGGGAACTAGTTTTTTATTTATGCCCAAAAGACCTGCTGACAGAAGCTTTACTATATAGTATTCATCAAATCCATAATTGTATAACGATATTATCGAATCTACTGCTTTTAATTCATCATTTACAATATAATCACTTTTTGAAGGTATTTTTGGATTTTCTGCTATATTGAATTTTAATAAATCACCTTTTGGAGATATTGGAGGGGCAAAACCGCTTGGAACTATGTCAAATGACGGTTTGCGTTTTAATATAATTTCGCTATCAACAGGCTTTACTGCCATGGCGAGCTCCTGTATTGACTCTAATATCTTGGATATGTCGTTGCTATTTTTACACATATTCACATTGATGTGTTTAGTTTCACCCATTACAAGCATGGAGCGGTATTTTATAACTGCCTTTATGGATTTATTTTCCCATTTTAAGGGACTGTCCATAAACGAGGTATCTCCATCTATTGGTGGGACAAGGGGAGCTATCCTAACATTTGGATAGATATATTCACCAACAAATATTGATGGAGGGGAAGCTCCAAATACTTCATTTTTATTTAATTTTTTATCGAATTTCTTTTTTATATCATCAAATACCCTAAGTTTTTCAAGTATGGGACATTTTGATTTACCACATAATAACTTTCTTCCTTTGCATAGGGAACATATTCTTGATTTAAATGCCATAATTTCACATATTCCACAAGCCTATTATATTTTTAATTATAATTCCATTACTTTTCCAACATGACCGTAAATAAAATTGTCGAGCTCACTTAAAACATTCATAGCATTGAACCCTGTGCAGTGTATGGGCATTATAAACTCTAAATCGCTGTTTTTTAGATATTCATAAACCGTGTTTATATATTCATTTGAAGACACAACCAAATGGAAGCCCCCAATAGCCCCCCTAATTTTATTTTTGTTTATCTTTTTGGCATATTCTATTACATTTATAATTCCGCTGTGGGAGCATCCAGTAATTATTACATCATCTACGATAATAAACATATCATCATTTACATTGTCAATTTCAAAATTTTTACTGCTGTTATCATCTATTGATTTATAAAATATTTCAGGTTCATAGGGATTATTTCTTTCAACCTTTCCAGATATTATCATATTATCTTCAAAATACGGTTCATTTACCAATTTTAAATATTCATAATTCTTTAAAAATTCTTTTATATCCTTATCGATTCCTATGTATCTTTTATTTTGAGAATACCTATCGAGGAAAGCGTCTGGATGAATATATATTGGAATGTTTATATCGGATTTTTTGTTTTTATTTTTTTTATCTATAAAGTATGATAGTCCATCGGTATGGTCATAATGCCCATGACTTATAACTATACTATCAAAATTATCATCTTCACCCATGAGCTCTAAGTTTTTCTTTAATGTATATGGATTTTGACCCACATCAAATAATATTTTTTTATCGTCTGTTTTTATAATTATTGAGAGCCCATGCTGAGCAAAGTATCTTTTATACGCCATATCATCAACAAGAATTTTTATCTCCATTTAACCACCATTTATATATTTTTAATTTATACTAAACTTACTCTACAATATATATTTATCCCATAAGTGCAAAATAATGAAATATAATACTTTATAAAAAATATTAATAAAAATTGAAGAATTAAAAATGTGATAGTATGAAAGTTTTTGGAATTATAGATGTATCAACAATAGATTATCCAAAAAAATGCTCAGCCGTTGTTTTTATGAGTGATTGCAATATGAAATGCGGATACTGTCATAACTATGAACATATGATGGAAAATATATATGAGATGACGCCTGAGGAAGTATTTAACAATATAGATTTAATGTTTGCAGAGGCAATAGTGATAAGTGGAGGGGAGCCAACACTTCAACCTGACGATTTAAAGGAGCTCTGCAAGATTGCAAAAAAAGAGGGCTTTTCAGTAAAACTTGATACAAATGGAACAAATATTGAGGTTGTAAAGGATTTAATAGATGGTAAATTAATAGATTATATTGCCCTTGATGTAAAATGTGCCTTTGAAAAATACAAAAATATTACTGACTACGACGGGGAAGAGATAAGAAAAAATATACCGGAGCTCCTAAACTACTGCAAAAAAAATAATGTTTTTATTGAATGTAGAACAACATTTATTCCTGATTTAATGGATGAGAAGGATATAATAGAAATATCCAAAACTGTAAAGGGCTGTGATTTATACACTATTCAGCAATTTGACAGAGAACATGCCTGGAAAGAGGAAT
Organism: Methanothermococcus jasoni; assembly: GCF_049075655.1. Lineage (GTDB taxonomy): Archaea > AGJL01 > Methanococci > Methanococcales > Methanococcaceae > Methanofervidicoccus. The sequence goes on along the minus strand of NZ_CP157522.1, from coordinate 308,317 downwards.
ATAAACAAATGAGAGAACCTACAACAAATGAACTTGTAGAGCTCGGGAAGATTGCAAAAGAATATATTAAAAATGTTGTTGTAAAATCAAAGGACGAGACCATCCATATAATTAAATAATAACATATAACACACCAATATAATATCTCAATTAATATTTCAATAAATATTAATGATAAAAAAAGATGATACTATGGAATTAAGAGAATGGGAGCCATTATACAATGAAATTATGGATGATTTTGGATTTAGTAAAGCGGATGATTTGGAAAGTGCCTTAATGCTATGTGATATAATAAAAGATACGAAAAATAGTATTTCATTAAATAATATGGATGAACTGATAAAAAACAAAGATGTTTATGTTTTTGGAGCTGGACCATCTTTAAAAAAGCATGTTAAAATTGTAAAAGAATTAATTGAAAATAATGTTAATGAAAATAATAATGAAGAAGATAATAATGATAATAATGACAAAAACAAAAATTTCATAATAATATCCGCAGATGGTGCCACAAAGGCACTTTTAGAAGAAAATATTGTTCCAGATATAATTGTTTCGGATTTAGATGGTGATTTAAACTCAATATTTGAAAGCAATGAAAGAGGTTCTGTTGTTGTAGTTCATGCACATGGCGATAATATAGATAATATAAAAACATACGCACCAAAATTAAAAAATATTGTTGGGAGCTCGCAGGTTCCAAAGGATATTCTCTATCTTATAAACTACGGTGGATTCACAGACGGGGATAGATGCTGTTTTTTTGCAGAGCATTTTGGAGCTAAAATGATAATATTATGTGGCATGGACTTTGGAAAATATACCACCAAATATTCCAGACCCTATTTAAAGAATGATATTGAAAAGGCAGACGATATTAAAATAAAAAAGTTGCAGTATGCTGAAAAATTAATCAATTGGCTTAAAGAAAATGGGAATAGTGAAATAGTTTTTATTGATGAATTATAATATAACCATTTATACTAACTATTATTTGAATACAATAGGAAATATGACCTAAATAATAATTATAATAATATTAAATAAATATGATGTAATACGGTGATTTTTTGAAACAGTTGAATGTGCTATCAATAGGCGGATATGACCCAACAGGAGGAGCAGGTATTGTTGCAGATGCAAAAACAATTAAAGTGCTAGGTTGTAATCCATTAACGGCAATTAGTGCTATAATCCCCCAGAACAATTTAAAAGTATATGGTAAAATCGATTTACCAAAGGAAGAGATAGAAAATCAATTAAATGCTATTTTTGAAGATTTTGAAGTGTCTATTGTAAAAACTGGCGTATTGAATAATGATGCCATAGATTTAATACTAAAATATCAAAAAGAATATGATTTTAAAATTATTTGCGACCCTGTTCTAAAATCTACCACAGGATATGATTTTATAGATAATGAGTTAATTGCCAAATATTTTAAATTATTTGAAAAATCTCATATAATTACGCCAAATAAAGAAGAATATAATATAATAAAGAATTTTGATGAATTTGAGAACCTAAATAACAATAATTACATATTAATCACTGGAACAGATGACAAACTTTTATATAACAACAACAAAGAATTAAGAATATTTAAAGGAAAAAAAATAAATAAAGAGGTTCATGGGACAGGATGTGTTTTTTCTTCCGCAATTGCTTCGTTCATGGCAAAAGGATACGATATTGTCCATGCCATTAAGGAGGCAAAGAATGTAGTATTATCTTCTGTAATCTATGCCAATAAAACAAAATACGGCTATAACTCAAATCCAACATATATAAATAAAGAAAGAGTTATAAAAAACCTTAATTATGCCATTTATTTGTTAAAAAAGATGAATTTTGAAGATTTTGTCCCAGAAGTTGGCTCAAATATTGCAGAAGGGCTTGTTCTTCCAAAGAGTTATAAAGATATTGCGGCATTAACTGGAAGGATAATAAAAAACAAACTTGGAGGAATTGTAAATAATGGCATGAGCTCCGAAGAGTTTTATGTTGTTGGGAATATAGAGTTTGGAGCTTCGGAGCATATATCAAAAATAATACTTGCAGCGAACCATTATGACCCTAAAATAAGAAGCTGTATGAATATAAAATATTCTAAAAAACTTATCAATATCCTTGAAAATGAAGATTGCGGTTTCACCGTGTCATCTTTCGACAGAAGAGACGAACCAGAAAATGTATCTTCAATGGAGTGGGGGACAAAATTTGCATGTGAAAAGTTTGGGGGAGCTCCCGACATTATCTACGATAGAGGCGGAGATGGAAAGGAGCCGATGATACGGGTGCTTGGTCATGATTCAGTTGATGTAATTAAAAAGGTAGAAATGCTTATAAAAATATATAATAAAAACATATAACAGATATAAAGGTATATAAAGACATATAATAGGTTAAAAAAGATAGGAAAATAGAATAGAAATCATTAAATAATATATTCTTTATTATATTTTATGGTTTGATTTAAGGCGGTATAAATTTAATATAAATTAATTTATTGATATTTTAGGTGATGTAATTGGCAAATATAGTAGTTAAAAAATTAGACATTACTCCAATAGAAGAAAGACCAACAGAAATTGTAGAAAGAAAAGGATTGGGACACCCAGACAGTATCTGTGATGGTATAGCAGAAAGTGTAAGTGCGGCATTGTGCAAGATGTATAAGGAAAAGATGGGAACAATACTTCATCACAACACCGACCAGGTAGAGCTCGTTGGTGGTTATGCCTACCCGAAATTAGGTGGGGGGCATATGGTGAGCCCAATATACGTTCTTTTGTCAGGTAGGGCTACTATGGAAGTATTTGATAGGGAGAAAAACGAAACAATAAAACTTCCAGTTGGAACCGTTGCAGTAAATGCGGCAAGAGAATACTTAAAAAAGGTTTTGAGAAATGCCGATTTAGAAAAAGATATTGTTGTAGATTGCAGAATCGGGCAGGGTTCTGTGGATTTAGTGGAAGTGTTTGACAGACAAAAAACAGACATCCCACTGGCAAACGATACATCATTTGGGGTAGGTCATGCTCCATTCAGTATTACAGAAAAACTTGTTTTTGAAACTGAAAAACTTTTAAACAGCGATGAGTTGAAGAAGGAGCTCCCTGCTGTTGGAGAAGACATAAAAGTTATGGGATTAAGAGAAGGTAAAAAGATTACATTAACAATAGCCATGGCAGTTGTGGATAAATATGTGAATTCAATTGAGGAATACACTGAAGTAAAAGAAAAGGCAAAGGCAAAAGTGGAAGAACTGGCAAAAAAACTTGCCGATGGCTATGAAGTTGAGGTATGTATAAACACAGCGGATACTGAGGATAGTATATTCTTAACAGTAACAGGAACATCCGCAGAAATGGGGGATGATGGTTCTGTTGGAAGAGGAAACAGGGCAAACGGATTAATTACACCATTTAGACCTATGAGTATGGAAGCTACAAGCGGTAAGAACCCTATAAACCATATTGGAAAGATATACAACATATTAGCAAACTTAATTGCAAGTGATGTAGCGGAGCTCGATGGAGTTAAGGAGTGCTATGTAAGAATACTCAGCCAGATAGGAAAACCAATAAACGAGCCAAAAATCCTTGACATTGAAATCATTACAGAAGAAGGTTATGATTTAAAAGATATTGAACCAAAAGCAAAAGAAATCGCAGAAAAATGGTTGAACAACATTACAGAAGTTAGGGATAAAGTAATAGAAGGGGAAATAAAAACGTTCTAATTAATATTTAATTTTTTATTTTATTTTTTTTATTTTATTACTTTTTATACTATTTTTATGTTTTATTGCTCTGTTTTTCTGAGCTCTTCAACTACGCCTATAATTTCTTTGATATTTTCTATTTTTATATCTGAAACATCTAATGCCTTTTTTGAAACATTTCCATTTTGAAGTGTAATCACAGATAAATCGCTTTCAAGCATTGCTGGAACATCATTTGATGCATCGCCTACCATTATAACCTTATATCCTTCTTTTTTTAAATTTATTATCAATTCCTTTTTGAGATTTTGGTGAGCCTCAGGCATGATATATTTTTTATTTATTCCAATCAATTCACTTAACTTTTCAACAGCATACTTGCCATCCCCAGATGCTACAAAAACCTTTATTTTCATTTCCTTTAATTTTTTAATAGTTTCAGGCACTTCTGGAAATACACAGCCCCCAGTTGCTATGGTGTATTCTATCTTACCGTTTATAGTATCAACAATTAAAGCATAGCCGTAATCAGTCCCTATCTCAAATCTATTTAATATATTGGTGGGGTCTTGTAGTTCTTTTAGTTTGGTTTTTCTGTCTTTTAAAATATTTTCTTTAATTATTGGGGGATTGCAGTATGATATTCCCCATTCAGTTTTACTAAGTAAATCTACTATGGGCATTTCAGGATTTGGACCCATTAAGTTAATATTTTCCTTTATAATAATTAATGCTCTCCCCTTTTTTTCATCCACAATATCCACTGTTTGATTATCGCATAAAAATTTCTGAGAATCCACATCTTTAATAATTCGTTTAACACGCACAAGTGTTCCTGAGCAGTCAAACACCAAAGCTATTTTCATAATATCCCCTATTAGTAATAAATATTATGGATATTATGATTTAAAAATTTTCTGTTAAATATTAATCAATATATTCCAATTAATAAATATAGTTGCCTAAAATAAAAATGGTGCAGAAGAGTAGATTCAAACGCATCCTTTAAAAAAGGATGCTACCCAAAGTCCAAAACTCACTTCGTTCGTTTTGGAACCTAAATTTAACTATGTATTTAAATTAACAAATATAGTTGCCTAAAATAAAAATGGTGCAGGGGAGGGGATTTGAACCCCCGAACCCCTATGGGACTGGATCTTAAGTGCAAAAGTTTTAAAAATGTGTCTTTAATCGGCGTTTATTTCTTATTTTTGATGGTGTTGTGTTATTTATTTTATATTTTTGCTGGTTCAGTGTGTTTTTAGAGTATTTGTAATATGTTTTGCTATTGTTCTTTTGTTCCTTATTTTGTTCTTATGTGTTGGACTGTATGCCTATATTTTTTTATTTTTATGGTGTTCTAACCATAAAAATTATGGTTAAATTGCAATATATGAATATATTTATATAGTAGTTTTTCTATAATTTTTACCAAATCTATTTTATGCCCCCTCCCTCCTCTGAGATAGTATCTATCGGTGAAGAGGTGGCTTTTAAGGTAGTCATTAGTATCGCTATTTTTTGAATATTTATTTTCATAAATCTATTGAGGTGTTATTATGATTGCCATATGTCCTCATTGTCTTCATCCTGTCGTCTGTTTTGATAGGGATTATTTAGCGGGGGAAGTGAAGGCAGTTAAAGTTGATGTGGAAAATGCAAAATGCAGTGTTCTTCTTGCGAGTAATGTTTATAAAAATGCAAAATGCTCGAACATTCAAGGTTTAAAGGTTGCGGGCGGGAAAATAGCAAAAGAATTACAATTAACAGATGAGCAAAAAGAGCAGTTTTTTAACACGATTATTAAGTTAAAAAGAGAGCATAATCGTTGGAAAGATTATAAAATATTAGAGATTGCTCTTAATACTGTTTTAGGTGATTAAAATGAGGAAGTTAATTCTTCTATTGCTTTCAGTTTTTGCATTATGTTTTGTTTCAGCAGTTAGTGCTGAGGAATATTTTGTAGTTGTTGATGGATACAGTCAAGATGAAATTCAGTCAAAGCTGGATTCAGCATCTTGGGACATATTCACTCCGCAGATAACAAGAGTTGAAGGGAATACAATATATTTTGCATCTGAGAAAGATATGGCAAGGTTCCTAATGCCTGTTAAAATTCGTGCGAATCCTTATAACTTTTTGTTTAATCCTAATGAGTTGGTACTTTCTAATGAGTATTCTTTGGTTTCAATAATTCAGTGTGACAGTTCTGCTGATGAGTATTTTTTCAGTGGTGCAGGTGAGGGGACGTCGTATATAGGAGTAGGGACTGATTGGGCAGATAGTGACTATGTTCAAATTATTCAGAACGATATCTGCAAATATAGTCGAGGTAGTGATTCTTTAGTTGTCAGCTCAGTTCTTTTATCAGAAGGTAATTTTTCCGTACGTGCATCGGCATATTCTGGTCATTTCACCAATGCTGTGTTGTTAGTTCCTGGGACTGTAAAATTGTTATTGGATTCTTATTCAGGGATTTGTTATAATGTGTATCATTTTAGGTCATATCATGATTTGACAATATATGCAGAACCCGGAGCTCAGGTATATGTTGATGGAGATTTGGTAGGAACAACAGATAGTGAAGGAAAATTAATTATTGAAAAACCTGATGGAACATACTCTGTGGAGGTAGTATTCACTAATGGAATTACAATCGAGAAAACAGTAGAAGTAACTGCTGATGGAAATAACACTGTCAATTTTGAGTATGGTGCAATAACATTTAAAATTGTAGATGGACTTTCAGGAGAGTCTCTTTCAGATATAGGTGTTTCAGGAAACTTAACAACAACAATTGATGGAGAATGGACTACAAATATGCCTTATGGAGAATATACTTTGAATTTTGAAAAAGAAGGATATTGGGAAGAAGAAAAAGAGATAGTTGTGGATGGGGACAAAAACATAACTGTATACCTATTTCCAAAAACATCAATCTTTAAAATAACCCAAACTCCAGCAGAGATTACAACCTCGCCAAATTCAGTTGCAGATGTTATATTGAAATTAACTCCTGTTAGGGATGCATACGGGACTAAATTATACATAACTGGTGGTGAAATTGTAAAAGTTGAAAAAGATGGAGTTAATGTTCCTAAAAGTGCAGATGGTTCATATATTTTAGGTGATGGGAAAGAAAATGAAGAAGCACAAGTTAAAATAACATTTAAAACATCTGCGAGTGTTGGAGAACATCAATATACTGTGAGGGTTGTAGGAACTGATATTTTAGGAAATGAATACACAACACAGAAAACAATAATCTATGAAGTTGAAGAATTGCCATTTATCATCCAACAACCATCATGGAGTATAGGAGATAATCAGTTATCAATTACAGAACAGTCAGGAGAGGACTATTCAATATTAATGGTGCTAAGAGATACTAACAACACAGAAATCTGGTCACAAAGTGCAGCATTTAACGCTTACGATAGCCAATCATTCACAATCCCTATTCCTGCACCAAATAATTATGTTCTTGAAATTTCAGCAAAGAACGGAGCAATAATCACATACATTCCAATTAGTGTATTGCAACCTATCAAACTCTTAACCCCGGAAGTCGAAGGAAGTAAGGGCAGCGTAGCAACAGTAAAATTGGAAATAAAAAACCCAACTAATGAAGTAAAATACTATGATGCAAAATTAATTGCTTCAATATTTGGCAATGAAACCCCAACAGCATCAATAGCAGTGGCTCCAATGGAAACAAAAGAGTTGGAAGTTAAGTTTGAAGTTCCAAGTGATTTAGAATTCGATTCATACGAGTTGCAGGTTCAGGTATTCGAGAAGGACGAAGCAGAACCAGTATTCAGTGATAAGGTAGTATTGAAGATTGTTGAAAGTTCATTCATTCCAATTGGGGGAAGTTCAGGAATTCCATTATGGGCATTGGTTGCAGGAGCTATTCTTTTAGTTGGAGGAGTTGGAGCATACCTCATCCGAAGAGGTGATTAAATTGAAGTTTGAAAAACTTTCTTCTATTTTTTTAATTCTCATGTATATCATCGCACCTGCTCATGCTTTTGAGCTGTTCGGGCATGAAGTAAATGTTGATACAGGAGATGTTGCATCACTTGCGGTAGGTGCAGCAGTTGCTGGTGCAGCAATAGTTCTTGCACCTGTTGAAGTTCCCGCACTTGTTGTCGCAGGTGTAGCAATAGGTGGAGGTATTGCTGCGAACTACATTTATAGGGAGCTCACAGGAAAAAACAGTAATGATGGTGCAGCAGTTACTGATGGAAAAACGCCTACAACATCCGACATGAAAGATGAAGATGTGATAAATAAATTAGCGGAGATTAGGGGCTTTTCAAATGAAAAAGCGGCACAAGATTTATTTATTCTACGTCAAGATGTTGCAAGTTCATTAACAACATATGATTTTGAGTCAAGTGGTTCATTGGCAGATATTCGTTTGAGTTTAAAAGGTGCAGGTAAGATATATGGTTTTTCAGCGTTTCCAACTGTAATTAATATATACGCACCAGCAGCACCAGACCCAAGTGAAAATAAGGTTCATATTCAGAAAATAACGACATATGTTAAAGACATAGAGACTGGGCAGACTTGGTGGAAGCAGACTTGGACTGGTGACCAAATACTAAGAAATAGTGATTATACATGGAATTTCTTACTTAAAACGCCAGACCCTTATTATGGAAAAGCAAAAGCAATGGCAACAGGCACAGCAGATAGAAAAACACTTGAGGAACTCCTGAATGCAAAAGTAAATAAGTTTGAAGTGTGTGTTGAAGTGGAAGGATATAGGGAAGTGTGGGCTTGGGTAGAAATAACAAAAACAAACCCTGATGGGTCGACATACATATCAAAAGAAAAAAGGCATATTGATGACATTCCGATTAATGCACAATACAAATCTTTGAGTGCGTGGAAACATATTAACAATGGTAAATATTATATTAGGGGAACAACAGGCAGTCTTCCAGCAAAGTTTGCATTTGACAGGAATTATACTGCATATGCAGCATGGGCTAATGGAGCAACATCAAATATCATTGGAAGAGTATGGGCTACACCCGTTCATTTATTCGATTCCACAGCTGATTATAAGTATGTATTCATAGGTCTCCCTGATAATTTTAAACCAATTCCAGCAACAATTAGTGATGATTTTAAAATGGCTGCATTTAGGATTCAAAAAGATAATACATCATATATTTCATCACAATCGCCTGTAAAATTTGGAGACCTTTCAAATATTAATTTGGCAGCATCTTCACTATATTATAAAACAGACAATAATACAGTGAGTTTTGATTCATATGCACTAGTCTATGCAACCGTAAATGATTTGCCATTATGGTGTATAATTAAACCGCAAGTCAGCGTACTAAGTAATCAAGAAGTGGTTTTAGGAGATACTCAAACAAATGAAATTCTTGAGATAATTAATGACTCAAAAATTACAGATAATGAAATTCAGACATTGAAGAACCTTGTAGATTCGTCAATTACATCACTCACTGAGAAGAAAAACAGTGCAATATCATTTTCACAGAAATGTAAAACATACAATAGACAAACAGCAGCATCCTATGCTGATAAAGCATCAACTTATTATGAAAAAGCAATTGAGCAACTTAGTAAATTAAAATCTACAAATGATGCAGCACAAATTGCAACATCATACAAACTAAGTAAAAACTATGAAATGATTGGGGATTATTACAGCGATGCAGCACAGAAAGAGTTTTATGGTCAGAGTGAACAGGCATTAGCAGATATAGAAAATGCACAGAAACTCGAAGAATTAACAAAACAATATGAACCGAGCATGTTTTTCACTGCCGGTTCATGGCTCGGAGATTCATGGCAGTCATTTAAAGAGGGCTTTGGAATTGGAAATATTCCAGATTGGGTTTTAATCCTTGTTGTAGTTATTGTAATTGTCGGTGGAGCCGTGATTGTGCTTAAACTCTTCTAAATTACTTTTTTAAATTCTTTTTTAACTTATATTGGAGGTGTTTTTATGGCAAAAACTAATTGGAACATGTGGGTAGTGAAAATGATAGCCACATCTCTTGGTGCTGGAGCAATATTCTGGTATGCTGGACAGCATTCAGTAGCATTCAATGATATTATCACAACATTTGCAAGCGTCCCTTTGCTGGTAATTCTCCTTGTTGAAGGTATTGATAAATTCGTAGATATGAAGGATGTTTTGACATCATTATATCAACAGAGTAGTGGAGCAACAGGATATGCCTTAGTATTTGCAGGAGCTCTGCTTGGCTTCTTTGGAATATTATGGGCATTGGCAGGAACCATGACTCTTAATGTGGGTTCAATGAGTCCAGCTGTTTTAGTTGTGGCAGGGCTTCTTGCTCTATACATACTTGCCCCAGAGACGGGGGATGATGAGATTATATTGTATATGTGGTTAGGAGCTACGATTGCAACAGTAGCAAAATACTTGACATTAATCCCAACAATCCCTGGATTAACTCAATAATAGGTGATTCGATGTGATTCAACAGATTATATCAACAATAATTACTTTTATGCTCTGTTATGTGATGCAGAGCAAGTTGGAGATTATAGGAAATAGTTTAGGTTTCAGTGGAATTTTGGCATGGGCTGTTCCTACACTCTTAATTTTATTGAGTGTATGGAAACTCGTAGGAAGAGACTGGAATCTTGGAGATGCAGTTGCAGTAATTGTTCTCTCTATTTTAGTAATGCTGTATTATACACAAGATATAGGCAGGATAATTTTAGAAGTTTCTAAACTCATGCTGGGACTGGGTGTTGGGGTCATAATAGGTTATCTTGTTAAAGGTGATGATTGATGGCAATAGATACTGCAACAATTATGAGTTTTATTCAGTCGCACTGGTTGGAATTGTTAATTGTATTAGGGGTTGCATGGGTCATCAAGAATTGGCAAATAATTCTAATCGGTGTGATTGTAGTAATTGTATTGGCTCATCAAGGGTATGACCTGAGCTCACTCAAAGACTTGATACTTTCACACATCCATCTGAGCTCAGGTGGTTTTCCATTGTCTCTTATAAATTCAACCATTAATGAAACTATTAATTCTACAAATATTACTGGGTGATATTATGGCAAGAACAGTTGGAAAAATACAGAAAAAGAAAGGAAAATTCTATTATGTGGATAAAAATGGAAATGTGATTGAAGCGGATAGGTCTGAAATGCTGAAAAAGAGAAAATCCAAAAAATCCAAAAAGAAGGGGTGATAAGTTGAAGAGTTTTCTTGAAAAACTTGAAAATGAGAAGGAAAATCATGCAATTTTATTTTTCTTATTGGGGATTTTTTCAGGTATCTTTTTGCAATGGTGGATAGTTGCAGTTGCATTTTTTACGATTGGGGCAATAATCCTCAGGAGTTTATGGGTGTTAGTATGCGTTATAATTGTAGCTGCTGCACTCTCATATTTTGGAGTTCTTGACCTTAATGGAATAATTGAAAGCATTAAATCTATTGTAGGTGGTCTATATGGAGCGTAATATAACAATCGGGCTTGTAATTGCATTAGTATTAACATGTATTGGAGCGTTCTGGATGAGCTCACATAGTAGTGATGGCGGCGGTTTCCTCCTTGACTTCCTAAAAAACAGCACTACGAACACTACAACAGCAGACAATTTAACATTTAATGAAACTATTAATCAAACTACAAACACAACAGATAATTTAACAGTTGTAAATCAGTTGTCTTTCTCAATTGCTGCAATTTATGATAATTCAACAAATAGTTCTCTTGTTTCAATAACATCTTCACAAGATAATATATCGGTATCACAAATAGCAGTATTTACGAGCTATGATAATACAACATTCACAGAGTCATACATTGCAACTAATGTTACATTGCCAACAACCGCAACCATTCCAATTACAAATGATACTGCAACCGAGCTCTACTACTATACAACTGTGTTATATAACAACACGATATACAGAGTTCCAGAAAATGGTTCAGAAGTTCTTAACATAAGCACTCAGTAAGAGTGATAATATGAAAGTTTTAAGAATTCTATTTTTTTCTTTTTTAGCTATTTTTTTAATTACTTTCACGGTCATGAGTTTCCAACAATCCGATGATGATATTATTAAAGAAAAACTTTTGGAGTTTGGCTATCCTTCATCAGGATACATTATTGTGAATGAAACAATTCGTTATCCAGATGGCTCTTTTGTGGTTCTATCAACTCCACCAAAAAAGTATTCAATCGGTGGGGTTCAGGCGTTAAATTTGGCACGGAAGTATCTTGATGACAACTACAACAAGATGTTGGAAGAGCATAATTATCATCTTGATGTTGACCCAGGTAGCATTGAAGAATTCAAAGATGGAAATTATTACTGGCAGTTTAAATTGCTGTTTGGTAGAAAGAACACTAAGGGCGATTTCATGGGGTATGTTTTAGTAGATAGGCAGAGTGGATATTGTAAGATACAAGGATTATTTGGTTGAGGTGATTGCATTGTGTTAAAGCGATTAGTTTTGATACTGATAATAATGGCAGTTCCCATAGGAGTGAGTGCAAAGAATATAACATTAATAGATGCACAGACGGGGGAACAAAAAGTATTCTGGATTAATGATACTGATGAGAATCTTCCAGAGAATTTAACAGTTCAAATCATTAAAAAGTTGGAAATTGAGGGAAATAAAACAGTAATTGTATATGATGCCAACATGGTCAAGGCATATAATGTATTGATAGCAGAGCTGCAAAAAAACATGACAAAATTACAAAACGAGCTAGATAAGAAAAACAAATTGTTAGCAGAGTATATTTCTTACAAAAAGAAGAATATAGAACTTAATAAAAACATTACAAATTTACAAAAACAAATTACAACACTAAAAGCAGAAAATGAAATCATTAAACAACAAAATGAACAATACAAAGACATTATAACTGATTTAATCAACAAACAATCAAATGAAACAAAAGAAGATTACATATCTGCTTACAATGAATGGAAGAAAGATGTTTCTAATTTTAAAACTGCAGTTATATTTGGTGGATTAGCATGTATAGTTATAGGATATGGATTTGTAAGATACAAAAAAAGGTATGACTATCCAGTATGAAGACTTTTTTTAGTTTTTATTTTTTAACTACTACACGCATTTATATAATTTTTTTATTCATTAAATAACCTCACATGCCTATTTTTTACAAATAATAACTATTTTGGATAAGTTTGCTATTTATCAAGTGGTCTATTTTGGTGGTGATTATGAAGGTTCCAATATATCTTGGGAGAGGTCATGCATTATATGGTAGAGCAACAGGCAATAAAACAAGAAGAACACTCGACCTTAAAACAGAGGAAGCAAATCACATGTTATTTTTGGGCGGTTCAGGATTTGGAAAAACAACAGTAATGAGGGCACTAATTGAATCCATATGGTCAGCATATCTTAACAAAGGAATTGCTCCAATTATTTTTGTGTTTGAGAGGAAAATTGATGTTTCAAAGGCAGAAAAAATCAAAGAAATATATTATAAGGAATCTCAAAAATATTCAAAAGAAATGCTGTATAAAAAATATGGGAAAAATACATGGGATTATATCATAAAATATGTGGAGTTAATGAATAAATATCCTCACTTATACGGAAGCCCCGGAGATTTTGCAATGGGAATGCCTAATATATTGGGAAAATATACGAAATGGGCAGGTAATAATACAATATTAGGTTATTTTGGATTGTCTCCTTATGCATTCCCAGTTAATCGTTTTGTATTCAGGCCAAGGAGGAGGTTAAATAATATTAAAATAGATAATGGGTGGAAAACGGAAGTAATTGAAGCGAAAATAAAATACAGCAGTATTGATTTTTCATTCATTGAGAAATTAACTCATGTTGGGAGTGGGGCTTTACATGGTGAAAGATTAAGGAAAATTTGGAATATTGAAAAAATTAGGGACCCTGATAAAGTATTGGAAAAAGCATTAGAATGGGATAACCCAGAAAAACCTTCCAGGACTTACTCACGAATTGAAGAAACTATGGACAGATTGAAAAAAGACCCTTTATTTTCAAAAGATGAGAGTTTTTTTAAGTATGTTTCAAACAAGCGGATAAATGTGATTGATTTTTCCCAAAATTCAGACCTTACAACAGAGGAAGAAAATCTTATTTTTAAAATGATTGTAGATATGGCAGTTAAATCTGCGTTTAAGTTAAAGATACCTATTTTTTTCTTTGTGGATGAGATACAGCACTTTGCCAATAATCCTGTGGGCCTGTCTGCAATTAATAAAATATATAGGGAAGGTAGGTCCATGGGTATCAATCTAATTGGTGCTACTCAATATATGGCAGGTTTGAATAAATCCCTTATTGAGGGATGCACACACATCGGAATTGTTGGAAAAATAGCAAGTCCTGAAGACTTAAAACTGTTGAAAAAAATGATTCCCGGAATTGATGAAGATGATATTGGAATGGAAGAATCATTTTCTATTGACGAATACCAAAAAATGAAACAGAAAAATAAATTCAGGGGGTATTTTGCATACGATAAGCAATATGTTGAAAGGATAGCTTACAGGCATCCACAATCGTTGTAGGTGATATAATGTTTGGATTTAAAAAATCTAAGGAAAAAGAATTGGGGGAAAAGGAAGAATTGTCTGAAAATGGGGATAATAAGTCACAACCTAAATATAACAAATCTGATGGGAAAACAAAAAATCCTTTGAAATTAATAAAAAAGAAGCAAGAGGAAATAGAAAATGAAAAAATTGCAATGGCTTCACTAACTCCCTATAAAGTAAAACAAAAGTTACTGATTTGGAACAATGGACATGGAGAAAAAATATATGGATACCCCATTGCATTAATTCCACGGCCAAATGATATTCATATTATATTGTATAGGAGACGAAGCCCTGATTTTATTGAAGAAATAATTTCAGCATTTAAAGCATTAATCTTTGGAAAAAAGGAACAGTATAGGGTGGTGCATGTTCCTGCTGGATGTATTGATCTATCTGATGAAATAATTACTATCTATGCACATAGTTTTGAGATAATAAACAATTACACCGAAGAGGCAAAACCTTTGGAAGTATTAGACCCTAGAAGAAGACAGCTATATGAAATAGCATTGCAGGAAGCTGCAATGTATAAGGCAGCACTTGAAAAATTGGGTGTTGAATTACCGAGAGTTATTGATTCATCTCTTAAATTAAATCCTACTATGAGGGCATATCAAGGTAAAGAAACGCAGACCGATAGGAAAAAAGGAAATAAATCAAAAGAGTTTTCGGGTGTAGAACTAGGATTTAGTTTTGACAACTTTATAAAAACCGTTGGGGGTTTTGATGATGATAAGTGATGATGAAGAACTATTTGGAGGAATAGAATCTAGCCAAGAAAGTGAAGAAGATGAACTCATAATTGTGAATGATGATGAACACGTAGGAGCTCCGGATAGTCCTGATGGAGAAAGTGTGGATGTTGTGGAACAGCCCAAAAGAGGAAGGCCTAAAAAAGAACCTGTTATTGATGTTGATAACTTATACAGTAGGCTAATGGTTCGAGTAGGGACGAGGTTGAAAGAAATATATCACATTTCGTACTCGCAAGAAGTTAAGGAAAAATGTCTTGAAATCTTAAGTGACCTGGAACTTATAAATGACATTGTTAAAAACAGAAAGGTGGAATAATGAATATCCATGACATCATAAACGCAATGGGGCATATATACCAGAAGGTTTATGGCAGCGATAATGAAATTGAAAAGTGTTTTTTAATTTTTGGTGCAGATCTTGATGAAGAAACATGGAAAGATTACACGGATGCACTGGCACGGTGGCAGGCACTCAAAGAAGATGTTGAATATACGATGCAAATGTTGAAGAAATATGGAAAATATTTGGAGGAGATGGGGTATGATGAAGATATTGAGGAAGATGAAGAAGAAATGGAATGAAGAAAGCACTTATTGGAAATTGCTCTATATATCATCAGCATTCAATATTCTTTTAATAACATATTATACTCTAACTTAATTTACTCGATTAAACTAATCAAATGGGCTTTTAGTGATATTATGGACAAAAACAACTTAAAAGAATTCAATGTTAAGAAAATAGATGCTATAAAGTTCTCAACTGAAGGAATTTTAATATCTGCAAACTGTTTTCTCAATATTGACGCAGAAGAAATAGAGGGCAATTATAAAGAAGTGATTTTAGTTAAAGAAGACGGGACAGTTTATAAGATAAAAAGGGATGAACATGATCAACATGAAACGGAAATGCTTTAAAAAATTACACAAGAGAGATAGAAAAAGGCATCATTCATACAACGGATATTATAAGGAAGCGTATATAAGAGGCTATGTTAAAGAGATGGATGATATTCGGAGCATACCGATTAGCCACGATAGAAAAAAAAGAATGGTGTATGTCGTATTTGGAGAATGGCGTTATGAAATCCCAATTAAAGAATTCCGTGAAAAACTAAAACTCTTAGGGATTAGTTGAAACTATACGACCTAACAAAATGTATAGTTTGTTAGTTGGAAATTTTTGGAATGGATTATTTTTTTAGACATTCGATTAAACTAATCAAAGGATAGTTTTATTATTTTAAGTTAGTATTTTTCGGACATTCTAACATTATGAGAGGTAATCAACATGGGAGAAAATGACTGGGATATGGGATTGGATTATGAAGAAACTAAACAAAAACTCATCCAACAACTGGAACAGTTGAGAAACAAGAAACCCCTTTATAAAAACGACAGGAAAAAATATGCTTATTTGATTTTGGGACTCATACAATTGAGAAATGGTTGCAGAATAGGGGAAGCGATTGAAGGACTAATCAAATTTACAAAATCAAAAGAACATGAAGTATCTGTTAAAGTGGAAAAAAGGAAAGATAATGCAATGAGAAAACTCATTCTTCCAAAGGAAATATCAAATAGAGATGTTGAACTGACAAAAGATGTGGTGTTGGAATGGGAAAATAAAACCATTAAACGGATTGCAAACAATGCATCATCATGGTATTTAACAAACTTAGGGATAAATACACACTCTTTGAGGTATTCCTACATTTCATACCTTGGTAAAAAGCAATATCCTGCTCAAATTGTGGCATCAATAACAGGGCATAAAAAAATAGACATGATTTTAAAATATACTCAATCTAAAATAGCGGAGGATGTTTTGAGGAGAGAAGGATGATAGAAAAGGACATTAATAAAATAGTTAGTTGGGAGGAAATAAACAAAATCATTGTAGATTCCAATAAAGATTTGGTATTTATAAGAATGCCAGAATCAGTATTTAACCATCCCAAAATGGCATATAAAATCCAAATTCTTAAAGAGAACACAGGAATATTTATTGAAGTTAAATCTAAACAAAAGGGAAGGAAAAAGAAAATAAATGAAACTCAAAAGAGAGAACTATTAAACCTTATAAAAGAAGGGCATTCAATAAGAGAGACTGCGGAGATGGTCGGAATTCCAAAATCCACAGTATATGATTATGTAAAGGATGACATAATAAACATGAAAAAAGAACAATTAAAAGAGTTGATTTATGAGTTTAAGGAAGTGTTTATTGATAATGATTTATACAACATTGCTTCTGTGAAAATATTATTTAGTGAGTTGGAACATGCTGTTGAAGTTGGAGATTTGAACCGAGCGTATGAGTTGTTGTCGGAGCTCCGGGAGTATGTGGAATAACTCTCATGATATATCATGCAGAGCTCACCCTCTCCTGGTATCACTATGTTCCAGGAGCTCCGATACTACATTGACAATATCGAATAAAATATATAGAAGTTATGTTATAATATAACATTAAAAGGTGAGAATATGGCAACAACTTACGAGTTAAAAATATATGGTAAAGTCCAACATGTTGGTTTTAGAGATAGGATAGAGGATATTGGGAGAGGTTTAGGTATTGATGGTGTAGTTTATAATTATAAGGATGGAACAGTTAGGATTTTAGCAAACTTCAACTCTGAAAAAAAGAAGAGATTATTCAAAGAAGTAATTAAAGAGTTGGAAGAAGACGACAATCTTATAAATATCGATAGAATAGAAGAGAAAGAATTAAAAACATATATTGAGTTTCCAAAAGGAATAAATAGAATCTCTGCTGATGATTTGCTTGAATTAAATAAAAAACTCGATGAAGGAGTTAAATATATTAAAATGATTTTTGGAGTTTTGGAAGATGTTAAAAAAGGACAGGATGAAATAAAAGAAATTTTAAAAGAGATTAGGGATGAGTTAAGAAATAAAAAAGATTAAGATTTTTTCTTTTTCCTTCTGGATTTGGCATATTTTAAATTATCAATTGCTTTGGCAACATAATTAAAATTATAATTACTACTTACTTTATAGGTTCGAGTTTTTTCTTTTTTTAATTTTATTTTAAGTTCCATAGATGATGAGAAAAACCCTTTATTGATATTATAATACAACCGTTCTATCTGACTATGATTAATAACTTCATCAACACTAACACCATGTCCTAAAAATCCAGATGAGACAATAATAATTCTCCTACTCATTAGAATCCAATACCCCCCGTCAGTTAGAAAAACGGCTTTGATGGATTCATTACGATTCATGATTTTAGACAACGCCTTTGCAATCCCCCTATATTCATATTTTAACAAACCATGTTCTTTTAGCACGGTTTCGATTATATCCCTGTCCATGATTTCCCTTTAAACTAATTTCCTAAGTTCATAAAACAATTCTTTCATGGAATGATAAGACCCCATAATTACAACGGCTTTATATCCAATAGGATAAACTTTAACTATTGCACCAAAATAGCCAAAAATAACAAGAACAAAACCCAATATAAAACAAATCATTGAATAACTACCTTTAATAAATACCCCAAACAAAAACAATAGAAATGCTATTAAAAAATTGATAATCATCCATCTTAAATCCAATTCGACGGCTGAAATTTTATCGATTGAAACATACGCTTTTATATTAAATCTACTAATCTGCATCACATTGTCGGTTAATGTAATATTATGCTTAACTAAAATTTTTTCATCAAGAGAATATTTTACCATGTTGAACCCCCATTACTTTATTACTTTTTGCGTTTTTTAGAATTTGACTTCCCCAAGGCTTCTTTAACATTATTTTTAAAAAACTTTGAAGGTTTCTTCCTACCATCACCAGTTAATGCTCTCCTTAATTTTCCCTTAGGTTTTTGGAGGCATACTATCACCAAATGATAATTATGATAATATTAATGTTTTTTTATATTGACTTTTGAAGCATTACCAATAATAATTCCCCCATTAACATCCCCATTGATAATAACTGAATTTGCAACCGTCTCTTTTTTCCTTTCCAACTCTTCTGCTAATTTATATATTTTTAATGCTTCCTTGCCAAGTGGAGTTAGGGAATAATAAACCTTCGCTGTTCTTTTTGTAGGGTCTTCGTATTCTTTTTGTATTAAGCCTTCACCGAGTAGTTCATTTAAAGCATTTGTTAAAGATTTGCCTTCTATTTTTGACTTTTTCTTTAATGCTCCAAAATGTAATTTGTCAAATTTTGCAAGTAATAACATTACTGTTCTGCTGTTCTTTTTGGATATTGTTTGAAGCATCGTTTCCACTGTCTTTAATGTGCTATTGTCCAAATATTTTGCGATACTATTACATTAAACATTATGGTAATACTATCCAATAATGGAATGTAATCCAATAGAAAAGTATATATATGAAAGATGCACCAAAGATATATAGTGGAAAATATTACACTATTGGATAATTATATAGTATGGTGAAACTATGAAGGAAAAATTAATCGTGGAAAACAAAGAAGTAAAACGGTCATGCAATACGGGGCGAGTATTAGTTCCTAAAAAATACATTGGAAGGCGTGTAAATGTATATGTTATAGAAGAAGAAGGAAATGACGATGAAATAAATAAATTGGAGGTATAAAATGGCAATATCAAGAGAAGAGAAAAGAAGAATAATAGAACTAGTTCACATTAGAAGATTGGGAAAAAAGATATGCGATGAATTGAATGCAAGATATGAAGCAATGCCAGTAGGAGAAAGACTGCAACACAACATAACAAAAATGGAGGATGAAGTTGTAAAAAAATATGCCGATCCAATTCCATGTTCAGAATATCCTGACAGCATTGCTAAAAGAGAGCCAGATATGACACAAACTATTCATGTCATCAAGTGGGGCTCAAAACTGTTGAGAATATACTATGATGGAGAAGTGAAAGAATATTGTTTTGACTGGCAATGATTCAAACAAAGAGGGGGTGAAAATGGACTCAAAAGAATTGTTTAAAGAAATTAAACAACAAAATTGTCCAGTAGTATCGCTCTACGAAATAAAACAATACATCAAGGAAAATAAAGAAAATGTAAGGGAGGTATTAAATGAATGGATAGAAAAAGGATGGATAAAAAAATGTAAAAATAAACCATTATTGGAAATTAACTTGAATGCAGATGTATGAGGGATAAAATGATGTATTATTTGGTTTATAAAAATGAAAAGATAGATAGCTATGGAGCAGTAAGTGGAAAAAAGGCATTTCAAAAAGAGAAAGAAGTTTTAGAATGTCTAGGAGGAGTAAAGGTAAAGTTAGTAAATAAGGGAGAGTTTGAGAAGTGGAAAAAGAAGATAGATGCTAAGTATGGACTTACTAAAAAACAATTCAAAGTGGTTATAAAGAGCATAAATAGGTGCAAACATGGTAAATATCAGAGTCATGTGGAATTCAGAGGCAGAGAAAAAAGATGCAGAATACACGGTTGAAAAGATAACAAAAGAATTCAAAAAACTGAAAAGATGGAGCTGTTCAGTAAGCAAAGAGTATAAAAATAGAAGGAACAACGGGGGCAGAATTTATATCAATTTATGGAAAAGGTGAAATCATGGCAAAAGTGTTTGATGACAATGCCCCCCATTGTCCTAATTGTCCAAATGGTCCTATGGTATGGGATGAAGACGAGCATGGTTGGTATTGTTTAAACTGCGGATATTTTGAGAATGTCGATGAAGATGATGATGGATACATTATTGATGAAGAGAATATAAGTAATATGTTTGAAGTTGATAGGGTTCCAGAGACATTCAAGGAATTAATATTAAACATAATCATGGAAAATGATGAGATAACCTATGAGCGATTAAAGGAAAGGGTTCTAAAAGAGGTAGGTAAAACGATAAAATTACTAATAGAAGATGGGGAAATATACGAACCGAACACTGGAACATATCGAATACTGTAAGTAATACTGCAACAATAGGAGCTCTACAATGTGAGTATTACTACCACTTGTAGAGCTCTACAAAAATAGTATGAAGGGAAACTATGAAGTGCATGAGCAAGGATAAAGGGAAAAAGTATTCAAAAAAATATTTTAACATCTACAAAAACATAGGTGCAAGAGAGCTCAGATACTATCTACATAAAGCAGAAAATTACAAAGGCAT
Source organism: Methanothermococcus jasoni (assembly GCF_049075655.1). Lineage (GTDB taxonomy): Archaea > AGJL01 > Methanococci > Methanococcales > Methanococcaceae > Methanofervidicoccus. Next base: position 287,082 of record NZ_CP157522.1, on the reverse strand, counting down.
AGACCCAAGAGTGATAGCAGAAATAAAAAAGAGAAAATTAACTAACAAAAAATTACTAACACTATCAGATAAAGAAATTGAAATATTAAACAAATTTGGGGAAGGAGCAAACTTTGTAATCAATTGTATTATCTACCAAGAAGAAGAGGGAATCCATGAAGGATATTGAAAATCTAATTCTTATCAATCCTGATAAAAAAAAGGTAGAACTATCAAACCAAGACAAATGGATAGAGAAGTTCAGAGAAGAAAGGGAATTTGACAGAATAAAAGAGACAACAATAAAAAGTGATATATCAAGGCTCAGAGTTTTTCTCTCATACTGCTATGAGAGGATAAACAAAGAACCAGACCAATTAAATAAACAGGAATTCAGTAAATTCTTCAAATATTTGGAAAACGAAAGAAAATTGGGAAATTCAGTAGGTCAGTATTTCAAACTATTAAAAGTGTTTTATAGACTTATGAGATTGGAAAATTTCAAGGAATTTGAAATGGAATGCAGAGAAAGAAGAAGATATACAAAGTTTGAAGTAAAGCACTATGATGCAGTAAATTCGAAAACATTGAACAAAATATTAAAAAAGATTCTACAAAGAAGGGGAAGAACAAATATGAGAGATGCCTTAATTATCAGAATGTTGTGGGACACAGGATGCAGAATTTCAGAAATTATAAATTTAACTTATGAAGACTGCGACTTTGAAGAGGGGAGGTTCAGAATTAAAAATACAAAATCTAGTGAAGAAAGATTTGTAGTGTGTTCTAAGGACACACTAATGGCATTAAGAGAATATGTGAAATATAACATAAAAACAGAGGACAAAGACCCAATATTCCAGAACGATAAAGGAGGGAAAGTAAGAAGAGGTTGGGTTAGTGAGATGTTCAGAAGAGCCGTGAATGAATTAAAGAAAGAGGGAGAGATTCCAAAAAATAAAAGAATAGTTGTTCATTCCCTACGACATGGTAGGGCAGTTGAACTACTGAACAATGGTGTTCCAATTGAAATTGTAAAAGAATACTTGGGACATAGTTCATTAGAAACAACATTATTCTACGCACATAGTAAAGAGCGAACAGATATTTTACTAAACACAATTAGAAGAAATTTATAAAATGGGGAGATTATGGAAAAATACACTTCATATAATTTGCCAAATAATAAACAAATAACTAAACATATAAGTATTTTACTGGCATCAATTTACAATTTTAGAAATAAAATAGTATGGAGTGTAGTTGATGGAACGATTCCAGAACTCAAAAAGGATATAAAAAAATCAATAAAACACATGAACTATTTTGAAGTTAGGTATTTGGTTGAATTGGAAAAGAAATACCAAAAACCAAATAACAGAAACTCCTGGGCATATTCTGAATATATAGAAATCCCAGAGATTAATCCAGATGACATAAAAAACATTGCTGAATCAATTTCAAACAGAATTTACGAAAAAGAAAATGAAATTTTAAAAAAGATAGGTAAAAGAGCAAGATTAACAACTGTATCAATAGGGATAGCACCAAGACAGACGGAAAATGGGAGTTCAAAATCAGCCACAGCATGGATTTATATACCTATTGATTTTGATGTTGAGGAGTGGAAAGAAAAAGAACCTACCATGGATGAGATAAATGACAAAATAAACAAAATACTTTCAGAGCTCCCTGATGATTACACAACACCACACATTATTGCATTCACCGGAGGGGGTTTGAGGTTCATCTATTACATTGATAGACCAATATCAAGGTTAGAACTCCCAATACTTTCCAAAATTGCAGAACAAATTGGACATGATGCAGACACTGCAATGTACGATATTGCAAGAGTAGATAGACTTCCTGGAACAAAAAACAGAAAAGAAAAATATGAGGGAGGGAGAGACTGTAAAATATTATATGTAAGAAAAAATCTAGCACCAATAGCTCCAGAAGTATTTTTCTACAAATTCGGAATAAATAATGAAGAATATAAAGAAATGGTAAAAGAAGCAAGTGAAACAACGGAATCATTTGAACTAATCAATAAACTCAAAAAATCAAACATAAAAATTAAAGATTTTAAAGAATTAACAAAAAAAGAATACAAATTTACGAAATTCATACAGGCAAAATTAACTGAAATATACAAAGATAGTAAGTGGATTATAGAATTATTTGACTATTTAAGAGTGGGATATAAATCAAATGGTAAATACATCAGCATCTATTCAATATACTATAATGATGGAAATAACCCAGATTGCACCATATATCCAAATAAAGGATATAATGCCATAGCAGTAGATTGGCATAACAATAATTTGAGAACAAATGTTATTGCATATCTATGGGGAGCATATAAAGATAAAATATTAGAATTTATTGAAAAGAAGGGAATTTCATCAAAAGTGGATGATTATGTTGAGGCGGAGGAATATTTAAAAGAATTACTGGATAAGAATAAAAATGCAGTAATAGTTGAATGTGAAAAGTATTTGAAATACGAGGTTCTACAAACAGCAATAGACAACTCTGCAAAAGAAAATAAACCAGTGATATTACAGGCAGAAACTGGAAGGGGGAAAACATACACAATAACAAATAACATAGGAAAAATCTACGAAGAAAATAATGGGAAAATTACTGTCTTACTATTCCCTTATAAATCACAAGTGATGCAGACATACAATACATTAGCATCCCAAGGAACAAAAGTGGCGGCATATTATGAAGGTAGCACTACAAGAATTCACAATGCAAAAGAAATAAGGTTAGTAATAGGAACATATAACCAATTGGATAGGATAATGTATGATATAAAGTATGATGTAATCGATATAGGTGAGAGAAAAGAAGAAATACAACTAAAAGAAGATAAAGACATTATATTGATAGTAGATGAGGCTCACAATTTAATCTTACAAAAAGAGTTCAGGAAAAAGGAAATAAATAATATTGAACAGTATTTGAATAAAGTATATGCTTCAATATTATTAACTGCAACACCTGAGCTCATAAACCTACAAAACAAAAGGGTTGTCAAAGCAGTATTTAAAGATAAAAAAGAATACTTTAAAAATACTTTCATAATTGAATCAGAAGGAAGACTCCACAACATTATAGATTTTTGTAAATATATCACAATGAAATTTAACAAAGGTAGTAAAAAAGGTATAGTATTGGTAGATTCAAAAAAGGATATAGATACTATTGAAGAAATTCTTAAATTATACAACTTCAATTCAGAAATTTATAAAATTACAAAGGAGACTGTTGGAACAGATAAAGCGGCACAGATGATAATAAACAGTGAAAGAGTTCCAGACGGTTTAATTTTAGCAACAAGAATAATTGCAGAAGGGATAAATATTAAAAATGGGGAAGGGGAAAACGAAACAATTCAACTAAATATAAAGGATAAAGTAGATGTTGTTGCAGTCCTTAAAACTTCATCAGCCACAATTATCAGGCAGTTCCTTGCAAGAGTTAGAAATGGGGGAGACACTTGTATAATATATACAGAACAGGGGAAGGCATCACAGATGTTGAGATATGAAAAGATGCTAAGTATGGCAAATGATGACTTTTCATTATTTAAAGAGTATTTAGTTTCAGAATACAATAAAGAAATATTGGATATTGAAAAAGAACTCAAACCTACAAAACTAATAGAACAGTTGCAGATTTTGAAAAGAGAAGATGGAGGGTATAAAGTTGATGAGGCTAAAATAGCATATCTTACAAATCGAAAATTAGAAAGAATAATTGTTTCAAACTCTGAATTATTGAAAAAATATTTGGATGAGACAACAGGGCATGGGTGGGAGATAAAAACCATAGAAAAAATAATGGATGAAGAAATTGGAGAAGTATTGGAAATAAGAAAGGAACTATCTGAGATAAACAAGATAGAAGTAAATAAGTTAGTAGATATTATTGATGAAAGGTTTAAGGATGTAAATAATGCGTTAAAATACAATAACTACGATAGGTTCAGTGAGTATGAAAAATACCTAATTGTGAAGCATATAAAAATGGCAAGAAGAGTCGTTGAATATATCAAACTGCATGAAGAGTTCCCAAAGATTACTGAAGTTATCCTTGGAGATGATGCCAGAACTCAAAAAGATATTGCCATGAAGATAGCAGAGCTCAGTCCAGCAAAGTGGGGTGCAATCACTAAAAGAATAAAAATAGCATACAATATAGTTAAATGTGCAAAAGAGAACCTCAGTAAGATGGAAAAAGGATATTTAAAAATGTTTGAGACAAAAGTGTTGGAAAAAATATATGGACTTGGAAATGGATTAAAAAATAAAACAATAACCATTAAAGAAATTATAATGGAAATCCAAAAAGAATGTGGAATAAAATTAAAATTTGAAGAAATAAAGAATATACTCTCTGCAATATACAATTACATTTCAAAAGAATTAAAGAAAAAACGAGAGAATGCTACAATAAAGATAATAGATAGGGATGAATTATTGGAAAGATTCATAAAAATATTCAAGGAAGAAAATAAGACAATAGAGGAAGAGATTATTGAAAAAGCAAGAAATGGAATTAATGAAACAGAACTCTGGGAATACATTATAGAAGTGTTGAAGTATCCAGAGGAAGTATATGAAAAAACTATTGAAAAACTGAAAAATATTGGAGAACTGCTGGAACCTCGGAGAGGGTTCCTCATAAGCGAGTAAAAAAATAAACATTCTTTTTTTAACATACATTAATACAATTAAATAAAACAATGTAGATATATAAAAAATACTACAATTGACTAAAAACAATACGACAATAACCGAATACATTAAACCATCAAAATAAATAAATATAATCATTAACACCAAAAAAGCAAAGCTCACACTATCCAATTAATTTTTTTGAGGATATTTGATAAATGACCTATTCATTTACGATACTTACTCAATTTTATTCTGTTATTGTATCGTTTTACTTACTGGATTAAATCCAGTAATTTTTTATTACTCAATAACCTTGTAAATCGGCTATATTGTTGAATTTTGAAAATGGTGCAGGGGAGGGGATTTGAACCCCCGAACCCCTATGGGACTGGATCTTAAGTCCAGCGCCGTTGGCCAGGCTTGGCAACCCCTGCTCAACTACTTGCATCATTACATACTCAGAACTCATATATATACTTTTCGGTTGAGCTGAGGTTGTCGAATAATTGAATTAGTAAATTTATTTGGTATCATATGTTAATACTAATATCCTCATTAGTGTTAATATGTTATGCACTATCGCTACTGCGATAGTGCTTTTACATCTACTATCTACTAACTTATCATCTAATTTTAATCTGTTTTTAGTCTCCAGCCCTCCAAATATGGATTCTACTATCCCTCGAAGGCGATACCAATCCTTATTAAACATGCTTTTAATGGTTTTTCTAACTTTTCTAATGTGATACTTCCATTTGAATTCTTTTGTTTTAACTATTGGAGTGATATTGTGTTGTAATAAGTACTCAAACAATTCACAACAATCATATCCTCCATCAGCCAATAGATATTCATTATCTAAAAAATCTATCTGTTTAACCATTTCTAATAGGTTGGCACTATCGGAACTATAAGCACCACCCCAACGAGCAGAAACTATTGGGATATAGCCTTGTTCTGGATAGTAATCAGATGAAATTGAAATCATAGATTTCAATTTCATTACTCGCTTACTTCGTAAGCGACATGCCAATATATGCAATTTATCATGCACTAACCGTTTAGTCCGTTTCCCACGGTGAATACATTCATCATATAATCTATTTATAGAAACTCCTGTGGAATCTGCCATATATAGTTTGTTGGAGGGCTGGTTTAGTAGATTGTCTATAATTACATATGTAAAAGTAAGTAAGGTAGATAACCACCAGTTATCTATTCGCTTGAATGCTTTACCGTATGTAGAATGGTCGATATGTCTGTTGTGTAAAATATTTGAGAGCGTTTCCAAATCTCTTAAACTTAGTTTGTAGATATATTTTAATATTAGAACTACCACATATTCATTATGTGGTAGGACTGGTGTCCTACCAACCTTTCGTCCTTCAGTAGAAGGACGATTCAGCATGTTTGTAATGGATAAAATTAATGTATATGTAGTTCTTAGGTCGTAGTTTTTATATCTAATATCGTAAGCTTTCCAATATTTTTCTTTCCTCTTAGTATTGGTCTTTTTCTTTTCTTTTTTCTTTTTTGAATTCCCTTTCATAATATGTATTATATATTATTGATGCTTTAATATTTTTCGACAACCTCGGTTGAGCTCTATCTGAGACTACCCGATGTTGAAAATTTATAACATAATTTTTATAATGTGAGATATAATAAAACATAATCTTTTTAAAACATAATTTATATTTTTATTATATTTTTAATGTAGAGTGTATAAAGTAAAAACTGTGTGGTATAAAAATTGAATTCTATTCAAATTTTTATTAGATATTATCTAAACCTATCATAATCATAAGAGGGAAAACATGGAAATGCCTAAGGAATACTCCATTGAACTGGAAAAAGAAATCCAAAAGAAATGGGAAGAAAGCAAAATTTATAAATTCAAAAACGATGAAAAAAGACCGCCATATATTATAGATACGCCACCACCATATCCAACAGGAAGGATGCATTTGGGGCATGCTTTAAATTGGACATACATGGATATTATAGCAAGATTCAAAAGAATGAACAACTATGATGTGCTGTTTCCACAGGGATGGGACTGCCACGGGCTCCCAACAGAAGTTAAGGTTGAAGAAATCCACGGCATTACAAAATCAGATATTGATAGACATGAATTTAGAAAACTATGTATAGAGCTCACCGAGGAAAATATAGAAAAAATGAGAGAACAAGTGAAATCTCTTGGTATTTCTATTGACTGGGATAAAGAATACATCACCATGAACCCAGACTATGTTAAAAAATCCCAAACTGCATTTGTAAGAATGTATGAAAACGGCTTAATATATAGGGGAAAGCACCCTGTAAATTGGTGTCCAAGATGTCAAACAGCAATTGCCTTTGCAGAAGTGGATTATAAAGAAAGAACTTCCAAACTGAATTATATAAAATTCCCATACAGTGAAGATGAAAACAAATACTTGGAAATAGCAACATCAAGACCTGAGCTCCTTGCGGCATGTGTTGGTATTGTGGTGCATCCAGAAGATGAGAGATATAAGAATGTTGTTGGAAAAACTGTAAAAGTTCCTTTATTTAATCAGGAAGTTAAGGTATATCCTGATAGCGATGTTGAGAAGGAATTTGGAACCGGGGTCGTAATGGTATGTACCTTCGGAGATAAGACGGATGTTGTCTGGGTAAATAGACATGGTCTTGAAATTAAGAAGGCAATTAATGAAAAGGGTGAGCTCTCTGAAATCTGTGGAAAGTATGCAGGGATGAAAACAGAGGATGCAAGAAAGCAAATAATTGAAGACCTTAAAAACGAAGGATATTTAATAAAACAGGAACCATTGGAGCAGAATGTAGGAGTATGTTGGAGATGTAAAACACCTATTGAAATTATTGTTGGTGACCAGTGGTTTGTAAATGTTAAAAAACTATTGCCAAAAGTAGAACAGGCTACAAATGAAATTAAATGGATGCCTGAACACATGAAAACAAGATTATTGCAGTGGATTGAAGACATGGATTGGGATTGGTGCATAAGTAGGCAGAGATTATTTGCCACACCTATTCCAGTATGGTATTGTCCAGATTGTGGGGAAATAATCGTAGCTAAGGAGGAAGACCTTCCAATTGACCCAACAAAAGAATGCCCATACGCCTGCAAATGCGGAAATAAAAATTTAATTCCTGAAACAGATGTATTGGATACCTGGATGGACTCTTCCATTACCCCTATGGTGATAGCAGGATGGATGGATGATGAGGAGTTTTTCAAATCCCACTATCCAGTTCAGCTCAGACCACAGGGGCATGATATTATAAGAACATGGGCATTCTACACAATTATAAAATCCATAGCATTAACGGATAAAAAGCCATGGGATGAAATAGTTATAAATGGTATGGTATTTGGTGAAGACGGACATAAAATGAGTAAGAGTAGAGGAAACATTGTAGAGCCATTTGAGATAACAAAAAACTACGGTTCAGATGCTTTAAGGTTGTGGGCGGCTAACAGCACCCTTGGAAATGATGTTCCATTCGCATGGAAGGAAGTAGATTATGGATATAGGTTTTTAAGAAAGTTCTGGAATGCTTCAAGATTTGCAAAGATGAATTTAGATGATGAAACAATTGATACTATTAAAAATATTATAAATGATTCAAAAGTGAAATTAAGTGTAGGTGGCGAAGAAGTTGAAGTTCCTAACCCATGCAACTGTGTAAATCTAAATAACCCTGTGGATTTGTGGATATTAAGTAAGTTAAACAAATTAATCAAAAAAGTAAGTGAAGACCTAAACAACTACAAATTCAACACCATAGTAGATATTCAAAAATTCGTATGGCATGAGTTCTGCGACAACTACATTGAAATGGTAAAATACAGATTGTATAATAAAGAAGATACTGAAAAGGCAAAAATAAGCAAATTCAACGCACAATATACATTATACACTGTAATTACAAATACACTAAAACTTATGGCTCCATTTGCACCGCATTTCGCAGATATTGTTGGAGACATATATAAAGTAGATAATCTTCACACATCATGGTGTAAAATTGATGAAAACATGATAAGTGAGGAGAATGAATACATCGGAGAACTTGCCAAAAACACCGTAGCTTCCATAAGAAGATACAAATCCAACAAAGGTATGCCTTTAAACACCGAACTCAAAAATGTTGAAATCTATGTTTTAGATAAAAATGAATACGAAGGAATATTGAAGGTAGCTAATGATATAAAGGGAGCTCTGAATATAAAAGAATTGAATGTAATAAATGGAAAACCAGAATTGGAGCAGAAAATTGTTGAAGTTGTTCCAAACAAATCAAAAATAGGTCCAGAGTTTAAAAAAGACTCCAAAAAAGTTATGGATTACATAAAAGATGCAGATGAAGAAACCATAGAAAAAATACTAAATGAGGGACTTGAAACAGAGTTTGGTTTATTGACAAAGGAACATATTAAGAGTGTTAAAAGGGCATTATTTAGCAAAGGGGAAATTGTAGAAACTGTGGATATCGATGGATTAGTTGATGGAATTGCTATAATTCAATAAATTATTTTTTAATAAATTTTTATATTTTATTTTTTACTTTTTTGTTTTATTATTATCGTTGTGGTCTTACTTTTATTTTACTTTTATAGGTCTATTATTTGCATTTTATTGCTTTTTATGCCTATTTTTTTATTTTAATGCAGTATATTCAATTATCTTCAATTTAACTTGTGTTTAATTATTTTAAACAGTTTTTAACTTTCGAAACAGTTATATACTATGTATTATAACCTGAACTACCATACAAATTAAAAGAAGTGATTAAAATGGGTACTATAACATCAAAATTAAATTTAAGGGACAAATTAATGCATTTATTAATTATAACAGCCATGACATTGATTTTTATATCCCCTGTAATGGCAAAATCAAGCATGAATGCATTTAATGGATTCAACGATAACCCATTGCTACTTGATGATGGCATGATTGTGAGTATGGCCCTCGTTATGTTGGGCGGTTTATTGGGTGTTTTATTTTCAAAATGGTTCAAATTATCGAAAATAATAGCGATATTGACCATCTCAGCAGGTTCTTTATTAGGATTATATAATGCACTAATGGTTATACTGCATAACAACTCCTATGAGCTCACATACATGCTCGGAAGTATAATTCCAGTGAGCTTTAAAATAGACCTAATATCAATGTTCTTTTCAGCTGTCGTGCTATTGGTTTCTATCATGGCTGCAATTTACAGCTATGGATATATGGACGACAAAAAAAGAAAAATAGCAACAGGGTTTCATTATTTAAACTTTGCAGTTCTTGTAGCTTCAATGGTTGGAGTTATAATATCAAACAACAGTATTATTTTCTTATTATTTTGGGAATTAATGTCTATTTCATCATTCTTATTGGTCATGTTTGACGGATTCAAAGAAGATGTTAGAAAATCAGGCTATATCTACTTAATATACACACATATTGGAGGAATGTTTATTTTCTCAGCATTTGCCCTTGCATTTATGGCTACTGGTTCTATTAGTTTTGACCAGTTTTCCAGCATGCCGGACTTCTTAAAAATAGCAGTATTCCTCCTTGGGTTTGTGGGATTTGCGTCAAAAGCTGGAGTATTTCCATTTCACTCATGGCTACCATATGCTCACCCAGTAGCACCAAGTCATGTTTCAGCGGTAATGTCTGGGGTTATGATTAAAATGGGTATTTACGGAATTATCAATCTTATAATACTTCTCGGAACAAACAGCATCTATATAGGTTATCTGATATTAATTCTTGGAATATTATCTGGAATATTGGGTGTAGTTTATGCTCTTGCTCAGCATGACCTCAAAAGACTCCTTGCATATCATAGTGTTGAAAACATTGGTATCATCCTCATAGGTCTGGGTATTGGATTAATTGGAAAATATTATCACAATGAAACCATAGCACTATTGGGATTTGCAGGAGCTCTTCTCCATGTCCTGAATCACGCAATATTTAAATCATTATTATTCATGGGCGCAGGTGCGGTGATAAAATCCACAGGAACACATTCTTTGGAAGAAATGGGAGGTTTAATGAAGAGAATGCCTACAACAAGCCTGGCTTTTCTCATGGGTTCTCTTGCAATATCTGGAATACCTCCATTTAATGGATTTGAGAATCCCTCAAATATTATTGGCTTTAATCTGTATAATCATAGGTATTCTTCCAGCATTATTTGTAAATCCAATTATAAAAATAGCACAGGGTTCAAATCTTGCAGAAATTGTAGCATACCAACAACTCTCAATATTTCCAAAGCTCACGGAAATTTACCTAATTTTGATTGCACTGGTTTCAATATTGGCTATATTGAGGACTCTAATTTATAGAAATAAGACTGTTGATGGATGCACATGGGACTGTGGTTATAGTACTCCGACTGCAAAAATGCAATATACTGCATCATCATACGCCAGCCCGATAGTGGAATTCTTCAAACCATTCGTAATTATAAAAACCCATGAAAAACCTGTCAAGGGAATATTCCCAAGTGAAGCCAAATACCACTCAGAGAGTAAAGACTTGGCTGAGGCAGTATTTGAATTACTACTCGTAAAACCCGTTTCAACTGGATTATCATTATTAAGATACATTAAGGACGGGAACTTTAACTACTACATGGGGTATGTGATTATACTCATGTCACTCCTCCTCTCATATGTTTATTTAGTAAGGTGGTAGAATGGAATCCATAATATATTATATACTCACGGTTTCACTTGCTCCGCTGTTTCCTGCTGTGATTGATAAAGTAAAGGCATTATCGGTAGGTAAAAAAGGACCTTCATTATTTATCAAATACTACGACCTGATGAGGTTCTTAAAAAAGGGGTTGGTGTATAGCAAAAGCACTAGCTGGATATTCGGGTTTGCACCACTGATTATAATGGTTACTTACTTATTAGCACTTCTATTCTTCCCAATTGCGGGAGAAAAACCAGTAATTTCATTTACATACGACTTCATCGTAGTGGTGTATCTATTTGCATTAAGTAGGTTCTTTCTACTACTGAGCTCACTAAACACGGCTTCATCATTTGAAGGAATGGGTGCCAGTAGGGAGGCATTCATATCATTCTTGGCAGAGGGCTCATTATTCATGACATTCATATTAGCGGTAAAACTTACAGGAGCTCCGAGCCTGTTGGGAATTTTAGGTAGTGTGGGGGCTCAAATACTATGGCATCAAGCGGGAATATTTGCGATAATGTCTATAATTGTCCTGTTTATGATATTAATTGTGGAAAATGCAAGAAAACCAATAGATGACCCAGATACACACTTAGAATTGACCATGATTCACGAAGTAATGATTCTCGATAACAGCGGTCCTGATTTGGGGTTAATGGAATTTGGAACATTTTTAAAATTCCTGTTCTTTGGAGGGATACTTTCAAGATTAATATTCCCTGTGGATTTTGGTATCGGAGCTCTGAATTATTTGGTATTTGTAGTCGGGTTGTTTGCAATAGCATTTGCCGTAGGAATCCTTGAATCCATTGGTGTTAGGTATAAACTCCCCAGAAATACGACTTTCCTAATGTCGTCATTTGCCATTGCCACACTTGCATTAATATTCTCCATAGGGGTGGAATAATATGATTGAAATGTTGTATTATGAAAAACTGATTATTGCACTTATAATTGGAACGGTATTATTCGCATTAAATACTCACAGATTGTTTCCACTTGTTAAAACAATAGCAATTCAGAGTTTTTTAGTATCACTTCTGACGATAGTTCTTGGAGGCGGGGAAATAACTATATATGGATTTATTATTGCCCTGAGCACTTTGGTAATACGGTCTTTCTTTATACCCAGTTTTCTTATCTATGCCGCAAGAAAAGGCGATATCAAAAGAGAGCTCAATCCATTAATCGGATACCGGGCATCGTTATTCTTCGGATTAGCGGTTATAGCCATAGCCTATATATGGTCAGGATATCTCGATTTTGATATATCAAAAAAACTGCTGTTCATTGGAGGTATAACTACAATAATTCCAGCATTATTCCTTCTAATGGCTAGGAAAAAGGCAATTACTCAGGTATCATCCTACTTAATGCTTGAAAACGGTATATCTATTGTAGGTTTGATGATTGGAAAAAATATGCAGTATGTTGTTGAATTTGGAATACTTCTGGATATTCTAATTTGCGTAATGCTTATGACTATAATTATTAACCAGATTAACAAACTTTACAGCCCTAATGACTACAAAAGGGAATAAATTAAACTTAAAATAATATAGAGGCGTATAAGATGGATGAATTGGTAGTTATAATTCCAGCATTAGCCGGCGTTATTGCTTACTTTATAAGGGGAAAACTTACAAGATACATTCCCTTTTTGGTAGCAATAGTTCATGCTGTCATTACAGCATACATCTGCATTGAACCCAGCCAAGCAATTATGTTAAAAAATTATATCTTTATTACGCCCCTTGGAAAGATAGTGCTTGGTTTAATTTCATTGCTGTTCTTGATGGTATCTTATTACTCCATAGATTACCTTAAAAACTCTAACTATGAATCAGAACATATTTACAGCTCCATGTTGCTGTTCTTTGTATCAGCAATGAGTCTTGCGGCAATTTCCGACCACATAATACTTACATGGATAGCCATTGAAGCCACGACAATTTCAAGTGCCCCACTGATATTCTTGCATAAAACGAGGGATTCAGTTGTAGCCACATGGAAGTACCTTATTACATGTTCTGTTGGAATTTCTCTTGCATTGCTAGGTTCTTTCATTATATTACAATCAATTACACAGCCCGAACAAATTTCTGGTCTTTTATTCTCTAATCTAATGACCTATACTGGAACAATAAATCCATTGTGGTTTTTGGTTGGATTTATATTTATACTCCTAGGATATGGAACAAAGGTCGGTCTGGCTCCAATGCATATATGGCTTTCAGATGCTCACGGAGAAGCTCCAAGCCCAGCATCTGCTCTGCTGTCTGGGGCGTTGTTAAACTGCGCTTTCTTGCCAATATATAAATTCAATACTCTTGCAGGGCATTTTGAGTTAGGGGAAATCACAAGCAATATGATGATAGCTCTTGGTTTATTCTCAGTATTTGTCGCAGCCGCATATATGCCTGCTCAAAAGGATTACAAAAGATTACTTGCGTATTCAAGTATTGAAAACATGGGTATTATTGCACTGGGAACTGGAATTGGGGGAATTGCATTACTTGGGTCGGTTTTCCACATGATAAACCACTCACTTATCAAGTGTGCCTTGTTCTTATCTACTGGAAATATACTCCTTCAATATGGCACAAAAGAAATATCCAAAATAAAAAACTTCTTTAAAGTATTGCCAAAAACTGCATTTGCATTTACGCTGGGTGCCATAGGTATTACAGGATTTCCACCGTTTGGGCTATTCCTAAGTGAGTTGTTAATAATATTTGGAGCATTTACAGGGCATTACTACGCAGTAGGATTCCTATTTATACTTGGATTAATTCTAGTAATCGCAGGATTCTCTAAGAAAATTATTCAAATGGGATATAGCGAATCAGATGAATATATTGAACCAATCAATGAAAGCTTTGGATTATATGCCCCAAGTTTAACCTTGCTGATTCTTTCATTTGTAATTACGGTGCTTATGTTCAGCCCATATCAAGAATGCTTGATAAATTTCTTACTACGCTGAGGTGAATAGGATGGGACTATTAAGAATTGAGAACGGAGTGGCTGTGAATGTTGATGACATACCTATATTGCCATTTGATGAATTTAAAGACGAAATTTTAAAATTTGCAGAAACAGGACATGTTGTTCAGCATTTTGCAGTCCCTTGCTGTGAAATTAAAGATAATGAAACTAACAATAAAAATAACGACAACGAAAATAAAACTGGCTATAAAATATATACAGTTTTAAGAAATGACGGCGGATTATATGTCGCAAGTACCATGGTGGAGGATTCCTATGAGTCTCTTTCACAATATAATATTAAGTTTCACATGTTTGAAAGGGAAATCGCGGAGCAGTATGGAATTATCCCAAAAAATCATCCTTGGTTTAAATCGGTGAGATATCATAAAAATTACAGTGGAAATCCAGATGCATTTGGCAACGACTACACTGCACCAATTCCTGGAAATTATCCGTTCTATGAAGTTGAAGGGGAAGAAATACACCAAGTTGCAGTTGGTCCTGTCCATGCTGGAATTATTGAGCCAGGGCATTTTAGGTTTAATTGTATGGGGGAAACTATCCTACATCTTGAAATACAGCACGGCTACCAGTACAGAGGTATTGAAAAACAGCTGTTAAACTGCAAAAAGAACATACTAGTTCCACTCATTGAATCAGTAGCGGGCGATACTGTAATTGGAAACAGTATTTGTTTTTCGGAAGCCGTTGAAGGATTAAGTGATTATGTGGCGGATGAACCTTTATTAACTTACAGGAGACTTCTGCTTGAAATAGAAAGAATAGCCAACCATATCGGAACGCTGGGGGGCATTGCAGGGGATGTTGGATATCTGCCGACTGCGTCATACTATGGTAGAATCAGAGGAGACTTCCTCAACATGTTTGTATTAATATGTGGAAATAGATTTGGTAGGAGCTCAGTGCGACCTTTCGGAGCTCAGTTTAAACTCAGCAACGACCACATAAAAGAGCTCATCAAGAGGTTTGAACAGCTTAAAAAAGAAGTTATTGATGTTGGAAACCTAATGCTTGATAATCCAGAAGTTCTTGGAAGATTTGACTACACAGGTATGGTGGATACAAAAACAGCCAAGTTAATAGGTCTTGTAGGTCCAGCAGGCAGGGCGTCGGGAATAGAATATGATGTAAGAAAGAGCTTTTCAAGGGCTAAAATTATTTACGACCATGGTATGGAGCTCGTAGCTAGAAAAGACGGAGCTGTCAGTTCCAGGGCAAAAATATACTTTTACGAAACCATTAACTCCATAGAATTCTGCATAGACCTCCTTAAAGTCGCAGATTTCCAAATTAATGACAGCAGTAGCAAATTAGAAGAAACTACATTGAAACCTAACAGCTTTATAATAACTATGGAGGAGGCTTGGAGAGGTGAACTCTCCCACTGTATAATCACGGATGAGGATGGAAACATAATTAGATATAAAATAAAAGACCCTTCTTTCCACAATTGGACAGCACTTGAATTAGCAGTTAGAAATGAGGGAATATATGACTTTCCACTGTGCAACAAAAGTTTTAACCTATCGTACTGTGGTTTTGACCTTTAATGAGGTGTATATATGAACAACATACTTACTAACAGGATAACGCAAGGATATAAGACAGTTGAATTTCCCAGCGATAAAATACAGCTTCCTGAAGCATACCGAGGAAGACCAGTCTTAAACCAGAATGCAACAGACGAAGATGTGCAAAAAGTGGCATCCATATGCCCCACAAGTGCAGTAAATCCTAATGACCGGACTTTAGACTTGGGAAAGTGCCTATTCTGTGGCAAATGTCAGTCCATAAAACAGAATTTCATAAGTTTCACAAGAGATTACAGAATGTTTGCTTTAAAAAGGGAAGATTTAGTTATAAAAGATACTCTAAAAGAACCAGATACAAGCAGTTTAAGTACTATAAAAAAATTATTTGGAAAATCTGTATATATGAGGGAAGTTTGTGCCGGAGGATGCAATGCCTGCGATGCCGATATAAATGTTTTAAATACGCCAGTTTATGACCTATCGAGGTTTGGTATTAAATTTGTAGCATCACCAAGACATGCGGATGGTCTTGTAATTACAGGACCTGTCACAAAAAATATGGAGCTCGCACTCATGAAAACATATGACGCAACTCCTTCTCCAAAATTTGTTATCGCAGTTGGCACATGTGCAATATCTGGTGGAATATTTAGAGAAAACGAGGAAGTGGTTGGCGGGGTTGATAAAATCTTATCTGTGGATTTATATATTCCAGGATGTCCCCCACATCCATTTACAAATTTATATGCATTTGTAAAGTTCTTTAAATAAAATATAATAAAAAAGAGAGTATATTAAATACAAAATATTATTTATTTAAATATGTAAATAACCAAAAATTATAAATAGAGGACTACAAACTATATTATAAAACTTGCAAACTATTAAATTAGGGTGGTTGTATGGATGTTATATTGTTAATTGGCTATCTCTCCATACTTTTTGTTGGAGGGTCTTTGATAGCAAAATTAGCAGAGAAATTTGGAATTCCTGATATTCCTCTACTATTGTTGCTTGGTTTAGCAATTTCTTTTTCCAATATTATGCCAAAGGATATTGTAGAAAACTCTTTCAATCTCATAGGTAATTTTGGGTTGATAATCCTTTTATTCATAGGGTCCTATGAAATGGAATGGAGCATTATGAAAAAAGTATTGGGTGTGATTGTTAAGCTAGATATAATAGCATTACTAATATTGTTTGCAATATCAGGTATAATATTTAATTGGGTATTCCATTTACCGATTTTATCAATAATAGGCTTCCTGTTTGGTGCAATAGTATGTGCCACAGACCCTGCGACACTAATACCTATATTTTCAAAAATGGATATAAATCCAGAAGTTGCAATAACTTTAGAGGCGGAAAGTGTATTCAACGACCCGCTGGGAATAGTTATGGCTTTAATATGTTTATCAGCCATGGGGTTAGCTGCTCATGAAAATCCGATTATTGAATTTATATCCCTTGCTGTTGGAGGGATTGTGCTTGGGCTTATTGGAGGTGTATCCTATAAAACCATAGTTTCAAAAGTTAAATTTGGAGAGTATATAGCTCCATTCACGCTTGGATTGTGTATAACTTTTTGGTATTTTGCAGAAGGGATTTTTCCAAAAATTACCGGCTATGAAATTAGTGGATTTATGGCAGCGGCAATTATGGGGTTGTATATTGGAAATACCATGACAAATAAAAGATATGCTGAAGAGATGGAACGAGTTTCAATGTTTTTTGGAGAATTATCTACTTTTATCAGGATATTAATATTTGTATTATTGGGTGCAAGCGTTAGTATAGGTCTATTGGAAGAATATGCCCTCCCTGCTATGATATGTGCGATGGGCTCCATATTGTTGGCAAGACCTTTTGGTGTATTGATAGCAACTTCAATACCTCCTGCACGACCATTTTTAGAGCGTATCTACATAGCATTAGAAGGTCCTCGAGGTGTGGTTCCTGCAACATTGTCTGCAATGGTTTATTCCGAAATTATGGCACATCCTGATATAATTCCAGCTGCAATAACAAAATACATGCCACCAACGGAATTGGCAGGAACACTTTTAATAGCAACATTTGCAACAATAATAATTAGTGTAGTATTAGAGGCGTCTTGGGCAAAGCCATTGGCAAATTTACTTTTAAAAAATGATGACACAATAAAATAGATTGTTTATTATCCTACTTCGTAAAAAAAGAAACTCATAATATATTAAAATAATAATGGAGCACTAAAACCACCACATACCCAACCAGCACAAATGGAACAAATGGATATGTTGTAATTAAATTTAATTCACCCGGTATTTTTCCTTCTTTGTGCAGTTTTTGCAAGAGCTCTACATCTTCCTTATATAGTCCTTCTCCATCAGTCATAATTATTTTATCATATCCATCATTTTTTCCCAGTTCCGCATTTACCATCATTTTAAATCTTTTTAGTATATTTGCACTTTCTACCTTAACATCCTTATCTTTTATATAAATAATATCCCTTAAAATATCCCCTTCTTTTAATTCAGAAACAGATTTTTTTGAAGAGATTTCAGCACCAGTTAAGGCATAAATTACTATTGATATAAGTGTGAGCTCCCCCACATATATGATAAACGACAGAAGAATATTGTGATTGATAAAATAACTGCTGTCAATTAAATAAATTCCAATTAAATAAATCGGTGCTAAATAACCAGCTTTTTTTATAATATCTTTATATTGTGGTATTTTTCGAGATATAAATATTGAAAGTATTATATACCCCCAAAGAAACAGCGAAGCATAGGGAATACTATAATGATTCAATAGATATATCAAAAATCCAAATACTACGGCTAAACCTGTTGATGATGGAATAATATCCTTCCAATAGGTTCTTAATATATTGGTCATTGGATACAGCGCAGCAAATACTGCACTTATACCAATTAATAGCAATATAGGTTTTGGGATGTAGAATATATTTTCACCATAGGCAAACAGCGGAGCTAATGCGGTGAAAAGTTTTATATCTCCACCACCCATACCTATTCCAAGTATTAAACATAAAACCAATGTTGCAAAAAATGCCCAAATGGATTCAATACCAAATAAATAATATCCAACAGGTAAATTTATCAAAATCATCAAAATAATGATAGTATGGGGAATTTCCCTTTTTTTAATATCGGTATATGTTGCAATACATAAAAGAATAAAATTAAGAATGTATGCAATAGCCAAATAATCGAAACTAATCATATTATCACTACAATAGTTATTAAATCATAAATACCATATATTTTAGTTTATTCTAAATTATTGTTCTTTCCAACTTTCTTTTCAACATTTTCTTTAATTTTCATTATTATTTCTTCGTTATCCAGCATCTCAACAGCTTCATCAATTTCTTTATTCTTGGTGAGTTCTAAAATTTCCCTTAATATTTCACATGCAACATCTGGCTTATGAACCCATACGCAATTCATACAGCTCCAAATTTCTGTTCCGTCCTTTCTCTTAATCATCTCTCCGAGCTCTTCATCTTCACATGGATAAAATGGACAATAGCACCATAAACATACCTGCCCATCAAAATGACATGGATAATATTGGCAGTTTCTATTTGCCCCACATATTCGGAGGACTTTTTTCAGATGTTTTTTTGCGAGCTCTATCATTAACATCACCAATGCGTTTTATATTTATATATTTTATATTTTATAGAAGTTATATTAATATATTGTATAATTTATAATTTATTTTACAAGTTTATAATAAATAAAAGGTGAATAAATGGAAAATAATAATCTAAAAACCGAAAGAAAGATAGAAGAAAGAAAATTATATACCATCGATGATTTATTTAACTTGGCGGAAAAAATAGAAAATAAAGATTTAAGGGACAAGGTAATTAATTTTATAAATAATCCCCTTCCAACCCATGAGGACATTAGTGATACAAAAATAAACCTTGAAGATTCACCAGCAAGTATAAAATGGCATCATAAATACAGAGGGGGGCTGATTGAACATATATTGGCTACCACAAAGATGGCATTGAAAATGGCTGAGGCACTTGAAGAGGTTTATAATTTGAATATTGACAAAGATTTAATAATTGCAGGTGGATTACTTCACGATATTATGAAACCGCAGAACTATATTGAAGATGAGGAAACAAAAAAATACGACCATATACCAAACTTCCATTTGGAGCATCTCACCCTGGCAGTTGCGGAGCTATACAAACAGGGATTTTCTATGGAGCTCATCAAAATAGTTGCATCTCATCATGGAGAACATGGGGCAATGAGACCCGATTCAATAGAAGGATGGTTGTTGCATTATGCAGATAATATAGATGCTTCTTTAAACGATATTGCTATTAGAATATGTCAAGCAAGGGCGAGGGACATGGGTATTGACGAAAATGAAATATATTCCATATTCACTCCTTTAAAGATATATGAAATGAGGACAAAAGAGGGAAAGGAGAAATTAAAAAATGATTTAAATGAGATTTTTGGAAATAATAGGGAGGAGCCTGAGGAAGGATATTAAAATTATTAATTAATAATTAAATAAATTCAATACTAATTAATATTTATTTAATACCTGACAAAATCCTTTCGGAGTTTTTTAAGTTCGACAAAAACCAAAGGTTTTCGTAAGTAGCGAATATATTTTCAAAAACATTTTGCGTTGAAAACTTATATATTATATTTCATAAGGTGTGGTTATGTTTTTAATATTAAAGAACGCCAATATAATAAATGTATATACTGGGGAAATTTTAGAGGGAAATATCGGCATAAAGGATGATAAAATAGTTTTTGTCGATTATTACGATACTATTGATTTAAATGAATTTAAAAATGCTAAAACATTAGATTTAAATGGAAAATTTGTATCTCCAACATTTATTGATGCCCATATTCACATAGAATCATCCCATGTAATTCCTTCGGAATTTGAGAAATATGCCCTTTTAAACGGTGTGTCAAAGGTAGTCATTGACCCCCACGAAATAGTCAATGTTCTTGGTATTAAAGGCATTGAATTCATGTTAAATGATGCCCATATTCTTGATGTTTATTGCATGATACCTTCTTGTGTTCCTGCAACGGAGCTCGAAACCAGCGGAGCAAAAATTACATCAAAAGATATTGAAAATTTATTTAAAAATGAAAAATATAAAAATAAGATTCTTGGACTTGGGGAGGTAATGAATTATATTGGAGTCATAAACGGGGATGAAGAGATATTGGAAAAAATAAACATTGCCAAAAAATATGGAAAATTAATAGATGGACATGCCCCACAGCTAACCGGATTGAACTTAAATAAATATATTGGAACAGGCATAATGTCAGACCACGAATGCACCACCGAAGAGGAAGCCCTTGAAAAAATACGATTGGGACTTAAATTAATGATAAGGGAAGGAACTGCATCAAAAAATATAAATATACTAAAAATACGGGACAAAATAAACGATATTAGAAACATAATGCTTGTAAGTGATGACATATCAATTAAGGATTTAAAAAATGGTTATTTAATAAATACCTTAAAAAAAGCCACAAAATATGTTTCACCGGTTGAAGCAATTCAGATGATAACCATTAACCCGGCAAATTATTTTGGATTCGATATTGGGATAAAACCATCAAATAACGCAGATTTGATTATTTTTGAAGATTTAACCGATTTTAAAATAAATAAGGTAATGATAAAAGGGAAATTTTTAGAGGAATATGGTTTATTTGTAGGAGCTCTACAACATACCCATCATACCAATCATAATAAATATAATAATTATATTAAATATAATTCAATGAATTACTCATACAAATCAGAAGAGGATTTTTTAATTGAAGGGATTGATATAAATATAGAACCAAAAAAATCGGCAAGGATAATAGAACCAATAAAGGACTCTCTTATTACCAAAGAAATCATATTAAATGTTTCCGAAACAATAGATAAGTTAAATAAAAATGAATTAAATAGGATATATGTTATAGAAAGACATAAAGGAACCAATAGAATAGGAAAAGGATTAATCCATTTCTTAAAAAAGGGAGTAATTGCATCATCTTATGCCCATGACAGCCATAATGTGGTGGTTGTTGGAAATAACTTAAAGGATATTGCCATTGCAGTCAATCATTTAAAGGATATTAATGGAGGGTTTGTTGTTGTTGAAAATGGAAAAATCTTAGAATCTGTTCAATTAAATATTGCTGGACTTATGGGGTGTGATGGAGAACATATTTATAAAAAAATTGAATCTATTGAGAGAAAAACAGAAAATCATGTGCTGTATGATACCAATTTATTTTTAACCCTGTCATTTTTAACCCTTTCTGTAATTCCAGAATTAAAAATAACAGATTTTGGACTTGTAAAAAACAACAAGGTTGTTGATTTAGTGTTTTAATATTTTGGTGATAATATGATAAAAACAGTTGTTGGGAGCTACCCTGTGGTAATTAAAGAGCCAGAAAACTTTTTAGAAAAAATTAAAGACAAACTTGGAATGTTTGATAGATACAAATATGCCATAGAAAAGGCAGTGATAGACCAATTAAATGCTGGAATAGATGTATTAAGTGATGGACAGGTGCGAGGAGACATGGTTGAGATATTTGTGAGCAACCTATATGGATTTGAGGGAAAAAGAGTGGTGAATAGAATCGAACACACCAAACCAATTACATTAAAGGACATAAAATTTGCAAATGCCATTTTAAATAAAAATAAGAATAATAACAGTAAAAATAATGGTAAAAATAAAAACAATTCTAATAAGAGTATTAAAGGAATATTGACAGGACCATGCACAATTGCATCATCCATAAGAGTGGAAAGCTATTATTCAGACAATAAAGATGAATCATTAATATATGATTTGGCAAATGCCCTAAAAAAGGAGGCAGAAGCAATTCAAGACTATGTATCTATAATACAAATAGATGAACCAATATTATCCACGGGAATGTATGAATTGGATACTGCAAGAAGGGCAATTAAAAGAATCACAGAAAATTTAAAGGTTCCTGTTTCCATGCACGTATGTGGAAATATAGTGAATATATTTGAGGAGTTGAATACCTTTAATGTAGATATTTTAGACCATGAATTCGCTTCAAATAGAAAGAATTTAGATATTCTTGAATCCATTGATAAAAAGGTTGGTTTTGGATGTATAAATACAAAATTAAAATCTGTTGAATCAGTTGATGAGATAAAGGATTTGCTTAGTGAGGGTTTGGAAATATTGAAAAATAATAATTCATTTATGGGGCTAAATGGAGACATAATAAACAAATTAAATAGTCATGTGATAATAGATCCTGACTGCGGTATGAGGTTGCTTCCACTGGATATTGCATACAATAAATTAAAAAATATGGTAATTGCATCCGAGGAGTTTGAAAATGAAGTAAAAATAAAGTAAAAATAAAGAAAGAATATATTATAAAATACATATAATATATATCATATAAATAAAGAAAATATTATTTAATATGTTTATTATTATGTTGGAAATGTGAAAAAATGATTCATAATAGACTTAAAAGGGTCGTAATATTATTTTTACTTTTATTTGGGGTTTTTAACACAGCTAACGCCATCAAATTTGAAAGCTACAATGTTACTTGCGATATTGACCAAAATAATAAAGTTCATGAAACTATATTTTTGAATATTTATAACGATAACTCCGAAGATATTAAGGACATCACATACATAATTCCACAAAATGCCTACAATTTAAAAGTAGATTCTGATAGGGGCATAGAATCATTCTCAAAAAATCCAAAAGAGGGTTCTACGGAAATTGTCATTAAGTTAAAAAATCCGATAAAAAAAGGGGAAAAAGGTTATTTAAAAACAACATTTGATAGCGACATAGTTTGGGATAAGGGAGATAAAAAATTACTCTCAGTAAGCGTTCCAGCAGTAGATTCAAATTTTAGCATGACTGTAATTTTACCAACGGGGGCTGCTGTGGTGTCTCCTGCGGAGGGGCTTTTGAGTATTACCCCACAGGATTATATTATCGATACCGATGGAAAACGGATATTTATAAAATGGAAAAGAAAATTAAGTGAAAATGAAAGATACTTTACAGCAACTGTATCATACACCATATTGATGAGCTCACCTCAAAATCAAACACCCGCCATATCCAAAAATATTTATTACAACATATTGATTGTAATTCTTATATTATTTGCAATAGGTTCCATGTATGGAATTATATATGAAAAGAAAAAAAATATATCAAAAACTAAATACATTAAAGAATTAAGCCTTAAAAAAGAAGAATTAAATGATAAATTAAATGATTTAATAAGCAAAGTTAGCATCTTAGAATCTAAAATAAATATTAAAGATGAAAATATTCAAAAACTAAGAGAAAAAAATAAAGAATTAAATGAGGAAATAAATGAATTAATATCTAAAATAAATAAATTGGAAATAGAAATAAACGATAAAAATGACACCATCAAAAAACTCAAAAGTATGAATGACGAATTATTGAATAAGATAAAATATTATGAAAGTGAAATAACTTCCCTAAATTCAAAAATAAATGAATTAAATGAATTATACAATAAAGAAATGGAAAAAATCGACGAACTAAATAAATACACAAAAAATATAATAACTGAAAAAGAAGAAACCATAGCTAAACTAAAAAGTATGATAAATGAATATGAACAAATCATATCTAATTTAAGAAACACTATAAATGAATATGAAAAAACCAAAGGCGAAATGTTAATGAATATATTAACAGAAGAAGAAAAAATGATAATAAAACTAATAAAGGAATATAAAGAGATTACTCAAAAGGAAATTGTAGAGCTCACTGGATTAACAAAACCTAAGGTTTCAAGAATAGTGTCTGATTTAGAGGGACGAGGTATAATTAAAAAGATTAAACTTGGCAGGATAAATAAACTAACCCTGTCAGATGAACTAAATGGGTGGTTAAAATGATGATGAAAAAATATCATAATATATTATTTTTTATTTCTTTTTTAATTTTGTTTATTTCTTTTGGATGTGTTAATGCGGTAAAAATAGGTGGAGAAAAACCTTCTCTTGTTGATACTGTGATTATTACAAACGATAACTGGGCAGATTGTATTGTTGCTGCGGAATATGCCTATGAATTGAATGGAGTTATACTTCAAACCGAAGGAGATAATCTAAATCCACATGTGGAAAATATGGTAAAATCCATAAATCCAAAAAAAATAGTGATTGTTGGAGGTCCATTGGCAGTTTCCAAGGATGTTGAAAATAAACTAAAAAAATATGGCAATGTAATTAGAATTTGGGGACCCACAAGGGTAGAAACCGATGAAAATATATTAAAACTATTGAATAGCAACAATACAAAAGTTCTTGTTAATGGCTATAATTTCAGTGAAGTAATTATGGTTTCCAATGAATATATTCCTGTTTATTGCTCCATAGATGTTTATAATCCAAATAGTGTTATTAGAGTTTATAAAAACAATACTGTAAAAATCTATGATGCACACAACAAGAGATTTATTGGAGAGTATGAGAGGAATAAAGTTTTAGAAATCCCAAATAAAGTAATAGTTTTAAATAAGCCAAATATTAATGTAGAATATTGTTATAATGAAGATATACATGCCTTTGGATATCCTATAATAAATATTAGTCATGATTATTATAAATACTATTCCAACAATTACCCGATATTATTGGATAAAAATAGCGTTTCTGCCTTATTATTGTCAAAATATCTAAATGTCCCCATTACTACCCAATCTGATGGAAACCATGTATTGCAGTTTAATGAGGATGCAGTAAATAACAGTATTACTGTTGCAGTGAATATATTGGTGCTCAAAAAAACCATGGACAGTTATAAACAAAATGGAGACCTTGAACAATCATTAAATGAGGCAAAAACACAACTCTGGTCTAAAAATATCCCCGTGGAAAAATACAATATGCCATATAATTACTTAAAAAATTATATTAAAAACCATAATTAATCAAGTAGTAAAAATGCATAAATCTTGGGGGAGATGATATTATGAAGATATTGATTTCCGTATGTGGTGAAGGATTTGGACATACTACAAGATGCGTGGCGATTGGGGAGGAGCTCTCAAAAGAGCATGATGTAAAGTTTATAGCATACGGTAAAAGTATGGATTTTATAAAAAGATACAATTACGATGTTTTTGAAACATACCCTGAAATAAAACTATCTGGAAATGATGGTAAATTTGACATTAAAAAAAGCATATTTAATAATAAATACAATCCCGCAAAGGCCATAAAAAGAGAGATGGAAATAATAAGAAAATATGACCCTGATTTAATTATATCAGATTGCAAATACAGCACAGTAGTGGCGTCAAGATTTCTAAGAAAACCTTACTATATTATTACAAATCAAAATTATACAAGAACACATAATAAGGAGAAATTCATTGTTTATCCTGTTATGAAACTGTTGAATGTAATAAATAAATCTGCTGAAAAAGTTATTATTCCAGATTTGCCTATGCCTTATACCATATGCGAATATAACTTAACAAAATTGGACAATTTGTCATTTGTTGGACCAACAATTAGATACAAATTGGACGATTATGAAAATAAGAGGGGAGATTATATATTAAGTGTAATTGGGGGATTTGAATATAGATTTAGGATTTTAAAATTATTAAATGATGTGGCAGAAGAAAAAAATATAAAAGTGAAAATGGTTTGTGGCAGTTATGAGGTTGCAAAAAAACTTAACAAAATAAAATCATCAAATGTTGAGGTTATACCATTAACTACCAACATGGAAAATCTGATAAAAAATTGTTCATTTATGGTTTGTCATGGAGGGCATTCTACACTTATGGAAGCTATGAGCTTTGGAAAGCCAGTGATTACAATTCCTGACTTAGACCATCCAGAGCAGGAAAATAATTCAAGAAAAATAAATGACCTAAAATGTGGAATAGCATTATCTCATAAAACATTGGAGTATGATTTAAGTAATGCCATTGACGAGATAAATGATAATGATATTTATTTTAAAAATGCTGAAAAATTAAGCAATATGTGTAAAAATTATAACGGAAGAGATAATGTAAAAAGAATAATTGACAATCACAAACCAGTTAGGAGTGTATTTAATAAACCTACCTCTAATTTTAAAGTTTTTAAAGTTTAATCAAAATTAACATTTTTATATAACTACCCTATACTCCATATAAAAAATAAAAATAAATAAAATAAATATAAATATAAGATGTGAAACATATAATCACAGTATTGTATTGTATAACTAAATATTAATCCCAAGTATGTATCATGTACTATATATTGCATCATGCAATCCTCACCAATTTCAAAAAATTTATGAACGGGAGTGGTATAATGAAAGTATGTGTTTTATCAGGAGGGACCGGCACTCCAAAACTTATGCAAGGACTAAAAAGAGTCATACCAGAAAACGACATTTCTGTAATTGTTAATACTGCGGAAGATACATGGGTAGGGGGTTTATATCTTTCTCCGGATATAGATACCGTTCTTTATACCTTTTCAGACCTTATAAATGAAGAAACATGGTATGGTGTAAAAGGAGACACATTTACAACTCATGAAACATTGAAAAAATTTGAATCTAATGATTTCAAGGAGCTCCTACGAATAGGTGATAAAGACAGAGCTCTGAAAATGCACAAAACTCATTATATTAACAAAGGTTATCCGCTGTCAAAAATTGTAGATATGGAAAGAGAAATGCTCAATATAAAGGCAAATATATACCCCATGACCGATGACAATGTTGAAACAAAAATATTGATAAAAGAAAAAGATGAAGAAGGAAATGAAAATAAAGTTCTTTTAAAATTCCACGACTTTTGGATTAATAGAAAAGGAAAAGCTGATGTTTTGGATGTATTTTATGAAAATTCCAACTACGCAAGTGCAGTGGATGGTGCATTGAATGCTATTGAAAATTGTGATTTTGTTATAATAGGTCCTTCAAATCCCATAACTTCAATAGCTCCAATATTAAGCATTAAAGACATTAAAAAGGCAGTTAAGGATAAGGTAGTCTTTGCAGTATCTCCAATAGTTGGAGATAGTGCGGTAAGCGGTCCAGCGGGAGTATTGATGAAGGCAAAAGGGTATTCTGTGGATGTCATAGGAATTTGTGAATTCTATAAGGACATAATCAACACCCTTGTAATAGACAATGCAGATAAAGATAAAATAGATAATATAAAGTGTGATGTTGTGGCTACAAATACCATAATGAATAGTTTAACCGACAAAATAAAATTGGCAAAAGATATAATTGTAGGTTATAAGTCGTTGAATGAGAAATAATTCCCAAAAATAATTTATAGATATAATTTATTTAATCAAAATCATAAAATATATTTTATAATAAATACTAAATATATATTATAATCTCTAAAACCTATCATTAAAAAAACTATTAAAAAATAAATTTATTAATGTGAAATGTTTAACTAAATGTATTTAAAAGATAAAAAAAGAATAATGCACATAATTAATAAGATGATAGCTATGATTCAAATTACAGTTATACAGATTGATAATTACGGACCATGGACAGTTACTCCAAATCCACGGAGAGAAAGTGATTTACAAGCTTTGCAGTCAAGACTCTACTGCGATTTGAACCTACAATTCGGAGCTCACAAGGGGCTTGTATTCTATACTAGATTTGATAACCTGATTGCCATTACAAATGGTATAGATTTAACCACTCATGAAAGGATTCAAGATAGCATTAAAAACAGATATCCTTTCACAATAAGTATGGCTGTGGCATCAGCTGAAACTCCTTATGAAGCTCAAAAACTTGCAACGAAAAAGATTCAAGAGCATGGCAGTGCCCAGGATGAATATAGAAAGGAAATATTAGATGTTGCAAATGATTTTGTCTTTGATAGTGGATATGTTCAGTTGGCACATGTTGATATAAATAATATCACTGGAACATTAACAGATTTGGAAAATGCCTATGACACATATATAAATGTCAATGAAGTTCAATTAAAACTTATAAAAGAACTTAAAAAATATGGTGCCATGGGATTCTTCATTGGCGGGGATAACTTTATGTGCCCATGCAATGGAATGACTGAAAGTGATTTTATAAGCATGTTTAATGACATAAAAGAATCCACCGGTGTTGAATTAAAAGCAGGTATTGGAATTGGGAAAACAGCGGAAGATGCTTCAAACATGGCAGATATCGGATTAGAACTTATAAGGGATGGAAAAACAGAATGTCAGGTATGCACATTGAACTATGAAAACCACAATATAAAGAAAAAATCTGCCAGAAATTTTTTATGTCCAATTTAATGAAAAATAATAGGAATAACAAAAAACATTGATAACATGTCAATTAATAACCACGACATATTAAAATTATGTGGAAGTAAAAAAGTAGTCCTTGCTCCAATGGCTGGTATTACAGATGGGAGCTTCTGCAAAAAATATAAGGATTTATTTGGCATCGTCACCATTGGTGCTTATGACCTAGATGATGCCACTCAAATTGCCAGTGAAAAAATTGTAAAAAGGGGAAGAAAAGAATTTATATACAATTTAGATAAATTCGATGATTTGATAAAAAAGGAAATAAATGAGGCAAAAAAAAGCAACGCATTGGTTTCTGTCAATGTTAGGTTTAAAGACATTGAAAAATCCATGAATAATATAAAAACTATTGGAAAATACGCCGATATAATCGAATTAAACTGCCATTGCCGACAGCCGGAAATTACGGAATTAGGTCTTGGGCAGGAGCTCCTAAAAAAAGAAAATAATATTATTCTAAAAAACTTTTTAGAGAAAATAAGCGATTTAAACTTAAATATTCCTGTTTTTTTAAAAATAAGGGCAAATTTTATACCTGCTGAGGAATTAATTGGTAATTTAAATAATGTAAGGCATTATTTTAATGGATTACATGTTGATTGCTTCAATCCTGGCAAAAATTATCCTGATTTAGATTATTTAAAAGAAATAAAATATAATTTTAAAGATAAACTTATCATCGGGAATAACTCCATAAATTCAATTGAAGATGCGGAAGAAATGTTAAAATATGCCGATTTTGTTTCTGTGGCAAGGTGTGTTTTAAAGGGAAACATCGATTGGATATATGAGCTCAACAATGTTCAGCCGAATGATGGTTAAAATTGTGAGTTATACGCCACATATGGATGTGCAGTAAAATAACACATTACCGAAATGTTTATATATGATGAGCCCCTTTGTATAGTTTGCTCGTGTAATAC
Organism: Methanothermococcus jasoni; assembly: GCF_049075655.1. Taxonomy (GTDB): domain Archaea; phylum AGJL01; class Methanococci; order Methanococcales; family Methanococcaceae; genus Methanofervidicoccus. Next base: position 256,804 of record NZ_CP157522.1, on the reverse strand, counting down.
GAAAAAGCGGCCTTGATGTAGCCTGGTATCATACGGCCCTGCCACGGCCGATACCCGGGTTCAAATCCCGGAGGCCGCATCCTTACAACTTATGGTCTTAGGCTCCAAAACGAGCGAAGCGAGTTTTGGACTTTGGATAGCAACCTTTTTTAAAGGTTGCGTTTGAATCCCGGAGGCCGCATCTTTACAAATACTATATGTGCGCCAGTGGTGTAGCCTGGTATCACTCTGGCCTTCCAAGCCAGTAACTCGGGTTCAAATCCCGACTGGCGCATTTTTTATTTTAGGCAAATGTATTTATAAATTTAAATATATAACTTATTATATAAGTAAAATTATAATAATTCATATATACCTTAACTTTTTAAAAATATACACAAAATATAAAGGGGGAGGCAATGAATAAAAAAATATCATATTCATTTATTTTTTTAATAATTATAATACCATTGCTAATATCCACTTTTGAGATAAATAACAATTATGAATTTGACCCGTTAAGCGATATATCGGATAATACCACTCAAAAACCGATTATTCTTGTCCATGATGTTAGTCCAAAATACTTCAATGAGTTAAAGGATATTGAAAAAATAATAAACAAACACCACTATCAAAACAGAACCTACTTGTTCGTTATAGTAAATCATGCAAATGAATACAACTTAAAAGATTATCCTGAGTTTGTAAAATACCTACACCATTTAGAAAATGAAGGTTATCACATTGAATACCATGCATATAATCATATAAATAGAGAATACGACTGCAATAGGACTGTTGCAGGGGAAAAACTCGACAAATCATTTAAAATATTGGAAGATTGCGGGTTTGATACTAAAAATATAAAATACTTTATTCCACCGAGGTATGGATTATCAAAGGACGCAGAAGAGGTATTTCTAGATAAAAATATCTCAATTATCGTAGGCCCCAATATATTAAAAAAGGAAAATAATTCTATTAAAAGGATTATAATTACGAATAAAGAATATACTTGGTATTTACCTAAGAATCTTACAAAAACTGTTGAACTATTGGCAGTTTCAGATTATAAAACTTCACAACACCAGTTTTGTTTATCAATCCATCCAAAAGCTGTAAATTATGGAGGAGGGTTGAAATTTTTAGATTATTTTTTAAATGAAACTCGATAGGGGGGCAATATGAAAAAAATATTATATCCAATAATCGTATTAGTGTTAATTTTATTGACAATAGCGGCATCTTTTAACACATGTCATTTAAATAATTCGCATTTATGGAATATATCCAATTCCCAACAAAAAAATAAGCCAATAATTCTGATACATGATATAAGTCCAGCATATTTTGATGAATTGAAAGAAATTATACCAATTATTGATAAATACAATTACAGCAATAATACCATTTTATTTGTAATTCCAGATCTTGAAAACCCATCTAGTGGTGGAAAATGGGATTTAAGAAAAAATAAAGAATTTGTTAATTATCTGCATCAATTAGAAAATAGAGGGTATAAAGTTGAACTTCATGGTTATAAACATACTTATCACGAATTCAACTGTTCAAAAAGTGTATGTTCAAAAAAACTCTACAATGCCGAAATTATAATGTCAAAATGTGGGTTTGATAATATGACATTGTTTCTTCCACCTGCATGGGCATTAAGTAATGACTCTATGAAGGTACTTCTTAAACATAATTATACCATAATATTAACTGATAAATTAATTTACCCAAACGGCACTATTGAAAAAATCACAAATAACGAATATACATGGTATATTCCAAAAAATGAAATTAAATTCCAAGAAATCAAAGCATTATTTGATTATGATAATTCACAATACCAATTCTATTTATCACTGCATCCAAAACCAGCATGCTATGGTGGTGGTACAGTATTCCTAGATTACTTCCTAAATAAAACAAGATAAAATATATATTATTTTTTAATTTTTTTCTTTTTTCTATATTTATATGGGTTTGAAATTTTTTCCTTAAAATCCTTTGCTTCATTGGATATATTTTTATTGTAAATGCCTCCTATTCTTTCAACTGCATCCAGAATTTTTATGGTATTTTCAAGATATGAGTATATGTCCCCTGAATAGGTTTGCAGATTGAAGTTTTCATAGATAATCTTTGAAATCTGCGAGGGTGTTTTTTTATTTATCCTTAGATTTAATACATATTTTGAGAAGTATCTTATTATATCCTCCTCAATCATTCCTTCAAATTCTACCATCCACGGCAGAATCCTATCTCTTAAGTCCCTATCGGTTATTTTTGAAATATTTTCCTTTACAATCTCAAAGGCATCTATAAACCTTGTTGGAATATTTGTATGGATTATTTTTGAGATCTTATTTTTTATATTATTTGGAACATATAAATTCTCAAAGGGATTTATTAGGGCAGTTAATTCCATAATTGGTTTATTTAAATTAGTTCGAATAAGCTCGGCATCCTTCGGATACAAAAATGATATTGCCGTAGCATAGCCATATTTTGTAATGTTTATTTTGTTGTTATAGGATTTTATCATATGATAGTCGTTTAATTTATCAATAATATAATCTAAATCGTGATTTTTCCCCATTAATGGAACCTTGTTTAATTCACTTTTATTAACTGATTTATTAATTGATTTCAAATATCTTTCAGCGGAGCTCACACTGGCAAGTATCTGTTCCAACTCTTCATCCTCGGTATATTGCACCACAACATCCTCAGCTTCTGAGCTCAGTAATTTAAATGCCACCTCGTCCTCAGTGTTTCCCATTTTAGCATGGTATTTTTTACCAATCTCCACAAGCATATAGACCTTTCCTCTATCATGCATGCCCTTTCTACCTGCCCTACCGCACATTTGCTGGAATTCTGATGGATTAAGCCAATCTCCACCCATCGCTAAACTTTCAAGAACCGCAGTAGATGCTGGGAAATCCACACCTGCTGCAAGTGCTGCTGTTGTAACTACACACATGATTTTTTGATTTAAAAAATTATCCTCCACCATTCTCCTTCTTTTATACTCCATACCTCCATGGTAGTAATCCGATTTTATTCCTTTTGTATTTAAGAAATTCGAAATATATTCTGCCCTTTTTCTTGAATAGGTAAATATTAAACTCTGACCTCTAAATCCATATTTTGATTTTGTGTTGAACTCTTTTTTAACAATTTCTTTTATTAAATTCAATTTATTATAATCGTTTTTGGCAAAAATAATATGTCTTTCAAGTGGAACAGGTCTTCCATTGTATATAACCACATTTGCATTAAGATTCTTTGCGAGCTCCTCTGGATTTCCCACTGTGGCGGACAAATATATCATTTGAATATTACTTTTTAAGATGTTTTTTAGATACCTCAACCTGCCGATAAGTCCATCAAGCCGAGCTCCTCTCTCCTCCATATTCAATGAATGAACTTCATCAATTACAACAGTTCCTACATCCCTTAATTTTCCAGACCTAACCAAAAAATCAATACCTTCATAGGTTCCAACAACAATATCTGCGTTTATATCTGTATTTATGAATTCTGATTTATCTTCTGATAATCTCCCCATGCCAACCCTCAAACTCACGGTGAGCCCTATTTTTTCATAACGCTCTTTAAATTCAATATACTTCTGGTTTGCTAATGCCACAAGGGGGACTAAAAATAATAACTTTCCCTTGCCTTCCTTTAAATTATTTATGCCTGCTAACTCCCCAATAAGTGTTTTTCCAGAGGATGTTGCAGAGGTAATTATCAAATCCTTTCCATCCAATAAGCCCCCTTTAACGGTGAGTGTTTGAACTGGTAGGAGCTCCTTTATACCTCTATTTTTTATAATTTCCTTTAATTCAGAGGGGATATTCAACTCGTCTATTTTATAGTTTCTTATTTTATCCTCTTCACTACCGGTTAAAACATCATATTTTGTTAAATCAGGGTTATCTAGTGGGTTTTTCATAATAAATAAATCTATTACTTTATTCACATCCTTAAATCTTCGTAAAAGTTTTTCTATAAATTCCTCGTTAATATTCACTTCATGTTTAACTTCCTCCACTGCACAGTCAAAACATATATATTGATTGTAAAATCTGTATCTGTTGCCTTTATCTATTTCGTTGTATCTCCCCTTTATTAGGCAGAATGGGCAGAGCTCTATGTAATTATATTTAATATTATTCTGTTTTAAAAAATCCTCTAATTTTAATGATTCTTCGTCATTATTTAAATAAACCTTTTTACTGGTTTTTAGGATATTCATTACCCTTGAAGGCTGAATTGGTTTTATGTTCCCATCTTTTTCCTCTTTACATTTATATAGGCTTAATTTAGTGTCCGTCCCTCTTAAAGTGCCGTAATATTTTATATTATTTACCAAGTCAATTATTTCGAGTTCTTGTTTTTGTTTTTTCTTTTTTAGTTTTCTTATTATAATCAAAATATCACCAGAATTAAATTATTTATATAAAAAGAATAACATATACCATATTTAATTAAATATACTTTATCATAACTTTGGTGGTTTTATGATAAAAAAAATATGCTCTTGTAGAGGGCAGATTAGCTTAGAATTTTCTATTCTCATGTTTGCAGGTATAACCGCAGCGGCGGTGCTTGGGTATTATATGCTCAAATCCGCAATAAACATTAAAAATACAAATATTGATGCAATAAATAAAACATCGGATGCCACAATGAACGTATTAAAGACGGTGAATTAAGGAGATAACATGAAACTGATAGGTATCACAGGAATGCCAGGCTCTGGAAAAAGTGCAATAATAGAAATAGCAAGAAAATACAATATACCAGTAATTTCTATGGGGGACGTAGTTCGTCGTGAAACTATGAAAAAGGGATTGGAATTAAATCCCGAAAATGTAGGAAATACAGCAGTGGAACTAAGGAAGAAGTATGGAAACGAGGCAGTAGCAGTTCCATGCCTTCAATATATAGAGGAAAATTATAATAACGAAGAAATAGTTATCATAGAGGGCATACGAAGTATGTATGAGGTTAATTATTTTAGAAAATCCCATCCATTAACAATTATAGCAATACATTCTTCACCGAAAACCCGATTTAACAGATTAAAATCAAGAAAAAGAGAAGATGATACATCAGAATGGGATAAATTTGTTGAAAGGGATTTAAGAGAATTGGAGTTTTCCATTGGAAAGGTAATATCTTTGGCTGATTATGTTGTTATTAATGAGGGAGATTATACTACCTATTTAAATAATTTAGAAAAAGTATTAAAAATAGCCATAAAAAATGATGATTAAATTATTTTATAAAATATGATATAAAAATATTATAAAAATACGAGCCCGGAGGGATTCAAACGCAACCTTTAAAAAAGGTTGCCATCCAAAGTCCAAACCTTACTTCGTAAGGTTTGGAACCTAAGAAACGAGTGTTATAAAAAATACGAGCCCGGAGGGATTTGAACCCTCGACCACGGGGTCCGAAGCCCCGCATTCTGTCCAGGCTAAACTACGGGCCCTTACCATACGAGTAAATATATATTCATTTTACATCCCTGTTATATTATCATCATGGTATATAAATATTTATTGGTGAAAACTTGAGAGAGCTCTTAATAATAGGTGTTGGAGGATTCGTTGGAGCAATATTGCGATACATAATAAGTGGCGTTGTTCCAGTTAAATTTGGATTGCCCATGGGAACATTTACCGTTAATCTAATTGGAAGTTTTATAATTGGTTTTATCATGTATTCTTCATTAACATTGGATATTCCACCAGAATATAGACTTTTAATTATTACTGGATTTTGTGGGGCATTAACTACATTTTCCACATTTAGTTATGAAACCTTTTCACTACTTGAAGAAGGATATACTTTAAAATTTATAATAAATATACTTTTGAATGTTTTTGGATGTATTGGCATGGTTTATCTTGGGAGGATGATTTCATTAATTTTATTTAAATAAGATAATGATATTAATGTTTAAGTAATTATCAATTATTTTTTATTTAAAGATTTTTTATTTAAAGCCACCATAGAGAGGGTGATTTCTTGAAGATTAAACCAGAATGTGCAACCTGTATTGTAAGGCAAGTTGTGGATGCCGCAAAAGAAATATCAGATGATGAAAAAAGGCAGTTTGAGATAATAAAATCATGTTTGGATAGTATAAAAGAGGCTTATACGCCTGATGCTGTTCCAGCATGGATGGGAACTACTGTCCATAGATATCTAAAAAAAATAAGTGGAAATCCTGACCCCTACAAAAGATTAAAAAATACTGCAAACAAAATAGCATTAAATTATTTGGAAAAATTGAAAGATGAGTTAAAGCTATGCGATGACGATAATCCATTAGATAGACTAATATGTAAAGTTAAACTATCCATAGCAGGTAATGTTATTGATTTTGGACCATATAGCACAGATATGGATATTAATAAAAAAATAGAAGAAACACTTAGTGGGAAACTAAAAATAGACCGCAGTAAAGAGCTGCTGAATGATTTAAAAGATGCAAATAAAATATTATACATCTGCGACAATGCAGGTGAAGTAGTATTTGATAAAATACTAATTGAGGAATTAAAAAATTACTGCGATGTCGTAGTTTCTGTTAAAGGAGCTCCTATACTAAACGATGCTACACTTGAAGATGCAAAGATTGCAGGAATTGATAAGATTGCAAAAGTAATTACAAATGGAAGTGATGTTATAGGTGTTAGATTAGAGGAATCATCAGAAGAATTTTTAAAAGAATTTAAGGAAGCAGATTTGATAATAGCAAAAGGTATGGGTAATTTTGAAAGCTTAACCGAATACAACATTGAACAGCCAATATATTATATATTTAAGGCGAAATGTCTCCCTATTGCTGAAATGGTAGGAGTTGAAGTAGGAGACAACATACTTTTGAAAAATAACAACCTCCATAAATAATATATAACTATATATAACTACACCCAATATTGTGAAAAATTGCTTTTAAAATGGTGAAAAAATGGTATCATACAAAGACGCAGGAGTAGATATTTACAAAGAAGACAAAATAATAAAGGCATTGGTATCTCAAATAACATTTAAAAGAACTGACAGTATAAAACCAGCAGAGGAACTAAAAGGGCACTATGCAGGGGCAATAGAATTCGGCGATTATTATTTAGTTTTATGCACCGACGGTGTGGGTAGTAAGATGATTGTTGCAGAAATGGCAAATAAATTTGATACCGTTCCCATAGACATGATAGCCATGAATGTAAATGATGCCATATGTATAGGGGCAGAACCTGTGGCACTTGTGGATTATATGGCAGTTGAGGATATAAATGAAGACATAGCGAGACAAATTGGTAAAGGATTAAACGAAGGATTAAAGGAATCCAATATAAACTTAATTGGTGGAGAAACTGCAACACTTCCAGATATGGTAAAAGGAATAGACATAGCTGGAACTGTGCTTGCCGTTGTAAAAAAGGATAAAGTAATATCTGGAAATGATGTAAAAAAAGGAGATGTGATTATAGGACTTAGAAGTAGCGGAATACATAGCAACGGTTTATCCCTTGCAAGAAAGGTATTTTTCGATATTGGAAAGATGGATATTAACGACGAACTACCTCATGGAAAAACTATTGCAGAGGAGCTCCTCACACCAACGAGAATATATGTTAAACCAGTTTTGGAGATGATTAAAAAGGTAGATGTTAAAGGATTAGCACATATCACAGGAGGGGGATTTAGGAAGCTAATAAGGTTAAATAAAAATGTAGTCTATTTAATTAACAATCTTCCAGAGCCCCTTCCAATATTTAAAGAAATACAGAGAATTGGAAATGTTTCAGACGAGGAAATGTTTAAAACATTCAACATGGGCATAGGATTCTGCGTAGTGGTTGATAAGGAAGACGCTGAAAAGGTCATTGAAATCGCAAATCACCACAATATCCCTGCTTATATTATTGGAAAAATAGAGGATGAAATTGAAATAAATGGAGAAAAAATAAGTAATAAGGTAGTTGTGGAATATAAAAACAAAAAAATGATAATGGAATAATTTAAAAATTACAACCCATTTATTTTTTCTCTCCAATTGCCTTCTTTTTTAAAATCCGCATCATTACAAATACCCTCTTTTTTTAAAATTCCTCTTGCAGCTAAAATTCCAGTGGCTGCTGCATTTGTAATATCCCTCGAAATTCCTGCCCCATCCCCTACAACAAATATATTTTTTATATTAGTTTCAAGATTTTCATCCACTATTACCTTCATTGCATAGTATTTGATTTCCGGAGCATAGAGAAGTGTGCAATCACTTGCAACCCCGGGAATGACTTTATCAAGCTTTTCAAGTCCTTCAATGATATCTGTAACTATCCTATGGGGTAAAGCCATGGCTATGTCTCCAGGGCAGACATTTTTTAATGTAGATTCAATACTACTCCTGCCGATTCTTGACCATGTGCTTCTCCTACCTCTTTTTAAGTCCCCCAATCTTTGAATAATAGGCTTCCCTCCACCAATAGTAGTTGCTAAATATGCTATACTCATCCCATAAGCTGTGGTATCCCCCACAGGCTCTGTAAGTTCTATTCTAGTTAAAAGAGCAAAATTTGTATTGTTGCTTTTTTCATCCCTCATAGAGTGTCCATTGACCCCAATAAAATCTTTATATATCTCCCACACAACAAAACCATGGGGATTTGTGCAAAAGGTTCGGATAAAGTCATCATATGTATCAGTATATATATGAAATTTCGGGTCGTGATATATGTTTGTTATGAGCTCCATATAATTGCAGGCACTTCAACCCTAACGCCAACATCAATTGGACCATACTCTGCATTTAAACCTATTTTTTTAGCCACATCATGAAACCAGTTTGCCCCAGCCCTCCCCGTGGCTACGATGATATATATTGTGTTTATTTTAAAAATCTCGTCCTCCCTACTTACGATAAACCGCCGAGAAAGCCAACGATTTTAATCGTTATACAAAACATAGTTTTGTAAAATCTCTTATGAGATTGGATGAGAGGCGGACATTATATCGGCTAGTAAGTAGTAAAATATAAATATGAGAAGATTAATAGTAAGTAACGCTACCAGTCCAAGTATCTATGGGTAGGGTTAGTGAAAACTCTACCGCTGGTAGTGGTTGGAAGTTCAAAAGGTAGCCCTGAACCCATTAATGGGTAGGGGTAGTGGGCTTGGCCACCCGTGTAGGGTTAAACCCTACTAAAATTAGACGAAATCACTTCGTGATTTCGTTGCTCGCTTACTACCGTAAGCGAGAACCCAACGAGTTCACTCGTTGGAGTAGGTCAGATATTCTTTTGTCTATATCAAAACCTTTCTCAACTATCAAAATCTTAAACATGCTATTTTCTGCGAGCTCATACGCGGCAAAAAGTCCTGCTGGACCTGCTCCAATAATTATGACATCAAAATCCTCACTATGTATTTTCATAATCCCCCTCCCTTTTTATATAATTATATATAACCAACATTATTCATCATTTATTATCTTATTATCATATGCAAACCAAAAATTTTATATATTATTAATCACTTAGAAGTCACGTGTTATAGGGCTGGTAGATCAGACTGGGAGATCGCCGCATTGGCTATGCGGAGGCCGCGGGTTCAAATCCCGCCCAGTCCATTTTATTTTTTTGAAATAATCATTTGGAAAAAATAAAAGTATATGTGCTATTTTGGAGATATTATTGGGAAGAGAGAATTAAACCATAAAATAAGAAGACATAAAATAATTTTTTAAAATTAATTTTACTTCATTCTTAATATATGTTGAATAATCATCCTTATTATAAAAAATTAATAAATTTATGTAGGCAGATTAATCAGCGAATTTACAAATTTTCTTAAAAACTTTTTTAGTAAATCCATTTTATTTCTCTAAGAACTTGCCAATTAAGAGATATAATTTAAAAAATCAAATTATAATATTATAACACTTCTTTTAATACCGATGGTATTTCTGAAATCCTCTTTACAACATGAGCTCCGGCATCTTTTAATGTATTCATTTTACTTTCTGCTGTTCCCACACCCCTCTCAATAATTGCTCCGGCATGTCCCATTCTTTTTCCCTCTGGTGCTGACTGACCTGCAATATATGCTATCACTGGTTTTTTCATTTTTTTAATATATTCTGCGGCTATTTCTTCATTACTTCCTCCTATTTCTCCAATCATTACAATAGCATCTGTATCTTCATCATTTTCAAACATTTCAAGTATTTCAATATATCCAAGACCAATTGTAGGGTCTCCTCCTATTCCTATACATGATGACTGCCCAAATCCATTGCTTATTAATTCATTTGCAATTTCATAGGTTAAGGTCCCACTTCTTGAAACCATTCCTATCCTTCCTTCTTTTAAAACTTTCATAGGAATGATACCTAATTTTCCAACCTTTGGGGATGCAATTCCCGGAGTGTTTGGTCCAATTACTTTAACGCCTTTATGTTTTGCATAGTTAAGTATGTCTATTGTATCATGGACTGGAATATGTTCTGTAATAATTACAACAAGTTCAATACCTGCATCAATTGCTTCATAGGCTGCATCCTTTGCGAATGGTGCAGGGACGAATATTACTGAGGCATTTGCACCGTGTTTCTCAACAGTTTCCGCAACTGTATCATATACTGGAATTCCATAAATTTCTGTTCCGCCTTTTCCAGGAGTTACTCCTGCAACTATGTTTGTTCCACATTCAAGCATGTTTTTTGTATGGAAACTTCCCTGCTTTCCGGTAATTCCTTGAACTATTGCTTTTGTGTTTTCATCTAAAAGTATCAATATTTCACCTCTATATTAATAAATCAGAAAATATAAATAATAAATAAAAATAAAATGATACACTAATTACATAAAACATCTAATAATCAAATAGGTTGTAGATATATATTGTCTCTTATTTTAAATAATTTATCAATACTATATTAATAGAATAAACTACTTCGAAGTTATATTCATATGTTTCATTGGAGGGCATACGCATGACTAATGTTAAAAAAAGACTTTATAAATCAGATACCGATAAAGTGTTGTGTGGAGTATGTGGTGGTATTGCAGAGTATTTAAATATAGACCCAGTGATTGTTAGATTGTTATGGGCGATTATTGCCTTATATTGGGGGGCTGGACTTCTATTATATATTATCGCCTGTTTTATAATTCCCAAAAAGCCCGAGAATGAAAGTTCGGAAAATACTGAACATAATTAACATTTAGAACCAAGTGAAGAACATTGTAAAATTATTTATATGATACTTCTTCGGAGCTCCGATTAAAACAAAAATCTTCGGAATTTATTGCTCTCTGCTTCGCCCTGATTTCATTATTCGGATTTTTCGATACCTTTAAATATCTATTTTTATAATATTAATTTGTGGATGATGAGAGTTACCCCCACTGACTGAATAAATAAAAATCATTTATTCAGGATGACGACATCAGCACTGTCTGACACAGCTACCATTTATTAAGATTATTTTATTGAATATATTTTCTTCTTATGGAATCTAAATTATGTGATATTATGCTTTATATCGTTGGAATAGGACCGGGCAATAAAGATTTTTTTACAGAAGAGGCAGAGGCTATTTTAAACAATGTCGATTTAATTGTCTGCTATAAAGGTTATGAAAAATTTATAAAACGATTTAACAAGCCAATTTACACATCTGGAATGAAAAAAGAAATTGATAGAACAAGTTATGCTCTAAATGAAGCGAAAGATAAAGATGTCGCACTTGTATCAAGTGGGGATGCTACAATCTATGGCATGGCGTCCCTTGCCTATGAGCTCCGAGAAAAAAACAATATTGATGTCCCCATAAAAGTAATAAGTGGTTTAACATCTGCAAGCATATGCTCGGCAATATTAGGAGCTCCGCTAAATCATGATTTTTGCGTAATTAGTTTAAGTGATTTGCTCACACCATTGGAAGTTATATTAAACAGAGTTAAATGTGCATTGGAAGGGGATTTTGTTGTTGCAATATATAACCCATTAAGTAAATCAAGAAAAGAGCCATTTTTAAAGACTCTGGATGTTATAAAAAATTATGCAGAAAAACGAAAAATAAATTATGTTATTGGAATCGTTAAAAATGCTGGAAGAGATTCAGAAGAATATAAAATAACCACTTTGAATGATTTAACAAGCAATTTAGATGATTATATGAATTATATCGATATGAACACCACCTTAATAATTGGAAACTCAAACACAAAAATAGTAGATAATAAAATGATTACTCCAAGAGGGTATTTAAATAAATATTTAAAATAAAATTGAATAAAAATCCAAAGGGATTTTTTATAGCTCGAATCTACGGTTCGATTAAAAAATTATCAATTTAATCCAATCTTTTTAACTGTATTCCAGCTGTTTTCATCGATTATATGGATTTCGTCGTTTGAGAATGTGTATATGTAATTGTTAATATACAATGACCTTAAAACATTTGATTTGTGTTTATCGTCTTTTTTCATTGTTATTTTATCATTTTCTATTTTGAACATATAAACATGAGCTCCCACAGGTATTACCATTATATTCTTATCTTTATCCCATAAAAATGCGTGATGGTTGTAAAGAGCAGGGGACCAATATTCAGGAAGTTTGTATTTATCAACTTCTTTTGGATTAGTATGGTCGCTCACATCAAATAACGATATTTTTAGTTTTCTATCATCGCCCTTTCCTATGCCTATAAGTCTATTGTTTCCTATTGGATGCAAGTATGTTGAATATCCAGGAATTTTTAATTCCCCAAGTAGTTTTGGATTTTTAGGGTCTTTTAAACCTATTACAAGCAATGGGTCAGTTTCTTTATATGTGATAATATATGCAGTATCCCCCATAAATCTAACAGCGTATATCCGCTCTCCTTTTTCAAGATTGGTAAGTTTTCCTTTTATATTTAGCTCATCATCAAGAATATACAAATTATTTGTCATTTTATCTCTAAATTTCCAATAGTTCCCTATTGTTGTGGCAACTCTTAAATTGTTGTTGTATTCATCCATTGCAAATTGGTTTATCAATCTTCCAGGAACGCTCCCACTTTTAACTTCAAAGGTATTTATATCTATTTTCATTATCCCAGTTTTTTCCAGCTCTTCCCAGTGTTCTTCAAGGTATATTTCATAGTCCTTGTTTATTTTATTTATTAAATTCATTCTCTCTTCACTTGGAAGGGTTTTGAAATATGCATCCAATATTGTTCTAATTTCAACATACTTTGCTTCATCACCAAAGAGCTCAGAGCTCAGAACTTTATTAATTAAAACGGCAGTGCTATTTGGGAAGTATTTATTGGAGTTTTCCTTTAAGAAGTTGATAAACAGTATGTTTTCATTGGGTATTAAATGATAGGTGAAATAAATGTTGTTTTTTGACATGTATGTTGTGGTATAGTAGGTTCCCGATGTAGCAATTGTATTTTCAATATTTCCGCTATTTACATCTATTGAAGAGATTATATATGTTCTATCGAAATCTCTTGATATAACATCTGGAACTATTGGAATGTAGTATTTATTGTAATTTATTTTTACTCCATTCCAAATTATTGGACAAACTATATAATCAAATTTTGATACAATCAAATACAACTTTCCATTATGAACCCTTGAATCCACATAGGAACCATTTAAATCCATTTTCCACTTTAATTTTGGATTTTTTGGATTTGAAACATTGTAGTTTAATATCTCATCGTTGTTGTAGTCAATTATTATTAAATTGTCATTGCACAAGTAAAGCACACCACCATTTGAAATATCTTTAATAATCTCTGCTGATTCTGGTGGAAGGGCATCTATTATATATGTTTTTTCAACTCCAAAAGAGTGCGGATATTCCGGATAATTTTTTATAATGTGATAACTTCCCGGTGGAGTGAAATAAATATAATTACCATCAGTTTTTACAATATCTGCTTCATCTACGCTTTTTACCTGCACATTGGTTTCAGAATGTCGCTCTACGCCATTTGAATCTGCGGAAATACCTAATTCTGCTGTGGGTAAAGCTTTTACTCTTCCTGATGCAGTATTGAATCCACCAAGTATATTGTAGTATTCATAACTATGAGCTGTTGATTTACTAACAAATTCTTTAAATGTCGCCTCGTCTGCTGGAACTACCTTAAATTCATTTATCTTATTTATCGTATTTCCGTTATCCTTACTATTGTCTATACATCCACAAAATGCTACTAAATATATAAATATACTAATTAAAACAAGAGCTCCCCCTTTCATAATATCACCAAAAAAGATATTTATGATAAATTATTATTTTTAAACTATAAAAGAGTTTTTAAATTCGGTTTGCTGAATTTTATTAAAATAAAGATAATATACAGCCTGTTTTAAGGGGATTTTAAAAACTACCATACTGGAATCATCAGATTTTTAAAAGATAAATTCCATCTTTTCATAATTGCCACCCCCTATATAATATATTATATATTATTAACAACATATGATTTATTATAATTATTATTTAATGCATTATATATTAGGTGAGATTATGAAAATGGTTAAAGTATGTTCTCCCGGGACTTCTGCAAATTTAGGTCCTGGATATGATGTTTTTGGATTGGCACTTTATGAACCTTATGACACCATCACAATTATGAAAACAGATGATGATGAGAAAATAACCATATCCATGGAAGGAGAGAAATGCGAGGAGATTCCAACAGATGTGGATAAAAACACTGCGGGAGTTGTGGCTAAAAAGATGATGGAAGATTTCAATATAAACGACAGTATCCACATTCACATAGAAAAAGGAATAAAACCAGGAAGTGGATTGGGAAGTAGTTCCGCATCCTGTGCAGGAGTTGCTGTGGCAATGAATGAATTGTTTAATTTAAAACTTTCAAAATTAGAGCTCACCAAATACGCATCATTAGGTGAAGCTGTTGCCGCAGGAGCTCCACATGCAGACAATGTTGCACCGGCAATATTTGGTGGATTTACAATGGTTGTTAATTACGAACCTTTGGAAGTGCTCCATACTCCTGTGGAATTTGAAGTGCTCGTAGCTCTCCCAAACATACAAATATCCACAAAAGAGGCAAGGGAGATTGTTCCAAAAGAGATTCCTATAAAGGATATGGTGAATAATGTAGGAAAAGCATGCGGAATGGTTTATGCACTTCATACCAACAACATAGAGCTCTTTGGAAAATACATGATGCAGGATGCTGTGGTTGAGCCATGTAGGGCTTCATTAATAGATGGATACTCAGAAGTTAAGGAAAAGGTAAAAGATTTAGTGTATGGAATTACAATAAGTGGTTCAGGTCCTGCAATTATATCATTACCTAAAAAAGAATATGTTTTGGAAGTTAAAAAAATATTTAAAGAAACTTGGGATTGCCCAATATACTACACAAAATTAGGTCCTGGGGCTTATGTATTGGAAACCAAATAATCATTTCCCAATTTAATTTTTATTTATTTTTTTATAACATGCCCAGATATTTATGCATCTGTGAAGTGCAAATTACATTGTCATTTAGGTGAGCTCCGCATAATTCCATAATATCCAATAATTTCTTTTGAGTGGGCAGGGATTTGACATTTAAACATGAGCTCACAGGTTGTATGCATAACATAATATTTCCAATATCGGATAAATCCTTTGCAATATCTCCTATAACCACTGGATCTGTATTTTCCATAATTACTATCTTTGCATATACATTAGAACCTAAGTCATATAGTTTTTTTATGGATTTTAATTCGTTTTTATAGAGTTTTTCGTAATCTTCGATTTTTATATCATTAAAATGTTCTGGAAGCTTTATATCTATTGAAGCATAGTCAAAAAAACTTATTCTATCGGGATACATGCCATTGCTTTCCAGATGAGTTTTATAACCTAAATCATGAAGAATTTCAGAATATTTTTTTATTTCATTGGAATATAATAAAGGCTCTCCTCCTGTAAATGATACTGCAAATAAATCAGGAGTTTTTAATTTACCTATCACATCAATTAACTTATCTTCTATATCGGGACATTCTTTAAACTCTCCACTTCCAGGAATCTCTTCAACTCTGCATGGAATATTATCTTTTACATATTCATCGCAGTATATGCAGTTCAGAGGACATCCTTTAAATCTAACAAAAATGTATCTCCTTCCAATGAAATTTCCTTCCCCCATAATGGACGAAAATATCTCACTAATCAAAAAATCACCATTAATCTTTTTTAATATCATTATAGGTAATTATTATTAAATATTTAAGGCTTTTTTTTCATAATCCATATATCCATAAATTGAAAGTATATTCGACAAATAGAGACACTTTGGTTTTTTAGATGCGATATATGCGGACAAATGCCGATAAATGCCCGTATTGGCGGTATATATTTTATTGTTTCAAATAATAAACAATAGATAGGTTTATATACTATAAAACCAAGTTATAATTAACCATAAATATGGTGAATAAATAAATATATTTCTACTTAGGTGAATAAAATGGTTTTTGGCGAATACAGACAAAATGAAAGAAATGTTCCTGTCGTTGAAGGAAAAGAATATGATGTAACAATTGAAGATGTAGGAAGAGGGGGTGACGGAATAGCAAGAATCGAAGGATTTGTTATTTTCGTCCCTAGCACTACAAAAGGAGAAACACTCACAATTAAAATCACATCAGTAAAACAAAAATTTGCTTTTGCTGAAAGATTATAATTGTTTTCTTTTATTTTTTTATTTTTTATCATTTTTAATCGATTTATTTAAATTAATGACTTTATAATGTTTGCTAAAAAAGAAGGTAATCTACTAAATGACCAACAAAATCTAAAACTTAGTATTTATATAAAAATAAGGCATCAGTTTTTTAAGATTTTCTCATCATAATCAGCCGGGGATAACATCATCATCTGCCTTTTCTTTTTAATTCGGAATGTATCTGTCAAGAATATTTAATATATCTTTTGTTAATTTCTTTTCGTTGATTGAATCAATTTCGATATTTGAGCTAACGATAACATATAATGAAGTATTATTTTTAACAATAGGTAATATGTATCTATATCCCTCTTCACATTTAATACTTACTTTTAACAGATTGCTATTTAGTGATTTATTGACATTTTGAAATAATGCACTGTATTGTGCAGAGTCCTCATCAGGGTCTTTAAGTGTAGATACAATAGGTAAACCCTCCTCATTAGCTATGGTTATGTCCAATACATCATTTTCAAAAGCTATTTCTAGTAAATCATATTTATCAGATAATTTTTTATTATTTGATTTTACCGTATGTTTTTTTAGTTCAAGTAATCCTTCTATAATTTCGTTTTCAAGTTCTTCTTTTTGTTCCTGTTCCCGCCTAGATTTTTCCAACTTGTATATCTTCCAGACTGAGAATGTAATAAAAAATCCTAAAATTGACATTATAACAAATATATATATGAGCTCCATAAAACACACACCCTATACTAACTCGATAGATACCTTTGAATCCAGGTCTATAATGTAGTTGTTTAATATATTATATATCCCATCTTTTATATATGGTATATCCAATTCCCTTTTTATAATCCCAAATCTTTTTTTAGGTTCTAATTTGATTTTGCATTCGCAGATGTATCTTTGATTATATTCTAGTGAGATATTTATTAAAAAATTTTGGATATCCTTTTGATTTTTTAAAAATTCTGAAATTTTTTCCTTTAAATCATCTTCCATGTTTTTTAATTCATACGCATCAGGAACTAGAACATTTTGAATAATGTTATCTATCATATCATCATTTGGTGCATGTATCCCCAGTTTTTTTAGAAGTTCTTCTTTACATAATGGTTCATCGTTTTCATCCGTAGTAGGGGGCATTTCTTTTTTCTTAGATAGGTCAGATATAAATTCCCCTAAATTCTCTTCATCTGACCCACTTTTGTTTTCATCATGTTCTAGATTTTCCTTTTTTAATTTAATATGTGGATAATATTCTGTTAAGATATTTACTTTTTCAACATTATATTCATATATATCTATTATTGCATCTAAATTATTTAAGAGCTCCTTAATAAATATATCTGCGTCATTTCCAAATAACACTCCATTGTTATCTTCATAAGCAGCCAAAATGGGCTCTTTGTTATAATATACAATGTAGGCTCTTTTAAATCCACCATCGTCTTTTTTAAATATATCTAATAATCTATAACCTTCCAAATATTCTTTATAATCTCCATTTATCCCCATTTTTAAGGGTTTTCCGCTGGGAATGTCCAATATTATTTTTTGATATTTGCATGAGGATTGGCTTTCATGTATTTTTTCGTCCATGCTTTCATTTTCGTGATTTGCTTTTTTTACTTTTAATTCGGATTTATCTAAAAACATCTCTTTAAATAAGTCTTTCATTAGGTTTAATTTGCCTGCATCATATCGGTATAACTCCACAATACATCTATTTTTTTTCATTTCCTCGATATATTCAATTGCCTTACTTCCAAAGGCTTCGGTATTGTTGTAGTTGTAATAATACCCCACAGGCACATTATTTTCTAAAAAAATATATCCCTCTTCAAAATCGTTATCTTTCTTTATCGATAACCTCATGTATCCATTAAAATTCTGCAAGCTTTTATTTAACTCTTCGCAATCCTCGCCTATTTTCAAAAAAGTTCCTTCAATAACTTTGGTGCTCATTTTCGTTCCCTTAAAATATTTTTTATAATAAGTATATCCCAAATTCTTGCCGTTTAAAACTGTTTAGTTTTTTGTGAGTATTTGTGAGTGTATGGGAGCATTTAGTTTTCGAAATGTTTATATAGTGTTTTCATGCATAGTTTATAGTGTCAATCTAATCAACCCCAAGACTTTCCTAAACCTCTTTTAAACATGTTAAAACATCCAACAAATTGTCGAATTGATGGGTGGAGTTGGGGTCCCCATGACAGGGGAGGAGACTGATGACATGCTCCCAATGAACCCAGAGGGATATAAGGTTGATGACGCCCAAGTCCAATGTGAGCATTTACTAACCAACGCTCTCACATTGGACAGACCCCTATTAATCTCCATTAGAATTTGAAATATTCAACCGTTTATATATGTTATAAGCCATCAATCCTGCAAATATTCCTGCACCAAAACCATTATCCATATTTACTACCGCAAGTCCTGGGGCACAGGAATGAAGCATTGTAAGAAGTGGAGTTTCTTTTACGCCGTATCCTGTTGAGGTTGGAACTCCAATAACTGGGACATCCACAAGAGACGCCACTACTGATGGTAGAGCTCCTTCCATACCTGCAATTACAATTATGCAGCAAACATCTTCATCTATCATTTTTTTTAATGGTTTTGTAATTCTGTGCATCCCCGCAATTCCAACATCATAAGCAGTTAATACCTCACATCCCATTAATTTTGCGGCTTCTTTTGCCTCCTCAGCCACGGGAATATCAGAAGTTCCTGCTGTAATTATTCCGATTTTTCCAATGCTGTCAATTTTATAATTCTTTTTTGTGAGGGATATTGTTTTTGCCATTTCATTAACATCGATAGTAAATTCATCAATGTCTTTCATATTATTTAATAATTCAACCACTTTTTCAATGTCATTTACCCTAGTTGCAAGTGCCGTGCCGTTGTCTTCTGCAAGTTTAAGGAGAATCTCTGCAATATCCTCTGTTTTTTTCCCTCCTCCATAAACCACCTCTGGAACTCCTGTCCTATTTCTTCTATTAAAATCCAGATTATATAGCTTTTCTATTTCATCAAGATGAAATAATTTTAATTTTTTTTCTACTTCCTCTAAGGTTAATTCTCCTTTTTTAAATTTTGTAAGAATCTCTCTCATGATATCACATTATATTTATATTAACATAAATCTTTAACTTTTTTCCATAAAATATCGTTTTTTTCAAAAAATTCTATGTATCTTTTTTTATCCTCGCTATTAAGTCCCTTCCAATCAAACAATATATAATCAAAATCCTGTTTAATTAGTATTTGGTTAAGAACCTTCTCAGAAAGTTTGGCATATTTTGGAATAATATATCCCACATAGCATTTATTTGACAATACCAATTTTGTAAATCTCGGAGCATAATGCCCTCCACCGAATCCAACAACTTTGTCCAAGACATTATAATTTTTATTTTCAATGGATTTAATTGTGTCTATAATTGATTTTGCAATTATTTCCCCAGCTTCTTTAATTTCCCATTCTTTCTCGGAGCTTCCAATTTCAACGAATACCGATGGAACATTTAAATCAGTAGGTCCATGATGAACTGCCTCAAATGACACTTCAAAATTAAATTGACTATATTCTTCTAAATTGTTGTATTTAGAAATATTTTTAAGCAAAAGAGAATTTAAAACTCCATCACATGGACATATTTCTTCAATATTTCCGCCGTGTGAATTGTCAGTTGTTAAATTTCCAGAAGTATGGACTGTTAATGTTGGTTTTTTGCTTTCACTTCTGTGTTTTGATAGAAAAATATAATAGTCATAATCGTTTGGTAGGTCTTTCTGTGAGAGCTCCGTAAGTTTTTTGTCGGTTTCAAAAAAATAGATATTTTCTTTTAAATCATCTAAATTTAAATTATTCAGATTGTTTTTAATGTTCATCCCAGCTAAATCCTTTGTAGAGTAAATTAATAAGTATTTCATATTATCACATATTATGTTGTAGTGTTATGTGGTATTAACAATGTTATTTTAAATCAGTTTATGAATTATAAGCTTTACAAGTATTTTAAACCCAGTAATCACATTTGTTCCCCTAGCCATAGAGTAATCTGTATATATCGTTTTTATAGGGATTTCCTTAAATTTCAAATTATTTCTTTTGATTAAAACAACAAATTCAGAAGAAACTTCATATTTATTACTTTTTAATTGGTTTATTAGTATCTTCGCGGCTTTATTGGAAAATGCCCTTAAACCGCTTTGGCTGTCTGTAATAAAATGTCCGCCCATTAAGTATGTTAAGAAATTCAAACCCCAATTTCCTATTCTTTTTATCTTTGGCATATTTTTTACTTCTTTTTCATCCATCAACCTGCTTCCTATTATAACATCGTAATTTTCATTCAAAATAGGTTTTGCAACCTTTTCAATGTCCCTTGGGTCGTGCTGTCCATCGGCATCAAATGTAATTATTATCTTTGGATTATACTCCAATGCACATTTTATGCCTGTCCCCAGAGCTCCGCCTAATCCCCTGTTTATAATATGTTTGCAAACAATAACTCCCTCTTCTTTTGCTATGTTGTAGGTATTGTCCCTACTTCCATCATCTACAACAATTATGTTTTTATAGCCTTCATCTTTTAATTTTTTTAAAGTGTTTCCTATCATTTCTTCTTCATTGTATGCCGGAACCACCACGTATATATCATTTTTATCCATACTATCCCCATTATAATGAACTAAAATGAAACAAAATAAAAATTAATATTTATTTTATTAAATTTGTTTATTATTTAATTATTTTAATTATTTTAATTACCTAGTTATTATTTTATTTATATCTCATTCTATTTTAATTTTTTTAATTTTTTTATTTCCTTAGAATCCAAGAAGTTTTCCAATATTATATATGACGATACCAACTACCGTTGCCAAGGATATATTGTATGCTACGCCAAATAAAGTCCATTTTAAACTTTTTGTTTCCATATATTGTGCCGCAACTGTTGCTAAACATGGAATATACAGAACAGATACAAGAGTGAAAACAAAGGCCTTCAATGGTGTTAAAGCGGAGCTCACCTCACCACCATAAACTATGTTCATTGTAGATACTACGAGCTCCTTTGCGACAACTCCAAACATCAAGGAAATAACCCCTCTCCAATCAATGCCCATCCATAAAGTAATATGCTCTAATATTTTACCTATTGCAATTGCATAGCTGTTGTCAATGCTTGGGTAATTCAACAGCCCATAAAATGCAAGAGAGCCTGCCACAATAACGGTTCCTGCTTTTTTTAGAAATGCCTTGCTTCTTTCCCATGTTATTTTTAAAATATTTTTCCAGTCGGGTGTTCTATATGGCGGTAATTCAAATATAAACTCCTCAGGTTCTCCTTTTATTAATTTACCCAATAGATATGAAACAGCCCCTAGTAAGATAAACACGATTCCCAATATTCCAAGAGTAAATAATGTTGCATATTGTGGGAAAAATACGGACGCCATAAATCCTATTACTACAAATCTTGCCGAACATGGAATCAAAGGTGCCACAAGTAATGTAATAAGCCTTTCTCTATGGCTAGACATAAACCTTGTAGCCATTAATCCAGGAACATTACATCCAAAACTTATTATAAATGGGATAAATGCCTTTCCACCAAGTCCTATTTTCGACATTACCTCATGCATCAGAGCTGCCACTCTTGATAAATACCCGCAATCTTCCAATATTGCCAAAGAAAACATTATTAACACAATTTGTGGGAAGAACTCCAATACTCCGCCGACTCCTGACAATGCACCATCTACCACAAATCCGGCATATGTGGCTGGAAGTATTTTTGTCAAATAATCTCCAAGATAGTCAAAAAACATGCCGATATATCCAGAGAAGAAATCTCCAAACCCAAATACAAAACTATACATTAAATACATAACAATTCCAAAGATTACAAACCCATAAACGGGATGAAGTATTATTGTGTCGATATCTTCATGCAGTTGGCTCTCAGTCATTATGTCCTTTAAAATTTCGTCAGATTTTTTATATCTCTGTTCAACAATATAACTTTCAATATCGTGTTTTATTTCATTTTCAATATTATTTTTTATATTTTTTACAAAGGCTAACAATTCTTTTTTATCTTTAAATTCTTCTAAAACCTCGGGGTCTCCTTCAAGCAGGGATATTGCAAGCCATCTTTTTGGAACAGATTTGAATTTTTCACCTAATTCCAAATTTTTGCATTCTTCTATTTTTTTAACAATTTTTTCAATGGCATCTTCCAATATTTCAGAATAAGTAATTTCGCAGGGTTTTTTAGGTTTATATTTATAAATTTTTTCCTTTAAATCTGGTATTCCAACATTGTATCTTCCAGACATTTTTATAACTGGTAATCCTCCTAACTTTTCACTGAGCTTTTTCTCATCAACAACTATTCCGTATTTTTCAGCTTCATCAATAAGATTTAAACATAAAATCGGAGACTTGCCGAGCTCTATAAGTTGTAGTGTTAAATATAAATTTCTGTTAATATTTGGGGTGTCGATTACATTTACAATTATTATATCCTTATTTTCAAGTATGAAATCTCTGGCTATCTTCTGGTCTATGGAATTAGACATCAAAGAATATATTCCAGGTAAATCAACTACTTTAAATTCTGCGTTTTTATATTTTAACAGACCTTCCTTTTTTTCAACAGTCACACCTGGCCAGTTTCCTATTTCCTGCCTCATTCCAGTGAGTGAGTTAAATAATGTGGTTTTTCCAACATTGGGCTGACCAGTAAGTGCCACTATTTTTTTATTATCGTTGTTATTATTGCCCATTTTCACACCATTTCATCTATTCATCTATTATTATCTTTTTCTTTATAATATTTTATGTATGTTTCACACCTATCTTTATTTGAACAGCAGGAGCATGAGTGTTTAATAATATATTTTAAAATATGGTTTAAATGTTTTCGAAGCGAATCCAAAGGATTCGCTGATTGAGACAAATTCCTTTGGTTTTTGTCGAACTTATAAAACCTCGAAGGGGTTTTGTCAAGTTTAAAAATATTTGATTTTACAGTTTTCGATTTATTCATATATTTATTCATATATTTCCCCATATATTTTAGTGAGTTTAAAATGTTTAATTATGATTAAATAAATTATTATAATATATAAGATTATTCCACAAGTATAGAATTTGCCATGCCCCTTCCTATGGCTATTTTGCAATTTCCTATTCTTACAAGTATAGGTCCCCTTTTATTTGAAGAAATCACTGTTATTTTAGAACCAGGAATTATGCCGAGCTCATGGAATTTTTTGCATGGGCTTGCTATTTTTACAACGGTATATGTGCCCGGGCTTTTACTCAAAAGACTTTCCATTTAACCACCAATAATATATTCTATCCTAAAAAATATCATACACACTTTTAACCAAATGTTTCAAATATTGTTAAATAATAATACCATAAGTTTTAAATACTTATTACGAACTATGTTTTATAGTAAGTATCACTTTAATACTATTTCTTCCGACTTTAAATGAAAAATTATACAAAGTAAGCAATTAGATGAAATGCTTCGCATTTCATTGCATTTCCAAGCGTCGAATCGAATTCGAAGAATTCGATGACTCCCGAAAATCTTTTAGATTTTCGTCGAGTAGCGAAGGAAAACTTAAAACCGAAAGGTTTTATGTCGTTGCTAACGCAAGCGAACCGCGAATCCAGTAGCGGGTAGGAGGGTGCGGGTCTCACCCCATAAGTCGAGTTGGGGACGGCAACGAAACCAGCAATGAGACTTATAAATCAATTGGTTAATTTGAACTATCAAATGATATACTTTGAAACAAATGAAACCAATTGCATGACCTAAGAATATAAAAACATATAAAATATAATTAAAATTATTTACTCAATATTTTAACTTTTTTTGGGCTTCCAACAAGAACCTTATCTACTTTTGTAAATATTCCATTTTCTATAACTCCTGGAATATTGTTTAATTCTCTTTCAACTTCTTCGGGATTTTTTAGGTCAATAAATACATCTATAATCATATTTCCATTATCTGTAATTACTGGGCCCATTTTTCTATCAGCCATTCTTATTGATGGTGCGGCATTTCTTTTTAATAATTCATTTAAAACGGTGGAATATGCAAAAGGTAAAACCTCTAATGGAACTGGTGTTTTGTCGCCCAATAAATCTACAATCTTATTTTCATCCACCATAACCACAAATTCCTTTGCACAGTAATCTATTATTTTTTCTCTTGTATGGCATCCTCCGCCCCCTTTTATAAGACAGAGTGATTCCTTATCAACTTCATCAGCACCATCAACAGCAATATCTATTTCACCATATTCATCAAGTGAAACCAAAGGAATTCCATATTGAATAGCAAGCATTCTAGATTCAAATGAAGTTGGTATTCCAAATATACTTAATTCCTCTTCTACCACTCTTCTTCCGAGCTCTCTTATGAACAAATTTGCAGTAGAGCCTGAACCAAGGCCTACAATCATTCCATCTTTTATAAGATTTGCCGCTTCTTTTGCTACCATAAATTTTGCATTTTCCACATCAGATGATGATTTTGAACTACTTTTTGCCATAGTTTTCCTCCTTTTTTATGATGGTATTAATATAATATTTTCTTTTATAATTTTATAATTTTTTTAAAAAATTTAATATATATACATATCTCATTTCACTATAAAAAAAGAGTGATGATAATTTTATAGTTAAGTAAAATAATTCAAAATAAAATAATATAAAAAATACTTCCCTCGCTATTGCTCGTGTCAGTTGGAAACAAATTATAATCTAACAGGAATACTCTTTTTTAATAAATATTCCTTTATCTCCTGAACAGTATATTCCCTATAATGCAGTATGCTAGCCATCAGTGCTGCATCCGCTTTCCCATACTCGAATGCATCATAGATATGTTCAAGAGCTCCGCAACCACCACTTGCTATTACTGGAAGTTTTACATTCATTGACATTGATTTTGTTAGTTCAATATCATAACCTTCTTTTGTTCCATCTGCATCCATACTGGTTAAAAGTATCTCCCCTGCACCGAGCTCCTCCACTTCCTTACCCCATTCAATAGCATCAATGCCTGTTCCTTTCCTACCTCCATAGATATAGACTTCAAACCAGCAGTATTTATTTTTGTCAATTTTTACGATATTTTTATCTTCCAAATCTTTGGATTCAAGTTTATCTTCATCAACGTAGTTTCTTTTTACGTCAATAGCTACAACTACACACTGAGAACCGAATATTTCACTAGCTTCTCTAATCAATGCAGGATTTTTAACCGCAGCAGTATTTATAGATATTTTATCAGCCCCTGCCCTGAGTATTCTTCTAAAATCATCGACAGTTTTTATACCTCCACCAACTGTTAAGGGGATAAATACCTGCTCTGCTGTCCTTTCTACTAAATCTATTAATATATCTCTTTTTTCATATGATGCAGTAATGTCTAAAAACACGAGCTCATCTGCACCCTGTTCATTGTATATTTTTGAGAGCTCTACGGGGTCACCCGCGTCCCTTAACTCAACAAAATTTGTTCCTTTTACAACTCTTCCTTCTTTTATATCCAAGCATGGAATAATTCTTTTTGTTAGCACCTATTCCACCATCATGTAATTTATTTTTATTAATATTAGGTTAATAGTATTAAATGCAGCGTTAATCTTAACATTAAAATTCATCAAATTTACGGTTATCATCATTTCCAATAATAGAGCTCCTAAATTCTTTTGCTATTTTTAGAGCTCTCAAAGTAGCCAAATCTTTTTCTATATATGCTTCAGTTAGTTCATCAGCTAAAAAACTTAGTTCCTTTCCAAATGCTGACCGTTTTTTTATAATTGGGACTCCATCCAGCCATTGATATTCAACTTTTTTATCATATGGGAGTATGGCCATAACATTATCCAATATATCCTCAAAATCTACAATACTTCTATCTTTATTTACAATAGTCCCCACAATTTCAATACTAAGGGCATGCAATAATTCAATAGTTTTAAGAGTATTTGCAATTCCTGGAATACTATCCTCTGCCACCACTATCATTTTATTTAATACATTCTCATTGGAGAATAATATATTACCTTCGGTGATATTTGGTGGCAAATCAAGTATAACAACATCATAATGTTCATCTGCGAATCTTATGACATCTAAAAATTTTTTCTGGTCTATGTCTGTATTAAATGCATTTGGGGTTGTATCACAAACGATAATTGATAAATTATCATGTTCATGAATAATATCATCCAAACTGCATTCTCTATCCAAATATGCATTTAAGGTATTGGGGTTATTTTCGAGCCCAAATAATAATGCCCCATTGCCCCCAAATATATCGCAGTCTATATATATGGTTTTTATCCTATCACTAAGGTAATAAGCCATATTTGTAGCAATGGTGGTTTTTCCCGTGCCTCCCTGTATATTATAAAATCCTATTTTCATAAAATCACCATATGTTATAATTATTGGAATTTAACTTAATTTTATTGTAGAGCTCCCGTTGGAAAAACAATATAATATTATTTTATTTGAATTCTTATCGTATTCTTCCATTGGTATTTTTAACAGGTCGGGGGAGGTAATATTTGTTCCTTTTTTGTAAATAGTTATTTTTATGGGATTGTTAGATTTTGCAATTATTATGGTGCTATTTACTATTTTAATGTTGCTATACATATAATTATTTATCCAATCTGCATAATTTTTAAATGAACAAATCCACGTATAGTTATTCTTTAACATATATATTTTGCTGACGTTATATTCCACAATATCTGCCACATAAACTCCAAATTCTTCGTCCTTTGGGGGGATATAGTATTCTTTGATATAATGCATGCCATATAGGTCATTGGTTAATCCAGGGATTTTTACTATTGTTATGTTATTTTCCTTTGAAACTCCTTTGTAATCAGGGATTACAACATAACTTAGTTTGCCATCCATGGCAAGTTTCCACGATATATTATTATTTTCTTTTCCAAACACTGCATCAACCAGGTTTTTATCATTAGATGTTAAAAGCAATCCATCAACACCTTCACTTACTGCATAGCCATAATTTTTAACAAACCATTGGTTGAAATATTTGTATTTATCGTTCATTTCAGAATCATTTGCAGGCGAAACGGATTTTCCTTCATAATACCAATTACTTACATATTTATCGTTATCATTCCAATGGGGTTCATTTTTATCGTAATAATAATATTTATTATCGGATTTTACCCCTTTTTCCCAGTATCCAATATCATCAGTTCCTTTATAACTTATAACCTCTGGGTAATATCCACCTTTTGGGTCATTTTGGAAAGTTTCAGGTGCTTTATCGGTGTATATTATCGGATAATAGCTCATGGCCAATACGTCAAAATCTTTGGCATTGTAATTGTTTTTAATATTTGATGGGTTGTAGTATGTATGGTAATATTCATCATTATACCATTTTTTAAACCAATATTCATTTAACAATGCATCCAATTCATTCTTATCAGGGTTTTCTTTTTTAATAACCTTTAAATTTTCTGAACCTGTTGATATATAGGTTGCATTTATATTTAAAATCTCCGAGAGTCCTTTTACTGTTTTTATCTTTTTATTTATTAAATCATCATCTCTTAAATCGACTTTTATCTTTCTCCCTGCAACATCTACTGCATAGTCTCCGTTTTTATCAGGGATGGCATTTTGAACCACTATTCCGTTAATGAGAACATGTTTGTAGTGTGGTGGAACTTTGTTTATATATGCAAATGTCCCGTTATTTTCTGAAACATAATATCCAATGAAATCCAAAATATTTTTGTCATCTGGATTTATTGGGTGCGTTATCAATATTTTTTTAGGTTTGATTTCATAAACTCCTTTTTCTGCATCTATTAATTTAGTGCTAACATTATATATTGGAATATTATCGTTTTTAATATCTAATGGCGGATTGTATATTATTGCACCGTCTTTGTTCTTTGTTATGTATTTTTGAGGATATATAACAAAAACATTATTTTGATTTACAAATACATAATCATAATAATTTGGGATTACTTTTTCATTAATATGCTTCCCATATGATATCTTGTATTCTTTACTATTATTTTGTTTTAATGGAGGATTATAAATTAATGCACCATCGTCGTCCCTTGTTATGTATTTTTGAGGATATATGATAAATGTTCCGTTATTTATTAATACATAATCATAATAATCTGGGATTATACTATTCTTCTCCTGTTTCACTGGGGGAACATGTTGAATTTTATATTCTACATCATTTACTGGCATTGGTGTATTGTATATCAATGCCCCATCTTTATCACGATATACACTATTTTCGGGATATAATACAACAACCCCATTACTACTTACGAGTGTGTAATTTCCATAGTCTGGAATTTTGTCTGGGCTAACTCTTGTAATATTAAATTTATATAGTATCCAATCGTTACTTTTTATACTATATTTTTCATCCATATAAAAAACAACAATATTATGCTTATTTAAATAATATTCCAACTGTGTTTGATTATCAATACTTGAAAGTGGGACAAATTCAACAGGTATTGTTGATGTCCATTTGTAATTTAGGGCATATCCTGCATTCATTAGTAAAAAAATCATGCAAAGAATCAAGCTAGGATATTTTAACTTCATTAAATCACCTTTTTTGGTTTAATTACCCATATTCTCCGATTATAATATAACCTACATATACACATACACTATTATATTTAAATAATATAAATTGAACAAGTTATATTATATATGGGTCTTTATTTTTAATTTATTTTATATTAAGTTATTTATCCATTGAGGGACACCATGAAAAAAATACATTATATAATAATTATAGGGATTCTAATTGGCGGTATTCATGGATTATATGGAAATAATATTGAAGTATCTAATATTTGGACATCAAATACTCTTATAGGTCTGAATGGGGAATATGGTGGATATTATATCGACGTAGGCATCTTCCCTAATATTTGTGTTGCAGTTGTTAATCATGACACATACCAGCATAATATTATTCTAGATATTAAATCAGATGAAGGAATATCATGGCAATCTCCAATAATATCTATGCCGCCGAGCCCAAACAAGGGGGAGGTGATAAATGCAAAATTAAAATTTGAGGAATTTGGCCCTCATAAAATATATGTATCAGTATTAGATGAAAATGGGAATATATTGACATCTAAATCAACGACGATATATGTTGCCAATCCAATTGATATTGAAAATATAACATGCAGTGATTCATACGTTAATGAATCCAATCCAAATATTGAAGTATGTAATTCTCCATGGTTTAAAATTAGTTTAAAAAATAATAAGTATTCTCAGTCAGATTACATGGTTAAAACATGGATTGCAGTAGTATCTCAGGATTATAATAAAGATGCAAGTAAGAATAAAAATGATGCGGGAGTTCTATATTATGGTGAAAATGATAGTAAATTAATATATGTTCCAAAATATGGTGAATCCGAAGTATCTTTCAAGATTCCTCCAGTGGTCCAGGATGCCGATGCAATAAAAATTCAGGTCCATACCGATGTGATGGGGGTTCATGATTACGCGGATGGTCCTGCAAATACTGAAATAACGGGGAGCGATAATTTAAATATAATATATTCTCGCAATAAATCTGATAAGAAATTTTTTTATCCAATATCTTTGACGAATTTTGAGGTAGTCACCAATATTAATAAAACTACTGCGGATATTTTAAGAAAGTTTTATAAAGATTCAAACATTGAAGACGATGAATTAAAAAAGATGATAGACCATTACAGTTATTATAACAAAGATAATGTTATACCAAGGGCGTATTTAAAAACTGATCCTTATTTGGCGATTGTTAAATTAACATTAAAAAATAGATTCGATGGTATAACATTTGGAACCATATCGATTGAAAATGATATGGGGACCGCTACTGAGAATGTAAATATGAGCAGTTTTGAAACTAAAGATGTTTATATTCCTTGCTATATTAACTATACTGGAAATAAACAGATTAAAATTGTAATCTGTTCAGCTGGAACCTATACATATATTGAAACTAAAAATCTTAATATAAATCCTGAGAAAATTCCAGTTGTAAGGATAAAAAATATTACATATTCTTATGATAATAGGAGTTATGTGCTAACTAACAACTATGCAGATATATTGGTTGGAAGAACATACATAATGAAAATAACATTGGTAAATAAATATAATAAAACCCTCTCTGGAAATCTCATTCTTAAAGATGATTTTAAAGAAGGGGTTGTAAATTACATTTCAGATGTTCCATTTACATTAGGAGCTCATGCGGAAAAGACCATTTCAATTCCAATATCATTTAATACTGGAGCTAATGGAGATGTGCAATTCTTTGTAAAAACAGATGATGCATTGGCAGAATTTTCTAAAACTATTCATTTTAATGCACATAATATAAAAGCTGAACTAGATTATAATGATACACTAAGACCTAAAATTGCTGTTATCAATGAAAATCCCGTGTTTAGACACTATCCTGTGGCGGGATGTTATAATACATTTGTAGCTACATTGAATAATCCACTAAATGAAAAAATTGAATGTTTAACTTGGATTGAGGTTGTGAGGGGTGATGGATATGTGAAAACGACTACTCCAAAAAGGGTAGTATATATTCCACCAAATGGACTTAAAACCATTGATTTCAAAATTAAGTTTAATGAGGGGTTTGAAGGACATATTTTGTTTTATGCAATTCCAACCGCAATATGGGATAATCTTTCCAATGCCACTCCTATTATTACCAAGCCCATTAAGGTAGTGGCACCCTTATCCATAACAAATCTGACCTACAACAATTCCCAGATTCATGCAGAGATAGTTTCTGATTCCGTCGATGCATTTCCAGTCAATATACATTATAATTATTGGATTGAGTTAATTAAAGACAATGTATCAGTATTTAAAAGTGAAGCACACTCTGAAATGATACATCCTCTAGAAATTAAACATATTAATGTAAAATTGAGGGATTTGGATGAAGGAAATTATACTTTAAAGCTTTATGTAGAAATACCCAATTTTATCAAAGATAATGGGGCATATTACCCAATGGTTTTAGAAAAAAGTAAAAATATTGTTAAAAAAGGAGGTGTTGTTAAAAACAACAATATCAGCATTACACCACCTTCTGTAATTAACAACAATAGCGTAGATAATCATTCAACATCTGAGTTAAATAATCATACAATACCTGAAAATATTAACAATACTGCTAAAAAAAGTGTATTTGAAAGCATTTATTCAATTATAAGGAATTTAATATCCACAGTATTTTCGGCAGCCTGATATTATCTCCAATTTTATTCATATTTATTATATTATCATAAATTATATCATAATTATCGGTTTATAACCTATGACATTAACCTATGTTATAATCATAATAATATCGTATGCATATGAATTATAATGTTATTAAGAAATAATACTCTTCAGGTGTGACGGCATGATGGCAAAAGATATGATATTTATCAACCCCACAATATTGAGGTCATTAAACAAAAGCAAATTAAGAAAAAAAATATTATTTTTCCTATATAAAATACACCCGCAGGGAGTATATCTTTCAGAGCTCTCGAGATGGGTGGGTTCAGACCCTAGCAATGTATTGGGATGTCTAAAAGGAATGGGGAATCGATACAATGGGAGTTATTCATTAATTGAGATGGGTCTTGTTGAGTGTATCGATGAAGCAGGCATGAAAATCTATGTAATAACTAATTATGGAAAAAATGTTGTTGAATACCTAAAAGATTATGATTCAATTGATAAGTGGTGATATTATGGGAATTAATTTTAATCATAGAATACAGGACATAGTTGGGAGGAGTAGTTACGAATATGAATATAAAATAGATGACATAAATGCTGCACTTAAATCCATGGATTTTACCATAAAATATTTAAGTAATGAATTACTGGTAGCATTTTTTAAGCAGGGCATGGATTTTGGAATATATGGCGTAATTGATAAATATAAACCAAAAATAAATGAAGTAAATTCACTTCTAGGTTATCCCAACAATGATTTTCTCAATGACTACATAAAAACTGCCATAAAATTAGAGATAATATATCAAAACGAAAATGGTAGTTTAGAACTAAATAGGGATAAAAAAATAATTATAAAGCATCCAGAATACGACAAATTTATGGAAGATTATTCAATAAACTACGACCATATGACTAAGTTATCTAAATATGCCCTTATAGGATATAACCATCCAAAAATATTGCTTAATTTTATAGAAGACGCTGATATTTGGGACATAATACTAAATACCTCATATTTGAAATCATGTAGAAATATTGCTGCGAAATATTTAGGTTTAGAAAATGGCGATTATATATTGGATGTAGGTTGTGGTTCTAGGTCTCCTGAATTTTATATCTCCAAAATATTCCCTAGGGGAAAATATACTGGCATAGATATATCAAAAAATTTACTGAAAATAGCTGAAATAAGAACTAAAAGATGGGATAATGGCAGTGTATTATTAAAACATATGGATTTTTGCGATGCAATAATTAAAAATAAATACGATTATGTTATATGCACATATACACTAAAGTATGCTTCATCACCAAAGATATTCCTCAAAAAGATGATGGATGCTCTGCGTTCAGGAGGTAAACTATTTATTGCAGAGGAATTCTTTAAAGATACAGCTTCTGATATAAATGTTGAATTATTTGAGTTTTATAATAGATTAAATAAATTTTTTAAAAACTATCATTCGAAAAAAGAAATATTGGATACCTTGGAATCTATGGGCTATGATTTTAAACACACATCTTTAAGTGATGGAATCTTAGTAATTGAAAAAATATAATTAGGAATATATTTAGTCAATGTTAAATGTATTCCTTTGATTCGATTAATATCCTAGTGAAGTAATATAAAGTCAAAAGATTAAATTTCGGCTTCTGCTTCGAGTTTAGTCTCTTTATAATTATAACTACCATATTCTTTTTTGTATGATTGATGCATAATTATAATAAAACATTTATAAACAATTGATACAATATTATTTTATTTAGTTCAATAGAGGAGGTATATTATGAAAATTTCAGTATATGGTGCAGGAAACCAAAACCTGTATGTAAATCAATTAAATTTACCTGAAAATTATGGTGGGGAGGCACCTTATGGCGGAAGTAGAATTGCCATGGAGTTTGCAGAAGCAGGACATGATGTTGTACTTGCAGAACCTAACAAAAATATACTAACTGAGGAAATGTGGAAAAAAGTTGAAGAATCCGGGGTTAAGGTGGTTTCAGACGATATCGAAGCTGCAAGGCATGGGGAGATAGCCATATTTTTCACACCATTTGGAAAAAAAACTATTGAAATAGCAAAAAATATAATTCCCCACCTCCCGGAAAATGCCATTATAGCAAATACATGCACAATATCCCCCGCTGTTTTATATGCTGCACTTGAAGTAGAGCTCAGAACAAAAAGAAAGGATGTGGGTATATCTTCAATGCATCCTGCTGCGGTTCCTGGAACTCCACAGCATAGCCATTATGTGATAAGCGGAACTTCAACAGATGGAACAAATTATGCTACTGATGAGCAGATAAAAAAATGTGTTGAACTGGCAGAAAGTGCCAATAAAAAAGCTTATGTGGTTCCTGCTGATGTTTCATCCTCTGTTGCAGACATGGGTTCTCTTGTAACTGCTGTTGCACTAGCTGGCGTTTTAGATTATTATAGTGTGGGTAAAAATGTTATAGGAGCTCCGGAAAAAATGATTGAACAGCAAATTATCATGACACTTCAAACAATGGCTTCACTTGTGGAAACCTCGGGAGTTAAAGGGCTTCTAAAAGCCATAAATCCAGAATTACTTATAAAAAGTGCATCATCCATGCACCTATTGGAAGAACAGAAAGAATTAGACGATGCGTTAGACATATTAAATAATTTAGATGAAAAATTATTAAGCGAATCTCAAAATGCAACAATAAATCCAACAACACTTGTTGCAGCTCAGGCACTTGTGAAAGAACTTAGAACATTGATTGGGGGAGCTGCGGCAAATGGAGCTATTAAACGGAGTATGAGAAAGTTATTCACGGATTAAGGGAGTATTATGAAAGAAATAAAAATTGTTGTCATGGGTTCCGAAGATGTGGGGAAAACCACATTAATGGAAAATTTAATTGGAAACATAGGTAAAGTAGAACATAATGGAACCACAGTAGCAATAGATTATGGAAATACGGTAATAAATGGAAGAAAATTACATTTATTTGGCACTCCGGGGCAGGAACGGTTTGAATTTATGAGGGAATTGGCATTAAATGGAGTGGATTTTGTATTACTGGTTTTAGATGCCGCCGCTGGACTAAATAAACTGGATAAAAAAATAATTGATAAATTATGTTCCAAAAGAATACCTTATATCATATTTATAAATAAAATAGACATTGTAGATAAAAAGAAACTTGAAGAATTAAAAAAAGAAATTGAAGTTTTATGTAATAATTATTATCATATCGTCGAAGGTTCGGCACTAAAAAATAAAGGTTTTGATGAATTAAAAAATATTTTTGCCAATCTCGATGTATGAGGAATAACAAAAAACTATAATTCCCACACTTCGTTCAAAATAAAGAAAATCACAATTCTAAGGGCATCATATCGTTTGAAATAAATCAAAAGATATTTAAATAATTAATAGGAACATATCCTATAAAAACCAATGGTGAAACCATGATAGATAGAATACTGTCAGATTTGAACAAAACCGAAGGTATAAAAGGTTCAATGGTTGTAGGTAAAGACGGACTCGTAATTGCAGCTCAAATGCCATCAGGCATAGATACGGAATTAATTGGTGCTATGGCATCTGCAGCATATGGTTCGGCTGAAAGAACGGCATCAGAGATAAATCAGGGGAACTTACAACAGATGATGATTGAAGGGGAGTATGGAAAAACATTAATGACTGATGCAGGAGAAGGTATTTTGGTTGTTTTAACCGATGCTAAGGTAAATTTGGGGTTGATTAGAATATCCATGAAGAGAAGCACTGAAAAGGTTAAAAGTGCATTATAATTAGATTCTTATTTTTTATTCATTTTTAAAATAGGTATAAAAAATTAAATATATGATAAAAAATTAGTAATTTTCACTCCCATATATTGTGGAATATCTACACATACACCTAGTTATTTAAACGTGATTGATGTGGCATATTTGATTATATATCGATTAATAAGTATATAATGGGTTATTGTTTCAATAGATGTTATTTTCAAGTTTATTTAATATTGTCTTAACATTATCCAATATTTTCTAACCTCTAATTCCTTTAATAAAAATTGATAAGTATTATATATTCTGTGGTTGCATTATTTACCAATATAATAATTCCACTTTTGCATATCATAGATACAAATATAATTATAAAGTAAGAATTACATTAAAATCACTAATTGCACTTTATAATGTATGTGTATTATCAAATGACGGTGATTATATGATAGATAATAAAATAAGAGATGTAGTAAAATCCTTTAAAGCTTATGTTCCTGGAAAATCAAAGGAAGAAATAGCAAGAACTTACGGAATAAATCCAGACGATATTATAAAATTAGGTTCAAATGAAAATCCATGGGGATGTTCTCCAAAAATAAAGGATGAAATATTAAAAGAGATTCCAAAACTCCACCAATACCCAGAGCCTGTAAATCCAATACTTATGGAAGAGCTCTCCAAATTCACAGGAGCTCCGAAGGAAAATATTATTGTTGGTGGAGATGGTGCAGATGAGATAATAGACACAATGATGAGAATATTAATTGATAATGGTGATGAGGTAATTATTCCAATACCTACCTTTACACAGTATAGAATATCTGCAAAAATATATGGTGCAAATGTAAAATATGCAAAATTTGACAAGGAAAAGGATTTTGAATTGGATGTTGATAGTGTTTTAAACAATATTACAGATAAAACAAAAATTATATTCCTATGCACCCCAAACAACCCAACAGGAAATATAATTGATAAAAAGGACATTGAAAAAATCATAAATTCAACCGATGCGTTGGTGGTAATAGACCACGCCTATATTGAATACTCAAAAGAGGAATACGATTTAACAGAATGGGCATTGAAGTATGACAATGTTTTAGTATTAAGAACATTTTCAAAGGTATTTGGTTTAGCAGGTCAGAGAATTGGCTACGGCATCACAAGTAAAAAAATCGTAGATTATATGATGAGGGTTAAACCAATATTCAGTTTAACAAGATTAAGCCAAATCTGTGCCATCACAGCACTAAGAGATAAGGAATTTTTCAATAAATCAAAAAATGACGGTATAAGGAGCAGAGAAATATTATACGAAGGATTGAAGAAGTTTAAAGAATTAAGAGTTTATCCATCTGAGGCAAACTATTTGTTAGTTGAGGTTAAAAATGGCATGAGCTCAGGTGAGTTTTGTGAGGAGCTCTTGAAAAGAGGGGTAATTGTAAGGGACTGTTATTCATTTGAAGGTCTTGGAGATAATTATGTAAGGGTTGCTATTGGAACTTTTGAAGAGGATGAGAGGTTTTTGGAGATTTTGAAGGAGATTGTTGAATAATTTTTAAAATTTTTTTAAATACTTTTCCATTTATTACTTTTAATGATAAAAATATATATTTTTTCCAAATATATTAGGCTAAAAGATTTGAGGGGGATATTTTTGCAAAGGTTATTAAAATTATTAATAACTTCTGAAAAAAGATGTAAAATAATTTTAGAGCTTTCAGATGTTTCAAAATCACTTGCAGAGTTATCAAAAACTCTTGATATAACACCATCAAATCTCTTACCATATCTAAGAAAACTTGAGTATGAGGAGTTAGTTAAATCTAAAAATGGAAAATACTCATTAACTGAATCTGGAAAGTTAGTTAAAGAATTATTTCTTGGATTTATGTTGGGGGCGGATATTGTTGAAAAGTATATGGATTTCTGGAATAATCACGATATTTCACCAATTCCTAACAACTTATTAAAAAGAATTTATGAGTTAGAAAGTTGTGAAGTTGTAAAAAATCCATTAGAAGGTATTTATGAACTTCATGAAGGATTTATAAGGAATATTGAGGTATCGGATAATATATATGGAATCTCATCTATTTATCATCCAGATTATCCTTTGACGTTTTTAAAACTTGCAAAAACTGGCAAAAATATCTATTTAATTTTAACTGAAAATGTATTTAATAAGGTGAAAGAGAAAAATCCCAAAGAGCTCAACGAATATTTGGAGTTAGGCAATGCAAAAATGTATGTTGTCAAAGATGCAAAATTAGCTATGGTAGTTTCTGATAGGTTTTTATATCTTTCTTTGTATTTTAAAAATGGTGTTTATGATGTAAGTGAATTTTTAATATCTTATGATAAAAATGCTTTAATGTGGGGGAGGGAGTTATTTGGTTATTATTTAAATAAATCTAAGGAAATTGATAAGATTTAGATGTTTATTTTTATTTATTTTTTAATACTTCTATATCCATATTCTTAATTCTTTCGATTTATAAAGTATCATAATAATTATGCTTAACCATAAAATTTTATGATTCATCATAATAATTATAAAAAAACATAATTTTTATGAAATATCATAATAATTATATATAGAAAATTTTAAATATATGGAAAAGAAAAAGTTATTTTTGTAAAATTATGGGGGTGATATATGGAATTTGAAAACAGTAATAGAATTGTATATTTAAGTGAGGTAGGAACGTTAAGTAGATAATCAAATGATAAGGTATTTCCTAACCAAAATAATAAATTGGGGTGTAGAATATGAAAAAGATTTTATCCTTTTTATTTGGAATATTAATTGTATGTTCCACAATTGCATCTGTAAGTGCTATTAGTGTGGAAAATAACAAAAATATTGAAATGCAGAAGGTAGATGTTGAGGTAGTAAAAAATACGCCAACAGACCAAATAGTAAATGTTAATGGAAATCTCATAACCTATCATACAAATGGAAAAGTTGCTACTCTTAAAATAATGGATAAGAAAACAGGAAAAACAATAAACTATAAATTCATAACTAAAAAAGTAAAAGACACATATTTAACTGAAATGTATGTGGATGGTAAAAAATACACAACAATGAAAACAACTTATAATCCTATTGAACATATAAGCTCTAAATTATTTGAAAAATCCACAATGTTATCCACCAAAGGTATAGATTTGAGGATACCGCATCCTACTGCAACAGTAGATATATATCCCGATAAATATTATACTTCAATTAATAGTTATGGGTCAATTACAATAGATGTAGATAATAAAGCTAATGGTTTAATAATACCTACAACAATTTATTATTTAAGAATACCTGAGGGTGTTGAATATAAGGGCGTTATTGACGGCGTAAATCCAAATTATATTAAACATTTAAAATCTGGAGAGATATATATAGTTCCAGAACAAGGATTAGATAATTCCTTTGTAGAAGGCCCTTGTACTTTGTTATTGTGGAGCTCCACAGGGTTATATGAAGAATATAAGAAAAAAACCATTATAAAAGTTAGATACAGTAAAAGTGGAAGCTTTGAGTTTAGATCTAGTGATTCAATTACCGGTGCTATTTGGGGCACTGGAGACTCTGATTATGATATGTGTAAAGTAAATATTAATTAATAATACTGACCTTTCACTTCTTTATTTTTAATTTATTAAATGGTGATTTATGTGGGAATAACCAAATTTAGGGTTCTATTAGTACTTTTAGCTTTTTGTGTGGGTTATTTACTGATATATGATTTCATAAAAGGATGTAATCCCATATTTGACAATATTAAAATCATATCTATAAATATTTTAGTAATTTTTTATTATATCTTGGCATTATTAGTAATTTTGGGCATAGTAACCACCATTGTAAGAATAATATTTAAAAGGTTAAAAAAATTAGGGAATTAGTGCAAAAGGCAAAAACAATTATTATATTAATAATCGTTTAATCTGCTTTTTAATTATTTAATCTTCTTAATCACAGCAAGGGATAGATATTCATTAACTTCATCAAAATTGATTTCATCGATTTTTCCAATTTGAATTTCCTCATTCTCGCAACATGCTCTGCACACGATACCAACAAGATAATCATTTTTATGTTCTTCATCAAGGAGAGCTCTAAGTTTTTCCCCTAAACTCTTAGTCTTCATAACTACGATGGTATCAAATACTCCCAAATATTTTTCCAAATCCTTTCCCTGCGGAAGTATTACAAGGTTTTCATCCCCTTCAACAAGTGGGATATTCAACCTCCCTGCACTTGCAAATGGTGAAGGAATGCCGTTTATAATCTCAACAGGAATATTATTTTCTTTTAGATAATTCCAAACATAAGAAAAGGTGCTGTAAAGGGTCGGGTCCCCTATTGTAATTACTGCCACTTCCCCCTCTGCGTTTTTGATGGTATTAAATGCCTCTTCCCAATGTTTTTTTAAATACTCTATATCTTTACTCATTGGGAATAGTAGTTCCACTATATTTTTATTTTCATCTACAATATTTTTAATAATATCATAAGCTACGGATGTTTTTCCTTTTTTAGATAT
Organism: Methanothermococcus jasoni; assembly: GCF_049075655.1. Lineage (GTDB taxonomy): Archaea > AGJL01 > Methanococci > Methanococcales > Methanococcaceae > Methanofervidicoccus. The sequence goes on along the minus strand of NZ_CP157522.1, from coordinate 216,357 downwards.
TGGAACAAAGATTGTATCTACTTCTTTTAATATCCTTACCGCTTTTAAAGTCAATAGTTCTTCATCTCCTGGTCCTACACCTATTCCATAAACTTTATTTACCACTATTTCACCTTTACCTTTATTATTTTTTAAATTTATTTTAATATTATTTATTTTAACTTTATTACTTAATATTTATCTTTATAGTTTTTAATCAATTATTTCAGCTCCCTTATTATTCAACTTTGTAGTGATTACCTTACCGTATTTTTCAAGAGCTCCCCTAACTTTCTCAGTGTCATCCTTATAACTTAATGCTATGTATGATGGACCTGTTCCAGATAGTCCTGCTGTCAGAGCTCCGCACTCAACTGCTTCTATGGCAATGTTTGTTGGGAAGTTAAGAGCAGAAGCGTATAAAATTCCATTTAAAAATAGTGCGTTGTAGTAGTTTCCACTTAAACACTCGTTAAATGCCACTTCAACATAATTTTTTAAGAGTTTCATCTTATTTACATCTACATTTTTATTTAAATTTGGCATAAGCACCAAAACATCTATATCTTCTTCTTTAAATGTATCTCTTTTAATTATTTCCCTATTTAAATTGTCTGTAATGGTAATTCCACCATAGTATGACGCCGTAGCATCATCATAAGCTCCTGTGATGGTCAAACCTTCATCAAATGACGATTTTATTGCCAAATCAAGTATAAGTTTGTCGTCTATTTTTTCGTTCAGAGCTCCGAAGGTTGCCAAAACCACTGCATTTGATGTTGCACTGCTACTGCTTAAACCTGATTTTATTGGAATTTCTGTTTCTGTAATGACTTTCGCCGAATAATCCAGCTTAAAATAATCTAAAACATTTTTTACGCATGTTTCTATGAGATTTGTCTTTACATTTGGGTGGTCTTTTACCTTTCCCACTATGTGTTTTTTGCCATCATCTATGAGCTCGACAGTTGCTTTTACCTTTAAATCAATACCAAATGCTGAGCCTTTTCCTGTGGCTATTGCATTTATGATTGTTCCCGATGCAAGAGATACTGCGGAGGATTTCATACTGTCCATAATTCCACCAAATTATATTTTGTAATTGTAGGATATGTTCTAATTATTTTTCTTATTTGATGTAAATTATATATATGGTGTCGTATAAATGGTATATGATGTTAATGAATTTGATAAAAGATAGAATATACAATGCTAATTCTCTTTTATTATTCTTATTATAATATTCCAATTATAATCATGCACTCACAAATGCGGAACCAAAAATAAAAAATATTTAGAGGGATAGTATGGCAAAGACTAGACAATCAGAAGTAAATATTGGAATGGTTGGACACGTAGACCATGGAAAAACCAGTTTAACAAAACAGCTAACCGGTGTATGGACAGATACACACAGTGAGGAATTAAAAAGAGGTATCTCAATTAGATTGGGGTATGCTGATTGCGAGATAAAAAAATGTCCAAAATGTCCAGAGCCTGAGGCATATACTGTAAATCCAGTATGTCCAAGATGTGGTTCAAAAACCAAAACACTTAGAAAAATATCCTTTGTAGATGCACCGGGACACGAAACTCTTATGGCTACAATGCTTTCAGGAGCTTCATTAATGGACGGTGCAATATTGGTAATTGCAGCAAACGAGGAATGTCCACAACCACAGACAAAGGAGCATTTAATGGCATTGGATGCTTTGGGAATCAAAAATGTAATAATTGTCCAGAACAAAATAGACCTTGTGGATGAAGAAAGAGCTAAGGAAAACTACAAACAAATAAAAGAGTTTGTAAAGGGAACCGTTGCAGAAAATGCCCCGATTATTCCAGTTTCAGCACACCACGGTGCAAATATTGATGTTCTCTTAAAGGCAATTGAAGACATTATACCAACACCTGAGAGAGATGCGGAGCTCCCAGCAAGAATGTATGTTGCAAGAAGTTTTGACATTAACAAACCTGGAAGCGAAATAAAAGACCTTAAAGGTGGTGTTATAGGGGGAAGTATTATTCAAGGAGTTCTCGAAGTTGGAAAGGAAATTGAAATAAAACCGGGTTTAAAAATCACAGAGGGAAACAAAACCTATTGGGAACCGATTATTACAAAAATAACTTCTCTTGGAGTTGGAGGGACTAAGGTTAAAAAGGCATATCCTGGTGGATTGGTAGGGGTTGGAACGGAGCTCGACCCTGCCCTTACAAAATCAGATGCTCTCAGCGGAAGCGTTGCAGGAGAACCTGGAACACTACCTGAAACATTGGATAAAATCACCATAAAGGCACATCTCCTTGAAAGAATCGTTGGTGCAAAAGAGGAATTGGTAATTGAGCCATTGAAATCAAATGAAGTATTAATGTTGAATGTTGGAACAGCAACAACCGTTGGTGTGATACTCTCCGCAAGGGATGATATTGCAGATATAAAATTAAAACTCCCAATATGTGCCGATAAAGGAGACAGAGTAGCAATGAGTAGAAGAATAGGTTCAAGATGGAGATTGATTGGATACGGAGTAATTCAGTAAATATGTTAATATAGATATATATTAATAAAACCAATAATTATTAATAAATTTTAAAAATACTTTTTTTAATAGATTTGACAATAAAAATTATTATAATGTTATAAATTATAATTTTTTTAGGTGATTTTATGATTACAGATGTTTTAATTATTGGCGGTGGAGGAGCTGCGGCAAGATGTGCCATAGAATGTAGCAACAAAAATGTAATCATCGCAGTTAAGGGGCTTTTCGGTAAAAGCGGATGCACAGTTATGGCAGAAGGTGGATATAATGCAGTATTAAACCCAGAAGATGATTTTAAGAAGCACTTTGAGGACACCATGAAGGGAGGGGGATATATAAATAATCCCAAACTCGTAGAAATTCTTATAAAAAATGCTCCAAAAGAATTAAAAAATTTGGAAAAATTTGGCTCAATATTCGATAGAAACGACGATGGAACAATAGCTCAAAGACCATTTGGTGGGCAGAGTTTCAATAGGACTTGTTATAGTGGAGACAGGACAGGGCATGAGCTCATGGCAGGTTTAATGGAGTATATAAATAAACTTGAAAAAGTTAAAATTTTAGAAGACACAATGGCAATAAAATTAATAGTAAAGGATAATAGATGCTACGGAGCTCTGTTTTTAAACATGATTACAGGGGACATTTTCCCAATATATGCAAAATCCACAGTTCTTGCAACAGGAGGGGCTGGGCAGTTATATCCAATCACATCAAATCCTATTCAAAAGGTTGGAGACGGCTTTGCAATGGCATACAATGAGGGAGTGGAATTAATAGATATGGAAATGGTGCAGTTCCACCCAACAGGAATGGTTGGAACAGGAGTTCTTGTTACAGAAGCTGTAAGGGGAGAGGGGGGAATTTTATACAACAAAAATAAAGAAAGGTTTATGGTAAATTATGACAAAGATAGGATGGAGCTCTCCACAAGGGATGTAGTTGCAAAGGCAATATACAATGAGATACAGGAAGGTAGGGGAGTAAATGGGGGAGTTTATTTAGATGTGTCTCATCTCGATGATGAAATCATTGAAGAACGGCTTGAAACAATGTTCAGGCAGTTTATGGATATAGGCGTAGATATAAGAAGGGAACCAATGATTATAGCACCTACGGCACACCATTCAATGGGCGGTGTAAGAATAAATGAAAGATGCGAAACAAACATAAAAGGGCTTTTTGCATGCGGTGAAGTTGCAGGAGGAATACACGGTGCAAACCGACTGGGAGGAAATGCACTGGCAGATACTCAGGTATTTGGAGCAATTGCTGGAAGAAGTGCGGAAGAATTTGCAGAAGAAAGCGAATTTAATTTAAAAGATATAAAGGAATATGCAGATAAGTTAATAATGGATATTAAAGAAGAAATTGCTAATAAAATGAATAATGGAAATAACAAAAACGAAAATGACAATAAGTATAATGTATTTGAATTAATAAATTCGCTTAAAGGTATTATGTGGGACTATGTTTCAATAGTGAGAAACGAAGGGGGATTAAAAAAGGCACTTTCAGAGATAGATGACTTGAAAAATAAAGCAGAAAATGTAAAAATAAACGGAATCATTGAAATTCAAAAATACCTTGAATTAAAGAACATGATTACAGTTGCAGAAATTATTGTGAAATGTGCATTGGAGAGGAGGGAAAGCAGGGGAGCTCACTACCGTTCAGACTATCCAGAAACAAAAGAAGAATGGAAGGGAAATTTAGTTGTGTGTAATGATGAGATAAAATTTGTTAAAATTCAGTAAAAAAACAAAGAAATAAATAAAGATGGTAAAAGAGGGATTTTATGAGGATAGCAGGATTAACCGACTTGCACGGAAGAATTGTGAATTTCAGCAGAGTTTTATTGTATAAACCAGATATGGTTATTGTTTCGGGAGATATTACTCATTTTGGAAGAGATTTAAGAATAATTGATTATTTGAAATATTTAAAGGAAAAGGAAAATGTGCAAGTCTTAACAGTTCCTGGAAACTGCGACAATGGCGAATCCATAAACAAGTTAAATGAATTGAATATAAACATCGATGGAAAATGTGTTGAAATAAACAACATAAAATTTATAGGAATTGGAGGAAGTAATCCAACACCGTTTAACACGCCCAATGAATATACCGAGGAAGAGTTATATACCAAGTTCAAGAATGCAGTTAAAGGTATAAAAAAAGAGGATTTGATAAATAATTTTATATTAATATCTCATGCACCGCCAAAAAATACCATGGCAGATAGAGTTGGGGAGGATAATGTTGGAAGCGAATCAGTGAGAAAAATTATTGAAGAATACAGTCCATCTTTGGTTATATGTGGGCATATACATGAAAGTAAATGTATTGATAAAATAAATAACAGTTATATCGTTAATCCATCGCAGGAATCATTTTTTATATCTGATGTATTTGACAAAAATGATAAAGTTAGAATTAAAAATATAGAATTAATTGATTTATAGATTAATTATTGCAATATTCATTATAATTATTTATTATATTGGCCCTTCTTATTTTTCAACAATAATCAAAGCATCACCAACACATCCACCCCTTCCATCCTCTTTTACAAACAATGGATTTATATCAATTTCTTTTATTTCAGGATATATTTCCATTATTATTCCCAATCTAACCATAATATCAATTATAAAATCAATATCCCTTTTAGGTCTTCCCCTAATTCCTTCTAAAACTTTATATGATTTTAATTCTTTCAATTTATCCAATGCATAATCCCTTGTAATTGGATGAATGCCGAATGAAACATCCTTCAAAACTTCGACAAATACTCCCCCTAATCCCACCATTACAACAGGACCGAACACGGCATCTCTTTTTCCTCCAACAATAACTTCAAGACCTTCTATATATTCCTCAATCAGGACTCCATCAATAACTCCTTCAATTCCGTTTTTTTCCAAATATCTTTTTCCGTTTTCCATAATAGTATTAAATGCTTTTTTAATGTCTTCTGGTTTTACCATTACACATCCAGCATCTGATTTATGCAGAATATCAGGAGAGGATATTTTCATTACAACATCATCTAAATCAGATGCATACTCTTCCGCTTCTTCGGGAGTTTTTGCTAAATATCTTTTTGGAACTTTCATTCCATGTATTTTTAAAAACTCTTTTGAATTATATTCATTAGGATTATTAAGAAGGTTTTTAACAATATCATTATACTTTTCTTTTATTTTCAATAGTTCGTCTTTTATGCTGTTTAAATATTCACAATTGTCTTCTTTTATTTTCATGGTGTTGTATTTGTAGGAGCTCGACAGTGCCTCAATTCCACTTTCAGGAGAAATATATGTGGGAACTCCATTTTTTCTTAAATAGCTCTTTGCCCCTTTAATGGATTCTCCTCCAACGAATGATGCCACAATTGGTTTGTATATCCCTTCATTTTTCATTTTGTTTTTTGTCTCAACAATCACATCTGCAACTTCCAAGGGCTTTGTCATCTCTTGCGGTGTAAGTATTACAAGCATTCCGTCGATATTTTTATCATTTTTAACGATATTCAATGCGTTTTTATATCTATCAGTATCTGCATCACCAATTAAATCAAGAGGATTTGAAATGGACGATGTTGGTGGAAGATATTTTTTTAATTCTTCCCGCGTAGATTCTTCAAACTCTCCAATGGTTAGACCATACTTTTTACAGCTATCGGCAGCTATTACTCCAAATCCTCCCGCATTTGTAATAATTCCTATTTTATCACTTTTCATAAGTGGTTGTGTTGAAAATACGTGCATTAAATTAACCAATTCTTCAAAGGTTTCAACCGTGAGGACTTTTCCTTTTTTAAATGCGGCATTGTATATCTGATTATCTCCTGCCAAACTTCCAGTATGGGAAGATGCTGCCTTAGCTCCTGCTTCTGTTTTTCCACTTTTTAAGGCAATAATTGGTTTAACCTTTGCAAGCTTTTTTGCAGATTTTATAAATTTTTTATCCTTTAATCCCTCAATATAAAAAACAACAACCTCTGTTGTATCATCATGAATTAAATATTCCATTAAATCGCTTTCCTGAATGTCAATTTTATTCCCAAGGCTGATTATTTTTGAGAATCCTAAATTTAAAAGGGGTGCTATATCAAGTATGGCTGTTAATACTGCCCCACTCTGGGATATAAATGTTATATTCCCCTCTTTAAAATATTCTTTGCTGAATGAAGCGTTCAATCTGTTGTGCATATTTATTATTCCCAGACAGTTTGGACCTATTATTCTTATGTTATATTTTTTTGCTATTGTTTTTACTTCCTCTTCGAGCTCGTAGTTTCCAACCTCTGAAAAACCTGCGGATATTATCACTGCCCCTTTTATCCCCTTCTTTCCACATTCTTCTAATGTATTTGGTATAAGCCTTGCAGGTATGGTAATTACTGCTAAATCAATATTATCGGGAGCATCTAACACAGACTTGTAGCATTTGATGCCCAATATTTCGTCGTATTTTGGGTTTATTGGATAAATTTTGTTATTGGGGCTGTTTTCTACAAATGCCATTAGATTTTTCATTATGGCATGCCCCACTTTTCCCTCGGTGCTGGATGCTCCAATTACTGCAATGGATTTTGGATTAAAGATTTTATCAAGCATATTTACCCCCTAATTTTTTAGTTAAATAATCATTTATGATATATTTATATCTTAACTTTAATTTATAAAATTTGTTATTTTTTATTCAAAATTAAAATAAAATAAATATTAAAAATAAAAATTAAGTGTTTTAAAATAATATTAAATAATTTTTATTGTTATAATGTTATTTTATATTATTTTCAACAATTTCTTTAATACTATTTACAACATACTCAACCTGCTCCCATGTTAAACCATAAACGCTCATTTTTACCTCTTTTGTAGTTCCCCTCCTTATTCCGCCGATTCCTCTTTTCTTCAACTCGTCATAGAAGAAATAGCCTCTTCTTTTATCTTTCTGTGCAATCTCATCAAGTATAGGGGTTTCAAATTTGATTAAATCATGTTCCTTTGGTTTTACTCCAATCTGTTTAAATCCAATCTCTTCGAGCTCATCTACTACAAACCTTGTTTTCTTAATTTCCTCATCCCAGTGTTTAACCCTTTCCACAATGTGAGGGAAGCTCGCCATAAGTGATACTATCGGAGCTCCCCTGCTGGTGCATCCAAGCATCTCAACCTCTTTAACAGGGTGGGTTTTTGATGTTCTTAAAATCCGGTCTGCAAATTCATCCCTTATTGATAATATGCCCATAGGACCAGACGCCGCCATACTTTTATGCCCTGAACATGCTAAAAAGTCGGCATTTAATTTTTTACCCTTTACAGGCATTCTTCCAACGGTGTATGCACAATTTAATAAAAATGGATAACCCTTATCTTTTGCAATCTTTCCCACTTTTTCAGCATCTGCAAGGTTTCCATAGTTTCCATCCACATGGGTGAGAAGTATTAAGCCTATGTTTTTTCCCTCATCCTCTAAATTATCGATAACTTCCTTATAGCCTTCGGGATTTATTCTATATGTGGGATAGCCCTCACTTTTTACCACTGCATGATTTAATTTCGCCCTTTCCATAGCAACATAGGATGTGTAATGGGCGTTTTCATCGAGGACTACATAATCTCCTTCTTTACATATTGAGTGCATGACTATAAATTTACTCTCCCGAGCTCCGTGTGTTGGTCTTGATATATCCATATCTAAAAATTTTGACATGTCGTTTAAAAATTCGCAGATTGGTGGAGTTTCAACCTCATCAAGTCGCCCTCCACAGTAGTCGCAAACACTGTATCCATCCCAGTATTCATACATTACCTTTTTTGATTCTATTGGAAGGACTCCGCCCCTTTGAATTGGGTTCAAATCAATCATTTCTCTTCCGAGATGTCTTTTAATGTTTCTGTATTTATCAAGATTTATATTTTCATCCATGTAATCACCATTATACCTATATGCTGTTTTTAATTATTATTAAATTATAATCTAAACCCTTAACTAATTATTTTAGATTAAAATCCAATACGCATTTTTTAAATCCTATTTCTTTAAATTTTTTATTTATTGTTTTTAGATTATCTATATCAGTTTCAAATTTATAAACTTCATCTTTATTTATTTCAATAATGGCAATATCATAAAAATGCCTTACTCTGAAATAGCCCTCAATATTTAAAAATGATGCTAAAAATCTTTCTGCCCTTTCCACCATTTTTAGTTTTTCCTCTGTAATCGGTGGATTTAAAACCCGCGTGGCTAAACAGGTATCTTTTTTTGGAATATCGAGATTTAGATATTTTGAAATGTTGATTATATCATTTTTGGAAAATTTCAGCTCTGCAAGGGGTGATTTTATGTTGTATTCCTTATATGCTCTCATTCCAGGTCTATCTTCAAACAAATCATCGTAGTTTGTTCCATCCACAATGATTATATCATTATTAATTACATTATCACTTAATTTATTTTTTTCCTTTACGAGCTCCTCTGCCATGAACTTTTTACAGAAGTAGCACCTATTTTTTAAATCGTTATTTATTTTAGATATTATGTCCTCGCTGTCCATATAGTTCATTTTTATGATTTTGTGGTTTATATTGTATTTTTTAGCTCGTTCTATTGCATTATTTACGGCATCCTCTGAAAAAAAGCCGTTATCTATTGTGATGGCGAGAGTGTATTTTGCATTATCGGAGCTCACCTTAGCTACTAATGAACTATCGATGCCACCGGAATAAGATACTATTACTTTTTTTCCTTTAAAATAATCTTTCAATTTTTGGTATTTTTCCATTAACATTTAAATCCCATGTCAATTATCATTTTTATATCGTCATCAATATTTCTTCCCTTTGTAGTTAGATAGTTTCCAACCATAAGTCCATCAAGTGCTAATAGTGCCAAACTCTGCAAATCATTTAAATTATATTCTCTTCCACCGCAGAGCCGTATTTCTCTATCAGGTAGATATATTTTTGCTATTGCTATGGACTTTAACGCCTCAATTGGCGTAATTCTTTTTATTTTATTTTCCGCAATTAAATTATATATTTTTGTTCCCTCCATTGGATGGATAATGTTTAAAGCTATGCCATCTACATTAAGGTTTTTCAATTCCTCAAACATCTTAATTCTATCTTCGAAAGTTTCCCCAAGTCCAAATATTCCCCCACTACAAACTTCCAATCCCAATTTTTTAGCGGTTTTTATTGTTTTTATTTTGTCATCGTATTTATGTGTGGTGCATATATTATCAAAATAATCCCTCGAAGTTTCCAGATTGTTATGTATTCTAACATTTAATTCTTTTAATTCTTTTAATCTGTCTTTATCGAGAATTCCCAATGAAGCACAGACTTTTAAATTTGTTTTTTCTTTTATTTCCTTTATCGTATCCATTATTTTTTCAAACTCGTCATTATTTACAGTTTTTCCACTTACAACTATTGAAAGCCTGTGGCTGTATTTTTCTATGTATTTTGCATATTTTAAAATCTCTTCCTTTGGTTTTAAGTCGTAAATATTGATATTCACCTTATTATGTATGGACTGGGAGCAAAATGCACAGTTTTCAGGACATCTCCCAGATTTTGCATTTATTATGGAACATAAATCGATTTTGTTATTGTTGGCATTATTGTTGCTGTTATTGTTTTTATTGTTGTAATATTTTTTAACGGAATATGCCGTATAAAGTAAATCATAAACATCGTAGTCCCAAAGTTCGATGGCGTCTTTATATGTAATTTCCTTTCTAATGGATTTTTCATAAAATTGTAGGAGCTCCATGGTATCACTAAATAGTAATTATAAAAATATAATAAAATATGATGATAAAAATAGAATAAATTAATAAGTCAATAAATAATCAATTTAATAATGAATAATTTAACAGCATTATGGTATTAATCAATTATGCACCGTATTTTTTAGCCAATCCCATTAAATCAAGCAGTATTGGTAGTATATCCTTACCTCTTATCCAACATAACCCTCCTTTATATGTGGAAAACTCGTCGAATTTTTCCACATCATCAACTCTTACACTTTTACCCCATATTAATATAGGAATTGGGTCTGCTGAGTGGTCTTTTTCTTCTATTGGGGTAGAGTGGTCTCCCGTTAATACGAAATAAACCTCGTTTTTATCGATATTATCAAGTATGTATTTCAACATTCCATCTACTTTTTCAATAACTTTCTTTTTGAGCTCGTAGTTTCCATCGTGTGAAGCTTCGTCTGCCCCTTTCACATTAATAATAATAAAATCATATGTTTTAAGCCCTTCCACAATGGCCTTTGCCTTGTTCATGAAATTGGTTTCAGGGGTTCCCGTAGCTCCTTCAACATCTATATAATCCAATTTTACCATTTTTGCAATACCTTTTATAAGACCAGTTCCTGCAATACATGCTCCTTTTAATCCATATTTTTCGCTGAACGGCTGAATGGTTGGAACCTTCCCAACACCTCTTGGCAATATGATATTTGCAGGAGGGAGTCCATTTTTCCTTCTTTCTTCATTTACTGGATGGTTGTTTAATTTTTCATAAGCTATTTTTATTATTTTATTCAGCACATCAGCAGTTCTTTTTGCTTCTTCTGAATCATCCAGGGGTTTTATTTCTGGAACCTTTACTCCTTCGTGGTGTGGGTCTCCTTCGGTTATTTTGTCGCTTAACTTATCTCCTCTTAAAACAAGTGCTGCCCTATATCCTCCTGACTGTTTGAAGATTACTTTAACCCCATCAACTTCAATACCATCAATTGCTTTTTCGAGCTCTTCCGTGTTTTTTATTCTTCCCGCTCTTCTGTCGATTACGACAAAATTTTCATCAACGGTGGCAAAATTACATCTAAATGCTATATCTCCCGGTTGCACGTCAATGCCTACACCCGCTGCTTCAAAAGGTCCTCTCCCAGTGTAGTTTTCATGGGGGTCATATCCCAGTATAGCTAAATGTGCAGTATCGCTTCCAGGCCTAACTCCAATATCAACGGCATTCATTATACCACAAATACTTTCTTTTGCCATTCTGTCTATTGTAGGTGTATTGGCCTCTTTTAATGGTGTGTTTCCCTCAGTATTTGGCCTATCGCCTAATCCATCAACAATAAAAATAACAGCCTTCACAATATCACCACTACTTTTTTATGATGGTATAATTTTTAAGTTATTAAAATCTTTTGGTTAATGTTAAAATTGACTTTAATATTTTGTTTAATGCGTAAATTTACATTTAATTCACTAAAAAAGGATTTAAAAATAAAAATATTCAACTGATAAATATAATATGACAAAAAATGTAATTTTATCTTTGATAAAAATAAGAAAATTAAAAAAGAAATTAATGAACCTAATCCCATAAGGGTTCTTAGGTTCAGCACTTAGCATTTTCCGCCCATACCTTTAATGGCAAGATATTTCCCATAGAACATTGATTTCTTTAATACAATATTAACTTCATTGAGGAATTGTCCTGCCACTTTGTCAAGGTATATCTTAAATTCCCCATCGTAAATTAATTCATCATTTTCATTTGGGGACTTTATATCTATTCCAAATTTAGGTCCGCCTCATCCAAATCCTTCGAAGTATATTACCAAGGAATCAGCATTTGCTTTTTTAATCTTTTCTTTTATAAATTCCATGGCATCTTCGGAAATGCTCACAGGTATCATATTATCACCATCCCAGTAAAACGGGAAATTCAAAAAATATTTAATGTTCTGTATCGTATTATATCTTTATTAGATTTTATAGTATATAAATGTTGTGTCATAATTATGAACATATGTGCGTTTAAGTTTTCTTATAGCATAAGTTATATTATATACGTATATAAACAAAATATATATACAATAATAACATAGATTAACCAATAATTATAAAAAACATGGAAAAAGAGATAAAAAAGCATAGCCATATATGTTAAAAAATAAAAATCTAAACTAGTTATTCATTATCTTTTCCATAACTATAACTATTATTACAATTTATAAAAATTGGAGGGATATATATGCAAATGGTTCCAGCATCAGGATATGATAGGGCAATTACCGTATTCAGCCCAGAAGGAAGACTTTATCAGGTAGAATATGCAAGAGAGGCTGTTAGGAGAGGCACCACTGCAATAGGTATTAAATGTAAAGATGGGGTTATTTTAGCAGTTGATAGGAGAATAACAAGTAAATTAATAGAAGTATGCTCCATAGAGAAAATATTTCAAATAGATGACCATATAATGGCAGCAACTTCTGGACTTGTAGCGGATGCAAGGGTTTTAATAGACAGGGCAAGAGTGGAAGCTCAGATAAACAAAATAACTTATGGAGAACCTGTAACAGTTGAGGCTCTTGCAAAAAAAATTTGCGACATTAAACAGGCATACACACAGCATGGCGGAGCTCGACCATTTGGTTTATCTTTATTAATTGCAGGTATTGATAGACACAGTTCAAGATTGTTTGAAACAGACCCAAGTGGAGCATTGATTGAATATAAGGCAACAGCAATAGGCTCTGGAAGACCTGCTGCAATGGAAATCCTTGAAGAAAAATACAGTGAAGATTTAACAATTGAAGGAGCTCTTGAACTTGCAATATATACACTGAGCAAGACCACGGGGGGAGAATTAAAACCAGAAAATGTAGATATGGCAGTAATTAAATCAGAAGCAAAAACTGTGGAAAAACTATCGTTTGAAGAAATTGAAAAGCTTGTAAAAAAGGCATTTGATGATTTAAAGGCGGAAGAAGAAAGTGAAGAAGAATTGGATGAAGACAATAATGAGACTGACGAAAATAACAATGATGAAAATAACAATGAATAAATAATTATTTCTTTTTATATCTGTATTTATATTTATTTTATTCAATATATTTTTTATAGATGTATGTAAATTATTAAATATTAATCATTATATCGAAAGGTATATAAATAAAAAAAAGGGATATTATGGTGTCGTTGGAAAAGGCTGTAATTGCACGGCTTCAATCCCATGGGGAAAAATTTGAAATATTGGTGGACCCTTATTTAGCTGCTAAATTAAAAGAAGGTCAGCCAATAGATATTTCTGACATACTGGCGGCTGAGGCGGTTTATAAAGATTCTGGAAAAGGAGAAAAAGCTTCAGAAGAATTGCTGGAAAAAGTTTTTGGAACAATGGATATTCATGAAATAGCCAAAAAAATTATATTAAAAGGCAATGTTCAGCTTACCGCCCAGCAGAGAAAAGAGATGAAAGAACAGAAGAGGAAACAAATCGTTTCTTTAATTGCAAGAAACACTATAAACCCTCAAACTGACACCCCGCATCCTCCAAAAAGAATTGAAAATGCATTGGAGGAGATACGGGCAAATATTGATATTTACAAAAGTGCCGAAGAGCAAATTCCTAACATTATTAAAGACCTTAAAAGGGTATTACCAATTAAATTTGAAAAAAGGGAAATTGCAGTTAGAATACCGCCAGAATATGCTGCGTCGGCCTACCATTCACTCCATGAATATGGGACGATAAAACAGGAGGAATGGCAGTCCGATGGTTCTTTGGTATTTGTTATTGAAATCCCAAGTGGAATTGAAAATGAATTCTACGGATATTTAAACAAAGTCACAAAAGGCAATGTTCAAACTAAACTCTTAAAAAGATTTTAATGGAAACTAGGGAAGTAATTCACATAATCTCACATAGAATATGAAAATATAATCATATCGTAAAAAAATAAATAAAAAAATAAAACGGTGATAAGAATGCCAGAATTTAGCCATACAAAAAAGATAGGTTCAGCAGGAAGATTTGGACCAAGATACGGTAGAAAAATTAGAGTTAGAGTTAGAGATGTTGAAATAAAACAGAAAAAAGAGTATAAATGTCCTGTTTGTGGATTCCCAAAATTAAAAAGAGTCAGCACTTCAATATGGAGCTGTAAAAAATGCGGTGCTAAAATGGCTGGTGGGGCATACACACCAGAAACAGGTGCTGGTAAAGTAGTGGCAAAGGCAATAAGAAGAGTTATCGAGAGCAAGAGCAGAGAAATCTAATTTATTTTTTCTTTTAATTTTATTTAATTCATAGTTATTTTTTATTTTTTTGGTGAAATTATGGCGGAGTATAAATGTTCAAATTGTGGTAAAATCATAACCCAAGAGGAATTAGGTTTAAAAGCAAAATGTCCTCACTGTAGTAATAAGATTTTGATAAAATTAAGACCAAGAGTGATTAAAGAAGTAAAAGCAAGGTAATTAGGTAAAATATATTACAATAGGTAATAGAATGATGGTAATTACAACATCAAGAAAACCTTCTCAAAGAACACGAAGCTTTGTAAATGATTTGGCAAGAATACTCAATGCAAAAATATTAACTCGAGGTAAAACTCCATTAAAGGATATTCTCAATGAATACAGCAAATTGATTGTCGTAGAAGAATATAAAGGAAACCCTGGAAAAATAAAGTTTTATGATGTTAATAGAAATAAAATAATATCTATACTAATATCTGCAAAGCTTCAAAGAGAAGTCTGCGAAGAAGAAACTGCAAATTTGGAAGGAAAAATAAGCATGGAGTTCATGGGAAACACCAAAAAATATCGGAAACTATTTTATGATTTTTTTAGTGATTTTGGAGTAGTTAATGGTAATTCGCCTTTTAGGATGTGTTTTGAAGGTTCTTCATCAGATAAGAATATATTTTATATACAATTTTATGAAAATGATAAAAAGGTAGGGCCTTTAATTATTGTTAAATCTTTAAAGATTTTAGAAATCGAATAATATTGCCACATAATGATTAAATGTAATTTTATCGTAAAATCAAGTGAATTACTCCGCCCTTACGGACGGGGTTAAACGAAAACCTTTCGGTTTTCGTAGCCCTCGCCCTTCGGGCAAGGCTTCCTGATTCATTGAGAAAACTTGCCCCAAAACCACTTCTTTATAAGAAATAGTTTGGAGCAGAGGTTTTCTCTCGGCAGGCACAACGGACTCTCCCAGCCCTGACTTTAATATATTTAGGGATGCGTTATAATCCCTATCGATTTTCCAACCGCAGACAGGACAAAAAAAGATTCTATCTGAAAGTTTTAAGTCTTTAACAACATGCCCGCAGTTGGAACATTTTTTAGAAGTATAATGGGGATTTACTAATATTACTTCTCTACCAGCACCCTCCGCCTTGTAGAGAAGTAGATTTATGAATTTACGCCATGAACCGTCAAGAATATGACGGTTTAAGGTCTTACATTTTCCATTTTCAACCATCGATTTTATATTTAAGTCTTCTAAAATTATTTTATCGTAGTTATTTATGTAGTATCTAGATAACTTATGTAGAAAATCATTTTTCTGATTGTTTAGTTTATCATAAACCTTGATAAGTTTTAGTTTGGTCTTTTTATAGTTGTTCGAACCCTTAACCTTTCGGGATAGGTTCTTTTGAACTCTCTTTATTTTATCCAATGTCTTATCTATAAACTTTGGATTTTCAAATTTATTACCATCTGAATCGATGGTATAACCATCGATTCCTAAATCGATACCTACAACTTTGTTAGTTTTAGGTAGTGGTTTAGGTTCCTCCTCAACTTGGAAGAAGGCAAACCACTTGCCAGTAGGTTCTTTTTTTATAATAACTCCTTTAACTTCTCCCTTGATGTTTCTGTGTAATACTATTGGAATTTCTCCAATCTTGGATAGTTTTAGTTTTTTAGTGTTATAATCAATCTTAAAACCTGATTGATTGTATTCTAATGTTTTGTAATGATTTTTAGAGGATTTGAACCTTAACTTCCCCACTTTGAATCCATTCTTTTTTAGTTCCCCTAATGCTTTGAGATTTCCCCAAAGCTTGTTATTTACCATCTGTAATACTTTTGAATGGACTTTTTTAAGTTCAGGATTCTCCCTCTTATGCTCTGTAATTAGTTTTTGAGTATCCATTTTGTTTAGTTTTGGATTCTTAGTTTTTTGTTCCAAAAGATAATTATAAAGGTATCTACATATATTTAGATGCTCCTCTATTGTTCTTTGGATACTCTTTGAAGGATAAATCCTGAACTTGTAAGTCCTTATCATTGGGCATCACAGTTTGATAACTTATAAATAGTATGTTATCACTATACCATTTATATATTTTGTCCGCAATTCATCCCACCGTAGCGAAGCGAAGGGCTACAAAATCCGAAGGATTTTGTTCAATCCCTTACGGGTGGGGACTTCTTGCGGAAATATGTTAAATAAAAAAGATAAATAAAAACGATATCATGAACACCAATACATCTAATGCTGCGGGTAAATTGAATATAAATGTGGATAAATTTAATCATAAGTCTGATATATCTTTTAGTTTGGAAATAGAATGCAGTTCAGAAGATGAAGCAAAAATAATATACGATAGCATACTTTTAGAACATCTTGATTCTCAGATAAGGTCAAAGAGCATTATGAAAATTGAAAATAACATAATATTTATAGAAACTGTTGCAGATGAGCTCAGTATTTTAAAGGCATCGTTGTATTCATACATTAGATGGATAAAGGTTGCGGAAAGTATTTATAAATTAACATCTGAACAATAAATATAATAGATATATAATATTTATACGTTATATAAAATACTATAAATAAAAAAGGAGGGAAATTATGGAATTACCACCAAATGTTCAAAACCAATTAATGCAGTTTCAACAACTTCAACAGCAGTTGCAGGCTATTGTTTTCCAAAAACAGCAGATAGAAGCACAAATAAAAGAAATGGAAAAGGCGTTGGAAGAGATGGGAAAATCACAGTCAGAGGAAGTATATAAGATGGCTGGCGGCATACTTGTAAAAAGAAATAAAAAAGAAATAGAAGAAGAATTAAACGAAAAATTGGAAACCTTAAAATTAAGGACTAAAACATTGGAAAAACAGGAAGAAAAAATGCAGAAGAGATTAATGGATTTACAAGAATCATTACAAAAAACCATTCAAGGTGCTAATGTAGCATAATTCTTTTTTTAAATTTTATTTTTTTATTTGCATATATTTTTATATAATTTTCAATAAGATATATTCTTTATATTTTTAAGTAAGCTGTTGGTTATATATTTGTTATATGTTATTTGTTATATGTTATTAGTTATTTATTATTCGAGGAGATAAGATGAAGTATATATTTATTACTGGTGGTGTGGTTTCTTCATTAGGAAAAGGTATTACCGCTTCATCCATAGGGAGACTTTTAAAAGCAAGAGGATTTAAAATAAACATGATAAAAATAGACCCCTATTTACAGATAGATGCAGGAACCATGTCCCCCTATGAACACGGTGAGGTATTTGTCACCGATGACGGCGGGGAAACCGATTTAGACCTTGGAAACTATGAAAGATTTGTTGATATATGTTTAAAAGCAGATAACAACATTACCACAGGAAAGGTATATTGGAGCGTCCTTTCAAAAGAGAGGAGAGGAGATTATTTAGGAAAAACTGTTCAGGTAATCCCGCATATTACTAACGAGATAAAGGATAGAATAAAAACACTAGGAAAAGAAAGCGACATTACAATAGTGGAAATTGGAGGAACTGTTGGAGATATTGAAAGCCTTCCGTTTTTAGAGGCAATAAGACAATTTAAGAAGGACGTAGGAAGGGATAATGTATTATATATCCATGTATCGCTTCTACCATTCATAAGAACTGCTGGTGAGGTAAAGACAAAACCAACTCAGCACAGTGTAAAGGAGCTCCGCGGAATAGGTATCCAACCGGACATATTGGTTTGTAGAACTGAAATACCAATAGGTGAAAAAACTAGGGAAAAACTTGCCTTATTCTGTGATGTTGAGAAAGAGGCAGTAATTGAAGCAAGAGACGCAAGGACGATTTATGAAGTTCCTTTAAATCTTGAAAGAGAAGGAATAGGGAAATTAATAGCAAAAAAGCTTAAATTAAATGAGATAAATAATGCAGAGCCTGATTTAAAGGAATGGAGGGCAATGGTTGATAGAATAATAAACCCACTAAATGAAATTACAATAGGTATTGTAGGTAAGTATGTTATATTAAAGGATGCCTATATGAGTATAATGGAAGCATTAGTTCATGCAGGGGCTAAAAATGATACAAAAGTTAATATAAAGTGGATAAGTTCAGAAGAGCTTGAAACTGGCAATTATAAAGAGATACTCAATAATTATAGAGAAAATGAAGTTTTAGATGGAATACTTATTCCCGGCGGATTTGGCGAAAGGGGCGTAGATGGAAAGGTTAATGCCGTTAAATATGCTAGGGAAAATAAAATCCCATTTTTAGGAATATGTTTAGGTATGCAGTGTGCAGTAATTGAGTTTGCAAGAAATGTCTGTAATTTGAAGAATGCAAATTCCACAGAGTTTGATGAGGAAACGCCATATCCTGTAATAGACCTTCTCCCAGAGCAGAGGGAAATAGAGGAGAAGGGAGGAACAATGAGACTTGGGGCATATCCTGCAATTTTGAAGGAAGGAACTCTTGCACACAAATTGTATGGAAAAACAGAGGTAAATGAAAGGCACAGGCACAGGTATGAGGTAAATCCAGAATATCACAAAATTCTTGAAGAAAATGGGTTGATTATTTCTGGAACATCACCAGATGGAAAACTTGCGGAGTTTGTAGAGCTCCCAAGTCATCCATATTTCATAGCTACACAGGCACACCCTGAATTTAAATCAAGACCAAATAAACCGCATCCATTGTTTGATGGGCTTGTTAAGGCTTCTTTAAAGAATAAGCAAAAAAATAAATAAGAAATAATTAAGAAATAAATAAAATTAAAATAAAAAATAAATTAGATTATTATAATGTGGATTAAAAATCTAATATGGAATATAAATGGTGATATTATATGTTTGATGCTAAAAAATTCATTGAAGAATCCATTTCAGAAATAAAGGAACAAATAGGGGACAAAAAGGCAATAATAGCACTTAGTGGTGGCGTAGATAGTTCAGTAGCCGCAGTTCTTACAGACAGGGCAATAGGGGACAGACTTTTAGCAGTCTTTGTTGATACAGGACTTATGAGAAAAAATGAAGCAGAGGAAATTTACAAAATATTTAAAGAAGATATGGGACTTAACTTAAAAATAATTAATGCAAAGGACTTATTTTTAAAGGAATTAAAGGGAGTAGATGACCCAGAAGAGAAAAGGAAGATAATAGGAAGATTATTTATTGAAGTATTTGAGGAAGTTGCAAAGGAAAACGGTGAAGAGGTTCTTGTTCAGGGAACTATTGCACCAGATTGGATAGAAAGTGAAGGGGACATTAAAACACACCACAACATAGCATTGCCAAGCGGAATGGTGCTTGAAGTTGTTGAGCCGTTGAGAGAATTATATAAAGATGAGGTAAGAATATTGGCAAGAGAATTGGGGCTTCCAGATAAAATAGCAAACAGACAGCCATTCCCAGGACCCGGTCTTGCAGTAAGAATTTTAGGGGAAATCACAGAGGAAAAGTTGGAAGTGTGCAGGGAAGCAAATGCCATAGTTGAGGAAGAGATAGAAAAAGAAGGTCTCGATAAAGATTTATGGCAGTATTTTGCCGCTGTGCTTGATACAAAGGCAACAGGAGTTAAAGGAGACATAAGAGAATACAATTGGGTAGTTGCAGTAAGGTTTGTTGAATCCCTTGATGCAATGACTGCAAGTGTGCCTGAGCTCCCATTCAGTGTATTGAAAAGAATAAGTAAAAGAATCACATCAGAAGTTCCAAATGTTGCAAGGGTTGTTTTAGATATTACAGATAAACCACCGGCAACAATTGAATTTGAATAAAATCCTAACGGATTTTATAGCCCACTCGCTTTGCTCGTGGTTGAATAAAAATTACGAAGTAATTTTTATAGCTCACATCTTCGATGTGATTGAATAAAAATCCCTTTGGGATTTTTATAGCTCTCCGCTTCGCTCCGATTGAATAAAATCCTAACGGATTTTATAGCCCACTCGCTTTGCTACGGTTGAATAAGTTTATTTTTTATTCTTTTTTCTATTTTTTAGAGTTTTATAATTTTAAAGAGGGTATAAAAAATATTTTTATAATTTTTTACCGTATTTTACATATTAGTGTAATGTTATTATGTATTTTAGGATGTTAAAGGTGATAGTATGAAAAGAGAATCAATAGTGAAAAGCGAAGTAAAATCCGCATGTGATATATTAAGAAAGGACGACGGAACTTCTGGGGCTATGGATTATATGGAACAATTGTCGTGGCTTTTGTTTTTAAAAGTGTTTGAAAGTGTTGAAAAGGAGTTGGAGGAAACTGCTTTAATGGATGGTAGGGAATATATTCCCATAATCGATAAAAAATATAGATGGTCAAACTGGGCAAAAAGAGACTGGATAGGAAAACCTAAGGAGAGTTTAAAGGATTTTGTTGATGATGTTGATGAAGAGATTAAAGAAATAGAAGATTTAGAGGATACCTTAGTTTATTTCATAGATAATATTTTGTTTCCATATCTGAGGAGTTTGGAAGGAACACCCGGGAGGGAGAAAATTGCAAGCATTTTTAAAGAAATTTCAGGAAATAAAATGAAATCCACTTATAATTTAGTGGATGTAATAAATAAAATTGATAATATTAATACTGATGATTATGAGGATACTCATGTTTTATCTCAAATATATGAGGAGCTCCTATTAAATATGGGTAATGAAGCAGGATGGGGCGGAGAATTTTATACGCCGAGACCTATTATAAGATTTATTATTAATGTGATAAAACCAAAAATAGGAGAAAAAGTATTTGACCCATTTGGAGGCTCTGCTGGTTTTTTAATTGAGGTATTAAAATATATTCAGAATGAGCTCGGGGAATTGATGACAGTTCAAGAGCATGAAACTTTGATGTATAAAACACTTTATGGGCATGAAAAAAAGCCATTTCCTTATTTATTAGGGACTATGAATATGGTTTTGCACGGCATTTTAACTCCTAATTATTATAGGAGAAATTCCTTAGGAGATGAGGATGTTCATAATGTTCCAGAAAGTGAAAAATACGATATAATTATTACAAATCCGCCATTTGGTGGTAGGGAGAATAAAAAGGTTCAGGATAATTTCCCCCACAAAATACAATCTACGGAGGCATTAGCACTTCAATATATAATGAGGAAGTTAAAAAATGGAGGAAGGGCAGGAGTTATTCTTCCAGAGGGTCAAATAATGTTCGGTGGTGGAAAGTTCAAAACAATTCGGGAAGAGCTCTTAAATAAATTTAATGTTTTTGCCATTGTCTCACTACCGCAGGGTGTATTTAGTCAGATGGGAGCAGGAGTTAAAACAAATATTGTATTTTTTGAGAAGACGGGAAAAACCAAAGAAATTTGGTATTATGAGTTAGAGGGCAAATATACGAAAAAACAAAGGATAAAAGATGAAGATTTTGAGGATGTTTTGAATAAAATTAAAAATCGTGAAATTTCTGAAAATAGTTGGATTGTTTCCATTGACGAGATTAAAAAAAGAGATTATGATTTAACTGCCAAAAATCCAAATAAAAAAGAAGAAATCGAATATAAAGAACCTAATGAAGTTGTAAAAGAGATTGAAGAGATTGATGTTAATATTAAAAATATAATTGAAGAGATAAAAAGTAATTTATAGGGGTTAAATTATGGAATTGCCAGATGGTTGGAAATTGGTTAGATTGGAAGATTTATTAAAAGAAAATCCACAATATGGCTACACTACAAAAGCTCTAAAAGAAAATACTGGAATAAAACTTTTAAGAATTACTGATATACAAGATAACAATGTAAATTGGGAGAATGTCCCATATTGCAAGCCAGAAAAAGATATAAGTAGATATATTTTAAAGAAAGGAGATATACTTTTTGCAAGGACTGGTTCAACAACAGGTAAAACATATTTAATTAAAGAAAATCTTTCAGAACCCGTAATTTTTGCTTCCTATCTGATAAAAATTAAACCTAATTTAGATGTTGTTAATCCTTATTATTTAGACATGTTTTTTAAATCTAAATATTATTGGAGTCAAATAGTGCCGAGTGGAGGAGTTAAACCAAATTTTAATGCAAAAAAATTAAAAGAAATTTTAATCCCAATCCCATACAAAGACAACAAACCAGACCTACAAAAACAAAAGGAAATTGTTAATAAAATAGAAACTCTCTTTAACAATATTAACAAAGCAATAGAATTAAGACAAAAAGCATTAAATGAAACAAAGGATTTATTTAATTCTGTCTTAAATAAGGTTTTTAAAGATGAAGGGTTTAAATTGGTTAGATTGGGAGATGTGGGGAAATATATAAATGGACGAGCTTTTAAGCCTTCTGAATGGGAAGAGACGGGACTACCCATAATTAGAATTCAAAATTTAAATAATCCAAACGCACCATATAATTATTGTTCAAAACCTGTCGAAAAAAAATACTATATTCAAAATGAGGATTTGCTAATATCGTGGTCTGCTTCAATTGACGCATATATTTGGAGTGGTGGAAAGGCTCTATTAAATCAACATATTTTTAAAGTGGAGTTGAAAAATGAATATATTGATAAAAAATATATGTATTTCGCGATTAAGCCTATATTGAAGAGTATTACAGATAAAACTCATGGTTCTACCATGAAACATATAACTAAGAAAAAATTTGAAAGCCTTTTAATCCCTATCCCATACAAAGACAACAAACCAGACCTACAAAAACAAAAAGAAATCGCCGAATATTTAGACAATCTACATAACAAAATAAAAAAATTAGAACAACTACAAGAAAAACAATTAAACCTATTCAAAGAATTAAAAGAAAGTATTTTAAATAAAGCATTTAAGGGGGAATTAGTTTAATATTTAAATGAGGAGGGGTAGATATGAAAAATAATGACATTATTGTTTTTTTCAAAAATGGTATTGTAGAAGACTCTGAAATAATTGAAGAGCAATTAAATAGAGAATCTGAGGAATATATTTCAGACATGATAAAATTTTGTGAAGATAGAACAAATAAAGAATATGATTTCAATGAAACTAACCTACCAAAAAATTGGAAAGACTTTTCCATAAGATTTCTAAATATTGAATATTATGAAATGCTGGCAGAATTATTAATGAATGACTTTGAGCAGGGTGCTATAAGAGGTAATGGAAAAGGGCTAAATAAATCATTGACTGTAATTATAAAACCAAAAGAGAATAGTATATTTATAATTCATTGCTCAAAATTAGATGGATTGAGTAAAGAAAAAGATGAATTAAAGAGAATAAATACGTTAATATCAAAGAAAGGTTTGATAAGGTTCATAAAATTAAAAATACTAGATGATAACATTGTCGTTAAAGTTTGGGAGCGTGATAAATCAAATAAATTTTCAGAATTTGTTGGAATTGATTCAATTGACTGGGAAGAGTGGGGCGATATAACTTTTAAATTAAAAGATAGGGAGTTGCCATTTCTGGCGATAAAATACGAGATAGAACATGAAAAATTATTAAATTGTTTATTGTCTAACTTAATAACGTTGGATTATCGTTATAATACACTAAAAATAAATAATAGTGAATATGAAGTATTAGAAATTATTTCAAAAGCGAATAATCAAAAATATTCCGATATTAAAAAATTTCATAATCATTTGGTAGAAAATTATTACAATGTATCATCAAAATTGAAAGAAAAAATCAATAATACATATCAAAAACTATCAGGATATTCTTTGAAAAAAATAAAAGAATATACTGAGTATATACAAATTCCAGATGAATGTAATTTTGACAAATATCAAAAGGTAAATAAAAAAATAGAAGATAATGATATATTTGTATTATGTGCATATGAACATAATGGGAAAATTGAAATCGATGAAGGATTTGCAAAAGAATTATTAGAAAGTTTGAAAAAATCAATTAATGATAAATCTAAAATTAAAATGCTTCATATTCTTGAAAAATATCTTTTATGTCCTTTGGAGTTTAAGCATTTTCTAATATATAATGATTTAAGCATATCCTTACCTATATCGAGCTTAAATAAATATAATGACCTAATAGAACATTTAGAAAATGAATATATTGACTATAAAAATGATATTATCGCACAAAATTTGTGTTTATTAACAATCTTAACAATATATAAACACATTTTTGCAGACACTAATTTTGAAATATGGTTTAATAAATTAATAGAAAAACATTTAGAGTCATTAAATTGTGATAGTAAATTTTTAAGTTATGAATCCGCAAAAATAGAATTTAAAAGAGGGGACTGGTGGAAAAACAAAAAGGATTTTTTAAATAATAAATTAAAAAATGAATTAAGCAAAAAAATGGATGGAATAAATGTTCCAATATTTATATTTTTTGTAGGATTTGACGAACAGGCAAAAACTGTATTCTCAGCAAGCTTACCGCCAAGTGATAAAATAGGAGATTTAAAAAAGAATTTAGGAAAAATATCGGACTATGAATTATTAAATATAATAACCATTCCAAAAGAGTCAGAAAATAGAGGAATGATAATATTCATATATAAACAATCCCAGTAATATAAATTAAATAAAGCATTTAAATGGGAGTTGGTTTAAAATTACTTAAAATACTATAAAATAACAGATTTATACTTTCAATTTTAAATGAGCTCGGAAACACTATATAAATAAGTGAGCTCTTAAATACAATTAAGTAATATAGGAGCTCCGAAGGGGGATAATATGAAAACCTTAAACGAAATAAAAAAGATACTTTTAGAACATAAAAAGGAACTAAAAGAAAAATACAAAGTTAAAACTATTGGAATATTTGGAAGTTATGCAAGAGGGGAGCAGAAAGAAACATCAGATATAGATATTTTAGTAGAATTTGAAAAAGGATATATAAATTTTGACAATTATATGGGCTTAAAATATTATTTAGAAGATTTATTTAATAAAAAAGTTGATTTAGTGATTAAAGATGATATTAAGCCAGAACTAAAAAAATACATCCTAAGCGAGGTTGAATATGCCGAGGGATTATAAATTATACTTAAATGATATTTTAGAGGCAATAGAAAGAATAGAAAATTACACTTATAATGTCAATACTTATGATGAGTTCTCAGAACAGCAAATGGTTCAAGATGCGGTAATTAAAAACTAATGATAATTGGTGAGGCTGTTAAGAAGATTCCCAATGAATAAAAGTTAAATATCCAGATAACAACTGGAAAAATATAGCAGGATTTAGAGATGTTTTAATTCATTCATATTTCAAGATAAATCTTTTAATTATATGGGATGTTGTTGAAAATAAATTGCCACATTTAAAAAACGATATTAAAAAATTTTAAAAGAGCTCGACAAATAATATATAAACCGGAGCTCCGAAGAAATAAATATGAATTTTAACTAAATTTTGAGGGAAAGAATGGATTTAAATAATTTATCAGAAGCAGACACAAAGGAAAAGCTGATAAAACCAAAACTAATAAAAGCAGGATGGGGAGAAAATAACATAATAAGAGAATATCCAATAAAAAATAAATACAGATACTATATAGCAGGGGACGAATATAAAAAAATCGAAATAAAAAACAGGTTTGCGGATTATGTTTTAAAAATAAATAATGTAATAGTTGGAGTAATTGAAGCAAAAAAATACAAAAAAGATGCAGAAGCAGGACTATCTCAGGCAATGGAATATTCCAAAATGCTGGATGTTCCAATTGCCTATGCAACAAATGGAAGAAAAATAATAGTTTATGACAGAAGAACAAAGGAAACAAAAGAAGTTAATGAATTTTTACCACCAAATGAACTATACGCCATATACAAAGAATGGAAAGGATTGGAATATAAAGATATATCCCCATTAGAATACCCATACTACATAGATTCAAACACAAACAAAAAAGTAAGGAGCTACCAAGAAACAGCAATAAAAAAAGTAATTGAATCAATTTTAAAAGGTCAAAAAAGAATACTCTTAACAATGGCAACAGGAACAGGGAAAACCTTTACATCTTTTCAAATAGTTTGGAAATTAATAAAAAGCAACTACCTATCAAGAGTTTTATTTTTAACAGACCGAGTATTTTTAAGAGAGCAGGCACATGACAACTATGAACCTTTTAAAGATGCCAAGTATCAAATAAAATCAGGAAATTTTAACAAAAACAGAAAAATCTATTTTTCAACATATCAAACATTATATTCCAACGATTTATATAAAAAAATACCAGAAGATTTTTTTGATTTAATACTTATAGATGAGTGCCACCGCTCAGGATATGGGGAATGGAGAAATATTTTAGAATATTTTAAAAACTCCTATCAATTAGGTATGACGGCAACACCAAAGAGGGAAGATAACATAGATGTTTATGAATACTTTGGAGAGCCAGTTTTTACCTATTCAATGGCACAGGCAATAGAGGACGGCTATTTAGTCCCCTACAAAATTCATAAAATTTTCACAAATATTGATTTAAACGGCGTAGATATATCACAGGCGGAAGAGATAATCTACGACGATGAAATAAATGAGTCAGATATTAAGGATTATTATGACCCTTCCGAATTTGAGATAAGCATTCATCTTCCAGATAGAACAAAACTAATGTGTGAAAAATTATTGGAGATTCTTAAAAGAACAAACGACCGCCAAAAAACGGTAATATTTTGTGTAGATACAATACATGCGGAAAATGTTAGGGGCATATTAAACCAGCTCACGAACAATGAGGAATTTGCAACAAAGATAGTTTATGAAGATAAAGATGATTTAGAACGATTTAGAGATAATGAAAACCTTTACCCACAAATAGCCACAACTGTGGATTTACTATCAACAGGTATTGACATACCACATCTTAAAAACATTGTATTTATGAGACCAGTTAATTCAAGGGTATTATTTAAACAAATCGTAGGAAGGGGTGCGAGATTATCAGATAATAAGGGATTTTTTAGAATAATAGATTTTACCAACGCAACAAGATTAATTGATAAATGGGAAATACCATCCCCAATAACATCACCAGACGAAGAAAAGCCAGAAAAACCATACAATAAATCATTAAAAGGTTTTGTAATTGATAAAAACACAAAAGAACCGATATCAGATGCAAAAGTAATAATAAAAATTGAAAGATTTAAAAAAGAAGTATTATCCGAAAAAAACGGGCACTTTGAATTAAACGAACTACCATCAAACAAACTTTTACCACTTACAATATCAAAGGAGGGGTATAGAACCTTAAAAAAGAAAATAAGCCTAAACGATTTAAAAGAAATAGAAAATCCCATATTTGAATTAAAACCTATAAAAAAGAAACCTAAAACCATTACCGTAAGAGGTATAAATGTAGAAATTGCCGAAGAAATAGATATAGAGTTTGATGGAAATAAAATATCCTTCGCAGAGTATAAACAATACACAAAGGAGAATATATTAAAAGAAGTTCATACCACGGAGGATTTAAAAAATATGTGGATTAACGACAATTTAAGAAAGGAATTTCTAAATAAGCTCAAAGAAAAAAATATAGATGTAGAGCTCATAAAAAAGCTCGAAAATAAATTGGATTACGATACCTTTGATATTATTGCTCACTTGGTTTTTGATGCTCCATTATTGACAAAGGATGAAAGAGTAAATTACTTTATAAATGCCCATATCCAGCATATAAACAAATACGGCGAGGATATACGAGAAATCGCCTTTTCATTACTTGAAAAGTATAAGAAGGGAGGTATTGATAACCTATCACCAAATGCCTTAAAAACACCAGATATGAAGAGAAAAAATGCCCTAACTAAATTAAAAAATGCACTTGGGTCAAATATACCTAACTTTTTAAATTATATTAAAAAACATATCTATGACAATGAAATTTATACAAAGGCAAACTGAATAAATAAACTATTTTTCTTTTTAGTGATAAACATGTTGAAATTTAAAAAATTTAAGAATTTAAAAAAGGATGGACTGGTAAAGGACAGTTTTTACATGATTTTTTCAAACATTTATTCAAAGGGAATGGCTTATGTATTTTATTTTTTAACTGCTCTTATCCTTGGAACAGAAGGATTTGGGACACTTAGGGGACTTTTGCCGTTGATGGATGTAATGACAATATTTTTTTGCTCAGGTATCCCGCCGTCAATGGCAAAACACATTTCCGAATTTCAGACAAAAAATAACAATGAATGGATTGTATCTGTTTTAAAGATTATGCTGATTTTTTCAGTTGTCGGAGCTCTGATTACAATTTTGTTAAAATACATACTTGGTGGGGGATATAAAAATATAGACATCACATTATACCTTGCAGTTGGGTTTGCAATAATATCTTCATCTTTTATATCTTGGAATAGGGGAGTTTTGCAGGGTATGTTAAAGATAAAGGAGCTCTCCAAAACATGGGTAATAGAACACACCTTTAAGATATTATTTGTGATAATTTTTGCATCATTGTTTGGAGTCTTCGGAGCTCTGCTGTCCATATCATTTGCATATATTGTTGGCGGGATTTTTGGCTTTTATTTGTTGAGAAAATCTTTTAATATCGGTGCATCATCATTTAAATCATCCCTAAATGAAAATAAAGAACTTGTTAAAAAAATATTGTTATATGCCATTCCAATAGCTTTGGGAACGGCGTCCTATCGTCTTTTAAATGATTTGGACAGCATATTTATAATGTCAATATTAGGGGCTTATGATAACGGTATTTATGGTTATGCTTCCCTACTTTCCAGAGGAGTCTTTTTGTTTGCTTCTGCAATATCCATTCCGTTGATACCGAGAATAGCAAAAACAAAGGATTTCAACTACTTTAAAAAAGCACTTTTAATGAACTTTTTAATAATTCTTCCAGTCCTTGCAATGGCGTTTATATTTTCAAAAGAGTTTTTAATGATTTTCTTTGGAGTGGATGATTATCTAGCATCAATATGTTTAAAAATATTATCAATTTCTGCGGGGTTTATGAGCTCATATACAATATGCAGTTCTTCACTTCAAGGTTTAGGTTATGCTAAGATACCGTTGTATATCCTGTTATTTGGCATAGTATTAAATGGTGTTCTAAATTATGCGCTTATAAACAAACTTGGGATAATCGGGGGAGCTTATGCAACATTAATATCTTCAATATCTATATTCTTGATGATTTTGTTGTTTATACAGTATAAAAAGGATAAAATAAAAAGTTAAAACTACAATAAGAAAAATAAGAAAAATAAATAATAATTAGTTTTGATATATAACTTTATAAATAAATATATTTATATTATTTGAATAATTATTTTATTTTGATTTTTATTGATGCAATAGGTGATGAGATGATAAGCGACAATGTGAAAACAGGCATTACAAGGTCTCCAAACAGAAGTTTATTGAAGGCATGCGGATACACTGATGAAGAAATAAACAGACCTTTTATAGGGGTTGTAAATAGCTTCACAGAAGTGGTTCCAGGACATATTCATTTGAACACTCTTGCAGAAGCTGTAAAAAAAGGAATATATGCAAACGGCGGAACTGCATTTGAATTCAACACCATGGCGGTATGTGATGGTATAGCCATGGGGCATGAGGGTATGAGGTATTCCCTACCTTCAAGGGAAATAATCGCAGATACAGTAGAAAGCATGGCTAAGGCACATGGATTTGATGGATTGGTGCTTATTCCATCCTGTGATAAAATAGTTCCCGGTATGATAATGGGAGCTCTGAGGTTAAACATACCATTTGTTGTAGTGACTGGGGGTCCTATGCTCCCGGGAGAAATGCACGGAAAGAAGTATGACCTTATAAGCGTATTTGAAGGAGTTGGGGAATACCAGGTTGGAAAAATTGATGAAGAGGCATTAAGTGAGATTGAAAACTGTGCCTGCCCAGGTGCTGGGAGCTGTGCAGGATTATTCACCGCAAACAGTATGGCATGTTTAACAGAGGCACTCGGTTTATCACTCCCAATGTGTGCAACAACTCCTGCTGTCGATGCTCAGAAGGTAAGAATTGCGAAAAAAAGCGGGATGAGAGTAGTTGATTTAGTGAAAAACAACATAAAACCAACGGACATATTAACAAAGGAATCCTTTGAAAATGCCATATTGGTTGATTTGGCACTTGGTGGTTCCACAAATACAACACTCCACATACCTGCAATAGCCAATGAGATAGAAAGGGGATTCATCACACTTGATGACTTTGACAGATTAAGTGATGAAGTTCCACACATAGCATCCCTTAGACCTGGTGGAGAGCACTTTATAATTGATTTACACAAGGCAGGGGGTATTCCAGCAGTATTAAAGGTTTTGGAAGAGAAGGTAAGGGACGCAAAAACAGTAAGTGGAAAAACCATAAAAGAAATTATAAACGGCGTAAAATATATCGATTACAGCATTATAAGACCAATGGATAAACCAGTTCATAAAGAGGCAGGTTTAAGGATTTTAAAGGGAAATCTCGCACCAAATGGATGTGTTGTTAAGATTGGTGCAGTAAATCCAAAGATGTATAAGCACCAGGGACCTGCGAGAGTGTTTGATTCAGAGGAGGAATCCATAAAAGCAATACTCAGCGGAGACATTAAAGAGGGAGATGTTGTTGTAATAAGATACGAAGGACCAGCAGGAGGACCTGGAATGAGAGAAATGCTCTCCCCAACATCTGCTATATGTGGTATGGGATTGGATGACAGCGTTGCACTAATTACAGATGGTAGGTTCAGCGGTGGAAGTAGGGGACCATGTATAGGGCATATATCCCCCGAGGCTATGGCTGGTGGACCTATTGCCATAATCGAAGATGGCGACATAATCAGCATAGACATGATTGCTAAAAAAATTGAGTTAAAATTAAGCGATGAAGAAATAAAGGAAAGGCTCTCAAAATGGGAAAAACCAGAGCCAAAGGTTAAAAAAGGCTATTTGGCAAGATATTCAAGATTGGTATCTTCCGCAGATGAAGGGGCGGTGTTGAAATAATTCCCCTTTATTATAATTTATTTTTAAGTTATTTCTGCCAATTATATTTTATTTTTTATTTTACCAACATCTATCAAAATATTTTAAAAAATATGCATAAACTTTAAATAAATTTAAACACAATATCTATTTAGTATTTAAAACAGGAGGTTTTATTATGATACCAAAAGGGACAGTTAAGAGGCTGATGAAGGAAAATACAGATATGAACATATCTGCTGAATCGGTTGAAAAGCTTGTGGAAATTTTACAAGAATACATCGTAACCACAACAAAATTGGCAGAGGAAAACGCGAGAAAAGATAAGAGAAAAACCATCAAAGCAAGGGATATTGAATGCTGTGATGAAGAGAGATTAAGAGTAAAAATTATGGAAATAGCAGAAAGAACTGAAAAAGTTAATATATTAACAAAAGAATTTTTAAAGGTTTTAGCTTCTGAATTAAAAAGGGAATAATCATTTATAGTTAATATATTCTAACATAATTATAATATAATCATAATTTAAATGATACAATAATTTCAATATATTATTTATAGTGATAATATGGACATTGCAGTTGTAAAATTTTTGGGCACAAATTGTGATAAAGATGTATGTCATGCTATTGAATTAGCAGGAGGAAAACCAGAATTGGTATGGTTCTCTGAGACTGATTTGAGCAAATTTAAAGGTGCGGTAATACCCGGCGGGTTTTCCTACGGAGATTATTTAAGAGCAGGTGCCATAAGCTCAAAAACACCAGTAATACAGGGATTAAAAAAGATGGTTGATGATGGAAAACCAGTATTGGGTATTTGCAACGGAGCTCAGATAGGATTGGAAGCAGGTTTTTCATACGGAACATTAACAAATAACATAAATGCAAGATTCATATGTAAATGGGTTTATATAAGAGTTGAAAACAACAACACTCCATTTACAAAATGCTACAAAAAAGGAGATGTTTTAAAGATACCAATAGCTCATGCAGAAGGTAGATTTTACACCGATGATGATACACTCCAAGAGATGTATAAAAAGAATATGATAGTATTTAAATACTGCGATGAAAACGGAGAAATTACCGAAGATGCCAATCCAAACGGTTCAGTTGATAACATAGCAGGAGTATGCAATGAAAATGGAAACTGCGTTTTATTAATGCCTCATCCAGAGAGGGCCAGCGAAAAAGTATTGGGTTCTGATGATGGGTTAAACATGTTTAAAGGAATGTTAATGAACGAATAAAGATGATTAACTGGAATAATATACAATCTTCTTTTTTTCATTTTCTTTTTTATTTTTTTATTTTCACCATTATTGGCGACATTCCATTCCATATTTTCCATATTAAATAAAACGAAATATATCAATATATTGAATAAAAATCCTTCGGATTTATATAGCTCTCTGCTTCGCTCCAAAAGTTTAAATAGCATTATTTTCATATATTTATTGACAATACGGCAATGAGGTGAGGGTATGTTAAACGAACCCGTAATAGAGATAGCAACAAAAGACGTGATTACAATCACGCCAGACACTCCAATATCAAAGGCGATAGGGGTAATGGAAAGCCACAACTTCCACAACTTAATAGTTATGGATGAAAATGAAAACATACATATGATAACAATACATGATTTACTTTTAGCATCATCATTAAATGAAAATGTTGAGGCTTTGATGTTTAAACCACATTGTATCGACCAAAACACGCCAGTAATGGATGCAGTATGTGAAATAATAGGCAGTGGTCAAAGAGCCGCACCTATTGTGGATGAAAACGGAAAATTAGTAGGAATTGTAACTGACTATGACATAATGAAAAGGGCAGGAAAATCGGAGCTCCTAAAAGATGTTAAAGTAACTAAGATAATGACAAGAAGTCCAATTACAATTGATAAAGATGAAAGCATAGGTAAAGCTAGGAGCTTAATGAGAAAATACAACATCGGAAGGTTGGTAGTTCTCGATGAAGAAGGAGACCCAATAGGGATAGTTACCGAGGATGACATTTTAAGGAAAGTATTTAAACCTAAGAAAAAAATGACCGTTGGAGAGTATGCGGGGGAGAAAGTTCCAAGAATGGCTCAGCCAGTATCTATGATTATGAACTCCCCACTTATCACTGCGGATGTAGAATCATCAATTGCTGATGTGGCAAAGTTGATGGAGAAACACGACATCAGAGGAGTTCCGGTTACCAAAAAAGGAACATTAAGAGGAATTGTTACAAGAATAGATATAATGAAATATATAAAGAATTTAAGAGAAGAATCTGTAATTGAAGTGGAGCTCCATGGTGAATTTGATGAAGAAATGAGAGAGCTCGCAGAAAGAATTTTAATGACAGAAGTTAAAAAAATAGCAAAGCAGTCTAAAAGACTCCACTGGATTAAAATTGTAATGAAAAAAGAGCACGATAAAGGAGGGGTTCCATACTATATAGTTAAAGTATATGTAAAAACTCCAAGAAAACTTTATGTTGCAGAAGGAAAGCCTAAATTATCCACCGCAAAAAGAATGGAAATGGAAGGGGAGGATATCCAGCTCGTAGTTGAAAAACAGAGATGGGATTTCATAGAAGTATTAAAGGATGCCTTAGATTCAGTTTTAAAACAGATGGAAATAGATAAGGAAAAAAGACATCCAAAGAACAACAAAAAAGTTGTAGAATAAAATAAATTTTTTTATTTTTATATATTATTTTATTTTTAGTTTTTTTATATTTTATTTTATTATTATTTATTTTTCAATAAATGTTTTATGGAGTGTCTGCAAACATTTTTCGAGCTCATCCTCACCAATTACAAATGATATATTTACCTCTGATGAACCTTGTGCAATCATCTTTATATTTGCCCCACTTTCAGCAACTGCGGCAAAGAGTTTTCCAGCTATGCCTTTGGAACCTTTCATACCTGCTCCAACTACTGAAACTACACATACATTATCATCAATGGATATATCTTTTATCAGCGGGCTGCCTTTAAACTCTTTTTTAAGTTCTTTTATGCAGTTTTCAGCTTCCAGCCCATCGCCGTATATTACAATGGAGATGTTTGTTTCTGATGAACCTTGGGTAATTAATATTACATTTGCATCGGCCCTTCCAAGTGCTGAGAATATTCTCGCGGCTGTGCCACTTACGCCAACCATCCCCGCACCAAATATGTTTATTAAAAATACATCTTTTATGGCAGATATTGCCTTTATAATATTGTCGCTTAATTCTTGGTCATTTGTAATTAATGTTCCTTCATTTTCAGGTTCAAATGTGTTTTTAATCCTTAAAGGAATGTTTTTTTCCATTAATGGCTCAACTGTTCTTGGATGAAGAACCTTTGCACCGAAGTATGCGAGCTCCATGGCTTCAATGTATGACATTTTTGGAATCCTTCTAACATTCTCAACTATTCTTGGGTCTGAGGTGAGTATTCCGCTAACATCTGTCCATATCTCAACCATATCTGCTTCAAGTCCTGCACCTACCAATGCAGCAGAGTAATCACTTCCTCCTCTTCCGAATGTTGTTATTTCTCCTTTTTCTGTTCCACCAATGAATCCTGTGATAACAGGTATTATATTTTCATTTAAAAGCGGAGTTATTCTCTGTCTGACTTCCAATTTTAATGGTCTTGCACAGCCATAATTATCGTCGGTAATGATTCCTGCTTCGCCACCTGTAAGGAATAAGGAGTCGTTTCCTAAATCTCTAATAGCACCGCTTAAAATTGGAGCGGATAATCTTTCACCAAATGAAAGTATGTAATCCTTAGATTTCGGAGTTAATTCTCCAAGGTATGCCACACCTATTAATACCTTTTCCAGTTCGTCTATTGAACTTTGGATTATTTTTCTTACATCATCCCTTATTTTATCGTCTTTAATTGCATCTACTATGGCATTTTCGTGTTTTTCTTTTATCTCTTCCATAAAATTATTAATTTTAGCAATATCTCTTACATCTAGTGCCTGTTTAGAAATCTCTACAAGGGAGTTTGTTATTTGTGTCATTGCAGAGGTTACAACTACGACATC
Organism: Methanothermococcus jasoni; assembly: GCF_049075655.1. Lineage (GTDB taxonomy): Archaea > AGJL01 > Methanococci > Methanococcales > Methanococcaceae > Methanofervidicoccus. The sequence goes on along the minus strand of NZ_CP157522.1, from coordinate 180,815 downwards.
CTTGTCTTCCTTTTTTTTGTTTATTGCTATTTTTGCTACATTTCTTATTCTTTTTCCATCGCCTACGGAAGTTCCACCAAATTTCATTACTGTAACCACAAAATCACCTAAGTTAAAATTATAAATAAACTTAACGTCCTATTATAAATATGGATAAGAATTAAATAATACTGCTATAAATTAATCATTATTGTATAATCCAATAGAATATAAAAAAGTTTTTATAAATTTATAATGATTAATTGTTAATGGTATTGAGCTATAATACATGATATTAAATTTATATTAGGAATATTTTAAATGCATAATTAAGAATTGAGTGATTTTTATGGTAAAGATATTTGATACTACATTGAGAGACGGAGAACAAACCCCGGGGGTTTCTTTAACTCCAAATGAAAAACTTGAAATAGCTTTAAAACTGGATGAATTAGGGGTAGATATAATAGAAGCAGGAAGTGCTATAACATCCAAGGGAGAGCGAGAAGGTATAAAACTTATAACCAAACAGGATTTGAATGCTGAAATATGTTCCTTTGTAAGAGCTCTGCCTGTTGATATAGATTATGCTCTTGAATGTGATGTAGATAGTGTTCATCTTGTGGTTCCAACATCAGAAATACATATGAAATATAAACTGAGAAAAACAAAAGAGGAAACCCTTGAATCAGCACTAAAAGCTGTTGAACATGCAAAAGAACATGGTTTGATTGTAGAGCTCTCCGCAGAGGATGCCACAAGAAGCGATGTGGAGTTTTTAATAGAACTTTTCAATAGAGGTGCAGAGTTGGGGGCAGATAGGGCGTGCGTATGCGATACTGTTGGAGTTTTAACACCGGAGAGGTCTTATGAATTGTTTAAAACCCTAAGCGAAAATGTGCCAGTTCCTGTATCTGCCCACTGCCATAATGATTTTGGAATGGCTACTGCAAATACAATTTCAGCAATAAGAGGAGGAGCTCAGCAGTGCCACTTAACAATAAATGGAATAGGTGAGAGGGCAGGAAACTCATCACTTGAAGAGGTTGTAATGGCACTTCATACACTTTATGATATTAAAACGAATGTAAAGACTGAAAAACTCTACGAAACATCAAGAGTTGTATCAAGATTGATGAAGTTACCAGTCCCACCAAACAAAGCAATAGTGGGAGACAATGCCTTTGCCCATGAGGCAGGAATACACGTTGATGGACTTATTAAAAACACTCAGACCTATGAACCAATATCACCAGAAGCTGTTGGGAATAGAAGAAGGATAATACTTGGAAAACACAGCGGAAAGGCGGCTTTAAAATACAAACTTGAACTTATGGATATAAAACTTACAAATGAAGAATTTGAAAAGGTATATGATAAAATAAAAAATCTCGGGGATTTAGGAAAATACATTTCAGATATTGATTTAAAAACAATAATAAACGAAGTAAAAGGAGAATCTGTTGAGAAAAAAATACTATTGGATGAGCTCACTGTTGTGTCTGGAAACAAAATAACACCAGTAGCTTCAATCAGACTGGACTTTGCAGATGAGTGTAAAAAGGAACAGCTTATAGAAACTGCATTTGGTGTTGGTCCTGTGGATGCTGCAATAAATGCTATAAGAAAGGCATTAAGTGGTGTTGCAGATATTACATTAGAGGATTACCATGTAAAATCCATAGGTGGTGGAACAGATGCCCTTGTTGAAGTGGTTGTTAAGTTGAGAAGAGGTCATGAAGTGGTTGAGGTTAAAAATGCCCAGGGGGATATTGTAAGAGCATCTGTTGAAGCTGTGATGGAAGGTATAAATTTATTAATTTAATTCCTTATTTTTTATAAACATGGATTTTTGATTATTTTACATATTTATAAAAACTTTAAATACTGGTTGTAATATTATTTAAAATAATTAAAATTATATTTTTACGGTGATTACATGGATGAAAATGTGTCTATGAAATGTGGATTAGAAATACATGTTCAGGTCGATACAAAATCTAAATTGTTTTGTAGATGCCCTACAAATTATAACGATGTCCCACCAAACACGAATATTTGCCCTGTGTGTATAGCACATCCCGGAGCTCGACCAATGCCACCAAATAAAAAGGCAGTGGATATAGCAATTATGGTGGCAAAAATGCTCGGATGTGAGATAGTTTTGGATAAAGACATTTACTTCCAGAGAAAACACTATAATTATCCTGATTTACCTAGTGGATACCAAAGAACCTCTGTTCCAATAGGCGTTAATGGAAACTTTTTAGGCGTTGGTATTACAGAGGTGCATCTTGAAGAAGACCCTGGACAGTATAAACCTGATTTGGGGGTCGTAGATTACAACAGAAGTGGAACGCCTCTTATTGAGATAGTATCTGAGCCTGATATAAAGAACCCAGAGGAAGCTAGGGAGTTTTTAAAACAGCTCATGAGATTGTTCAGATACATAGGTCATCTGAGAGGAGAAGGGACAATGAGGGCAGATGTGAATATATCTGTCAATTACAACGGTATTCAAGGAAACAGGGTTGAGGTAAAGAACGTCAATTCCATCAAAGGAGTTTATAAAGTTTTAAAGTATGAATTCATAAGACAGAAAAACATACTCAGAAGAGGGGGAGAAATTAAGAGGGAAACAAGGGCATTTATGGAATCCCAAATGATTACAAAGGCAATGAGAAGCAAAGAAACCGCAGATGATTATAGATATATTCCAGACCCAGACCTTCAGCCTATTGTGATAGATGAAAACTGGGTAAAAGAAGTGGAAGCTCAGATGCCTGAAACTCCTATGGAAAAGGAAAAGAGATTTGTAGAGCAATATAATATAAAAATGGAAGATGCAAAAGTGCTTGTTTCTGATTTGGCTCTTGCAGATGTGTTTGAAAAGGTTGTAAATGACCTTGGAGTAAATGAGGAGAATGTAGGTCTTGCAGTAACCTGGATAAGAAATGAATTAAGAAGGGTTTTAGCATATAATAAAATAGATTTCTTTGAAAGCAATTTAAAACCTGAACATTTAACGGAATTGATAAAATTAATTACAAGTAAAACCATCAGCCAAAAGATTGGTAAAAAAGTAATTGAAATAATGGTTGAAAACAGGGGTGAAAAATCACCAAAGGAAATTATAGAGGAGCTCGGTTTAACTGTAATTACTTCTGATGATGTTCTCGAAAATGCCTGCGATGAGGCTATAAAAAACAACCCTCAGGCAGTGCAAGATTATTTAAGCGGAAACAAAGTTGCATTAAACTTCCTAATGGGACAGGTAATGAAATTAACAAGAGGAAGAGCAGAACCTAAGAAGGTCGTAGAGATTCTAAAAAAGAAATTGGATAAAAATTAATATTAATATTATTTTATTTTTTTATATTCTTTTATATTTTACGATAAACCGCCGAGAAAGCCAACGATTTTAATCGTTGGATGAGAGGCGGACATTATATCGGCTAGTAAGTAGTAAAATATAAATATGAGAAGATTAATAGTAAGTAACGCTACCAGTCCAAGTATCTATGGGTAGGGTTAGTGAAAACTCTACCGCTGGTAGTGGTTGGAAGTTCAAAAGGTAGCCCTGAATCTCCTAAACGGGGATAGGGGTAGTGGGTTTGGCCACCCGTGTAGGGTTAAACCCTACTAAAATTAGACGAAATCACTTCGTGATTTCGTTGCTCGCTTACTACCGTAAGCGAGAACCCAACGAGTTCACTCGTTGGAGTAGGTCAGCCTATTAGTGAATTAATATATTGTCGCCTACTTAGAAAGGTTTTATTCCTCTATTCTCCAATCAATTTCCAATAATCTACTGTATTCATCCAGAACTCTTTTTATGTATTCTTTAATTTTTGCTTCACCCTCATTTTCAAACTCTACTGCCCATTTATCATTTCCAAACTCTTCTGCACCAGCCACTATTAAATCTTTAACTCTATGGCTTTCTATATACTTTGGATATCCTATTTTTTTATCGTATTCGTAAATATCTTTAATTAGCTCTTTAATTGTAGAATTTAAATCTACATCGGTTATTTCCTTTAAAAGTAATTCAATCACAGGATAAATCCACTTTCTATGGAATCTACAAATACCTAAATCCTCTATTGTTATTTCCTCAATAACCCTTTCAACGCTCAGTTTTGCCAGTTCTTCTGGCTCTAAAAATTCTCCGCATTGGTAGTATGTTAAATACTTTCCTTGAATAAGATAGGGCATAAAGTTTCCAATTGCCCAATAAAGTGTTGGAGATATTTCTCCATTATCTCCAAAAGGCACATAAACAGCATAGTCGTTAAATTTTTTATATGGGAATTCATCATTGTTATTTAACCTATCTTTAAATTTCTCATTTAAGATATTTGATGCCTTTCTTTTTCCAAGTGCCAATATCTTTCCAATTTCATTTTCGTTGAATGCCACAATATTTGCAAGTTTTACCGCGAGCTCTGCATTATGGCTTGAATTTTTCAATATATCCTCGTCAGTTTGGAAATCATTTATATCAAATACTGGTTTATCTATTCCAACTTCTTCTGGTTTTAAAAGTCCAACATCCAGCAGTTCAAATACCCATGATGCTAAATTTCCAAACTCTATGGCATCAAAACCAAGGGCATCCACAGTATGCACGACCTTATCTGTGGCATATATGTCAAATATTCCCAATAAGGGACCATTTGCTTCATAGGGCTCATAATCTACCTTTAAACCATTTCTATATTTTTTGCACAATACTGGGCAGGGTTCCCCGCAGTTAGTCCATTTTTTAGGTTCTATGGATTCTTTGTTGAATCTTGCCACAAAATATTCCATTATTTTTTTGTGAAGTGCTATTCTGGTATTTTTGGGAATGTATGGCATTCTCCAATTAAATATTGGTGTGATATCAAGGGTATAATGATAGTTATTTCCAAAAGTTCCTCCAGTTTCTGTTTCTTCGTTGTATCGGTATTTTTTGGTATGTTCGAGAACAACCTTTGTATATGGTTTGTTATAGTGTTCCTCCACAATTTTTCTCAATCTCTTTTCCAAATCCTTCTGTTTTTTTAGTTCTTCATTTATTATTTCACTTCCACCGTAATATACCACTCCTAAAATGTTATGAGCCCTGTATAATGCAGAACCTACTCCACCTCGTGCAGCCCAGTCCTCGGAACCTTCAACAAACTTTCCGTTTTTTACAGTTTGGGAAAATATTCCACCCATGTTTGTATTTAATGATGCAGGACCCACAACAAATGCCCTAAAATTCTTTTCATTGAATTTTTCTAATATATATTCACTTAAATCATATACACTTTTATAATTTTTTATATCGTAATCTTTAAGTTCCATAAAATCTATTTTTAATTCTTCACCTTCCCTGTCCAATATTAACAAACTCGGTTTTTCACATTTTCCAATTATTGCAACATTATTTAATCCTGTGTCCTTAAATACATATCCTGCACCGCCCATTGCGGAGAAGTGGAATCCATCCCAAAGGGGAGACCTAAATGAAAATATAAGTCTATTTCCTCCTATTATGGGTATAACGCCCCTTCCAAAACAGAATATGTTATTTTCATTATAAACGTCATATTTCCATGTTTCATATTTATTATGGAGATATATGCCCCAGTTTAGCGGAAAAAATTCTTTATTTATAATTTCGTATTTTTCATTTGAAGCATCTATTAATATATTCATACCCCTCACCGATTTTTTTATAAACTTTTATATTTTAATAATGTATAACCAATGATATATAATTACTAATATTTAACCATATATTTTAGGGGGTAAAATATGAACAACGATGAATATAGATTGTTAATGAAAATATTTATTTTAGTAGTGTTTTTGTCTATTATGTATATGGTATATCCCTTTTTAGACACGCTAGCTCTTTCATGTGCATTTGCATATATGGGAAAACCAATATATGATAAAATTAAACCATATGCGGGAAATTCCATTGCTGCATTGATATGCCTATTGGTATTTATCATACCAACGGTTATTGTAGGATACATAGTATTAAAAGAATTGGTAGTATTTTTACAGCAAATTAATATACAAAGCATAGATTTACAAAGCATAGATATAGTAAAAAGTTTAAATGAAGTTTTGTATAAAATATCAGGTATTTTTGGATATTCTTGGCAGGTAGATGAAAAAACATTATTTGAATACCTATCTCAAACTTGGGTATATTTGGAACCTTATGTAAAAAATTCATTATCTCAGATTATGATTTTGCCAGAAATGGTTGTAAAAACAATGGTTGTTTTATTCATGACATATTATTTTTTAAAGGATGGACATATGGTTAAAAAGGCAATATTGGCTCAGGTGCCTGATAAATACCATAAAAAAACAGAACTGTTTCTAAATAATTTAAATGAATCTTATAAGAACCTATTTATTGGAAATGTTCTAACATCTATTGTTATTGGTGTGATTTCAGGCATTGGGTATTATATAATTGGAATCCCAAATGCATTTATTTTGGCAGTTATAACTGGTGTTTTTGCACTTTTGCCAATAATTGGGGGATGGGCGGTATATATCCCTATTTCAATATATTACATAATAGTAGGTGAGGTATTAAAGGGTATCGAATTGTTGTTATTTGGTGCGATATTCTTATCTACTCTGCCGGATTTTATTATAAGGCCTTTAATAGTCAAAAAAGAAAGCGATGTTCATCCTTCTCTAATTTTAATAGCCTTTTTAGTGGGACCACTTACATTGGGACTTGGAGGATTTGCAATAGGTCCTTTAATTGTTGGGGCATTTGATGCCATATGGAAGGTGAAATTAAAGGAAAAATACGGAAATATAAGTAAGTAGATAAAGGGAGTATATAATAAGATTAAACAGAAAAAGAAGGAAAAATAAATAATGGTTAAAAAGGTTAAAATACTATTTGATATTATAAAAATAAAATAATGATAAAATAATTGTGAATGTATTATTATACTTAAAAAGATGATAGCATGAGAAAAAAGAAGATAGTGATGACAGCCGGGACTTTTGATTTATTACATCCTGGGCATTATAATACGTTAAATTACGCAAAAAGTTTGGGAGATGAATTAATCGTTATCATAGCACGAGATGAGACTGTAAAAAAGATAAAGGGGAGAAAGCCCATAATTCCAGAAGAACAGCGACGGATGATGGTTGAAGCAATTAAACCAGTTGATAAAGCAATACTTGGAAGTTTAACTGACAAATTAGAACCAATATTAAAAATAAAACCAGATTTTATAGTATTAGGTCCTGACCAGACCACATTTAAAATCCAAGAGTTAAAGGATGAATTGAAAAAACATGATTTAAAAACAGAGGTTGTGAAGGTTGAGAATTATACAAAATGTCCATTCCATAGCTCTTATGATATAGTTAAAGAAATAGTTAAAAGATGGTGCAATAAAGAATTGTAATATTTACAAACATAAATAATATATTAAATAATATTCCATTATCTTACCTTAGCCACTCTTCTAGCAATGGCAATTTCTCCAATTTTTATCAATCCTGCAAAGAATTTTTCCAAACCTCCGCACGCCCACAATGCCTGACCGAAGGTTGTGTTTTCTATTCTTTTTTCATATTCTTTGGCAGATATATCCTCCCCAGTAGTATGTTTTGTTACAACTGCTGCGGCTTCCATGAGCTCATCCCATGTTATACCTTTCAGCTCTTTTTCAAAGGTTTTGAATAGATTATAAACTGGAATATCATATAATTTTGCAAGTGTTTTTGTTATATCGCAGTTTCTAACCATTCCCACAACCTTTCCCTCATTATTTAGGACAGGTATGCTCATTACCTTATATTCCACAATCTTTACAACTGCGTCCCTTGCAGGGTCATTTTCATGCAATGTAATTACATCTTCAAGAGGATGCATTATTTCCTCTATTTTTTTAGTTTTATCATCAATTAATGCCAAATCTATTGACATGACCCATCCAATTAATTTATCCTTATTGTCAAGAACTGCGGTGCTGTATCTTTTTTTTCTATACATGAGCTCTATGGTTTTTTTAGCAGTATAATCTGGATATATTCTTAAAAATTTAGTATCCATTAATTCCTTTACTTTCATAATTAACCCCACCTATTTTTAATAATATATACTAATATTTTTATTTAATTTTTTATCTATTTTAATTTTTTATATCATTATTTAATTGTTTAATCTCAATAGCATGCACAGGACAGACTTTTTCACATCTTCCACAATATATGCATGTCGATTTGTTTATTTCCACCCCTTCATTAATCTCATCTATGGCATTAACAGGGCATTCATCGATACAGGCAAGACATTTTATACAGGTATCGTTATCTACGGTAATGTCCTTATTAAATGGAATTTCTCCCAGTTCATTTTGGACTTTTATTACTTTTTTTGGACAAACATTTTCACATGCTTTACATCCAACGCATAAATCCAAATTTACATCGAAACTTTTTCTTCTCTCCACATGGATTGCTTTTGTTGGGCAGTATCTATCGCAAATTCCACATTTTATACAGTTTTCCAAATCTATATCGTATTTTTTTAATCGAACAGTCCTATGTTGGACTTCGGTTTCTTTTAATTTATATATTATGCTGTCTCCATTTAGATATGCCTCACCATCTAAAACTTCAATGGCATCAACAGGACAAGTTTTAGCACATATTTCACATTTTACACATTTTTCAGGTATTATCTCAGCAGGTTTTCTTACAGTAGGTTTTGTTATTGCATCAACAGGGCATTCCTCATAACATAATCCACATCTTACGCATTTTTTTGGAAATACATAAATATATTTTTCAGAAAGATTTGTTATTTCTTGGATTATTTTATTGACTTCTTCTTCATCAAAACATAAATTATCTGAAATGTCAGATATTATCTTTTTAATAGGTTTTTTTATGGTTATCATCAAACCACCGTTTAAGTTTTAAGCTACTCAGGAGCTCCTTCAAAATCTATGGCATCTGATGGACAAAGATATCCACAATGCCCGCACAAGCGACATTTTTCCATATCAAACCCAACAGCTCCTTTTGATTCATATATGGCACAAAATGGGCAGTTTTTCATACATACAAGACAGGAAACGCATTTCATACGATTATATATTAGTTTTTCATTTTTAGCCCATCTTTCAATGATTATATTTCCTTTGGAGATTTTACCCACAATGTGGGTGATTTCTATTGCATCCACTGGGCAAGCCTCTACACAAGTTGAGCAATAGACACAATTTTCATGTATTATTGGCGGAAATGGGATATTTGATTCAATAATATTGATTGGACATGCTTCAACACATATATTACAGGATAAACATTTTTTATGGTCAATATCAATCCGCTTTTTGACGATTTTGTCATCTAAACTTAACTCAACTTCTAAATCTCTGAAATGTCTATATATTACCTCTTCAGCAGGTATGACTTTTGGTGACATATCAATCATTCTTCTATTTTTTATATTTGTATTTGGTTTATTTACTTTTATTTTTAGATTAGGAGCCTATTTTTTTATTTTTATGGTTATTAACAGCCTCATTAACCTTAATTTCTGCAAATTCTACAATGTCGTTTTTTGACATCAAGTAATTCTTAGAGAATTCTTCTAAATCTGACCTAATCACAGATTCAAATTCATCTTTTATTTTTCTCAGTTTGTATCTTTCGAAAACTGTTTCTGTATTGGTTAAACTTATTACCTCAACAGGACATTCTCTATAACATAATCCACATCTTACACAAGATTCTGGATTTATATAAGGTAGTCGAGTTTCGCTAGATATTAATATGGCATTATCGACATTGCATAATTTATAGCAAATTCTACATCCAATACAGGAATTCTCATCAATAATATAACATTTGTCCTTTATTTTGGTGGTTTTTACAACCTCTCCAATTCTCATTGCTGTGGTTGGGCATACTTCTATACAGTTTCCACATTTTACACATTCAACTACTTTGTAGTTTTTTAAATCTATATGTCCAGGACATACATCTACACAGTTTTCGCAAGATATGCAGAGACTTTTTACTATTCTTGGAATTTCAGAGATTTTTTCACAGTTATTATTTTTATTATCATTTTCTTCTTCTTTTTCACATTCTTTTCCTTCTTTTTTACCATCAGAGTTTTTGTCATTGCTGTCTTTGACATTAGTTATTAGTCTTTCAAATTTTAGGCGATAGCATTTATCGATTTTTTCTTTTAATATCTTTTCATCATAGGTTTTTATCGCATCAATCACAGGGCAGGCTTCAATACATCGCTTACAACCAATACATCCATTTTCGTCAATAAAATGGGTAGTTTCATTATATCCAATTACATCAACAGGACATACTAATTTACAGGAGCCACAATTTACACAGAGCTCTTCATCGATTATTAAATTGGTATATTTTGGAACATTCCAGGGAAGACCATCTGTTTCTTCCATTAATGTTCCAATCTCTAAAACTCTTGTAGGACATGATTCTACACAATTTCCACAACTTATACAAGCTCCTGCATCTATTTCAGGAATTTTTTTATTATATTCTGAATTATCTACCATTTCGATAGCAAATGATGGACATGAACCTTCACATGCCCCACAACTTATACATTTTTCAGGATAATCCACAGTTGGGGGAATCTTTCGGTATCGTTTTGGGGCAATAACACTTTCTTCTTCTGTTTTGGCATCCAAAAATTTTTTAATCCATTTTTTTCTCACAAATTCATAGAGATACCATATTGATGATGACATAAAACTCACTCCTGTTATTTTTGCTAAACTAAACTTATTTGAATGAATAAGGGGTAATTTTTCCTGTTTTTTTATCTTTCAATACGATTGTTCTTTCAGTGCATGATACACAAGGGTCGATTGAAGTATAGGTGGTAACTGCATCTGAAACTGTTGGACAAGTTTTTAGCATGTATTTATAAGCTTCAAGATTCATGACTGTTGGGGTTCTAATCATTATTCTTTTAATCAATCCTCCATCTGTAATGGCTATTTTATAATAAACCTCACCTCTGTGAGCTTCATTTTTCCATCCACCGGAACCGCCTTTTATATTGGCTTTAACTCTTACACCACCTGAGCTCTCCTCATATAATTCCAGTGCTTTCCTAATAAGACTTATACTTGCCAAAACTTCCTCATGTCTAACTATCATTCTTGCAGAGTTGTCCCCTTCGTCAGCCCAGACAGGTTTGAATTTAAGTTCTTTATATGTTGGATGTCTCAGTCTCCAATCACATTCTGGCAGTGCAGAAGCTCTAGCCACTGGTCCAACTGCTCTTGTTTTCATTATTTCTTTATATCCAATAACTCCTATGCCTTTACCTCTTAAATTTATTAAAGGACCGGTTTTAAACGCTTCCATTATATTTTTTACATCTTCTTCAAGTTCATTTAGTTTTTTATAAATTTTGTCCATTATTTCTTTATTAATGTCCAATCTAACTCCGCCAACTACATTAAACCCCATATTTACTCTGTTTCCACACATCATTTCCAGTAAATCCATTACATGCTCCCTCGCACTTAAACACCACATTGCAAGTGTTTCGTGTTCAATGGATAAATCATACACTGCGGCGGCTATCAAATGGCTGTGTATTCTCTCCAACTCTGTTGTAACTACCCTTAAATATCTTGCCTTATCTGGAACTTCAATCTTTGACATATGCTCAATGCACTCTGCAAAGGTCTGGGTATGTATGTATGAACATATGCCACACACCCTCTCAGCGAGGTGTATTCCTTTTAGATAATGCTTTCCTTCCATTATTTTTTCAATACCTCTATGGACATAACCCATTTCTATTTCCGAGCCTATTACCCTTTCACCTTCAACTATGAGTTTTACCCGTATGGGTTCTTTTAACACTGGATTTATGGGTCCTATGGGCACTACATTCATTGTATCACTGTTTTTTATTTTTATTTATTCTTTTATTTCATTTTCATTTATTTTTTATATGTCCTATATTCAAACTAAACTATGATTTGATTTCTTCTTTTGCCTGTTTTTTAAGAAGTTTTTCTTTTGCCGCTATGGCATCAGGTGCTATTTTCAATATTGCTTCAATTATTTCACCAGGTCTTGGTGGGCATCCAGGAAGTTTTGCATCTACTGGGATAATCTTATCCACTGGACCGCAAACATGACCTTCTCTAAATATGCCGCAACTCAAAGCACATGCTCCAACAGCCACAACAATTTTTGGTTCTGGTGTTTTTTCATATATTTCTTTAAGTCGATTTTTCCACGGAAGCGTGACAGGTCCTGTGATAACCAGAACATCAGCTTCCCTTGGATTATTATGCACATAAATCCCATACTGTTCAATATCGTATCTTGGAGCAAGCGTGGATACAAGTTCTATATCACATCCATTGCATCCTCCCGTATTTACAATACAAACGTATATGGACCTCTTTCTGAAGAATTCTTTTATCATGCTGTTCCTCCAATTGCTATTCTTTTAAAAGACTTATAATCAATTCTCTGCCAATATTCAATGCTTCATTGTAGGGTTTATGATGCATCAATGTATCTTCAACCACTTTTTTTCTTATTAAATCAGCCTCTTCTCTTGGAATTAAACCAAAAAAATCAGAAATCCAGCAAAGTCCTAAATCTATATCTACTTTTCTTCCTAAACATGCCATTCTTGCCTGCTCAGCAAAGGCATGAGATTCATAAAGTGCAACTCCATCATACTTTTTTACGAATATTTCAATAACATCTTCCAATGGAAGTTTTAAGGCATTTGAAATTGGAACAATAACTTCTTCCATTAGATATCTGTTGTCTTTTATGATATTGTATTTTTGCTCCAAAGTTCCTTCGCATTGAATTTCATCTATTTTTTTTAAATTAAGTTCCATAATATCACCCCCTATAAGTTCGCCTTAATTAAATATCCTACAAATGCGATAATAAGTCCAATATACAGCTCTACATTTCCATATCCTGGTCTCATCCCAAAAGGAACGCCAATTAAAAGGCATGCAATAGGATAATTTAAATGATATGGCAAGTCTATTAAAAATATCAATCCTCCAATTATAGAACAAATTAATGCATATTTATCCCTGACTTTTTCCACATAAGGCATATGATATTTTTTATAACTATAAGATAGTCCTAAAAACCCTCCAATTACAAGACATATTGTGCTGTAAAGTATATTATATGGCACCTCATTCATAGAATCACCTTATTTTATCAATAGCAAATTGGTATTTACAGAATACATCGAATAACTTAAATACAACAATCCTATAAATACCAAGAACATAAATAATATCTCTAAATTTTCCATGGTATGTGCAATAGTTTTAATTTTATTTGATTTAAAGGCAATTATCACAAACAATATTGCGATAAAAAGCCCAATTACTGACATAATGTTAGTTTGAAACATATTTATTGAAACCAAGACGCCCAATAATGTAAAGCAGGATATTGCTAAGAGATAAATGTAATTTTTCATGATATCACCTAATGAACAACCATATACAGTAAATCTATCATAGTCAGGGATGCAATCAATATTTGAAGCATGACCGAGTGATTTGGCGTTAATAGTGGGGTTATGGCACATATCATAGATATTATAAATGTTAGGGCAACCATTCCAACTAATGTCAATAGTGGATTCAATATCAATACTGGACCGATAAATAATGCTATAAATAGCCAAAGGAGAACAAACCATGCTATTGCATCTGAAATCAATATAATTGATTCAAGGGTTCCAAAATGTTCTGTTATGTATCCGCTGACAATACACTTATCCTTAACTATGCCGAATGGACTGTTTGGTGCCTTGGAAACAAGCAATATAAAGAATGCAAATGCTGCAAGTGGAAGTTTAAATAGTATCGGACCATTTACCGCTTGATAATTTATTATATCTCCTATCATCAATGAATGAGTTAATACATAGATTATTCCAACTACTGCAAATAATGGAACTTCGGCGGCAGCTGAGAATACACTTCTAACCCCTCCCAGTTTTCCATAGGGGGAACCACTACTAAGCCCGCATCCGTGCTCAACAATTTTTTGAAGAACATATAATCCAACCAATATTAACAATGAGGATTCAAATACGACCCCCACAAACAATGCAGACATCCACACCATAATATCCATCAACGCCACAAATAAATACAGCGGATTTCCAGCAGTAATTGGAAACGTAATTTCTTTGATGTAGAATTTAAATGTGTGTATCAAATACTGAATTATTGGAGGTCCTGGTCTCCCTTGCACCCTTGATATTATTTTTCTATGGAATCCCAATAATAATCCACCAATTAAGAAAGCATATAATGTATATGAGAGAGCTCCTATTATGTGTCCTATTGACAATATTGCATCCATATTACCACCCTCTAAATGGGATTTGCCCTTCGTCTTTTCTTCTAGTATCCGGATTTAACAATATTCCAAATCCATAAACTATAAATGGAGTGAATAATGCAGTGCCCATATAAACTAAAAATACACTTTTTGAACATAATATAATATATATAAATCCGATTAGTCCTATAATTAAGGAAATAATTCCACTCTTTTTTTCTGGCGTCATATGAATCACGCTCTTTTATTATTTTGAGAACCTATAATGGTTTTAATCATAAATAAATATAATATTTTATTTAGTTTATTATTTAATGGATAGTAAGTAAGATTTCAGCTGTTCTAATAATTATAAGCAGTGATGAAAGGTGTATCATCAAAATATAGGGTGCCCCCGGAGCTCTGAACATCTCTGCCTTTGCTGCATAAAATGGAGCTATACCAGTTTCACCAACCATTCCCACAGCATAAATTATTTTTTGATAGAATATATCATGAGATGTCTTTGATAGTTCAAATATTGATAGAGTTCCCGTTTTTGCTAAAATTAATGCCGCAGCTCCAAACAATGGAAGGGATGAAATTATTGCAATTATTCCATAATGGTATGCCGCATTTAACACCCATTCTTTCTTAACAGCTGAAACTATACCAATATTGGCAATACCTACCACAGCAAGAAATAGTGCATAATCGAATATATCTCCTGTGAGCATGGCAAATGCTGTGCTTATTCCACAAATAATAGCCATTAGCCGCCTTATCTTTAATTCTTTCAATGATACGATGTTGAGCTTATCGCCAAAGTCATTTATCTGAGCTTCCAGCTGTTGTTCAGGTTTTGTAAGATATACCACTAATGTAAAGAACAATGCAACAAGAAATGCTATCATTGAAAAGTCCGTTAAATAGAATATAATATCTCCGAAAGGTATATATCCGTAAAAATTCCCTGTGATTGGGTCCATAAACATAACATCACCATATTTTACTCCTATCACCTGTATTCACGATTCCTTCGGCAGGAAGCCAACGGTTTTAGCCGTTGGAGGAATGCCGAAAAATTTATATGTTGTATGAACTATAAATTGTAATAAGCCCTAAGGCACGAAGCTCGGTAGAGTGGATACGGTTGGAAGGGCTTTATTGGTAAATAATACAGGGCTGTCCGTCAGCCAGCCTAATGTCCTCCGCCCTTATTATTGAGGGAGTTGGAAGGGCAAGCCAACGACTTTAGTCGTTGGTAGCTGACAATGTATAATTTTATTTTAGAATATCACCAATCAATCCAAGTTTTGAGCCAACTTTTAATGCCAATGCACAGCCCGCTATTAACAGGAAATACAGGTATTTTTGAGGAAACAGAAAGAATCCAACAAATCCAAATAATACCCAGAGTGCCCACATAATTCCTGAAAATCCAGAAATTGATTCCCACGTATATTTTAACCTGCTAAGTGAAATTCCTTTTCCAGTAGCTCCCTGCGATAAAAGATAGAACAGCAACCCACTTGCTATTACAGCACCTCCTGTAAATCCGGTTAATAATGCACCATATACCACCAATACAAATGCCATAAATTTTGGGGCACTATATAATACTTCCATTTTACCAAATTTTACATCGATATGAGGGCTTTCCTTTGCAATGAATTCTTCAAGAAGTTTTGATTTTTTGACTTTTGATTTTCTATCATTTTTCATTTCATTTCTAAGCACAAGCACCTCGGAAACTGCCAAAAGTTCTGCCATTCCAACGACCAATCCTGGAAGTATAAGGGCTTCCGCAAGGTCTGTTCCAACGGCGGCTATCACCACCAACATGGCACATTCCACAAGGTCAGCTAACAAAAGCATATGTAAGTCGGATTTTTGGCGGGATATTGCATATAATGACAATATTCCAATTATAAATCCTACAACAACAGTTTTATTAAACAAATAACTTACAATATCCATTATTCCACCTCATCTCTATTGAGGTATATCCAGCTAAATATTATAAATGAAATTAATAATGTAGTAGATTCAAGTATTGTGTCAAATCCTCGTGTATAATATAATATTTCGTCCAATATGCCCCCCGGAGTAGATACAATGCTTGTTCCAAAGTATGGAGTTTTTTCACTAATCCAAATAGATATTGGAGATAGGTATGCAGTTATTTTTCCCCTTATTGGTTCAAACTGTGGATACTGTGTCTTAATATCTGCGGCTTTTTCAAGAGGAGCTCCTCCTCTGTCATAAGGGGCAAGGGGGGTTTTAAAAATTTGACCTTGCGGAACATCTTTTGGATATAGTTGATTTTCGTTAAATGTTGTGGGGGCGAAAAACTCAATAAATAATGCTAAACATAGGAATCCTGCGAACAATCTTGGAACAACCTCAGGTTTTGATATATAATTCCACATTTTACTGAGCTTTCTCATATTATGCCTCCAATTCCTCATTTTTGATAATCGCCCTAACAAATACTAGCATAAGCACGGCATTTACTGCAAGAAACGTCATAAGCGCAAGTGTTTCATTATATGCTAGGAGAATTAATGCCACACCCATTGACGGCACCTCTATATTTAAGAGCCTTTTAAGCGGGTCATTGGACATTGGACCGAATATTGCACCAATTGTTCCTATTATTAATAGGAAATAACCAATGTACATTGTTAATATAACTAAATTCATGTTATCCACCATATTTATCTTACAAGTATTGGAACTTCTGAACTATATTTTTTCTTGGTTCTTTTGAGATGTGCATATTTTAAAGAACCTAATAATAATATTATAGTGCCTATTGGCTCCAATATGGATGAAATCATTGCCACATCCAGATAATAAAATGAAGATACCAATCCTATTAATCCAGCTTCCAAGAATGCAAACATGATAATTTTATTTATGTAGTCAGTATGTAAAATTACTCCTATCCCTCCAATAATACAACAAAATATAGACACTAATGGTAAAATATCCATTTAATCACCTTATTTTATCTTTAAATTGACCATCTCCGTTATCTCATATTTATTTTGATATTTTTTCAAGTTTCTTCATTTCACCGATGGTATGAGCTATAGCGTTGCTTGACACAGTGGAGCATATAAAATATACTATTGCTGCAATGGCCCCCATCGGGCTTTTTATATATAGTACAATTAATGCAGCTATACAAAAGTTTAAACAGCAAACATATAGTAATTTTAGAGCTCTACTTCTTGTTAAAAATATTCTTAATCCTACAATGACCACTATAATCCCTATTGACAATGTTATGATATCCATTTATATCCTCCCCATCTTTTTTGCTATACTCCCTAATATTTTAGAGGCACACACATGATGGAATCCTTGGATTGTGAATATTGCAATTACCATTCCAGCAATAAAATACTGAGGTTCTATAAATCCACTGCATAAATATATCAAGATTGTTGCAGTTATGGTTCCAATGGTTCCCGCATAACCTGGGTCATTACACAACCTATTACCTATGAATATAAAGAGTGCAGCAATAAGGCCGCCTTCAAAACCCATTACGTAGTAGAATATGGCTGCCATTAATGTCCCAGCTGATGCATCGGGGGAGCATACGATATTTCCCATAAAATATCCTCCATTTATATTTCCTCCAATTTTCTCCACCTTCTTTCCAATTACATCAGCACCCGATACTCCGGGTTTTTTTGGTAATCCAAAGTATGTATCTACTATTACAAAGTTTATCCAGCATATTACAGATGCCATAATTAACTTTACAAACTCAATGATTTCCATAATCAACACCCGGGAATATCCTGTTCGTGTATTTTGAAAATAAAGCAGAAGTTATACCCATAATAATACATAAAACGATATCTAAACCAAATAAAAATTCAGTAATCGCAGTTAATCCCAAAGCAACAAATACCGTCGGGAACAAAATATTGCCTTCAAAAGAATCCATATTTGGTTTTAAAGGTAGTTTTAGCATTGCTCCAATAACTATCGAAGAAATAACTGAAATGCCATAGAAATAAATCAATGTATATAATGAATCCATCATATCACCAGTTAATGCATTACCAACAATGTATCACAATACCATCTTTTTTAATGGAATATATTGGAGGCATCTCTTCTTTTGGGAATATTTGAATAACTGTCTTTTTCCCAAGGACGTTAGAGATTTTGGTTTCTAATCTTCTGATGTCTGAACAATCCAAATATATGTCAATATCCCTGTTATCTGAATATGTTCCTCTAACATTTAATCTTCCCCTAAAAAACACTATCTTCTCAATATTTACTACTTTAAGATTTTTTTTAATGTATTCGGTAAAAAAATCTTTATCAACAATAAAAACCGGATATCCCTCAATGTATTTTTTATGCAGGCTGTTTTTAGTAATGAGCTCCTTAACAAACTCCACTATTGTGGATTCAAGTTTCGTTAATGAGAGTATATCGAGAAGATAGAGAATTGGATCTTCTTTATCCCAGATATTACTGCATTTTAATAACCCAAGGGTTATTGCTGCGGCATGAGATTTCGTGGCTTTTCTCTTTCCCTTTTCAAGCATGCTCAGATGAGATTGACTAACTCCGCTTTCCTCAGCAAGTTTTGACTGAGTTATTTTTAGTTTATTACGGAATATTTTTATATATTTGGGATTCAATAAAATGGCATGCTCTATAATATCAAGTTTTTTATACATGGTATCCCATCACATAGGAAGTATATTTCCGATATATATCATATTCAATAATTATCTATTTCATGAGAATAATATTATTCTTGACGGATGATATATATATAATTTTTCCCTATGATTAAACCAAAAACTATATATGTTATTACAAAATCCAAATAAAGTAATAATGGGGCAGAAAATAAAAAAAGGACGAAAGAAATAATATATATTAAATTTAAAAAAACAATCGGTGAGAACATGGAAGTTAAATCAGTAAATATTATAGACTGTCCAATATGTGGTGCTAAAAACGCATTGAAAATCATGACAAATGAACTGGATATTCCATATCTTGGGAAGGTAATTGAAACCACCATGATATGTGATAAATGCAAGTATAGAAAGAGCGATGTACTTCCAATAGAAGTTAAAGAACCAAAAAGATTTATTTTAAAAATATGTGGAGAAGGAGACCTGAATAAAAGGGTTATAAAAAGTTCCACAGGTTATATAAAAATACCTGAATTAGGTTTCGAAGTTAAACCAGGCCCAGCTTCACAAGGATATATTTCAAATGTTGAAGGTGTACTGAACCGTCTTGAAGATTCATTGAAAACATTGATGAACTGGGTAGAAACTGACGAGGAGAAGAAAAAAGCAGAAGAAATAGCAGAAAGAATTGAAAATATTAAAAATGGAAAAGAAACTGCAACACTTATAATTGAAGACCCCCTTGGACACAGTGCCATAATTGGAGATGGAGTTAAGGAAGAAAAACTTACAGATGAGGAAATAAAGCTGTTAAACAACAATGGTGTTTTTATTATGGAAAAATGAATAAAATAGAATAAAAAATTAAATCCAAAGCTTCAATAGCAATTTTCCAAAATCCGTTATTTTTATAACAGCATGTTCCTTTTCAACAAATCCGTATTGAAGGAGAGGTTCTATCCTATCATAAGCTGTTCTCCTATGAATACCAAGTGCTTTTGCGAGCTCCTCTATCTTTACTACACCGCCCATTTCATTTATTTTTAATATGGTTTCTTTTGTAGCGGGATATTTTGTAACCATGTGGATTCCATCTTTTGCACTAATAGAAGCTAAATCAGGAACTATGGAACACATTGATACTGTATAATTCATATATTCCCTTAAAACCGCTTCTCCATAGGATGTAAATCCAAAAATATTTAAAGGACCGGATTCCAAACTATTTTTTACAGATTCTTCCGATATTTCGGGCAAATATATGGATGAACAGCAGAATGTTAATGGAGAATCATACTTTGGTGCAGTATTAATCAGCAATTCTGTGGAGCTCTCGAATAATTGTTTAATTTTTGCATCTGTTATATTGACCATTTTCAATTCATTTCCTTCAACAATATTCGAACCACATATTAAAACTCCGTTTTTTATGGATATGGGTCCTTTTAAATAAATTTCATTATTTGGATTTACCAAACCAAACGCATTGGATAGATAAAATTGCCTATCTTTTTGGAGCTTATCATAGGTGCCTTTGAATTTTGAGATATTTTTATAATAATCAAGTGCGTTTATGCTGTTTAGCTTGTAAATGTATCGTTTATTTGTTTCTGTTATGACTGTTTTATTTTTGCTTTTTATTGTATTGGATGTTTCATCCGTTTCCGAGTAGTTTCCATAGGCTATTTTTGGCAAAATATCTCCACCAAAAGCTACGCAAACTACACTATCGAAATAAACATCATTGCAGTATTGGTATGTTTTTTTAAATTCAAAGTCGTCGGTAGTAGTTCCGCCAAATATGGGGATTGTAATACCTAAGATATCGATTATGCCTTTTAAAACCTCTTCTTCAAATTTACAGAAGTCCATAAATACCATGACGAATTTTGGAATCATGCCAAGATTTTCCACGGCATCTTGAATGGCTTTTTTCCCAGATTCTCTTGGATTTATAGATACTCCCAAACCCACTCCAACACCTATATGTATATACTTTGAAGACAGGATTCCAACGCCCACTCCTTTTTTTAGTAGCTTATTATTCACAATTTGAAATTTGGAACTTCCCCCCACAACTGGTGTTTTGGTATTCATTATAAGTTTTACCCCGTTTAATATCTCCTCTGGGTCATAATCAGGAGAGGAAAATAAAAATACGATGTTTGGGTGTTCCGAATATTTGTTTAATTGTTTTAATGCATTTGATGTGGCATGAGCTCCTGCTTTTAGTGGGTTGTCGTCGTCTGAAAATCCCTGTCCGAACTCTATGAATCTCACATTAACACCGCCATATATACTTGTTTGATAAAATAACCAACACTTTAATAAAACTATAATAGCTGTAATTAATACTATATTGTTAATTAAATATGGTCAATCTATTAAGTTATACTTATAAATTCTGAATTTTTCAAATAAATGTATATTTATTTAAATTTTCATAAACATAATATATTAAGGTAAATAAACTATAAAAAAATATTATTTTATAAATTTTGGAGAATAATCCATATGTAAGAATTTATTTATATATTCGGTGCAAATATTTCCCAGATGATTTTATTAAATTATAATTGACTATTTACCATCAATGCAACTATAATTTTTTACTATATAATTATACAATCAAGGGAGATAAAATGGCTAAAATTCTTGTGGTTGAAGATAACGAGGATATATTAAATCTTGTGAAAATAATACTTGAAGTAAATAATTACGAGGTTTTATCAGCACCTGATGGGTATGAGGCTATAAAATTAATGGAATGTATGCCTGATTTAGTATTGCTAGATATAATGATGCCAGGAATGAGTGGCTGGGAAGTTTTAGATATTATAAGGTCAAAAAAAGAGTGGAAAAATACGCCTGTAATAGCTTTAACAGCCCTTGCTCAGGAAAAAGATATTGAAATAGGCGTTAAAAAACATGTGGATGATTACATCATAAAACCCTTTGAAAAAAAGGAATTGCTTGATAAAATAAACCGTGTTTTAGAAGAATATAAATTAAATGAACAATAACTGAAATAAGATAGATATATATCAGGTGTAAATATGGGCAAATTACCTGCCATAAAAAAATTTGGAACAAAATTAACAATTTATTCAATAGTTGTTGCATTAATACCCATATTGATTTTGGGGATGGTATCAACAGATATTATAACAAAAACTATGAATGAACAGGCTCAGGAAAAAATAAACACTGATTTACATACTGCCGAAGGTTTTATGGCAGACCAGATTGATAAATTATCTACGGTATGTCAGTATTCTGCCAATTCAAAAGATACAATAACTGCACTTAAAAATAATAATATTTCAAAATTAAAAGAAATCGCCATACTAACAAAAAAATCAGGAGATGCTGATTTTGCAACAATATTCAACAGTAATGGGCATGTTGTGGTAAGGTCAAACAGCGATATAACAAATGATACTGAGCTCTTGCCACTTGTAAAAAAAGCACTTGATGGGAAAAGTATATCATCTATTGAAATATTAGATGAAAATACTGTAAAAAAGGAGAATATTGAAAATAAAACAAAAATAGATATTATTAAAACAGGTGTGGATTATGAATCAATTTCAGGACACCCAATTATAAATAAATCTGTGGAAACAAGAGCTCTCGCACTGGTATCCATTAAACCTATTAGAGATGAAGATGGAAATATTATTGGAGCAATAATGGTATCAAAAATTCTGAACAAAGACAACTCTTTTGTAGATAAGATAAAGGAGGCTACAAAAGATACTGCAACGATATTTTTGGATGGTCTTAGAATATCCACAAATGTTCAGGACGATAATAAAAGAGCTATTGGAACCTTTGTTTCAAAGGAAGTGTATGATAAAGTTATAAAAAATGGAGAAACTTATTATGGGATGGCTTTTGTTGTTAATGACTGGTATTTAACTGCATATAAGCCAATAAAAAATAGCAATGATGAAATTATAGGGATGTTGTATGTGGGAATGCCTAAAAAGCCATTTATAGTTCTTCAAAACAGTATAAAAAATCTTATACTTGGAGTTGGAATATTAGGGCTTCTAATAGCTCTAATGGTGTCTTTTGTAATAAATGGAAAGATTACAAAACCTCTTGAAGAGCTAAAAAAAGGAGCAGAGATGATAGGTAACGGAAACTATGATTTTAGAGTTCATGTAGATACAAACGATGAATTTGGAGAACTTGCCAAAGCATTTAATAAAATGGCTGATGAGATAAGAAAATCCAATGAGAAACTCAAAAAACAGGCGGAAGAATTGGAAAAATCCTACAATGAATTGAAAGAATTGGATAAATTAAAATCAGACATCGTAGCAATAGTATCTCATGAGTTGAGAACACCATTAACTTCAATAAAGGGATATGTAGAGCTCGTGTTGGATGGAACAATGGGGGCGATTACTGAAACCCAGAGAAAATGCCTTGAAATTGCAAATGAAAACATCGATAGATTAAAAAGATTAATAGATAACATGCTTGATTTATCCAAAATAGAGCGTGGAGAATTAGAAATGCAAATGGAAAAGATAAATTTAAAGGAGCTCGTGGAAGATGTTGTTGATACCTTAAAACCACTTGCAGATGAAAAAAATATTAAAATAATATATAAAATAAATGATATGGTTCTAAATGGTGATAAAGACCGAATAACTCAGGTTTTAACCAATTTAATTGAAAATGCCATAAAATTTTCACCCATAAATGAAAAAGTGGAAATTCAAGTATTAAAAGAGGGCAATTCTATCCATATGAAGGTTATAGACAACGGTCCGGGCATACCTAAGAGAGATTTAGATAGGATATTTGATAGATTCTACCAGGTGGATTCCCCTGCAAAACGGATAAAAGGCGGTTCTGGATTGGGTTTGGCAGTGTGCAAAAGTATCATAGAAGCCCATGGTGGAACTATCTGGGTAGAAAGTAACTTGGGTAATGGAAGTATATTCCATATAATTATTCCAATAAACTAATATTTATTTTATTTTTAAGTGAGGTCTTAAAAATCTTCGTGGTTTTGAAAATCGAATGCTTTTATATTAACAAGTTTTAAATATAATGATAGTTAAATAAAATAATCTCAAATATGTTTAGATTATGTTTTTCATGTTCATGAGGGTGATATTATGCATTTATTAACTTTGGGAGATTTAGAGAGAAATGATGTTGAAAATATTATTAAAGACGCCATTTATTTTAAAGAGAATAGAAAAACCGAGGATATATTAAAAGATAAAAATATAGCATTAATATTTGAAAGTCCCTCAACAAGGACGAGAATAAGTTTTGATATTGCAGTAAATGAGTTGGGGGGACATTCTTTAATGCTCAATACCGGAGAAACCCACCTGGGAAAAAAAGAGAGTATAAAAGACACTGCAAAGGTAATGAGCAGATATGTGGATGGAATTGTTGCAAGAGTTAAGAATCATAAAACACTTGAAGAACTGGCAAAATACGGCGATGTTCCTGTAATTAATGCATTGAGTAATTTGGCACATCCATGTCAGATATTGGCAGACCTCTTAACAATAAAGGAACATAAAAACAAATTAAAGGGTCTTAAATTATCTTATTTTGGTGATGGAAACAATGTGTGTAATTCCCTATTGATTGGCGGAGCTCTGCTTGGAATGGATGTGTATGCTGCCACACCAGAAGGTTATGAACCAAATGCAATGTTTGTAAAAAAGGCATTGGAAATAGTGGATAAATACGGAGAAGGTAGCATAACACTAACAAATGACCCAAAAGAAGGGGCAGAAGATGCTGATGTATTATACACAGATGTATGGATAAGTATGAGTGATAAAAACAAAGATTTGGAAGAAGTCAAAAGAACATTCCCACCTTACCAAATAAATGAAAAACTATTAAGTTATGCAAAAAATGATGCTATTGTAATGCACTGCCTTCCTGCAAATAGGGGAATGGAAATAACTGATGATGTAATTGATGGAGAACAATCTGTTGTTTATGATGAAGCTGAAAATAGATTACACGCTCAAAAGGCTGTGTTTAAGTATATATTTGATAAAAAGTAAATGTTCAATTTTAGGTTCCAATACGAGCGATAGTGAGTATTGGACTTTGGATGCAACCTTTTTTAAAGGTTGCGCTGGAAATTATATTACACGCTCAAAAAGCTGTATTCAAGTATATATTTGATAAAAATAATGAAAAATAAATAATTATTAAATTTAATACAATTGAAAATAAAAGTAAAAGAGTAATTCACTTAGATATAAAAATTACCTTTAACATCTGGGAGCTCATCATGAGGTGTAATCAATATCGGTCTTTCCAATTCCTCCATTCTTTCCAATATTAATTCTTTCCCATACTGAGTAAGTGCAAATATTGGAACAGATTTTCCCACTTGAACCTTCACATGTCCTTTTACTGCTTCCAAAACACCTTTTGAAGCACAGCACGTGGTTAAATCAAGGTATTTCAAATATTTTTCAACATCTGGTTTATTATACCCTGTTGTATGAACGCCAAAGGTTATAATTTTTACAGATTTTTCAGCAAATGTTTTTTCCAATTCTTTAATTTTTTTAGCATCTTCCAAATTGGCAATGCTTACTCCTATTTTTTTATAACCTAATTCCAATGCCCGTTCAACTCCCTTATATTGGTTGATTTCTGCATTATCCTTATTTAACACAACGCCGCCAGCATTTTCTATTTTTTCAATAACTTTTGGAATTGGCGTAGTTTTTATTATTCCAGATATTCGCCCACACAACCCCTGAACTAGATATGGATTATTTGTTATTACTGTTCCAGCACAGTCGCTAACAATCACCACGGCATCAAGCAATTTATTTTTCAATGCAGTCATGAATATCTCTGACGTTCCAAATCCAACTATGCATTCCCTGGATTCAACAACCCTATTTTCTGTAAATAATCCAAAATCTTTTATTCTAAATTCTATATTCTTTTTAATGGTTTCTTTATTTAATTCATCCATGCCCCTATGTTTTGCAAACAATGGACAATACCTTATCAAAGGTTCTCCAACTTCAACAACTTTCCCATTTTTTACAACCACCTTAGATTTCCCAAGAGCCTCCATTATGTGAATATCTTCCATTTTTTCCTCTCTTTTTTATTTTATCTCCCATTCCTCGCTACCTTCTATTTCAGATGCTTCCTCAGGTTCTTTAATTAATTTTTCAATTACCACATTGTTGGGAACTGCCATTATTTTACTTTCACATACTTTAATTACTGTTCCATCACATTCTGAAACTTTATTCTTCAAATATGCCAGCAATTTTGCGTAATCCTCGTCCATATCTCTTTCTAAATTTATGGTATTTGCAATAACAATATATCCTGCATCAATCATTACAGATATGTCTGTGGCATCCCTATAATCATCGAGCTCGCAAACCTTTATTTTTATAATATTGCTGTCATCATGAATCTTAACAGGAACTTCGACATAATCCTCAATTGCTACTGGGCTAGTTTCTAATTTTGGTTTATTATTTGTTCCTCCTTTAATTAACTCCTTTATTGATTCAAATACCATATTTTCACCATATAACTACTTTTATCATATATAATAATTATTTAATTCACTTTTTTAGGAATTTTATAATGGTATCAATTAGATTTGTAATGCCTTCATAGGTTATTGTTGATGTAAAAATAACCTTATTTTCCAGTCTTTCTTCAATATGATTTTTTAAATAATCTCTTTTATTGTTATCAAGTAAATCACATTTATTGATAACAACTATAATGGGCTTTTGGTATCGATATTTAAGTAAATGATGAAGTTTTTCAAAGCTTTTTGATAGACCTTTTTCTCCATCGACAACATGGATGATTATATCTGCCTTTTCCATCTCCTTATAAGTCTCTTCGAGAATTTTTCCAACCATTATTGGAGATTTTTTTTCACCTGCATAAAGCCCGCCTAAATCTACGAAGGATATATTTGCAATTTTCGGCTCCTTTTTTGACTTACCGTATTTTAATTTTCCCCAAAACTTTTTTACTGGTCTCTTCGTAGTTCCTCCAACTTCCGAAACATTTGAGATATACCTTCCAAAAATAGCATTCAAGAGTGCCGATTTTCCAGAATTTTCTGGACCTATCAAAACTATTTTAAATTCTTCTTTATATGGGGTATTATTAATCATGCTACACCTTTTTTTAAATAATAATATATAAATATTATTATTATTTATTTTTAAATCTTAAAAAAATCCTTTTTACTTTATCAATAAAACTTTTATTATAAACTTCTTCAATTTTATTCATATCTACATAAGAGCCAATAATTTTAAGTGCTAGCTCCATATATGCCTTTGATGACGGGGATTTTGGAGAATACTCAATTACACTCATTCTTTTCAATGTGGCATTTCTTATATTCTCATCCTCAGGTATGGTGCTAATAACTTTTTCATTAACAATCATTTCAATTTCATCAATCCCCATTTCTCCAAAATCTCTTCCAGTTCTATTTAAAACAGCACCCAATATTGAAGTTCCTGCCATTTCACTACTTTGTTTTATTTTAATTCCATCGGCTATTGAAAAGAGCTCAGGTGTTAGAACAATTAAAACCTTATCTGCTATTGCCAAATGGATGGCCATGTCCCTGTTTAATCCAGCCGGTGCATCTATTATTACATAGTCGTAGTCATCGGCAACATCGGATATAACTTCGGGAAATAAATCCAAATCAGATTTTTTATATCCTTCTATTGATAAACTTGTAGGTAGTATGTGAGCTCCGGTTTTATGTTTATATATTGCATCCTTTACATCACATTCTCCCGAAAGAACATCATGTAATGAAGGTCTCTTTTTTTCAAAATTAAATATTAAACCTAAATTAGCCATTGAAATGTCCCCATCTACAATAAGGGTTTTTTTTCCAATTTTTGATAGTGCAACCCCTAAGTTTGCAGAAGTTGTAGTTTTTCCTACGCCACCCTTTCCAGAGGCTATGGTAATAATCATGAAATCACCAGTATGTTTGGAATAAATTATATAAATATAATTATAATATGAATTATAATTAGTTTTATGATAAATAATATGGTTAAATTTTATGAATTTATTATTTTCATAATTTTTTCAGAACCTTCTGTTGGCTCGATTAATCCATCGTATGTATTTGACACTATTTTGTTTATCAATTTTATTTTTATATTATTATTTTTTTTGCAGGATTGTATCATTAAAGGACAGTTTAGGTAAGGGTTTCTTAAAGAGTTTCTTTTCAATGGAAATAAATTTAAAAAATTTAAAATATGTGTTCCAGTGGATTCATCTTTTTTGTAATTCTCGGATATGTGATTATTTATAATGTATTTTATATTTTTATCCACACATTCCTTTATAAGGTATTTGTTCATATTACCACAGATGATATCACAGGGATAATCATTTAATGCGTCCAGTATGTCTTTTCTACTTAATTCAACAGGTTTTATAAAATTATAAGGTATGTTATTGCTTATGAAATAATCTTCAATTATCTTTTTATTATTTGGGGGTAATACAACAGTTCCAATATCCAAAGATACGGCATATACATTAAAATATCTTTTCAAGAAATCCAAAATGGATAAATCATAATCGCATTGAACTAAAACCATTATTTTTTGACCTTTTTTTAATCCGATTTTGTTTAAAAATAAAATTGCTTCTTCCTTTTTTTCTTTTAATATAATTTTATCAATATAGTTTTCTACTCTTATTATTAAATTTTTGTCAAATTGGTGTTTTAAATCTTCTCTTAATTTTCCAACGACCCACCCTCCGGGTCCTATGATTGTGGATTTATCAGAACGGGTTAAAGCGTAGATTATTAAAAATATAGATTCATTTTCTTTATTTGTTTTTATATCTATATCCACTATTTCAAAATTCGTATTTTTTAGGTTTAAATCCTTCCTTATTTTATTTATTTTTTTAATTATTTCTGCCAATAATTTTTCTTTTTCTTTAAATTGCATGCTATCACTTGAATAAACTATAATTATACCTTAGAGATGGTTCGGTTATGATTTTCCATATATTCAACATAAATATAAAATATTTTGAATAGCCAATAAAAAAATTTCTATTCCAATAGGTAAAAATTTAAGGTTTTTATTAAATTGGGATTTTTTAGTTTATTTAACTATAAAATAAAAAAATATTATAGATTATATATTATCTCATCATTTAGTTTGTCAAATATATTCGATTCATCTTTGTCTGCAATATTGAAGAATTCTGATTTAATAGTTTTGAAATACTTATCAATATCTTTATTAATTTGGATTATCTGTTAGCATTTTATTTAATAATTTTTTATCCCTTTAAACCCGTGAGCTACTATTGTTGTATGCCTTAGGTTGTTATAGTCCTTTTTATACATTTTGTATTTTTCCATATGTCCTGAGCTCATTTGAATAAACTCCATAGAGATGATTTATAACTGTAATGTAAATATTTATCTTGCCATCCTTTGATTTTATTTCCATCCCACTATGGTCTGATTTTAACACCAACTTCCATAACTTACTTGTGCATTCAATATCGTATTTCCATCCCACTATGGTCTGATTTTAACTCCTCTAAAAGTATATCTGCCATACGCTCTATAATTTCTATTTCCATCCCACTATGGTCTGATTTTAACTTTCTATATTCATTATCCGTTAAGTTAATTATTGAGTTATTTCCATCCCACTTGGTCTGATTTTAACAATTATCTCGAAAAATAAAAATGTATTCAACAAAATAATTTCCATCCCACTATGGTCTGATTTTAACTCTTTGAATTCTTCAATGCTACTTGGTTCAACATCAATTTCCATCCCACTATGGTCTGATTTTAACAATATAAAGAACGACAAATTTCCATCCCACTATGGTCTGATTTTAACTGCCCAGCAGAAATATTATCTAGATTGCCAGACGATATTTCCATCCCACTATGGTCTGATTTTAACCATATAAAATTAAATGCGTTTAGTATCATTTCACCATTTCCATCCCACTATGGTCTGATTTTAACACAACAGCCCCTGATGACTGTCCTTGCACCAGCAGGAATTTCCATCCCACTATGGTCTGATTTTAACTACCACCCCCTCAAGTAATCCGCCAATACCCAAATCGCTTTCCATCCCACTATGGTCTGATTTTAACCTCTCAATATTTGACAATAACGCCAATATCTGAAAATACTTTCCATCCCACTATGGTCTGATTTTAACCACACAGGCTCTACCATGAATTTTTAAAAGAAAATTTCCATCCCACTATGGTCTGATTTTAACCACACAGGCTCTACCATGAATTTTTAAAAGAAAATTTCCATCCCACTATGGTCTGATTTTAACTTTGGATTATCCCATGATTTTACCAACAACGTTGTTAGATTTCCATCCCACTATGGTCTGATTTTAACGATTTCTATTTAATCGATTACGTAATTACAGATATTTCCATCCCACTATGGTCTGATTTTAACTATATTGATAATGCAAAACAAGGACGAAGATATGCAGTATTTCCATCCCACTATGGTCTGATTTTAACAATCACCCAATCACCCAATAAACTCAACAGGACCATCATTTCCATCCCACTATGGTCTGATTTTAACCTACTGTTGTTTTCATCCTGGCAACGATCCAAACATTTCCATCCCACTATGGTCTGATTTTAACGGTAAAAACAAAGTCTAACATCATTATTGAATTAATGAATTTCCATCCCACTATGGTCTGATTTTAACAAACCTGTGAGCCTCATCTCTGCCGCTTTTTTTATATGATTTCCATCCCACTATGGTCTGATTTTAACGTTCAGAACAAATACGCAGTATTTTAACTCATTCCCATATTTCCATCCCACTATGGTCTGATTTTAACTTTAATAAATCCACTTTCAATTAAACATCCAAAATTTCCATCCCACTATGGTCTGATTTTAACGAGTTTATCGATCAGAATAGAACGAATAAACTTCCTAATTTCCATCCCACTATGGTCTGATTTTAACTTCATATATTGTCAGGGCAAAAGCCCAACCTTGTTTTGAATTTCCATCCCACTATGGTCTGATTTTAACAAACTCTCGTAATTCCAGAATACCCCCATAAGATAGATTTCCATCCCACTATGGTCTGATTTTAACGGAAGAGAACCCCCACCACCCCACAAATACGCAAGAGAATTTCCATCCCACTATGGTCTGATTTTAACAGGTTCCTATTGATTGGCGAGCGAAGCGAGCCAATAAATATTTCCATCCCACTATGGTCTGATTTTAACTTAAATCCTCATCATTTTTTAGTTCTTCTTCATGAAAATTTCCATCCCACTATGGTCTGATTTTAACTATTTTTTAGTAAGGTTTAAATAGTATGAAAATATATTATTTCCATCCCACTATGGTCTGATTTTAACAAATATACCATAAAAGAATATGTTTCAGTCATAAAAATTTCCATCCCACTATGGTCTGATTTTAACCTTTTTCAAGTGTTTATATATTTCTTCTGCAGTTTTTATATTTCCATTATGGTCTGATTTTAACGGGGATATGCTACTACTCATCCCTACAATCTCAATATTATTTCCATCCCACTATGGTCTGATTTTAACTAAATCGTCATCAATTACGCTATTGTTGGATAATGAAATTTCCACCCCACTATGGTCTGATTTTAACAATCTGGACATGTTGGAATAATAAACCAAGAATCAAAATTTCCATCCCACTATGGTCTGATTTTAACGAATGAATGAAAGGTGATATTATGAACTTAGACGAATTAAATTTCCACCCCACTATGGTCTGATTTTAACGTGGGAGTGTGGGAAAAAACAAACCCCTCTCCTATAAAATTTCCATCCCACTATGGTCTGATTTTAACTTTACAAAAGAACAATACAATAATCGTATTTGATTTAAATTTCCACCCCACTATGGTCTGATTTTAACTAGATGTTACAATTACAATTAATGAAGCAGTTATTGATTTCCATCCCACTATGGTCTGATTTTAACCATAGAGGACGGAACACTTGAACCAACTGACGAATTTCCATCCCACTATGGTCTGATTTTAACTAAAAAAAACAATATTTATAATTAACTTTGGAAAAAAAATTTCCATCCCACTATGGTCTGATTTTAACATGTTGAGATTAATATCGTCTAATACGCTTTTTATTTCCATCCCACTATGGTCTGATTTTAACGAAATTGAAATAATTGATTTTGACGCACTTTCATTATTTCCATCCCACTATGGTCTGATTTTAACCAAAATATAGACACTATATGTAAGTGTGACTATGACGCATTTCCATCCCACTATGGTCTGATTTTAACCCTTTAAAACGGATTTAAGGGCATCATTTACATTTTGATTTCCATCCCACTATGGTCTGATTTTAACTATATATTAGTATTACCATAGTAATACAATAGAGAGAAATTTCCATCCCACTATGGTCTGATTTTAACATTGAAAAAGACATATACGAAGTAAATATAAAAGAATATTTCCATCCCACTATGGTCTGATTTTAACAAAGCAAAGCTTTGGGAAAACAAAAGCATAAGAAAAACATTTCCATCCCACTATGGTCTGATTTTAACGGATTTGGTATATTGCGTACCTATACATATGTTAAATATTTCCATCCCACTATGGTCTGATTTTAACGTCCGAGAATTACATATAATGATGATAAAGGCTGGATATTTCCATCCCACTATGGTCTGATTTTAACTTCAAACGCCAAAATTGATACTGAATCCAACTGATATATTTCCATCCCACTATGGTCTGATTTTAACGCCATAGAGCTAATATATATATATTATCCTTTTCACGATTTCCATCCCACTATGGTCTGATTTTAACCCCTTTCTATTTTCCTACCTATTGCATCCTTCTTTGAATTTCCATCCCACTATGGTCTGATTTTAACAGTTTAAAATATTCCTTATTTTACACTAAATACCTTTGCATTTCTTCTATTTAAAACTTTCGAATCTCGAATCACATTGATTTTTAGAGTATATATAGTATTAGGGTTCGTCTACGACAGATAATTTACAAATATTTAAAGAAATAAACGATATTTTATAAGTATTTTTTAAAAATTTAAAAAATTAGCAAGGAAAACCATAAAATAACTAAATATAGTATAGATATTTTAAAAATCCCCATAATTTCATTTATTTAAATTTATTAATTATATCAAAAATAATAGACATTTACGACGAAAGTAGAGGGGATATTTTCAAAAATAGAAAAAGAATAACCAATATTATAAAAAAATAATAGTTAATAGTAAGGATTTAAAACCTACACATTCCAAAACCCATAGAATTCTTTTCACCAAATCCACACTCATAACCAAATCTAATTAAATCATAATCTCCTTCAACCTTAAAGACCAATTCAGAACATCTACAAAAAGTATTTTTTATTTTCATTCTTTTTTGTTTTGACTTTAAGATTTCAAAATTAAAATCCAAATCGCATTTTTTGCCATAAAAACTCTTCATACTTTCTTTTTAAGTTATTTTTAAAGTTCTCGTAAAATTTGGCATCATCTGGAAGCAAATCATATATTTTTTTAGCACCGTTTTCGTTATCAACAAGAGTTTTTAAATAAACGGGAGAAATCGTCTTCAATATATCAAATTCTTCTGGAATTTTTTCAATGGTGAGAGTATTTGGCAGGAGCTCTACACCATTAATTGTAATACTTCCATAACAGTCCAGTATCCCACTTACAAAATTGCCTAAAAATTCGTTATTTGGCGAAGATAAGTATAGATAAACCTTACCGTCTCTTGTAATTATCCCATTTTTGTCCATTTTTCGTTTAGGAATATTCAACAAAGAAAAAGTGAAAAATTTATATTTTTTGTAGTCATGAAGCTTTTTTGAATACTCCCCATCGGCATTGTTAAGCACATTGTATATGGCAGATGCCAGATGATACTGATGATTAAATGGGATTAAAGTTCCTTTTTCAGTTTTAAACTCTAATTTTGCCCTCATAATCTCCTCCCCTCTATAATATATCTGATTGAATATTTTTTTCTATACCTAATACCTTTCTATCTATATACTTTCTATCTCTTAATTTGAATATTATTATGCTATCTAATTCTTTATCAATTATATTTTTAAGCCCATCTTCCACTTTTAAAAATTCGGACTCAGTTAATTCTCCTTCGAACACACTGTTTTGGACCCAATTTAACCAAGTTCTTAAAAATTTCTTTATTTTATTTACTCTCTCAACCCCTACGTCATAAACGATTATCACATACATATAAATCATCACCACCAAATTATAAAAGGTTCGTATTTTTCCATCCCTAAAATATGTTTTTGGAGTTTGTAGCACTCCAATCTTATTAATCTCTGATATGAGACATTTCTACCTAATTTTCTATGTTTTATAGTATTTTCAAGCTGTTTTTTATAATAACTTAAAAATAATTTTCTCCCTTCGTCATTTAACAGACAGAAATTCAAATCCTTCTCAAAATGGTCTTCCCTTATTATTTTCCTATTTATTAGATTAAATATTACCCTATCCACCAATAACGGCTTAAAAACATCGGCAATATCAAGGGCAAGTGAAAATCTTCTATCCGACGGCTCGTGCAGGTAGGATATTGTTGGATGAAGGTATGTGTTGAATATTTCAGTAATTACTGTGGCATATAAAAGCGAGTTCCCAAAACTGATTAAAGCATTTATCTCGTTGTGTGGCGGTCTTCTGCTTCTTTTTTCAAATTGAAAGTTATTTATTATCTTATCAAAATTTCCGTAGTATTCATTCCTCATCAATGCCTCAACAGACATTATATCCGTTATGTTGCTTGAATTATCCAACCTCTTCATTATGTCGTCGATTGGAAAATCAACCTTATATCTACTTAGATTCCGATGGATATTTTTAGCACTACCTTCAACGAATTTCTTTGCAAGGTGGTTCCTTTTGTATTTATCTAAATAATGACTGGATTGATGCACCACAACATTTCCAGAAAATCGCTCCCCCTTTGGATAGAAGCTCCCCACATACCAACCATTTCTATTAAAATAATGAATCGGAACATTATATTTTGCCAATAATTCAACGACCTTTGAAGTATATGACAAACTACCATAGCTATATATTGCATATATTTTTTCAACTGGAATTGGAGTTCTTTTCCCATTTTTATCTATAAAATATATGGTATTTTCTTTTCTTACAAGTTTTCCATCGGTTGTAATGTATTTATTCGATTTCATATTTTCCCCCGCGTATTATGAAAAGCAAAATTCATAATATGCACATTTTTTGCAATAGCTCTTTCTTTCGGGTTTTATCGGTTCATCACGATTTATTATGTTTTCAATATCTTCAATAATTTTCATCAATTCTTTTTCGCCTTTTTCAGTTAATGTTATTTTTTCTACCTTATGTTTTGAAGGATAATTTATAATTCCAATAGCCTCTATGCCTAATTTTTTTAGATAAAACAAATAATAGAGAAGTTGATATCTATCTGCTGTTTTCATTTTATCGGATTTTTTGACCTCGTGAATTTCCAGAGCTCCGTCATTATTCTTTATAAAATCTATGGCTATACTGTCAATAATCACATCCCTTTTTTCGTTTTTGTAGGACCTCCTATGAATTATATTGCCGAGCTCTACAATATCGCTCTCTTTTTCCATTTGGATATTTTTCGAAAAAAGATAAAGTTTTGTTTTACAGATGAAGTAGTAGTTTATCTGTGTTCCTCTGATTTTTAAGTCCCTGAATGACTTTGTTAAATCCATAATATCCCTTAAAGAATGTCATCATCATTAAATATCTCCCCCAAATTAACTTTTAAATCATAAATTTTAATTCTTTTTTTTGAGTATATGGGGGAAAGCGTTTCAATATCATTTGTCAGATTTTCAAAAAATTCCTTATCTTCAAAATATTTTCTTGCATGAAGTTTCCATTGCTCAAATTTTTCTATGAATATATCTCCAATATAGTCAGAATATATAAATTTAAACCATTCAGCTTTATTGTTTCCACCGATAGTTGTGGCAGACATGATATTCTCCAATAATGAATATGTATCAATGCCTACAACTACATTTTCCCTTTTATCCCTAAAATCTTCAATAAAAATAATTTTATTTTCTCTATCTACTCTGACAAACGCATTATTTAAGAGCCATATTAAATCATATTCTGTTTCTTTTCCATCCTCATATATTACTTTCCAAATAATGCTGTCATTTCTAAATCTCTTAAATGAATTTTTTATAGTCTTCCACCATTTCAATAGATTATGCCTCACATCCTCATCAACAATATCCTCGTCAATATCGTCTTCAATCGCCTTTATCTTTTTATTTAAGTGATGGAATGCCCAATAGTATTGAAATTTATCGGCTAAATCCATTAAAATTTTTCTTCTATTGTATGATTGCTTGTATAGGCATTCTTCCATTGAGTTTATAAGACTCCACAGAATCGCACCGCAGAATTTAGGAATTTTATCTTTTTTAAATTCCTTATCTTCAAAGGCGTTTTTCATTAAATCCACAAAATCATAATAATCTATTTGATTATTGATATTTTCTGCTAGTCTATTGTATATTTTTGGATTGATAGTGCAGTATATCTTGCATTTTTCCCTGCCTCTTCCAACCCTTCCAATCCTCTGCATAAAATTTCTTAAATACCTCCCAGAATCCATATAGCACAATGATACTGGATAATTTACTCCGACTTCTGACTTTGAAGTTGTAATTATAATATCGGCATTTTCCATTTGGTTAAGGTCGTTATTTTCCTTTTTTTCTTTTGTTTGCAATCCTGTATCTATCCATATATTAACGCCTTCTTCCTTCAATTCCTGTTTAAGTATATATTTAAAGTTCATAGCATCCCTTAATGAATTAAATATTATCAAAACCTTTTCATTTTTTGATAATGATGACATTATTTCCATTTTTACATTGTAGTTTAGCTTTCCATCGGTTATTAAATATCCAAACAAACTTCTTTCAATATTTTTTGAGATTTTAATAAATTCAATATCCATCTCCCCCTGGATTGTTCTTCCACTGCCATTGTTGTCCAATGGCTGTGTAATTATATTTGACATAATACCATGTTCTTTGAAGAGCTCCATTAAATTTTCTTCAGGGGTAGCTGAAACAAAAAACCACCTTATTTTTTTAAAATAGTTCCATGTAGATAAAAATAAAACTAAGATTGTCCCAAGCTGTTCCTCATCATATAGATGATATTCATCAAAAATAATGTAATCAAATTTACTAAAAAATTCGCTCCAATCCGGGAAATTTTTTACGTGCCCAAATCTGTGATATCCACCATGCAACAAGTAATTTATTATATCTGGATTTGTTATAACAATTTCGCTATTTTTTGTAATTTCAATTAATTCTTCCCCTCTTTTTCTACCCTTTTCTGTAAGTGAGCTCCCTGTTAATACTGATGTTTTTATTCCCAAATTTTTAAGGGTTTTTTCAATATCCATTACCAATGCATTTGTGGGAACTACAATCAAACCCCTTGGTTTTGTAAAAAAGCCATTATCCTCCGCATAAATAATTGGAAATGAAAAAGAAAAAGTTTTACCTGCCCCAGTAGGAGCTACGATAAAATTTATATTATTTAATTCAGCAATATCTGAATAAAAAATCTCTTGAAACCTGTGAAGGGTTATATTATATTTATCTATTATTTTATTTCCAAAAGGAAGACATTTTTTAGAAACAATAATATTTAAGCATTCCATAATACCCCTCAATTCAATTAAATAAAAAAATTAAGCAAATAATTTTAAAACATCATCATCCTTACAATTGGTAATCAATATGTAGTTAGATAAAACAAATTTTATATTTTGATTCTCCCTCAATTTTATATCCTTTCCAAATATTTTTTTAATAGTATAGAGATTTAACCAGAGCTCTGAATTGTTATTGTCATTAGTATCTTTTTCCTCCAACAGTAACAAACATTCTCGACCTGTGCCTACCCTTAATGTAAATCGCTCTGGAAGATTAATGGATTTATCATCCATCCATAGGGATGCTTCAAAAGTAGAACCCTCCTTGATTCCCTGTATGTGGAAATAATTTTTAAATAATCCCTTCCCCATCTGTTCAATAATATTCTTTCTAACCATATAATCAGAGATTTCAGAAGTTTTTTTTGCATATATTCTTGTTTTTTCAACATCAATGGGTCTTCCAACCGTCCAGAAGAAACCAAATTCTTTTATTTCTTCGTAATTAGGCTTATTTTTCACCTGATATGTGTATTCTCTTTTTTTAGCTAAATTAAAATTTAATGCATAGTCTAAGGCAATATCTCCAATAAACGGCTCAGTTGAAGCTACTCCCCCTTCTGTTTTGTTATAAGAAAATAATGGAGAAAGAAGGGTTATTTTGTAATGTTTAAGCATATTAGACACCCAATTCTTTCAATAAATTATCCACTTCTTTATTTTTTAATATGTTACATTTTATCATATAATTTATGCTATCATTGAGCATTTTTAAATACAACTGCTTTAGTTTTTCATCATCATTCAAATATTCATCTACTAATGAATTAAACTCTTCCAATTCTTTGTCTTTAATAACAACAGATGAATTGTTATTTAATTTATCTGTAATAAATTTCCGAATGTTCTCAAAATTAACCTCTCCCGTAAATTCTTTGGATATTGAATAGGAAGATACAGGTGGTTCAAAGGTATCCAATGCAATGGCAATTATATTGTTTTTCATGTTTGCATCCATTACATTTTGCTGAGCTCCATACCGTATGGTTTTTACATGGGAAATTATTGTATGCAGAAAACCCTCTGGTGTAATATCATAGAATGTTAAAAACTGTGGGAAATAAACTCCTGGTTTAATATATTGAATTTCATACAAACTCTGCCTTTGAGAACCCTTGTCTTTGTCCCACATTGTCCCCTCTTCACTTAGTGCGTTATGGGTAAATTCTTCGGTTATTTCGTCTTTATCTCTTATTGAATACGCCCATTCATATATCGCCCTTGCTGGGAGACCTGTGGAATCGTTGGATTGAGTTACTGAATCACCGAATATTATGGAATTTGGATTTGCCAATTGTTTTGATTCTTTTATAAAATTATACTCCAATTTTGGATGAACAACATGGTATTTTCTGCACAATATTAAACCAGTTAATTTTTCCTTTGATTTTAATTTTCTTGATGGAATTACAACAGGTTCTTTGTTATCAATTGATGTGCTTATCACTTCGTCTGATTCAGTTGAACGGTTTATTAAATATCCTGTAGTTTCCCTAATAGTTGCCACTTTTATTACATTTGGTGTTCTCTTGTCAAATTCATCTTGGAAGTATTCACTCGGTATTATGGAGTAAATTTTTTCTCTAAACTCATTAACAACTTCTTTATCATATTGTATCTCAACAGGTTCTATTTTTTGTTTTGCCATTTTATATCACCATTTACCTTTATTTATATTTATATAAGTTAATTAATTTTCTTTTTTAGAAAAATACTCTTTTCTTTTTTCATCGGATT
Organism: Methanothermococcus jasoni; assembly: GCF_049075655.1. Lineage (GTDB taxonomy): Archaea > AGJL01 > Methanococci > Methanococcales > Methanococcaceae > Methanofervidicoccus. Next base: position 141,138 of record NZ_CP157522.1, on the reverse strand, counting down.
TTATTGAGTAATATAGGCCAAACCCGTATGTCCAATACCTCTGCTCTTTTTTAGATGGAATCTTCCCCTTCCATACGCCTTTAAATAATTCATTATATAATATATTACAAAATTCTTCTATCCGTTCTTTTTTACTTTGATAAGGATACTTTCGATAAAGCATACCTGCCATTAATGCCTTTATATTCTCTTCATCATACCCCTTTTTAACCCCAGTTTTTAATACATCCAAACTTTCCCTAATCATGGATGTTTTGGATGAAGCACTTTTACTTGACCACTCTATATCAGAAGCCACATCTGCAAGTTTTTCTAAAATATTCATTTTCTCACCACCAATTCTTTTTACAATGGGATTTAATTCAACCTCATCTTTATTCACAAAAGATGATGGGTTATCTAATTTAGATAAATAGTAAAAAAATGCCATTGGATTGTCTGCATAGTCGTTAAACAGAGAAACTACAATGTTTGCGGATTTAGACCCTCCTTTTATTGTATACCCTAACTTCCATAATAAATCAAACTCTTTTTTTACATTTTCAATTTCATCAATCCTCACCCGTTCCCATTTTAATTTTTTAAATGATTTAGGGGAATAATCAAATAATGTAGTCTCTTTCTTTATTTTGTCTGGATTAAACGGATAAGTTAGATAAACTTTAAAACCTGTGTTATATACAAAATTCAATATATTTCTATAAAATCTTATGAAATCAACCTGATTTGATATATCCACAAAACTCATTAAAAATGGAGTTAGTTCCTCCCCACTTTTAACCCTAAATCCATATACTATGGAATTTTTATAATCCTCAATATCGTTTTTTAAGAAATTCCCTAAGTTTTCAGACATTTCTTCCACATATTTTGTTAATTCTTCATCGAGTATTGGAACAAAGTAATCGTAGGCATCGATATATACTGATTGAACATTTTCCTTATTGCCGAAAACTATTTTTCTGAATATAACTTCGGTTAAACATAACGGACATATATTTTTAGCAGTGTTATTCAAGGATACTACGGTTCTGTTAGTAAATCCTCTTGGTTTAAACCCAAAACATAAATTTTGGTTTGCAACAATCTCGGATTCGCATCCACATAATGAACAAATTTTCTTTTTTGACCCTATGTCCTTTACATCTATATTTTTTAGTTTTACGCCATTTAAATATATATAATTCATAATCTCGTTAATTACTATGTTTAAATCAACTTTTTCGGAACCCTTGTAATTTTCATTTAATAGATATTTTAAATCGTTTAATATATCTTCTTCACTAAATCCAACTTTTGTAGCAAGATACAATTTCAAATAGTTTTTCAAACCTGTATCTTTACTATTTTTAATATCATCAACAATTTTTTCATTCATATTGAAGGAATTATTAACTTCAAAATATTTTTTACTTAATTTATCTTTCAACAACTTAACATCCTTTTTATTGCTTTCAGTCGGTGTTAATTGCAGTAAAAATTTTAAAAGTATAAATTGCCGTTTTTCATCATCATTAAATCCTTCGAATTCTTTAACAAATAACTCATTTATTTCCTCGTTTTTTGTAATTCCCCTATAAAAATAATCAAACTCGTATTTTTTAAGGATTTTATCCATAAACTTTCGCATGTTTTCCATATTTATGTCAATAAATCTAAACACATCAAGCTGAGCTTTTTGTCTATCTACTGTAATAAGTTTTTCAACATTTCTAAGTAAAAAATCTTCAAAAGTTCTTTTTAAATAAGTAGTATGGTTTCCAATATCATCCAAATTTGAATCCCCCTCATAAATAAACCCTCTTGGTGATATAATATAACAACAATTTACTTCTTCCCTCAACCTTTCAACAACAAATCTTGTTAAGAGCTCATATGGTGTTTCATCAAAATAAACTATATTTACATCTACATGTTCCTTTAATTTTTTCCAAATTCTCAACAACTCCCCATATTCGTTTATTGGAATAGAAATGCCATCTGCCAAATGAATAATCTCAATTAAATCATCTTTTATCAATCTATCAATGCCCAATCTTGAAGGTAACTTTTCATCTGAAATTGTGAATCTCGTTCTCTCCTCTGTTGCCAATACAAGATATTTTATGATTTCTCTTTCTTCTTCATTTAATTCAAGTTTCAAATCGTTTAAATCATCTTCAAGATATTCTTCAATTGATTTTTTTAGGTCAATTTCATTGTGCAATTTGTTGATATCATGAAATGTGTATGCAATGCATAAACACCTTATGAGCATTTTTATATCGTTGTTTTCATCATTTTTATTTATTAAACCCCTATCCAACCATTTATTTTCTAAAACTTTTAAAGAAGGAACTATTCCATTTAATATATGCATAGGATAACTCATGTCAGGTAAATCCACTCCATTTATTTCCCCTTTTCTAATTTTATCCTCAAAAAGTTTTCCTCCTTTTGCAGGATTTAACCTATATTTTTTAAATATTTTGATAAATGTGTTATTAAAATAAAATTTTACTTCCGTCCTGAAAACTTTTGATTCGAACATTTGATTTGATTTTATTTTCACCATCATGCCACCCAATTTGAAAAACTTTAATATATTATTGGATGGATTATAATATATAAAGATAACTATTAACTAAAATGGTTAAGTATTATGTTTTAATGACATAGGTTTATAAACACTCGACAAAAAAGAAAAAAGAATTAGTTATTTCTATTTATTTTCTCTGCGATTATGGTTTCTCCGGCATATACCTTGTCATTTTTCTTTACTTTTAAAACATATCTGTCCTTTGGGAGTATAACCGCAGTTTGAGAGCCTAACTTTATAAGACCTATTCTCTGACCCATGGCAACATAATCCCCGTCATTAACATTGCAAACTGTTCTCCTTGCCACAATGCCTGCAATCTGAACAACGCCGATATAATCACTCCCATTTTTGATAATGATTATATTTCGCTCATTTTTTTTGGACAAATCCCCCATAAACGCAGGATAAAATCCACCATCTATATGTTTTGTATATACTACTTCCCCTCCAACCGGAGCTCTATTAACATGGACATCAAATGGAGACATAAATATACCAATAACATAGGAGCCGTTTTTGTAGTATTTATCGATGCCCTTCAAGATATAGTTATTTCCATCCTTATAGACTTCTGGAAGTCCATTATATTCTTCTATATATAATATGTTTCCATCTGCTGGGGAAACACATAAGTTATTCCCATTAGGTATAGTCCGGTCTGGGTCTCTGTAAAAATAAACAGTAAATAACAAAACTGAACATATTCCAACAGCAAAAAGCTTTTGATAGGTTTTAATTTTTTTAGTGCCCATATAATCACCATGTAAAAAAAATGAAAAAATGATGATGAAAAACTAATATTAATTTCTACGTCTCTTTATTCATTAGCAGATAATTTCTTTTTTAAATGAGGCATTAATCCACCGTCATTTAAAATGTCCATCATGAAATCTGGAAGTTTTTGACCTTTTAATTCTTCCCCTGTTGTGAGGTTTGTTATTGTTCCCTTATCTAAATCTACCCTTAAAATATCTCCTTCTTTAACATGTTTTGTAATTTCCTTACATTCCAATAATGGAAGCCCGATATTTATGGAATTTCTGTAAAATATTCTTGCGAAACTTTCAGCAATTACCAAAGATATGCCTAATCCTTTTAATCCCATCGGCGCATGTTCTCTTGAACTTCCAGAACCAAAGTTTTTTCCACCTACGATAATGTCTCCTTTATTTGCTTTTTCTGGAAATTCTGGGTCTATTCCAGTCATAGCGTATCTTGCTAGTTCTTCTTCTGTGGTATATACTAAATATCTTGCAGGAAGTATAGCATCAGTATCGACATTATCCCCAAAAACCCATGCTTTGCCTTCTATTGTTTTTTCCATAATTTCACCACCATTTTAAAATTTTATTTATTTTTAATTTCTATTTCTTATTATTTATTCAGTTATTACGCTGTGGAGTATATCCATATCGCATTCAATTTCGATAGGTCTTTCACTAGCCCTTATTGCAGCGTCAGGGTCTTTCAATCCATTTCCTGTTGTAATACATACGATTTTTTCATCCCTATCAATAGCATCCATTTCAATTAATTTTATAAGTCCTGCTATTGATGCTGCTGATGCTGGCTCAACAAATATTCCTTCTTTTCCTGCAAGAAGTTTCTGAGCTGCTGTTATCTCTTCATCGCTCACACTTTCTGCAAGACCGCCTGATGAATATATTGCATCAAGTGCTTTTGGATAATTTACAGGATTTCCTATTCTTATAGCAGTTGCTATTGTTTCAGGATGTTCTTCTGGAACTATGGTTTTTAATCCTTTTTTAAATGCTTCAACAATAGGGCTCGCACCTTCCGCTTGAATACCCGTCATTTTTGGAAGTTTGTCAGTTATACCAGTTTCCTTAAATTCTTTAAATCCTTTCCATATTGCACTTATGTTTCCTGCGTTTCCTACTGGGAGAATTACCCTGTCAGGAACTTCCCAATCAAGCTGGTCACAAATCTCAAATCCTATGGTTTTTTGACCTTCTAATCTAAATGGATTCACTGAGTTTAATAAATATAATCTACCTTCTTCTGCAAGTTTTCTTACCATTAAAAGAGCATCATCAAAGTTTCCGCCTATTTGGATAACTTTTGCACCATAAAACATTGCCTGTGCAAGTTTTCCAAGTGCAACATTTCCACTTGGCAATAATACAATACATTTTTTGTTAGCTCTTGCAGAGTATGCTGCAAGTGATGCAGAGGTATTTCCAGTAGAAGCACATCCAACAACATCCACACCTAATTCATTTGCTCTGGTAACTCCCATGGTCATTCCTCTATCTTTGAAGCTACCTGTTGGATTTGCCCCTTCATTTTTCACATAGAGCTCCTTCAAACCGAGCTCCTTGGCAAGGTTATCACATTTATATAATGGAGTTCCTCCCTCATGAAGTGAGATTATCTTTTTTGGGTCTTTTACTGGAAGGTAGTCTAAATATCTCCAAACTCCAATTTCTCTTTTTCTGAGACTTTCTTTGGATACATTTTCCTTTAAAGATTCGTAGTCATATTTAATTTCCAGTAATCCTCCACATTCGCAGGTATATATCATATCATCAATGCCGTATTCTTTTCCACATACTATACATTTTTGAATCATTTTCTCACTATCCTTTTTTTGACTTATTTTTGTTGATTAATATTTTGGATTATGATATATCTCTTTTTACTTATATTTATCGCTGCTAAGAAACTAAGAAATAATTAATTTTATCATATATAAAATATTTTATAGTCTTTATTTTATAATATTATGATTAACTTAATATAGTCATAGGTCCAATATTTATAAATTTATTTAATAGTTTTATTATGATTTCATAGTATATATTATTTAATGATTATTAATATTGATTTTAAGAAATAGGGATTTTCTAATTATCTTCGATATAATCTAAATCTCAAAGAGAGAGTTTAATCACGAAAGGTGCTACAAAAATCTTCTGATTTTTGTCCAATCTCTCACTAATACTCAGAATAATAAAAATCAGAGATTTTAAATTGCATTAAAAAATAAAACAACGAAACAAGGTTTCGTAATCTCTCACTACGTTTAATATGGTGAAATTATGGATATTGAAAAATTAAAACAAAAAATATTGACAAAAATGTCTGAAAAAGAACTTGAAACTAAAATTAATGAAGTAATAAATGAACACTCTGGATTAATGGATGAAAAAGCTGCAATTTCAATAATTGCCAGTGATTTAGGCTTAGATTTAGAATATGACGATGATGAAGAATATGGCTTTTCTATTAAAGATATAGCCGAAGGTCAGAGAAATGTAGAAGTCACTGGAAAAATTATGGATATTTCTGACGTAAAGGAATTTAGCAGAAAAGATGGAACAAAGGGAAAAGTAAGGAGCATAATTATTGCAGATAATACAGGTTCCATTAGATTAACACTTTGGAATGATAAGGTGCAACTGGTTGATAATTTAAAAAAAGGGGATGTTATTGAAATAACAAACGCATTTTCAAGAAAATGGAATAATAGAATCGAATTAAACAGCGGTTCTGATTTAAACATTGAAAAACTTGAAGATTACGATGAATCTAAGTATCCCATAGTGAAGGAATATTATAGTATTTCAGAGCTCACCCCAAATATGCCTGCCACAATAAAGGGAGAAATTACAGCATCCTATGATAAGAGAGAATTCCCAAGAAAAGATGGGTCAGTTGGAAGGGTAAAATCCTTCATACTAAAAGATGATACGGGAACAATAAGGGGCACTCTCTGGGATGATTTGGCAGAAATTGAGGTAAATAAGGGGGACGTTGTTGAGGTAAAAGGTTATGTGAAGGAAGGATTAAGAGGACTTGATATAAATGTCAATACCATAAATATATTAAATAAAGGAGAAGTTGCAGAGGTTCCAGAGGTGGATATATCGGAGCTCCCAAACTACAAGGATGATGTTGTAATTGTAAAGGGTAGAATTACCCATATTTCAAATCCAAGAACGGTTAAATTTGATGATAGGGAGGTGGATGTTCAGGAAATTAATTTAATGGACAACAGCGGAAATGTTAGAATATCATTTTGGGGAAGAAATACCAATGCGTTAAATGATATAAAAGAAGGAGACGCCGTAAAAATCACAAACTGTAAGGTTAAATCCTACACCGATTTTGAAGGGAATGAAATAATATCATTATCTGCACAATCTGATTCAAAAGTAATAAAGGATGAATCCATCGGAGCTCCTGAATACGCTGAAAACATAATTAAAATAAATGATATTTATAAATTAGATGAAGAATCAAAAAATGACATTACAACAGTTGGAAGGGTATCAGTTATATATGATATTAATGAATTTGAAAGAGGCGACGGAACCACAGGAAAAGTAAGAAACATGATGATAGAAGATGAAACTGGAAAAATCAGATTGGTGTTATGGGACAAGGATGCGGAGCTCGACATAAAAGAGGGAGATATTGTAAAAATAATTCATGGATATGTGAAGGATAGCGGGGAATTTGTTGATTTAAACATAGGTAGATTTGGAAGAATTGTTGTCAATCCCGAAGGTATAGATATAAAAGTAAATAGGAAGTTTATAAAAGAGCTTGAAGAAGGAGAAACTGCTGAAATTAGAGGGGCAATTGTAGATTACAGAAAACAGGATTTAATATTGCATTTGTGCCCAAATTGTGGTAAAAAAGCAGTTTTAAGCGAAGGTAGTTATAATTGTGATGAATGCGGAGAAGTTGAACCTAGGGAAGTTGCAGTAGCTACATTAACCGTGGATGATGGCACAGGCAACATTACTTGCAGATTATACGGTAGAACTGTGGAAAGAATTACTGAAACTCCAATGGATAAATTGAAAGATGCTAATTTGGAGCTCCTGGATGCATTACTTGGTGAAGAATTTATATTCCATGGTTCAGCAGATAGAAGGTTTGAAGACCTTGAATTTTCAGTAAAAAGCATAAGAAAACCAGATTTGGATAAAGAAATTGAATTATTAAAGAATTTATAAATCTATAATTGTAAACCTGTATTATTATAATGGATATTATTATGCGGATTTGTTATATCATATATTTTATTATATTCTCTTTTTAGTTATAAACAGTATAGTGTATAGCAGTATTTAGCATTTGGTGGAAGAAATGAATAATAAATTCATAGTGTTTGAAGGAATAGATGGAAGCGGAAAAACTACCCAGTCGAAACTACTTTCTGAAAAAATAAAGGGAAAATACACCTGCGAACCTACAAATGGAGAGATTGGAAAACTTATACGAAAGGTATTAAGCGGTAAAAAATTACGCAAATCCTGCGGACTTGCTCATTCCTCGCTACGCTCGAAATGCGAAAAAGAAACACTTGCACTGCTGTTTGCAGCAGATAGGGTGGAGCATGTAGTGGATATAGAACAAAATTTAAAAAAATCCCACATTGTTTGCGATAGATATATTTATTCTTCAATGGTTTATCAGTCTATTCAGGGGATTGAATTGGATTTTATCATGAATATCAATAAATTTGCCAAAAAACCCGATGTTTTAATATTTTTAGATGTGGATATTGAAGAATCATTTAAAAGAATGGGTGGAAGAAGTAAAGAAATATTTGAAAATAAGGAAATGTTGGAGAAGGTAAGAAAAAAATATCATGAAATCATTGAAAGAAGATTGTTTGAACCAAAATATGGATATATTCAAATAGATACCACTGGAAAGACCATTGAAGAAGTGCATGATGAGATAATAGGGGAGCTCCGGGAAAAAAATATATTCTAAAAAACATTTTGTAATTATATTAATAATTGTTATATCATCTCAAAAAACTCTCCAAGTGCAACTTTTTTATCGGTTTTAACCAATTGTGGTATTTTTCCGATTTTACCGGCATATTCTCCAACAACGACAAAAACGCCGTCTAAATAATCAATATCTTCTGCCTTTTCCAAACATTTATTAATGGCTTCATCAGGAGCTCCGGTGGCAAAGTTTCCTATACTCGTGGCTGCGGCATCTGCTATACTACTTTCTTTTGCAAAAACCACAACTGCATCAGCATTTCCAAGGCTTACAGAATGCCCAACAGTCCCCGAAGATGTGCATACACCATATCCTTTTGAAGTTTTCTCTTTTTCTATTTTAAATCCAATCTGACCAGATAATGAAGATGTTCCAGCATATAGCCCAACCACAATATCTTTCTCAGCCCTTAGTGCTATATCTCCACCGTTCTCCGATATTATATTTTTACATCCATATTTTACAGCATTTTCAACTACCATCTGACTTATGGTTCCTGCAACAGATGCCATAGGTCCAACATCTGCATTTTCTCCTGCTCTTGCCATTATCTTAACTATTTTCGGTGCATCAACACTAACCCTTACTGGGACATAGCTTGTTAGGAATTCAGGATGTTTTAAAATATAATTTTCAAGATTTATTCTTTCCCTTAAAATGGTTTTTTTTGCAAGTTTTATAAATTTTTCTGCCTCTGTTTTTAAAGTTATATTGGTTTCCTTTATTGAAATTTTTTCATTGAATAGAAACATAATGGCACCATCCTATGTGTAGTGGAGGATTAAAAATTCCTTCAAGGTGATTAAAAAACCTTTGATTTTAGCATTAACTGACCTACTCCCACGACTAAAGTCGTGGGGTTCTTTAGCAGGGTCTAACCCTACATGGGTTGCCAAGCCCACTACCCCTATCTCCGTTTAGGAGATTCAGGGCTACCTTATGCGATACTTTTTTTAAAATATTCAAAGCCCCGTTAATGTCTGCATTCAAAACCATGCCACACTCACTACACACATACAAACCCCTATACTTCCTATTACTCTTTTTAACTACACCACAATTACTGCAAGTTTGAGAAGTATAAGCTTCATTAACCTGTTCTACTGTTAATCCCTTTTCCTCTGCCTTATATGTTATCATACTTACTAACCTACCAAAAGGTATTCTATGCAATTGCTGATTAACCCTATCTCCAATGTCAATACTTGAAATGCCTTTGTTTAACTCGCCGATTACAATCCTTGAAACTTTGTTATCCACTGCAAAATCGATAATCATTTTACTTATTTTATGTAGATAATCCTTAGTATAATTCTTTTCCCTTACTGTTAAGCGGGATAATCGTTTATTATATTTTAACTCTTGCTTTGTTAGGGTAGATTGGATTTTTCCTTTACTTTTAGCAAACCATCGGAATTTAGAAATTAACCTTCTTCCATCGTAGATTACTGCACTGCCCGTATTGGTTACTACTGTTGCTAAATTCTTAATTCCTAAATCAATACTTAGTATATTACCTTCTTTGATAGGTTCTTGAATTACTGGTTTCTTATGGATTAAGTGAAGTATGTAGTAGGTTATCCCATAGATGGTCTGCGGAACTATCTCAACTTCTTTAACCTGCATGGTATCAAGCGGTAGAGTTTTCGATAAATCTACCCATAAGTACTTGGACTTGATACCATGCTTCTCTTTGAGATAGTTTTTAGTTTGTTTAGATAATGATAACCTTAACTTATTGCCTATGATTTTGAAACCTTGCTTCTTCCATTTTACGGGAAAGTGTCCATCTTTTGGTTGGTATCGTGGTCTTTTAGTGTGCTGTTTGAAGTAGTTTTGCCATGCAATCGCTTGCGTAGCAAGCGAGCAACGAAAACCGAAGGTTTTCGTCTAATTTGAAGTTTTTGACATACTGCCTGTGCTGACTGTGAATGAAGATTTTTAAACCAGAAGTTGTTCTTCATTTGAACATCTATTTTATTTGGTTTAATATTTCGCTGTATTACTTCGTAGTTGGATGTATTCCAGAGTTTTGATGCTGAATAGGTTAAATGGTTTATGATTATTAATTGTTCATTGGTTAGTTTTCTTGTTAGGTTTATTGTCAGCACTCTGGTTACTTGCATGGAATTCACCATAGTTCTTATAAATATAGTTTATATATTTAATTACATATTATTTAATTACATATAATTTTTGATTGTGTGGAATATAGAATGTCCGCCTCTCATCCAATCTCGTAAGAGATTTTACAAAACTATGTTTTGTATAACGACTGAAGTCGTTGGCTTTCCCGGCGGTTTATCGTAATATATAAATTACATTAAATATATTAAAATGGTGAAATAATGAAAGGTATAATTTTAGCGGGAGGTTCTGGAACTAGGTTATATCCCATTACCTATGCTGGAAATAAACATCTGATGCCAATATATAACAAACCTATGATATATTACTCACTATCTGTTTTAATGCTGTCTAAAATTAAGGATATATTGATAATAACAACACCTGAGGATTTGCCGAGATATAAAAAACTTTTAGGAAATGGTGGGCATTTGGGAATAAATATACAATATAAAGAACAGCTGGAACCGAGAGGGCTTGCAGAGGCATTTATTATTGGGGAAGAGTTTATAGGGGATGACAGCGTATGTCTCATACTTGGAGATAATATTGTATATGGAAGTGGATTGACAGGATTTTTACTTGATGCAAAAGAGGAGCTCCTAAAAGATGGAGGGGGTGTGGTGTTTGGTCAGTATGTAAAAGACCCTGAAAGATATGGGGTTGTTGAATTTGATGAAAATGGAAATGTAAAGGAAATAATTGAAAAACCGAAAAATCCGCCTTCAAATTATGCAGTAATCGGTCTTTACTTTTACGATAATAATGTTATTGATATTGCGAAAAATATAAAACCTTCATGGAGAGGAGAGTTGGAAATAACTGATGTAAATAATGAGTATTTAAAAAGAAATAAATTAAAGGTAAAACTTTTACCAAGGGGGACGGCATGGTTTGATGCTGGAACCCATGAGAGTTTTTTGGAAGCAAGTAATTTTATTGCAGCAGTGGAAAAAAGAATGGGATTGATGGTTGGATGTTTGGAAGAGATTGCCTATCATAATGGATGGATAACAAAGGATGAGCTCCTAAAACTTGCCGAGCCATTATTAAAAACTGATTATGGAAAATATTTGGAAAAGCTCGTTAAATAAGTCCCACTCCTTTCCGAGCTAATCCAATAGAACGAAAGAAAAAAAGAAAAAAAGAAAAACGAAGAAAGAACGATATATAAATATTAAATTGGTGGAATAATGAAAATGTTGGTTACAGGCGGAGCAGGATTTATTGGAAGTAATTTCATAAGATATATTTTAAACAAACATAAGGATTGGGAGGTTATAAACCTTGATAAACTTGGTTATGGTTCAAACTTAGAAAATTTAAAAGACATTGATAATTCAAGATATTCATTCGTTAAGGGAGATATAAACGATTTTGAATTAGTTTCTGGATTGATTAAGGATGTGGATGCCGTTGTTAATTTTGCCGCTGAAACTCATGTGGATAGAAGTATATCCGACCCCTATTCATTTTTAGAAAGTAATATTATAGGAGTTTATACAATTTTAGAGGCCATTAGGAAGTATAATCCAGATGTTAATATTATTGGTGTCAGTACAGATGAAGTGTATGGAGATATTGAAGAGGGTTCATTTACAGAAAAGGATAGGCTAATGCCATCTTCTCCTTATTCAGCAGGTAAAGCAGGCGGTGATATGCTTGTTTTAGGGTATGCGAGAACATATAATTTAAATGCAAAGATAACGAGATGCACAAATAATTACGGCCCATATCAATTTCCAGAAAAATTAATTCCAAAAACAATAATTAGGGCAAACTCTGATTTAAAAATCCCAATATATGGAAAAGGAGACAATATTAGGGATTGGCTGTATGTGTTAGACCATTGTAGTGGGATTGAAACGGTTTTAGAAAAAGGGGAAAAAAGAGAGGTTTATAATATCTCTTCAAATCATGAAAAAATGAACATTGAAATTGTTAAAATGATATTGGAGCTCATGCATAAACCATCAGATTTGATAGAATTTGTGGAAGATAGACCAGGTCATGATGTTAGATATAGTTTAGATTCTTCAAAATTGAAGGAGCTCGGCTGGAAGCCAAAGTATGATTTTGAAGAGGGGTTAAAAGAAACTGTTAATTGGTATCTCAATAATGAATGGTGGTGGAAACCGCTGATTAATGATAAGGTTCTCCATCCAACTCCTTGGAAATTGAAATGGTGATAATGTGGGGGAAAAAATAGCAATTATTGGCTTGGGTATGATAGGGTATGAGCTCGTTAAAAAATATGATGATTTGGGCTTTAAGGTTCATGTAATTACAAGGAGCGATAAAGGGCTTTTTGATAGTGATAGCGGTATAACTAAACATTTTGTGGATATTGCCAATGAAAACAAAATAAAAGAAACTATTATGGGTATAAATCCGGATTTTGTTATAAATACTGCGGCTATTACCAATGTGGATTTATGCGAAACTGAGAGAGAATTGGCATATAAAACAAATGCTCTTGCTGTTGGATATATCGGTGAAGCATGTAAAAAACTAAATATTCCATTATGCCATATATCCACAGATTATGTTTTTGATGGGGAAAAGGGCAATTATGTTGAAGATGATGAGGTAAATCCCATAAACTACTATGGATGGACAAAAGCAGAAGGGGAAAAGGTTTTAAATGAATTAAATTATGATTTGACATCTATTGTAAGGATTTCTGTCCCTTACTTTATAAGTCCTGTTAAAGTCAATTTTTTCATGTGGGTTTTAAATACCTTAAAAGAGGGAAATGAAGTAAATGCAGTAACTGACCAGTGGAACACCCCAACCTATGTGCCTGAGCTCACCGATGGAATTATTAAGATTTATGAAAAAGATGTTAATGATTTATTGCACTTTGGGGGCGGTGAAAAGGTAAGTAGGTATGAGTTTGCGTTAAAAGTCGCTGAAATATTTGATTTAAATAAGGATTTGATAAAACCTATACGGAGCTCCGAATTAGGATGGAAGGCAAATAGACCAAAAGACACTTCACTAAATAGTGGGAAAGTTGAAAAATTGTTAGGCATTAAACTGAAAAATGTTAATGAATGTTTAAATGAGTTAAAAAAGATTATTTAAGTAATGTTTCAATATTGAATTCCTACATTTATTAACACATTTGTATCTATTACTGCATACATTCATCTATCCCCTCTTCTATGAGTTTCCCAATTTCATCAGTGGTAATTTTTTTACCAAGTTTAATCGTTTTCCTTCTTTTTTCTATTTTTTCTATTTTTTTTTAGAACTATTTTTCCATTTTCTATTTCTATATCAAGATAATCCCTTTCTTTGACGCCCATTTTTTTTCTAATCTCAGAAGGGATGGTTATTTGACAGTTTCTTGTAATTTTTATTAGTGCCATACTGTATCACCAAATAGGGTATTTAAAAAACCTATCATAAAAATTTTTTTAAATGTTGGAGCTCTAACATTGGTATTATATAGCATGTCCAACATATTTGACATAAAAACAACAGAGTGTCAAATATGATAAACAAAAAACAATATTTAAAAGGTAATTGATAAAAGTGGAGGGATATTATGCCATTTGAATTCATAAAAACTAAAATTCCAGAAGTAATTTTAATAAAACCTAAGGTTTTTGGGGATGAAAGAGGATTTTTTATGGAAACTTATAAAAAGGAAGATTTTGAAAATGCTGGCATAAAAGGGGAATTTGTTCAGGATAACCACTCTAAATCTTCTTATGGGGTATTAAGGGGATTGCATTTCCAAAAAGAACCTTATGCACAGGCAAAGATTGTTAGGTGTATTAGGGGAGTTATTTACGATGTTGCTGTGGATTTAAGGAGAGATTCCCCAACATTTGGAAAGTGGGTGGGGGTTGTGCTGTCTGAGTTTAATAAGCATGAGCTCTACATACCGCGAGGATTTGCCCATGGTTTTTGTGTTTTAAGTGATACTGCTGAAGTAGTTTATAAGGTCGATAATAAATATGCTCCTGAATGTGAATGCGGAGTAATTTGGAATGATGAAGACATTGGCATTGAATGGCCTGTTGATAAACCAAATCTATCCGATAAGGATAAGCAATGGCATACTTTGAAGGAATTGGATGAAATGGATGAGTTGTTTTAAATAATATTTTTATTTTTTTATCGGATCTCCGATAATTTTTTATGAGCTCAGGTTTTTAGATTTGGAAATATTAAAATAGTGGGAAAATATATGATAATATTGATTTAATTTTAAGTGGTTAGGATGAGCTCGATAATATAATATCAAAGGTGAGAATATGGCGACAACTTACGAGTTAAAAATATATGGTAAAGTCCAGCATGTTGGATTTAGAGATAGGATAGAAGACATTGGGAGAGGTTTAGGTATTGATGGAGTAGTTTATAATTATGAGGATGGAACAGTTAGGATTTTGGCAAACTTTGATGATGAAGAAATAAAAGATTTATTCAAAAGAAATATTAAGACATTGGCAAAAAAGGATGAGTTAATCAAAATAGAAGAGATTGAGGAAAAAGAACTAAATTCATATATTGAATTTCCAAAAGGAATCAATAGAATATCAGCGGATGATTTAATGGAATTGAACGAAAACCAATGTTTTCGTAGCTCTCCGTTCGCTTCGCTCACTCCGATTGAATAAAAAACTTGATGAAGGAGTTAAATATATTAAAATGATATTTGGAATTTTGGAAGAAGTTAAAAAAGGGCAAGAAACTATAATAAAAGGACAGAACGAAATGAAAGAAATTTTAAAAGAGATTAGGGATGAATTAAAAAACAAAAATTAAGATTTTTTTATTTATAGGATGCCCTGAGCTCAGAGATGCAAAATTAAAATTAATATATTTTATTTTTTTAAGTTAATTTTAAGGATGTTGGAGCTCCGACATGTTTATTTTCCTGAGCTCAGGTTTAATTTTTTAGCCATATAAATATGGGAGCTCTGATATATTTAGTTCTATCTCATCGATAATATCATTATTTTGGATTATTTCATATTCTTCTTCGAACTTTTCAAGTTTTTTAAAGTATCGGTTCAATCTACTGGAATTCTTTGATTCGTTCATTGAATTTCCTCCTTAAAAGAATTTTTTCCCTAACGCTTGAAAAAGTATTTTCCTTAATCCTATGTTCCATATCTTTCCAAAGTTTTCTAAACTTATAGAAATACTCCGAGAGCTCTATCTCCTCCCCATATATCACATTGCCCTTGAAGTTTTTGATTATGTTAATTTGAATATATAATGGGAGCTCCTCGAAAATTTTTACATCGTATTTCCCTCCCAACTTTTTTAATATTCCAAAATAGACATTATTATCTTTTGGATTTACAATACATATATCAATATCGCTTTTTTTTAGTGGAATTTCCTGTTGCGTAAGAACCAAATAGAATTATCCCCATGCAAGAATTTTTATATTCTTTGAAGTCTTCCTTTAATTGTTTAAATAATTCCATAATTTCAACCATGGTGAGCTCATAATATTATATCAAGTATATCATAATTATTATTTAAATATTTCAATTATCTTGGAATTGGGAGCTCCGACAATTTTATATTTTCTGAACTCAGGTTTAATTTTTTAGCCATATAAATATGGGAGCTCCGAAGGATTATTTATTTTATAGGTTAAAAACCAGAAAACATTTAAATAAAAGGGGAGATGATATAATTGTAAGTTTTAATTTTAATATATAGGGGTTAAGATGAGCTCGGTTAAAAGAATTGCTAAAAACACGGGGATTTTGTTTGTATCTAATATTATATCCAAATTATTTGGTTTTATTTATACAATTTACATGGCGAGATATTTAGGAGCTGAGGGGTTTGGTATTTTATCTTTTGATCATATTTATCAATACTTAATTAAATGGGGATAGTAATGGATTTAACTATTAAAAAATTAAAAGAAAAACTGAAAAATGATGATGTTAAAAGATTATTTGAAAATTTTGCATCTCTTTTTACATTGCAGGGACTAAATTACATTTTACCATTAATTACATTTCCTTATTTAGTTAGGGTTTTGGGTCCTGATAAATATGGTCTTATAGCTTTTGCTAGTGCGTTTATCGGATATTTTAATATTATTACTGATTATGGATTTAATTTATCCGCAACAAGAGATGTAGCAGTACATAGGGATAATAAAGAAAAATTATCAGAAATTTTTAGTTCTGTAATGATTATAAAAATTGTTTTTATGGTTTTAAGTTTTATAATATTATGTATTGTGGTATTTTCATTTGAAAAATTTAGCCATAATTGGATTATTTATATATTTGCTTTTGGAGTGGTTTTAGGAAATGTTTTGTTTCCAGTATGGTTTTTTCAAGGTATGGAACGAATGAAATATATTACCTTCTTAAATATAATTTCTAAAACGGTATTTACAATTTCGATATTTGTTTTTATAAGGGATGCTTCGGATTATATTTATGTTCCACTTATAAGCTCCTTGGGTTATATATTGGCTGGAGTTTTAAGTTTAATTTTTATATTCAAAAAATTTGATGTAGTTTTTAAAATACCATCTAAAATAGAGGTCATTAATCAATTAAAGGAAGGATGGCATATATTTGTTTCTACGGTTTCAATAAATTTATATACCACATCAAATACATTCATACTGGGTATATTTACGAATAATACTATTGTAGGATATTTCTCTGCAGGATATACATTAATTCAGGCGTTTTTGGGCATGTTAAATCCAATATCTCAAACATTTTATCCTTACATTAGTAGATTGGCATCAGAATCAAAAGAAAAAGCAGTATCTGTTATTAAAAAATTAATAAGAGGAGTGGGGGCATTCACATTTATTCTTTCTTTGTTAATATTCATATTTGCAGATTTGATAGTGAAAATAGTTTTAGGGGAGCAATATTACAATTCAATAATAGTTATTAGAATTTTGGCATTTTTGCCGTTTATTATTGGTTTAAGCAATATATTGGGTATTCAAACAATGCTAACATTTGGTTATAAAAGAGCATTTACAAAAATTATAGTTGCAGGTAGTATTATTAACATAATTTTAGCATTGGTGTTAGTTCCATTTTGGAAGCATATTGGTATTTCTACATCCATAGTAATTACGGAAATATTTATTACATTATCAATGTATGTGTATATCAAATGGAAGAAAATATTAACTAAATGAGGTATGAAATATGAAAACTGATATTATAATTATAGGAGCAGGAATTACTGGAATAACATTAGCAGAAAGATTTGCATCAGAAGGAAAAAATGTTCTGATAATAGAAAAAAGAAACCATATTGGAGGAAATTGCTACGATTATTATAATGAACATGGTATTTTAGTGCATAAATATGGTCCTCATATATTTCATACAAATTATGAAGATGTTTGGAATTATTTATCTAACTTCACAGATTGGATTTATTATCAACATAAAGTTTTAGGAAACATTGATGGAAAATTAGTTCCAATACCATTTAATTTAAATACAGTATATAAATTATTTCCAAAAAAATATGCTGAAAAATTAGAAAAAAAATTAATAAAACAGTTTGGATATGGAAAGAGAATTCCAATTTTAGATTTAAAAAATGTTGATGATGAAGATTTGAAATATTTGGCAGATTTTATTTATGAAAAAGTGTTTTTAAATTATACAATGAAACAGTGGGGTTTAAAACCAGAAGAAATTGATAAATCAGTAACTGCAAGGGTGCCAATTGTAATAAGTAGGGATGATAGATATTTTAATGATAAATACCAGGGTATGCCAAAGGAAGGATATACAAAAATGTTTGAAAAGATGCTTAATAATAGGAATATCAAAATTTTGTTAAATACTGACTATAAAGAAATTATTGATTGGATTGATTATGATTTAATGATTTATACTGGAGAAATTGATTATTTCTTTAATTATAAATATGGTAAATTACCTTATAGATGTTTAAACTTTGAATTTAAAACTTTTGATGGAGATTATCAACCAGTTGCAGTTGTTAATTATAATAATAACTATGATTTCACAAGAATAACAGAATTTAAAAAGATGACATTCCAAGAACATAAAAAAACTACCATTTGTATGGAATATCCTTCCAATGTTGGTGTTGTAGCATACCCAATTTTAAATGAAGAGAATAAACGAATTCTTAGTAAATATATGGAAGAAGTTAATAAGTTGAAAGATGAAAGAATATATTTTATTGGAAGGTTGGCAGGATATAAATATTATAATATGGATGAAACTGTTAAGAAAGCTTTGGAGTTGTATTATAAGTTAAAAGGTGAATAAGGGATTACTTATGAAAAAAGAAACCACATGTGCAGTTGTAGTTACATACAATAGGAAAGATTTGCTTATTGAATGTTTAGATGCATTGAGAAAGCAAACAAAACCAATAGATGCTATCTATCTTATTGACAATGCTTCAACAGACGGAACTTCACAACTACTTTTAGAAAAAGAGCATATAAAGGAATTACCACCAGAGAATTTAAATGAACCTTGGGAAAAAACATTTACGATTAAAAATTTAGTAAATGGGGAAAATATAAAACTCCACTATGTCAGAATGCATGAAAATACTGGAGGAGCTGGAGGGTTTTATGAAGGAGTTAAAAGGGCTTATGAAAAGGGATATGACTGGTTATGGTTAATGGACGATGATGCAGAACCAAAAGAGGATGCTTTAGAAAAGTTAAGTGAATATTTCAATGAAAAAGATGTTAGTGCTTTAGCATGTGTTGTAAATGATGTTAAAGAAGAAGTCTCAATATTCCATAGGGGCTATTTCGATTTTGATAACATATTTCCTCTCATTCAAAAACCCATACCATTAGAAAAATATTTTAATAATAAAGTTTTAAACATAGATTTTGCTTCTTTTGTTGGTATTTTAGTTAGTAAAAAAGCGATATCAAAGATGGGTTATCCAAAAAAGGAATTTTTTATACATCATGACGATGTCGAATATTGCATTAGATTAAGAAAAGTTAGTAAGATTTTATTAATAACAGATAGTATAATATTCCATAAAGAGATGTCCCAAAAAAATGTGAAGAAAAAAAAATTCTTATGGAAAATTGTTAATAGTATTCCTTATGAAAAATTATGGTTAAGTTACTATGGGTGTAGAAATCTTACTTGGTTAGGTAAAAAATACTCAACTAATAAGCTAAAGTTTTATACTAAACTAACAACATCGTATCTTAAGTCTATTTTAGGAATATTGTTATTTAATGATAACAAAATTAAACGAATAAAATTTATTACAAATGCTTATTTGGACGGATTGAAAGGAAATTTTGATAATGAAAAACCCAGAAGAATTTTATATGACTAATTTTGGTGAAATTATGGACTATCCGAGAGTTTCAATAATCATATTAAACTGGAATGGTTGGAGAGATACAATAGAATGCTTAGAATCTCTTTATAGAATTAACTATCCAAATTATGATATGATAGTTGTAGATAATGATTCTAAGGATGAATCTATTGAAAAAATAAAAGAATATTGCAATGGAACAATTGAAGTAAATTCTAAATTTTTCAAATATTCGGAAGATAACAAACCCATTAAAGTTTTTGAAATTTCAGAAGATAAAGCAAGAAGTAATAAATTTTTAGAAAAAGAAGAATATGAAAAACTAAATCCAAATAAAAGAATGATTTTAATTAAAAATAAAGATAATTATGGTTTTGCTGGGGGGAATAATGTTGGGATAAAATTTGCTTTGGATGTTTTAAATTCTAAGTATGTTCTATTGTTAAATAATGATACGGTTGTAGATAAAGATTTTTTAATTGAAATGGTAAAAGTTGCAGAAAGTGATGAAAAGATTGGAATTGTTGGAAGTAAGATTTATTATTATGATTATGACGGAAGAAGTGATGTGGTTTGGTTTGCTGGAGGGGGAATCAATACAAAAACGGGATACGGTTGGCATGAGGGAGACCACACAATAGATAATAGAGCATATAATAAAATAAAAGAATTTGATTTTATAACTGGATGCTCGATGTTACTTAAAAAAGAAATTTTAGAAAAATTAAAAGGATTAGATGAATTGTATTTTGCATGTTACGAAGATAGTGATTTATCGATCAGAGCTAAAAAATTGGGTTATAAATGTGTTTATATTCCTAAATCTATTTTGTGGCATAAACTTGGGGTTAGTGGAAATGGTTCCCCTGCATCAGTGTATTATCAAACAAGGAATAGAATATTATTTGTAAGAAAACATAATGCGTTTATTGATTATATTTTATTTTTAATTTGGTTTTTGAGTTATGACTCTGTTAAAAAGTTTATATATTTCATTTTTTTAAAGAAAAATTTCCAGTTATTTAAAGCCTATTGTAAAGCAGTTTTTGATGGAATTAAAGGAAGGGGCGGAAAAGGAATTTAAGATAATAATATTTGACTTCCCCCGTTATCGTATATTTTGTTTTTATTTTTTAATAATGGTTTAACTTCTGAGAAATCAAAATAATATGATACAGCTACACCAGGGATGACTCCAAACCCAACATTTTTTTTGAGATTGACATACATTAGCCAAATGTATGATTTTTCTTCAATATATTTTGTATGTTCGTTCAACCCCTTTATTTTTAAAGACATGTCTCCATAATTATCAAGCATAATACCTACTGATGATCGCCCCCTATTATAATAAATATTACTATTTTTCTTATCGTATTGGGACATCCATTTCACTGCATGCATATCATACTCAGTAATTAATCGATTATATAACCTTGCACGGTCTTCTAATGTTCCATATTTATCCACCGAATTCTGACTTAATGCTATTGAAGTCGGATGATCTTTTGTAAGTTCTTGAATAAATCCAACATTAAATAACATTAAAATTATTACATAAACACATACTATTTTTAGAAGATTATTTGTTTTAATATCCTTTCTAAAAATTTTTGAAATTATTTTAAAGAAGAGTATTCCTCCAATTATACAAAATGGGGAAGTTATAATTAATGCTAAAATATATAGTCTATCGGGACCCATTACTGCAAAAAATGGTAAAACTACTGCGGCAACAAGTATTCCTAAAAAATACAATGACAGCCCTAAATAGGTAGCATCAAATTTTGATTTTTTATAGTTCCACAATGTTTTACACATTCCCAAAACCATAAAAAACGCTATTCCCAGGTTCATATATTTAATTAGCAATAATAATCCTTCAGAATATTTTTTAGCTATCATATATGCTCCTCTTGATGCATCAGGGCTTAAAAATGATGTCCAAATTGAGCCAAAGACACTACTTCCGATACCTACAATTGATTTAAATAATGAAGAACTTGAAACATACATATACCATGATAATATCAACAATAAATATATTAACGCAAATGATAAAAATTCTTTTGAGTTATTGTAATTATTTGGTTTGTTATCGATTAATTTATAAATTTTTAAAAATATTACTGTGAATAATAATCCTGCCATAAACAAATAAGATGTTCCATAATGGGACCAAATTACGCCCATTCCAAACATTAATGTGATTATCATTTTTTTAAGTCTATTTATATCACCATACATAGCAACTATTATTAATGACATAAAAAATTCCGCCATAAATTGTTTAGTAATTACTGTAAATGTATTAATGTATGCCATTCCACCTGAGATAATAACAACTAATGCAGATAAAAATGACATTTTGCAATCTAAATACTTCCTAACAATAACATAAATCACAACTGGAAATATTGATATCCATAGTGGAAATATTAATTTATAAACCCAAGTTAGATTAATTCCCAAAATAAAATAAACCATTGGGGTAAATACATTATTGCTTAAAATTGAATTATAGTTCCCATATATATTATAATTCCAAAATCCATTTTCTATTGTTGATTTAGCACCTACCATTTCCCCATCATGGTTATTTACATAAGGAGTTATTAGCATTATATGCCATACTAATGCAATAGCAATTGCCCAAATAGCATAAGGATAATATTTCTTATCAATCCAATCTGTAAATCCAACAATTAATGCAATCAATGCAATTATAACAATCATTATCATTAATAAAATATTATTATGGTAATAATTTACTAAATAGGTTCCAAATATTGCCATGAATGGAATTAAACTTAAAAATAAAACCTGTGGATTTATAATATCTTTTAAATTGATATAGTCAGGACTATTATATTTTTTATCTCTAAAATAAGCAATAATACACAATAAAAACACAACTCCAGCCATAGTTAAAACTATTGGAATTTCTGCAATAGGTTTATTTGTAATGCCTAAAATTGGATAAAACATATTCATCAAAAATCCAACAAACATACCCATAAATAAACTCAGTCCAAGGGCATATAAAAAACTCTCAATACTGCTTAAATTGTGCAATCTTAAAATCCTTAGAAGCAAATATCCTGGGATGAAGGATATATATATAAATCCTATCAATGGTCTTAAAATTGTTATGTCTATTCCTAAATTATTTAATGTAAATAACCCTAATAAAGATAATTGAATGCCCAAAATTATTAATAAAAATTTTTTAAATTTCCAATTTTGTAATTTAAATGGATTTTGTAGCTTCATATTCTCACAATTATTTTTTATTTCTTAAAATATATTCCTTAACCTTTTTATAAATTTCATCAGGTTTTATATTTTTCATGCATGGTGCGGGATAACCATAAGGACATGGTTTTAATCCCATTAGTTGTGCTTGTAATAGATAGCAAGGGTATTTATCGCAACTTACATCTTTAAATACAGTTTTTTTATCTGTGTAGGGATCCCATTCGTTGGCGTTGTTTCCAGAATATAATCCAATTAAATATTTATTAAATGCTGCTCGTGCATGAACTGCTGATGTATCTACGCTTATTAATAAATCACATAAATCAATTAATGCGAAGTATTCTTTTAATGATAATTCACCAGCAATGTTATAAATATTTTTGTTATCGAACTTAATGTTTTTATTTAAATCGTTATATTCGTTTTTAGAACCACCATACAATATTTTAACATCTGGAAAATCCTTGAGAATTTTATTATTTAATTTATTCCAGTATTCAAAAGGCCAGTCTTTATAAACATGACCTCCACGAGGATGACATACTATAACAAAATCTTTATCAAAATCTATAAAATTCAGTTTATTCTTTAATGATTTGTAATATTGTTCATCTATTTTTAGTTCTAATCTTTTATCATATATTTTTAGATTTAAAGCTTTTAGTAAATCTAAATATCTCTCAACTACATGTTTATTCTTATCTCTTTTTACTTTTTTATCCAATAAAAAATCGAATGAAAAAGAGAATTTTCCTTCAGATCCAACTAAATAACGCCCACAAAAAATTAAAATTGGATTGTAAATAGTTCCACTTAAACTAAACACTACATCATATTTATTAAGATTTCTTATTATATACTTTAGTATCGCCAAATATCCGTCACTTTCTCTAAATTTCAAACCAAATGGAAAATTCACTACAATTATTTTATCAACAAATGGAATACATTCAGCAACATCTTTTGCTTCTTTTCTACATTGGAGTGTAATCTCTACTTCTGGAAAATTATATCTCAAATTTTTTAGAAAAGAAGATGTAACTACAACATCACCCAAATATTCAGAAATTACTAATATTTTTTTCACTTTTTCCTTTTTAAATTTTTTAAATTTCTTCCAAAAAAATAATATATCAAAGATATGTTTAATAAATTTAAGAATAAGTTTTTTATTTTTCATCCTCTTCCCCTCATTTCACATTATAAACTTCTTCATAAACTTTTAAATGTTCTTCTGCACATTTTTTCCAGCTGAATAGTTTGGCTCTTTCTAAACCTTTCTTAGATAGCTCTTCTCTTAATCCATCGTTAGTTAAAACTTCATACATTGCCTTAGCTAACTCGTTAACATCATAAGGATTAACCATTATTCCAGCATCTCCAACCACTTCGGGTAGAGAGGAAGTGTTTGAAGTTACAACTGGCGTTCCACATGCCATTGCCTCTAATGGTGGCAATCCAAATCCTTCATAAATAGAAGGATAAACGAATAAATCAGCAGCGTTGTATAAAGCAGGTAAATCTTCATCTGGAACATAGCCAGTGAATATTACATCCTTTTGTAGGTTTAGTTTTTCTATGGTTTCAAAGATGGATTTGTATTTCCATCCTTTTTTACCAGTGATTACTAATTTATGTTTCGTCCCCATTTTTTTAAGTTTGTAAAGTGCTTTTAATAGAGTTGGAATGTTTTTTCTTGGTTCCAAGGTTCCGACATATAATATAAAGGGATAGTTTAAGTTATACTTTTGTTTTATGTCATTTATCTCATTTTCTCTCAATGGTTTGTAGTTTTCATTTGCTGCTAAGTGAATTACTTTTATTTTATCTTCTGGAATTTTAAAGTATTTTATTATATCTTGTTTTGTATGGTGTGAAATTGAGATTATTTTATCGGCGGATTTTATGGATTTCGAAAGTATAATTTTTTGAAACAAATAAACACTTTTTTCAATTTCTTTTGGAAATAATATTTGTATTAAATCTAAAACAGACATTATATATTTTTGTTTAAAATTAAGAATTGTTGGAATTTGAAAAGGGTTGTGAATTATATCTAAATTTTCTAAACTGTTATTTATGGGCAAAATTTGATACCATAAGTATCTATTATTAAATGGTTTTTTTACAACTATCAGATTCGCACTTGGAATTAAATTATTATGTTGATAGTTAATTAGACAATAATTCTTATTTTGTAATTTAGCAGTAGCCTTCAATGTATTGTATAAATAATTTCCAACGCCTGTTCTTGGAGGATTTAATTTTTCTGAAATAATTCCAATCTTCATTCTTCCCCTCATTTCACATTATAAACTTCTTCATAAACTTTTAAATGTTCTTCTGCACATTTTTTCCAGCTGAATAGTTTGGCTCTTTCTAAACCTTTCTTAGATAGCTCTTCTCTTAATCCATTGTTAGTTAAAACTTCATACATTGCCTTAGCTAACTCGTTAACATCATAAGGATTAACCATTATTCCAGCATCTCCAACCACTTCGGGTAGAGAGGAAGTGTTTGAAGTTACAACTGGCGTTCCACATGCCATTGCCTCTAATGGTGGCAATCCAAATCCTTCATAAATAGAAGGATAAACGAATAAATCAGCAGCGTTATATAAAGCAGGTAAATCTTCATCTGGAACATAGCCAGTGAATATTACATCCTTTTGTAGGTTTAGTTTTTCTATGGTTTCAAAGATGGATTTGTATTTCCATCCTTTTTTACCAGTGATTACTAATTTATGTTTCGTCCCCATTTTTTTAAGTTTGTAAAGTGCTTTTAATAATGTTGGAATATTTTTGTGTTGTTCTAATGTTCCAACATATAATATAAATGGATAAATTAGATTGTATTTTTGTTTTATTTCGTTTATCTCATTTTCTCTTAATGGTTTGTAGTTTTCATTTGCTGCCAAGTGTATTACTTTTATTTTATCTTCTGGAATTTTAAAATGGTTTATTAAATCATTTTTTGTATGTTGAGATATTGATATTATTTTATCGGCGGATTTTAGAGTTTTTGGAAAAAATATCTTATATCCGTACTTGTTCATTGTGTTTGAGATATCGGGATATAAATACTGCCTAATGTCATAAACGGTTATAATTTTCTTTTGAAATCTGAGTTTCATATAAATCGTGCTACTTTCTGGACTATGAATTACATCAAGTCCAATATTGGTTATGTTCAATTTGTAATTTAAATACCAGTTCCAAAAATAATACGGTTTTGGAAAACTTCTAAAATAATTTTTTATAATCATTATTTTATTATCCACATGTGGATCTCCAAAAGTATTGTAATTTATTAAGTAAATTTTATCTTTATCAATTTTTAAAAGTTCTTTTGTTAAGTGATATACATAGTTCCCAACACCAGTTAAAGGTCTGTTTAACCTATCTGTTATAATTCCAATTTTCATAATATTCCCCTATTAACCAATATCTTGTTTTTAATGTGTAAATTGCTCAAAATTTATTTCCTCATCCAAGCCTTTAACATAACAGGAAATGCTGTGAAAGGATATTTCAAGACCTTTAAACGAGAAACTCCGTGCATTCTTTTTTCAAAAATGATTGGGACTTCTTTGTATCTCAAACCTTTTTTACCTGCCCTTATTATGATTTCCTGATGAATCCCCCATCTATTAGCATTTAAATCAAGCTGTTTAGCAGCATATTTATTAACTGCAACTAAACCACTTTGTGAATCGGTTGTTGGAACTCCCGACATAATCCTCGTTACTGTTGTGGATATATTATTACATGCGATTCTAATTTTGTAATTAATATTCGCTCCTTCGGTATATTCTCCTAAGAATCTTGAACCTACAACGATATCTGCCTCATCATTTATAATAGGGAAGCAAACTGGCATAATATCGTCTTTCCTATATTGCCCATCGGCATCAAAAATAAAGCATATGTCATAGGGGGAATTTATAAAATATTTATAACCTTCTCTAATTGCAACCCCCTTACCTCTATTTTCTCTAAATGTGATTACTTCAACACCACATTCTTTTGCATACTTCGTGGTGTTATCTTCACTACCATCATCAACAACTAAAATTCCATCAACAGTATCTTTAATGTTCTCAATTACTTTTTTAATGGATTTCTCTTCGTTGTACGCTGGTATCAATGCTAAAAGTTTTTTATCCATGGTATCATCCTTTAAATTAAAAAATTAAAAAATAAACAGCTCACATAATTCATCTTAAATCTGAGCTCAGTAAAAGGAACATTAAAATCTTAATTTCCAATCCTTTCCAAATCCTTTTCAACCATCATCTTAACTAATTCTTTAAATTTAACCTTCGGTTCCCATCCGAGCTCCTTCTTAGCTTTTGAATAGTCACCAATTAATATATCAACTTCCGCAGGTCTGAAAAACTCTGGATTGACTTTTACCAAAACCTTTCCAGTATTGGCATCTTTACCAACTTCATTAACTCCTTCGCCTTCCCATTCTATGTCGATTCCTACAACCTTAAATGCATTTTCAACAAATTCCCTAACTGTGTGGGTTTCGTTTGTTGCCAAAACAAAGTCATCTGGTTTATCATGCTGCAATATTTTCCACATACCATAAACGTAATCTCCAGCATAACCCCAATCCCTTTTAGCACTTAAATTCCCCAACTCAACAAAATCCTGTAATCCACGATATATTCTAGCAACCGCCATTGTTATTTTTCTTGTTACGAATTCTGGTCCACGCATAGGTGATTCGTGATTGAACAGAATTCCATTGCTCATAAATAAGTCATAACTCTCTCTATAATTTTTAATTGTCCAAAATCCTGCTAATTTGGAAACCCCATAAGGACTTCTTGGATAAAATGGGGTGGTCTCTTTCTGTGGAATTTCCTGAACCTTTCCATACAATTCAGACGTTGCAGCAAAATAGAGTTTTGAAGATGGTGCGTATTCCTTTACCGCATTAGCTACATTCAAAGTTCCCCCAATATTTACATCGTAGGTAAATCTCGGGTTCTCAAAAGAGAATCCAACAAAACTCTGTGCCGCTAAGTGATAAACTTCATCAGGCTGTACTGCTTTAACAACGTTATCCATGAATAAATTATCTGTAATATCCCCCCAGTGGATATTTATCTGTTCTTTTTCTTCCTGTGATAAATGCTCCAAGTTTCCTAAGGAGTTTTGACTGTTTCTTCTTACGATTCCATGAACTTCGTATCCTTTTTCCAAAAGTAATTTTGTTAAATAATATCCATCTTGTCCTGTTATTCCAGTTATAATTGCTTTTTTCATTTTATACCCTCCTCCAATATAGTTAAATATATTTATTCTCTTTCAACCATTCAACATAATCTTTAACAGCATCTTCAAAAGTCCATTTGGGTTCGTATCCCAAATATTTCTTAGCATTGGTTAAATCTGCCTGTGTAAAATCTTGATAAAACTCTTCATAAGGATTGTCAAAATATTCAGGTTCATAGTCAAAGCCTAAAACATCATTTAAAACTTCGATAATATGATTAAATGAAACTGCCTTACCACTACCTGCATTTACAATACAGCTTTCCTTAGCATCCAATGCCATCAAATTTATTTGAACAATATTTTTAACATAAACTTGGTCTCTCTTCTGCTCTCCCCATTTGAAGATTCTTGGATTTTTTCCATCAACCATCTGTTTTGCCAACTGCCAAACCATTGAAGCCATTTTTCCCTTATACTGCTCCCTTGGTCCAAAAACATTAAAATATCTTAAACCAACAATGTGACTATCAGGATACTTCTCCATGTATTTTTTAGCTATGCAATCGCAAATCCATTTTGAAAAACCATACACATTGTTAGGTCTTCCAGCATATTCTTCTTTTTGTGGAGATTCAGCATCACCATAAGTTGCCGCAGAAGATGCATAAATAAACTTTATATCATTTTCAACAGCAAAATCTAAAAGTCTTCTGAATCCTTCTGTGTTTATTTGCATCATTAACTTCTGGTCACTAACTGTTGTATCTGTTATGGCAGCTTCATGAAAAATAGCATCAACATCTTTAAATTTATTTAAATCAACATCCAAAATACTCTCAGAAACAACATCCCCTCCATAACCAAGGAGATTTTTAAAATTACCACTTGAAAAATCGTCTAAAACAATTGTTTCATATCCTTTGTCCTGCAATTCCAACGCAATATTAGAACCAATAAATCCTGCACCGCCTGTTATAAGAGCTCTCATAAATACCCCTTCATTTAATATTTATGTAATTACTTATGTATGTAATATTATGTTTTCTTCTTACTTTTATAGTTTTTTCGGTTATTGTCTTATTTTAACATAAATATTTTTTCATAATGATGTAATCTAATATAAACCATAATTTTTAATATATATCTTAATAATATGAGCTCGAAGATATATATTATTATCGGAGATATAGTATTATCGGAGCTCCGACACTACAAAATCCTTCAACACTTCATTAATTGCCAACAACTCCAACTTCCCCTGTGGTTTTAACTCCCCAGTTTTAATATTGACGAATAATATATTCTTTTTAACTGCCCAAATTACATCATCTGTTAATTCTTCATAGATAAAACTATCAACATGCTTATATCTCTCAAATAAACCTAAAACATTTTTAAATAAGTTTTCGTCCTCTCTTTTCAATTTATACAATTCATCTTTTATCTGCCGAGCTCTGAATATTAACGAACTTTTACAGTATTCTTCAACATCATTGCCAAGTAATTTTTCCTGAATTACATCTATTAATTTTATAGGTTTTCCACCAAAATAATTCCATACAGTTTCTATTTCCTCTGAGCCAAAATTATTTTTTATTAGGAACTCTCTCGTAGTTTTATAATCAAAATCATCCACTAAGTAGTATTTGCATCTGTCTTGCAACATTGCCTCATTATATACTTTATTTATAAACAAGCTGTCGGAGGTTAAAACAACCACATGGCTAAGATGCCTTTGTTTAGTTAAACTTATAAAGAAATTAAACAACTTATAAATCAAATATCCATTTATTTTTAAATCTTCTATTACCTGCAATTCATCGATTATCAATATTGGCTTTTTCCCATTATTTTTTAAATTCTCAAAAACATTTAGTATATAATTAAATACATCCTCTGATTTATTCTCATCCAATATTTCATTTAATAGTGTTTTAGGTATTGGAATACCCCCCAAACTGTGTGGCATATCAATTAACAAATCTTTAAAGTATTTTTTAATATTCCTACTGTCATAAGATGAAACATCAAATAAAACCCTCACGAACTCATCATATTTTGATATAAAGTGAGCTCTTAAATCTATATAAAAAGCAACATATTCCTCATCTAAATTTTTAATTACTTCATTTATTAAAGTGGTTTTGCCACTATTTATAGGGCCATATATAAAATATATCAAATTAGGTTCAAACAACAGTAGTTTTTTTAAATCTTCTAATTCCTTTTTTCTATTAAAAAATTCCATGAAATCACCTATTTTCTAAACTTAGCCTTAACCACCATCATGGTTAAAAGATTAATTTTATAAATTTCATTATCAGAGCTCCGCCATATATTATATATAAGGAGGAGCTCCTCTCATTTAATATCCTTCTAAATTATTGACACCTCTTCCTTAATGATTTTTTCTTTTAGTTTTGGCTTTATTGTTTAATTTTAGACAGGATTTATGTATTATGCAATACCCAATTTGGATTTTATCAGATGTATAAGACCTCCTATAACAATTTTAACAACCATTATTATTTCGCTAAATATGGAGTTGTTATTTTTATTTTCGGATATATCCTTTTCTTTTATGGCATAGTATCCTGATTTTGTTACATCAATGGTTATTTTGCTGTTATTTTTATCATAAACATAAGGAATACTTTTCCAAGATTTCATCTGCTCATCATAATATAATATTTTTAATTCCTTGCCTTCTGGAACATCCAATGATATTTCAAGAGTTAGTGGCTTGTTAAATTCCGCATTATTTGGTGATATATAATAAGCAAGTGTAATATTTGGAAGACTTACTTCTTTTAGCTGTATGTCTCCAACTGTGCTAATTTTTGTTCCATCGGATATTATTAAGGTGGCATTTCCAACATGTTTTATTATTGTCCCATATACTATATTTTCTTGTTCTGGGTTGTTGTTATTTGGTTTAGAATTATTATTTTGGATATTGTCTCCTATGTTTTTATTTATGTTATCTTGACTGGGTGTAATATTATCACTTTTGTTATCCGCAATAGTTTTATTTTCCAGATTCTTTGGTTTGTAATAGTTAAGATATATAATTTTACTGTTTTCATTGTTATATTGGTCCTTTGCAATTATCTTGAATATATTTTCCCCCTCTTTTAAATTGAGAGTTCCCACGTAATGATTGCCTGATTCATTATAACCCAATCCATTACCATTCAAATAAAATTTTATTGTATAATCTGATTCATCTTCAACAATTACTTCGAAATCCACATTGGAAATATTATAATCCCTTTTTGATGGAGATAGTATTGTTATTTTTGGAGGTTCGTTGTCGGTATTATTTGTAGTAGTTGTATCATTAACTACTGGTGGAGCAGGTGGAACTGGTGTATCTCCCCCGATTATAATTTCTTTATTTACGCCACCAATATTCAAATATACTGTTGTTCCTTCTGGAATGTTGTTTGTTTTGTAGGAATATTCAAAATATCCATTCTCATCTGCCTTTATAGTTGTAGATGCAATGATTTTTAATTTCACAGGTTTTGATGAATCTTTTATTGTCCCCCCTATTTTTATGTCATAGGTTCCCACAGGAACATTTGACTGAGAAACTATTGCTATGCCATTACTGTCTGCATTTGCACTTTTTGTGACCCATATGCCCATTTTTACGCTTACATATACTTTATTTACATTTTCAGCAACAACTTTAAAATTATTTGGGGATGAGGGTATTTCAACACTATTCATAAGATATCCATAGTATGGTGGAGATATTATTGGATTTACTTCAAACCATGCCTGACAGTTTATATCTTCGTTTGGATTGGCTTTTCCTGTTAATGTTAGAGTGTCTCCCACTTTTGGGTTTGAAGGAGATATTTGAATATCTGAAACTGCATATGCTGATGAAATAAATAATCCTAAAATAATTAAAAATAGTATTTTTTTAATAATAATCATCACCTCGATATAGTGGCATTTTCACTGGTAAATAACCAATATGCTTTAAAAGGTTCCAAGTAGGAATTGTTTGAGTAGAGCTCACCCTCAGTAGATATTATCCTATAATACGAACTAGAATTTTTAAATAATTCATAAGCTAAAATATTTCCATTTCTAAAATTCCAATCATAGTCATTTGGGGCAATTCCTATCAAATTGTATCCTTTATTGATAATTCTTGAACAGTTGGATTTATTGGTATCATAATATACATCCATTTCAGTATCGTTTTCAGCATATATAAAGTATCCATAAAGTGCATTTAAATTGTTATTTCTATTTAAAGTCCATTTTTGATTGGAATAAGTTATTATTAATTTTATATTGGAGTTATTGTTATAGGATATATTTGAATTATATGGAACCGATATGGCATTCCATCCTTTGTAAATATGTAATTTACGACCTGCGATAGATATATTTTTGGTGATGTTTTCAATCTTTAAATGTAAAATTGTAGTTTTAGGAATGCCATCTATAACTTTGTAGGAATATTCAAAATTCCCATTCTCATCTGCCTTTATGGTTGTAGATGCAATGATTTTTAATTTCACAGGTTTTGATGAATCTTTTATTGTCCCTCCTATTTTTATGTCATAGGTTCCCACAGGAACATTTGACTGAGAAACTGTTGCCACGCCATTGCTATCTGCATTTGCACTTTTTGTGACCCATATGCCCATTTTTACGCTTACATATACTTTATTTACATTTTCAGCAACAACTTTAAAATTATTTGGGGATGAGGGTATTTCAACACTATTCATAAGATATCCATAGTACGGTGGAGATATTATTGGATTTACTTCAAACCATGCCTGACAGTTTATATCTTCGTTTGGACTGGCTTTTCCTGTTAATGTTAGAGTGTCCATTATATTTGGATTTGAAGGATATATTTGAACATCTGAAACTGCGTAAATTGGAGAAATTAAAAATCCGAAAATAATAATCATAAATAATGTTTTTTTAATATAAACCACCCCTTAATTAAGTGTGAATTTATTATACCATAAAAATTTGGTATATTTATAATTTTTTATTTTTAAATTTTTTTAGAAAATATCCTTTTAAAATAATATAAAAAAGAAAAATAGATGTATATTTTATTGCTGTTCTACTGCAACAATCTTTTTATCTACTGTATCGTAGGCTATTCCTATCACATAGCTATCAGATACATTATTGAGGTCTAATGAAACTGTGCTGTTGGTTGTAACTGGACTGTATGTTGCTGATGCAGTATCTGGCGTATATATCGTTCCTATTATGTCATTTATTTTTGATGCACTTAATGTTATGAAATCATTGTTTTCTACAACAATTTCGCTTCCACTATTCCCAACTACTGTGACATTGAATAAATTATTATTTGGATTTGTTCCCACTACATTTAGTGTTATTCCTACATTTTTATTGATCATTGCCAATCCATATCTTACAGTATTATTTGTTGGCGTGTCGTTTAATGATATGATGTATGTTGTAGTATTAAACATGTCTGTTCCATTGTAAGTCAATGTCATGTTGTATTTCATTACTTCAAATCCGCCTATTGCAAGGACATTTACATTGTTGCTATCTGGTGTAATCATGTTTCCGTTTGTAATTACTACAATGTAATCTGCGTTGGAGTCATTTGCAGTGATGTTAAAGGTTGCTACACCGTTTAATACTGTTGCAGTGCCTTCATAGTTTTCATGCAAGAGATTTATTAAATCTGTTGCATTTCCGTTAAGTAGTTTATTAACTGCATCTCTAAATGAGCTCCTACTGCTTATTATTGAAAGTGAAACATTATTTCCAGTCATGTAAATATTGCTGTAATTTATTGTAATGGTGTCTCCATTATAGGATACTGTATTGAAATTGTTCATTGCTTCTATTACTGATTCTACACTTTCATTATCTTTAAAGTATATTTCTACACCTTTTGAAGTATCTTTTTTATCTACAACATTTACATTTGCTGTTATGTTTGGTAGGTTTAATGTTTCTGTTCCTGTAATTGATAATGTGCTATCATTCTGCCCTACAAATCCAACAGTTTTTCCATTTGCTACAACTTTTACTGCCAATTTTGGTTTAACTGTTATTACTTTTGAAACTTCATATACTCCATCTGATATAGTTAATGTGATGTTGTAAGTTCCATCTGCTGGATATGTAATAACTACTGATTCGCAACTGTTGTCGGGGTAAATGCTTTGACTGCCTGGTGCTAACCATTTGTATGTTAAAGTTTTATTTTCTGGGTCGTATGATTTTGATGCATTTATTGCTACACTTAATCCGTTTATAACTGGGTTATCCATTGATATAACTGGTCTGTTATTTACTGCATTTACTTTTAATTTAATTTGCACGAATGGGTCTTCCTTCATGAATAATGTTAAAATACCATTTGTTGCATCGTATTTGAAGTAGTTGGTCTGGTCTGCATTGCTATCATATTCTGGAATAGTTCCCAATCCTTCTTTATAAACTTCGCTTACTGAGGTATTACCAACAGGTATGGCAATTACAACATAGGTGTCTGTTGTGTTTTCGAATTTAATTTCTGTGTTTATTGTTGTTTCATTTGTATCATCATCAATGGTAATGTTTTTAACATAGACTGATACATTTTCCACATCCTTACTTGCAATTACTACTGGTTTTATGAGCTCTTCCGTTAATGTTGAAGTATTTTGAATTTCTTCTGCTCTATCTAATGCATCTTTAATGTTTTCTAAGTGAATTGTTGTATTTTCTATTGTAGATGTATCTGAGGTATTTTTTGTTGGTATTATAATGTCTATTGATTTACTTCCTACGGCTGTATTTACAATAAATGCATTGTTTGTAGCATTGTCATCAATTGTGATACTTGTAGTTCCTGCATCAGTTGTATTTACAATTTGCAATGAAACACTACTGTTTCCCGTAGTGGTTATGGTTTCTTGTTTTGGAACTGCAATGTCAAATACAAAGGTCTTGTTTATTTCTGGATGACTATTTAAAGCAAAGGTAATTTTTGCTTGGTATGATTTTCCAGATGCTAATGCCGATGTATTTTTAATTATGCAAGTGGTCGTATTTTGTGAATTTGCATAGATTGTTAGACTTCCATTTGTTGAAACTGTAAGATTTGCATTTGTAGTAGTATTTGTAGTGGTTATTGTTATGTTATTATCTTGATAGTTTGTAATTATTATTGGAATGTATTCATCCACATTTCCTCTAATTTTTGAAATATATTCAGGATTTACATCAAAGTATTTCAAATTTACCACTATGGATTTGGTAGATTGCTGTCCATTGTCATCATATACAACCAATGTTGCAGTATATTTTCCTTGCATGTGGTAATTTGTTTTAATGGTTTCATTATATGATGTTCCTGAAATAGTTTCTTCTTTCTCTGTTCCATCACCATATTTTAATACAATCTTTTTTAATCCATTATCATCACTTACATTTATAGTAAATGTTGTATCCAATCCATCAATTGAAACTGTAAAGTTATTTATCACTGGTTTATTATCTACTGGTGTTGTTGGAGTCGTTGTTGTTCCTCC
Source organism: Methanothermococcus jasoni (assembly GCF_049075655.1). Lineage (GTDB taxonomy): Archaea > AGJL01 > Methanococci > Methanococcales > Methanococcaceae > Methanofervidicoccus. Next base: position 105,301 of record NZ_CP157522.1, on the reverse strand, counting down.
GCCTCCTCCTGATGGCCTGCTTATCATTGAAGTAGAGGATAACCCAGCTTTACTTGCGATATTTGATATTATATTTGACATTGATGTGCTATCACTTGAAACTGAAACCCCTGATGCAAATGTAAGTTTTGAAATTATTTTATTTACCATATCTTCTTTTGATACTGGAATTGGAGCTATTGCACCAACATAACCATTAACAAAGCTTACTACTGCATCCAATATTGGATTGTTGGTTTTTTCCGCATAAACTACTGCAACATCTTTGTTTTCAGCATTTGGATTTATTCTTGGAACATATGCTAATGCGGTTTTTATAACTGAATCGTCACTACCTGATGCAATTATTGTGTTTTTTGCATATCCTGATACAGTGTTTGTTATTATTTTTGGAATTTTGCTACCAAGAATTACTGCATTTTCTGGTTTTGCAGTTTTTAATAAATTTGCTACTTCATCATCTTTATCTAATCCATAGTACACCACAGGAGCTCCGAAGCTCACTGCCACAGGGATTATTTTTTCATTAAACCCCTCTGCAACTACAATATTGTTTACCATCTCTGGCTTTTCTTCTTTAATCAATTCATACATTTTTTGGGAAGTTTCTATTCTAGTCTCCCCCCAAACTCTTTTAATATTTATATGTAATTTATTTATCTGGTTTTCCACACTGTTGCTAACTGCAACTGGACCACCGACAATTATTACCTTGTTAATATTATTTCTTTCGAGCTCTCTTTTTGCATCATCTGATAATTCATCTGTTGGCGTATATACCAGCTTGTATCCCATTGCTTTGGCGTATGGTGCTGCAACAATGGCATCTGCTGGGGTAGATACTACAACTGCTACATTTTCAGTAGTTTCTGAGGCAAAACCTAGGGGTAATGCCCCTAGAATCATTATCAAAGATAGCAGTATGGAATAGGCCTTCATAATTATCCTCCCACATTTTTATTTGATATGTTAAATTCTATTGCATATACACAATGTATTTATATAATTTTATTATATATTAACTTTATCACTATTTAAATATCATAGTATGACGAATATCCCTTTATATCAGGTGTTGCAATGAAAAGTTACATACTTTTAATTATTCTGTTTTTATGTCCGGTGGCATATGGTGACGGGGTTGGGGATGAAATAATGTATAATTATTTTCAAAACCTTATCGACAATGGTCATGATAATTTAAATACATTAATGGACAATAATAAAGCAGAGCTCCTATCTGCCAATGTTTTCAATGTTTCAGAAGATTTAAAAAAGCACAATGTGAGTCATAAACTTTTAAACATCGCACCTGTTTTTGAGCAATTTTACAATTCTATCAATAATATTATGGTAAATTACAATGATATGGTAGAATATAGTGATGTTGAAAATTCCAGCAATTATATAATTTTTAAAACATCTTTAAAAAATGTTCATAGTAGTTTAATAGTTTTAAATGATTCATTAAATAAGATAGATAAAATAACCTTAAAAGACAGGGACGGAAATATCTTAAAATTTGATACTTCAAAGGTTAGAAGTGATATCAACATACTATTAAAAGATACTGAATTATACTCCAATAAGCTAAACAAAATTGCACCAGAAGGATTTGTTATATATTCGGACAGTAGTACTGTTTTTATAAATTCTGAAATAACAATATATGGATATATTAAAAATAGGGGAGCTCCGATAGATTCAATAACTCTTTATCATAATAACATATCCTATAATATTAAATTGGAAAATAATAGTTTCTCAAAAACATTTTTGATAGATAAACTTGGAAATCATGTATTTTATGCAACATCACCATCAGGAACTTCAAACATGCTAAAAATATCTTGTTTAAAGATTCCAACGCATATCAATGTAATTTATGAAAATAAAAAATATGTTGGCAACGATGCAAACTTAAAAATAGAGTTATGCGATTATTACGGAAATAAACTAAAAGATAATGTATATATTGACTATCTAGACACCCATAAAAACATGAGAGCTCCTTTAAATCTAAATATCAAATCAAACGTGGAAAAAAATATTACCGTAAATATTGAATATAAAGGGAATAGTATATACAATAAATCCAAAAAAACAGCTACTATAAGTTTTGTAAGGATTCCAACATATATAACTGCAAATTATGAGGGTAATAAAATAATTGGGAAGTTATTTGATAAAGACAATAATTTATTAAACAATAAAGATATTTATTTAGAAATGGATAACAAAACATATATTTCAAAGACGAGAAATGGTAGTTTTGAATTTAATATGTCAAATAATGCCCATGATGAGTGTCATATATTTTTTAAAGGGGATTCTAAATATAAGCCATCCTCAAAGAAGTTAATTAAAGATAAGAATATTATGCTCATATTCAATAGCAATAATAATGGTTATATTCTAAGTTTTATGGCGGTTGTCTTATTGCTGGTTTTAATAATATATAGAATACAGAGACGTAGGGACATGAAGGACATGGCTGCTGAGGAGGATGAAGGAATTATCCACGATGCAATTGAGGCATTGAAGATAAAAGGCATCTATTTGGAATTTGAAAAATATATATCTAATAAAAAATATGTTGAAGGAATAATTAGAACATATTCCTCTTTTATACATAGGTTAAATATTCAAAAATCCCTAACTCCGAGAGAAATATGTAGAAGGTATAGTAATATAAAAGGTTTGAAAACTATAACAAAAATCTTCGAAAAGGTATATTATGGAAATATGGAACCTAAAAAGGACGATATTGAAAAATATGATAAATTCTTTAAAGGGAGCTAACATGCAAAATGCAATTAAGTTTTTACAAAATACATTTAAATATTTTTTAAAATTAAGTTTTTTGAAGAAATTTTTTATAACATATGTCGGGTGCTGGTGCGGATTTTTTTCCATGATTCTTTTTTCTAAAATATTATATTTCCTTTTTGTTGGAAATGCAGTAAGTGCCGCAGGAGATATTGCTTCTCAAAAATTTGAAGTTATATCAGGTGCAGTTTCATCTTATATGGGATATAATTATTTATCAATATCCTTGTCATATTTTATAAACAATTCTATGGCATGCACGGTAATATTATTGGCGTTCTCCCTTGTGGCATACTTATATAAAAAAGACATAGCAAATAATAGGAGCTCCTTTGAAGATTATTTAAATGCCATGATTTTATTTTATACCATAGTTGTGATAAATCCATTAACTGGCATTGTAGGTTATGGAATTAATATTAAGGACATACTGATAATACTACCCCACGGTATTTTTGAATTTGCAGGATTTGCACTTTCAGCAGTAATGGGCATCACAATAGCAGATAAAATCCTACCAATAATAAGTGGAGAACATAAAAATGAGAAAAAAGGAAAAAATAAAAAACAATTTATAAACTTGGTTGATATATTGAAAATTGTAATGATATTTATATTCATTGGAATTGCGGCATCTTTGGAGCCATTGGACTGGCTTATATATGAGTATGCAAAATATAATAATTTAAACATAATACAGGCTATAATTGAGGTATATAAACAACTAATTTACAATATCTTTAAGATTTAAACCAAATAGATTGGTATAATTAAACCATATTAATAAATATAATAATTATACGGTGATTAAATGAATAATAAAAAGAAGCTTATTTTATTTGATTTGGACAGCACATTAATCGACTGTGAAACAATCGACGAAATAGCGAAGCTGGCAGGTGTTGGAGATGAAGTAGAAAAAATAACAAGGGATGCTATGAATGGAAAATTGAATTTTGAGGAATCTCTGAGAAAAAGAGTATCACTTTTAAAAGGTCTTCCTATGGAAAAAATAATGGATTTAGTTTCAAATTTAAAATTGACAAAAGGAGCGGAAGAAACAATTAAGGAACTTAAAAAAAGAGGGTATATAACAGGAGTTGTAAGCGGGGGTTTCACCGTGGCAACAGACCGAATAAAGGATATCCTTGGTCTTGACTATGCCTATTCAAATGAACTTATAACAAAAGATGGAAAATTAACTGGGGAAGTGATAGGTCCAATAATGAGCTCACATGCAAAGGGGGAGCTCTTAGAAGAAATAGCAAAAAAAGAAGGCATCGATTTAAAAGACACCGTAGTTGTTGGGGATGGTGCAAATGACATAAGCATGTTTAAAAAAGCGGGTTTTAAAATAGCATTTTGTGCAAAGGACATATTAAAGAAAAATGCAGATATTTGCGTAGAAAAAAAGGATTTGAGGGAGATTCTAAAATATGTATAAAATAAAGATATATTTTAACCTTAGGTTCAAATCTAAAAATATTTATATATTAATGTGAATATAGTATATCGTATTCACAAATTTAGGGTGTGAAAATGGAAACTACCAACATAAAAAAAGAAATAGAAAATCTAAATACTAAAATAAAAGAGCTCTATGAAAAGGCAGAAGAAATAAAGGAAAAAAGAAATAATGCAAATGAAGCGGTAAAATCACATAAAGAAAAAAGAGAAAGCATTAATAAAATAGTTAAAGAAAAAATAGAACTTATAAGAAATCTAAAAAAAGAAAGGGGAGAATTATTAACCGAATTTAAGGAATTGAAAGTAAATAAAGATTCAATAAACCAAAAAATACAGCAACTGGAAACAATAATTGAAACTAAATGTCCATCTTTGGAGAAAGAGAGGGAGCTCGTAGCTGAGATTGAATCCTATAAAAAGCTTCTTGAAAAAAGCAATATTATTGACCAACTAAACAAAAAAATAGCCGAGATTTCAGAGGAAATTTCAGAATTCGTTAAAAAATCAGCAGAAGAACATGAGAAGGTTCTTGAACATGCGAAAATAAGTGCAGAAAGTCATCAAAAGTTAATGGAAGTATATTCTCAAATAAATAAATTAAAAGAAAAATCCAGGGAATTGTATCGAAAATTAAAGGAGCCCAATAAAGAGAAAAGAAAGGAAAAAGAAGAAAAAGAAAGTAAAACAGAAGATGCAGAAAAAACAGAAGAAACCACCAGCCAGTAATGTGCAGTAAATCAGTAATTTCATAATCCTAAAATAACTAATAAGAGTGTTAATAATGGCAGACATGATAATAAAGCCATATAAAGTGATAAATGAACTTTCAAAAAAATATCCCCTTAGAAATGAAGAAAAAATACTTCTTGGAACTGATGGAAGCATCACAAACATTTTAGAGATATTATTCAATGATGAGGTTGTTGTAAAAACCATATATCAAGAGATAATAAACAATGTAAATTATAGAAGCGTTATACTTAAAATTAAGGAAATTCCTGTGGTGTATGCAACTTCAAAAATTCCCCTCAAAAATATCAATGATGACAATGTAAGAAAAAATATAAAAAAAGACTTATTATCTGCGGACATACCTATCGGAAAGATATTAAAAATCCATAATTTGGAAACGCGAAGGGAGATTAGGAATATCGACTATAAAGAAATAGATGATACGGTCAAATCATACCTTAAAACAGATAAAAAGGCACTACCTCAAAGAACGTATAATATAATATATAACAACAAGGTTCTTATGGAAATCACTGAAATATTTAATGTAGCGGATTATTTAAAAAATGGGGGCTAAAATTATGCAATCAAAACTTCATGAGGCAATGTTTTATGAGTCCATGGGAGATAATAAAATTAAATGTAACCTGTGCCCAAGGCACTGTATAATACCTGAGGGGAAAAGAGGATTTTGTAGGGGGAGAGAAAATATACGGGGGATATTGTATGCTATGAACTATGGAAAGATTTGTTCTGCTGCAATTGACCCCATAGAGAAAAAACCACTATTTCATTTTTACCCAGGTTCATCCGTGTTTTCAATTGCCACAGGAGGTTGCAATTTTAGATGCAAACACTGTCAAAATTGGCAGATAAGCCAGTTTCCACCGGATGAACTCCCATATAATGAAATATACCCCAAAGATATTGTAGAAACTACTTTAAAATATAAATGCGATGGAATAGCATATACCTACACAGAACCAACGATTTTTTATGAAATTATGCATGATACAACAAATATTGCAAGGGAAAAGGGATTATATAATGTAATGGTAACAAATGGGTATATAGAAGAGGAGCCCCTTAAACATTTGAAAATAGACGCCATGAATATAGATATAAAAGGCAATGAAAAATTCTATAAGGAAATATGCTCTGCAAAGTTGGAACCTGTATTAAGAACATGCATCGTTGCAAAGAAATTGGGCATCCATGTAGAAATAACCAATTTAATAATACCATCATACAACGACAACATGGAAGATATAAGATATATAATAGAATTTGTGAAGGACAAATTAGGTAAAGAAACCCCACTTCATTTTACGAGATTTTATCCAGATTATAAATTAACCGATGTTCCACCAACTTCTGTGGAAACACTTGTGAAAGCAAGGGAATTGGCACTGGAAGAAGGTTTAAAATATGTATATGTTGGAAATATCCCAGGTCATGGGGGAGAAAATACATACTGCCCAAACTGCGGAGCTCTGCTAATTGATAGAACTGGATTTTCAATAATAACAAACAATTTAGATATATCATTAGGAACTCCAAAATGTCCAGAGTGCGGAGAAATTATTGACATCATTATTTAATTGTATATTATTTATTTTATGGGGTTGGGATTAAAATAAAAATGTTTTTTTATATGGGGATATTATGGCAAATCATCCTAAATAACCCTTGTATATGGGGGAATTGTTGCATTTATTTCTGGCGTAATTTTTATAAGCTGTATGTTTAAATATAAATTATAAATTCAATTTTTAGCATTATATCATTATTATACCGCTATTTTTTATATCACTATTGCATCATTACAATTATTATTATAATTTCATAATTTTTAATATAATTGATAAATAACATCAGTGAAATCATGTTTCAAGAAGATAAAAAAAGAACCATGGAAAAGCTAAAAGAGGCAATAAAAAACAATTTTGTAGATAAAGAGGTAATGTTCATAGTGGATAAAATAAACGAAATGGAAAATTATTATACAACGAGCTCCTGTATAGGAAGATGCGGAATTATGGAATTTCCAAAGAATAAAAATCCGAAGATATATTCAAAATGGCTTGGAAAATGGCACCACTATGCCAACGAAGAAGAATTATTTAAAGCGATTAACAAAAAATCAGAAGATTTTGAAACCATGGTTTTTGTAATGAATTCTCCAATTTTACATGTTGCTTCAAAGGATATATTTCATGCCAAAAAACTTCTCGAACTTGCAATTCATAACGGTTTAAAGGCATCGTCCATAAAATCCATAACAGATAGGAGAATAATAGTTGAAATTTTAAGCACATATAAAATGGATGTTCCAATAGGCATAAATGGTGAGCTCCTAGTGGATGATAATTATTTAAAAATGTTATTAAATATTGGAAATAAGAAGCTTGAAAAATCAAGAGAATGTATCAATCGACTTTATGAAAAGTTATAGTTATTTTTATATAATTTTATATATATTTTAACAAATTTAATATGAAAAATATAAAATAAAAATAAAAAAGTAAGACTAAAACCTAAAAAGAAAAAGGAAAATAAAAATAAAAAAAGATGATAAAAATGTTTAAAATTAAGGATATTATTACAATATCGGATTATGTAACTATTTTAAATATTGTTTTTGGTATGCTTGCCATATTGTTTCATGATTTCAGATTTATATATATAGCAATAGTTTTTGATGCTATGGATGGCTATGTTGCAAGAAAAACAAATACTGTGTCAGATTTTGGGGCAGAACTGGACAGTATCTGTGATGTTGTTAGTTTTGGGGTAGCTCCTGCTTATTTAGTTTATTACTATTTCGAAGGAACATTTAGCTTAATTACTTCATTGGTATTTCTCATATGCGGAGCTCTGAGGTTGGCAAGATTTGGTATATTGGATGTTAAATATTTTGTTGGACTTCCCATACCTGCGGGAGCTCTGGTTCTAAGCATTATCTGTGAATTGTTTTTAAAATATTCCAATGTTATAGGATATAATTTTACCGATATAATTGTTCCAATATTGACATTAGTATTTGGATTATTAATGATAAGCGATATTAAATATCCAAAGTATCCAAATAAGATAGGAATGGCAATATTTGCGATTTCGCTGATTTTGGCAGTATTTGGAATATTTGAGCCATTGGCAGTTTGTGCTATTGGATATGTTGGATATAGTGTTTTAAAAATGGATATTGAAAAATAATGGCGAAAATTAAAAAATTGAACATATAATGATTTTCATCTAATTGCTATTTATCATTGCTATTAGAACTCTCTCTCAGTAGAGTATTTAACTTCTTCATCTCCAAATAATTTATTTACCATCCAATCCACATTAAATTCTTCTAAATCCCCATATCTTTGACCTACTCCTAAGAATAAAATAGGTTTTCCAATGGCATAGGCAATAGATAGTGCCGCACCACCTTTTGCATCTGCATCTACTTTTGTTAATATTACACCATCTATATTCACAGCATTGTTAAATTCTTCGGCCTGAGTTATGGCATCGTTTCCAGCAAGGGCATCCCCTACAAATACAACCAAATCAGGTTTTGTTACTCTTATTACTTTTCTAATCTCATCCATTAAATTAATATTTGTGGCCTGTCTTCCAGCAGTATCTGCCAAAACTACATTTATCCCTCTGGCTTTTGCATGCTGTATTGCATCATATATTACAGCGGCACTATCCGCACCTTTTTGATGTTTTATAACTTTAACTTCAATATTTTTAGCATGCTCTTCAAGCTGTTCAATTGCCCCAGCTCTAAATGTATCACCTGCTGCTAAAACCACAGAATATCCTTTTTCTTTTAATTTATATGCTAGCTTGGATATTGATGTGGTTTTTCCCGTTCCATTTATACCTACAAATACTATCACAGCAGGTTCATTTAATTTTTTCTTCTCCTCAATTAACTGATATATATCTATATTTTTTTGGGACAATATTTCTCTTATGGCATTTTTTAGAGCATTTATTGTAACTTCCTCAGGGTCATCTTTTGCTGTTATTTTTGTTCCTACAAGCTGATTTTTTAATGATTCAACAAGCTTTTCGACGACATCGTAGGCAACATCGGCTTCCAATAATTCCAGTTCCAATTCTTCCAAAACATCTTCTATATCATCCTCAGTTAATACAACGTCCTTACCAAGGGCTTTTTTTATGGTTTTTGTTATTTTAAACTTATCAAAGAATCCAATTTTTTTCTTTTCAACACTTTCAGTGGTTTTTTCTTCCGCCTGTTCTTTATTATCTGCATCTGTTTTAGACCCTACTTCTTCTTTTTTTCCTAAGCTGATTAATTTAGCTATTCCTTTTTTTTCAGAGCCTGATTTTTCTTTCTTTTCATTCTTTATTTCATTCGTCTTTTGCGGTTCCTTATAAGTTTCAGTATTGGCATTAGCAAAGCTTTCTTCGGGATTTTCTTCTGTTTTTCCCTTTGAATATATCTTTTCAGTTAATTTTGAAACAGTTTTACTTAACTTTTCCTTTAAACTTCCAAACATGATACCACCATAAATAAAAATATGAATATATGATTTATTAAATAAATGGGTCTTTTTATTTTTATAGTTATTTTTATTGATTGTTTGTAATTGTGGCATAACCATGCACTAAACCGAAATATTTATATAGAACTATTAAGGCATATTATTATAGAAAAAAATGGGGTGAGAATTATGTTTGGAAGAGATCCATTTTCAGAAATTGAAAAATTAATGACTGAAATGTTTATGTCTCCAATGACTGGAATGACTACCATGAGAACCATGAGCTCAGGTGGTCTTGAAATTTCCGGTAAAGGATACATGCCAATTACATTGATTGAAGGAGACAATAATATAAAAGTTATAGCAATGATTCCAGGAGTAAATAAGGAAGATATAGTAGTTAATGCTATTGGAAACACCTTAGAAATCAGAGCAAAAAGAACACCATTAATGGTAACAGAATCCGAAAGAATTATTTATTCAGAGATTCCTGAGGACGAAGAGATATATAGAACAATAAAATTACCTGCAACTGTGAAAGAAGATACAGCATCTGCTAAATTTGAAAATGGTGTGCTTATAGTTGATTTACCAAAGAGTGAAGTATCTATCAAAAAAGGCATTGATATTGAATAATAAATAGTTAGATTAATACCTTGTAGAGCTCATGCATTAAAAAACTAATTATTAATTATTTTAATTATTATTACTTAAATTCCATAATCCTATTTTATTTTCTTTTGCATATCTTTCTTCTTTTAAATATTCATTTTTTAATTCAAAATTAGACACATAAACCCTAGCATATCCATTTTTAATCAATTCTTCGTTGAAATCTCTTCCATCTACATATATGTATGCGAGATATCTGCCATAATATCCTTTTTTTGGTGCCTTATTGTCAAAAACTACAATAACAGTTTTATTTTCCAGTCTATTTTTTGCATAATCTTTTGCTTTATACCCCCAAACTTTCAAATAACTTATATTGGTAATTGGATGATTGTTATCAATATAAAATTTTTGCGGGCTGTTCTTGTGATATATTTCTGGCGTATCAACGCCCAAAAGTCTTATTTTATATTTTGTTCCGTTTTCAGCCATAACCCATATTGTATCTCCATCGGTAATTTTTACGACCTTGGCAGTAAAATACTCATGGTTATTGAGGAAATCATTTGGATTTGTATAACCATAATTATTATCATCATAATTATTATTTGGTAATATATCTAAACATCCAGAAAAAGTTATAAGAATACTTATAAACATTATACTTATCATTGTAAATTTATTTTTAATAATCTCACCCCATATTATTTTAATAATTATAATTATATATTTATTTACTTATTTTAATTATTTTGATAAGTTGAAGTTGATAGTATGGATTTAATTTTAAATTTAATGGTATTGTTATTGGTAGTTGTTTTAATCTTTTTGTTTTGGAGGGTATTTAAAATTAAAAGAAGAAGTAGAGACCCGAGCACTGAAATTATTTGATGAGTGGAGAACTAAGGTAAAGACTGGAAAAAAGGGGCTTATCAAATAGAGAAAAACATATTAAAAAATGTGTGGAAAACAAAAATATCAAATATCATAAACAATTTTAAACCAAATGTTTCAAATAGTATTATTTGATAATACTAATTATTCTATTAACAAAATATAAATAGTATTAAGTGTAAATTATACACTGTTGGTTTGTGAATATTAACATATCGACTTGTGTTGGTGTTAGTCGGGCTTCTTGTTCTTTAATTATCTAAGAAAAGCGAACCGGGAATTCAGTACCGGGTAGGAGGGTGCGGGTCACATCCCATAAGCCGAGTTGGGGACGGCAACGAAACCAACAATGAGACTTATAAAGCAGTGGTTTATATGAGTATATCAGTTGATATACTTTGAAACATTTGAAACCAATTGCATGACCTGAATTAATCCACCATAATCCATAGTTACGAAAAACTCTAAAAATAATGAAAATTTTATTTTATTTATAATACCAAATAAAAAAGAAAAAAGTTATTTAATTTATTCTTCTTTTACTTCTTCTGTTTCTTCTGCCTTTTCTTCTACTTCTGCGGTAGCTTCTTCTGTTTCTTCTGGTTCAGGAGCTTCTACTGGTTTTCCAAACTCTAAAACTTCTGATTTATAAACTTCTACTCTTTTCATAGGGAATATTTTTTTGCACTCCCCGTATATTTTTGAACCTAATCCACCTAACAACATAGCTTGAACAAATTCTGGGAATGTTGCGTTTTTAGCCATATCTCTGACAATTTCTTCCATTTTCTTTCTTATGTCTGTTTTATGGTGGTCTCTTGCTCTAACTGCTGTTAAAACCATAGCTTTAACTCTTAACTTGTATCCATCTTTTGTTCTTACATCTGTGATAGTTGTTATTTTACTTCTTCTTCTTCTAATTAAGGATTTTAAATATTCTCTTGTTGTGTCATGACCAACAAATTGGGTTGTTGCGTTTGTTCCACTAACTCCATCTATTTTGAAGTACATTCTTATCATGTGTTTTGAGTGGTCATTTGTTAGGTCTTTTAAGCTTGTTTCTGCAACTCTTCCAATAACTAATGATGGGTCGTTTGCAGGGGTATGACCTATTAAATCTCCACCGAATGACTGTGGAGTATATATATTATACCATGATTTTGTTTTCCAAGTATCTCTGGCTACTCTTCTTCCTTTGCCAGCTCTAGCTTTCATTCTTGCCATGAATTACACCTCATTAGTGATATTATTATATTTGGGTAATTAATTGATATATGATATATGAATAAATATATGGGCGATATATAGGAGGTATTTTTAATTTTATTTACACAATATTTTCAGTTAAATCCTCATAATTTCTAACAGGTCTTGAAGAGTTTGCATATATTCTTTTTATTTTTCTTGCAATTTCCCTTTTGAATGTTCCTTTTTCAGTTTTTATCATCTTTATTTTAAAGAACATTCTTCCTACTCGATATGTTGTTTCATTATCGAATACATAATCTTGGGGAACTAATATATTGATGGAATAGGTGGTATCTCTATCGTTTATAGAAATACCAACCTTTTTAGGTATGTTTAGGGATTTTGCCCATATTGTTTGTATATCTTCAACCTTTGATGACATAACCCTCTTTGTAGTTTCTATACTGGTTATTTCCACATCCTCTCCAAAAATATTTATGATATCCCCGACTTTTAAAACCTCATCCACTGGAAGCTGAGAAACCTTTTTTTCAGATTCCCCGTATCTGCTTATAATTACCTTCACATCTTTTAGTTTTATAGTTTTTTCAATCTCATGGACATATCCGCAGTTCAAACACTTTACAGTTAGCTTTATGTGTTTTTTTGATTCCTGCCTTTTTAATATGTCATGAGGGGTTATGTCGTCGCAAATTGGGCATTCAAATAATAATTCTTCATCCATTTTCATCATCCTATGGCATAGTGAGGCATGCGAAATAAATATATTATTACATCCTCAATTTTATTTATATTAATATATATTAACTTTTTTATATTTATCTTCTTCTCCTTCCTCTGCCTCTCTGGAACTGTTGTGGTGTGATTTTTACCTTAACATTCATAGCTTTTTCTAAGAATTCTTCGTATGTAAATGGCACATCTTCACCAATCAATCCTCTGTTTTTCATGTATTCTCTTGCTATGAGGTAGTATATTAATGAAACTGCTTTTCTACCTTTGTTATTTGTTGGGATTATGAAGTCAATGAATGATGTTAAGTGTTCTGTGTCGCACATTCCTACAACTGGAATTCCAATCTCAATAGCTTCTTTTAATGCCTGTCTATCTACTCTAGGGTCGCTTAAAAATAGAACTTCTGGTTCAAGGAACTTTCTTGATGATGGGTTTGTTAATGTTCCTGGAACAAACCTTCCTGCAACTGTGGTTATTCCTGTTGTTTGACCGAATTTCTTCAAAGGACCTACTGAGTAGATTCTTCTTGAAACTGCTAAAATATCTTCTGGTTCGTAGTTTGATAAGAATTTTGCAGCTAATCTTATTCTCTCATCTGTTTTTCTAACGTCCAAAACATAGAGTCCATCAGACCTTACTCTGTAAATGAACCTTTTCATGTCTTCTGTTTTTTGCTGAGTTCCTATATGAATTCCAGACGCCAAATATGTGTCCAATGTTGTCAATAGGTTTTCATCTGTCATATTTGCTCCTCCAAAAAAGTGGTTTTCTGGCTTAAAAACAAAGCCATTTGTTTCATTTAGATTATTATTATGTTTAATTTAATATTTGTATTTATATTTAATTTGTGTTTTGTTTTAGCGGTTAAACTACTTTAAAAAATTGAACAATAGCATAATATATACTATGATATATATAGTTTTCTGATGAAAAATGATGTGTATAGAAAATAAACAACACCTACTTTAAAAATACCATAGTTTAAATATTATAAATATATTATTTAAGATAAAAAATATCTATTTTTATAATATATAATAATTATTTATATTAAATTTTATATTAAATCAACGGTGATTTTATGATATATTTAACATTTGCACCTTATGGAGCATTTGCTTTGGAATCGGATGGAAATTTAGAGAGTTTAACAATAGATGACTTAAAATACTACAAAATCTTTGAAGAAGAGGATATTCCTAAGATTATGTATGATTTAAGGAATGGAAATTTTGAGATTGTTGAGGAGCTAAAAAAAGAATGGAATTTAACTAACGACGAAGGAATGGAGGAAGAAATAAATATTGAACTATCTGAAAACGAGCCAAATATTGCAGGGGAGCTCGTAAGGAAAAACCTATATGAGCTCGGCAATAAATACAATGTTTTTAAAGATTATGATGATTTTATTGAAAAAATGAATTTATGGGGCACTGAATTTACAAAATTACTCATGAAAAAATCTTCCGAGGAAGGAGATAAGTTAATAATCCAAACTGTAAGTGCACTGGATGATTTAGATGAAACCCTAAATTTATTCTCCGAGAGATTTAGAGAATGGTATTCATTATACTTCCCAGAGATGGATAAATTGATAAAAAAACACGAGCTCTATGTAGATGTAGCATCCACATACACGGAAAGGGACAATTACACAAGAACAAGGTTGAAAAAATCCCTTCCTTCAAAGCTTGCAAGAACATTATCCACAGTTGCAAAAAAATCAATGGGTGCAGAGTTGTCAGAGAGGGATTTGTCCGTTATAAAAATATTTGCAGAAGAAATAAAATCAATGTATAATCTCAGAGAAAATTTACAGAAGTATTTGGAAGAATTAATGGAAGAGACTGCCCCAAACTTAACAAAAATAGCTGGCTCATCATTAGGTGCAAGGTTAATAAGTTTAACTGGTGGGATTGACAGATTATCAAAACTTCCAGCATCCACAATACAGGTGATAGGTGCGGAAAAGGCATTATTTGCACATTTAAGAGAAGGAGCTCTACCTCCAAAACATGGTGTGATATTCCAGCATCCTCTTCTTCAATCATCACCATGGTGGATTAAAGGTAAGGTTGCAAGAGCTCTCGCATGCAAACTTTCAATTGCAGTTAGGGCAGATGTATTCGGAAACTATATTGCAGATGAGCTCATGGAAGACCTCAATAAAAAGGTTGAATCCATAAAGGAAAAATACCCAGAACCAAGGAAGAAAAAACCAGTAAGAAGAGACGAGGATAGAAGAGGTAAAAAAGGAAAAGGAAGGGGAGAAGCAAAAGGTAAGGGAAAAGGTAGGAAAGAGGATAGGGGTAAAGGCAAACCTAGTGGAAAAGGAAAAGGTAATCAACCAGAAAAATCATCAAAACCTAAGAAAAAATCAGAAAGAACAAAACAGAAAAATCATAAAAAAGACAGACCAAAAACTGAGAGAAAAGTAATAGGAAAAACATCCTCTAAATTATAAATTAAAATATTCGGTGATACTGTGAAAATTAAGGAAATTTTTGATAATATTTATGAAGTAGATATGGGCGATGGATTAAGAAGAATCGCTACAAAATCATTGGTCCCATCAAAAAGGGTATATGGGGAAAAATTAATTGAAGTGGATGGTGTAGAGTACAGAATTTGGAATCCCAATAAGAGTAAGTTAGGGGCTTCCATAATAAATGGATTAAAACACATGCCAATCAAAAGAAACACGAAAGTTCTTTATTTGGGTGTATCCGCAGGAACGACACCATCCCATGTTGCAGATATTACGGAAAATTCACCAGTTTATTCTGTGGAATTTGCACCAAGGATTATGAGGGAGTTTTTAGAAGTCTGCAACGATAGGAAAAATTTAATTCCAATATTGGGGGATGCAAATGCCCCAAATACTTATTCAAATGTAGTTGAGAAAGTTGATGTAATTTTTGAAGATGTTGCACAGCCAAATCAGGCAGAGATACTTGTAAAAAATGCAAAATGGTTCTTAAAAGAAAATGGATATGGAATGATTTCCATAAAAGCCAGAAGTGTCGATGTTGTGAGAAATCCAAAAGAAATATTTGAAGAACAGAAGGAGATTTTAATAAATGGCGGTTTTGAAATCATTGACGAAATAAATATTGAGCCATTTGAAAAAGACCACATGTTATTTGTTGGAATTTGGAAGGGAACAAATTAATTATAATTAACATATTCTACTTTTTAATTTTTATTTATGATAATTGTCCCATAATAAACAATCTCCGATTTTTAAGGTAGCATTTATGGATGGTGATAAGATGAATGATAAATTGAACCCAGAACAGCTTGTTGAATGGGATAAAAAATATGTTTGGCATCCATATACACAGATGAAAGAATATGACCCGCCATCAAAAAATATAATTGTAGAGAGGGGGGAAGGAAACTATTTAATCGACATAAACGGAAAAAAATACCTTGATGCAGTTTCGTCCATATGGTGCAATCTGTTCGGCCACAGTGAAAAAAGAATAATCGATGCAATAAAAAATCAAGCTGAAAAAATATGCCATTCTACGCTTTTGGGCTGTGGAAATGTCCCTTCAATAGTTTTGGCAAAAAAATTGGTAGAAATTGCCCCGCCACATTTAAAAAAGGTGTTTTATTCAGAGGATGGTGCGGAAGCTGTTGAAATAGCTGTTAAAATGGCTTTTGAATACTATCAATTAAAGGATTCGGATAAAAATAAAAACAGAACAAAGTTTGTTTCAGTAAAAGAAGGTTATCATGGAGATACGATTGGAACAATGAGTGTAGGAGGTAGTGAAACATTTCACGGATTTTTTAAACCACTTTTGTTTAAGGGCTATCATGCAGGAGCTCCCTATTGTTATAGGTGTGAATACCACAATTTCAAGGATACCGATGAGAGGAATGAAAAAGGATGCAGTATGAAATGCCTTGAAAACATGCTGAACCTTATAGAAGAGCACAAAAACGAATTGTTTTGCGTAATTCTTGAAGCGGGAGTAATGGGTTCAGCAGGTATAATTCCATATCCTGATGGCTATATTGAAGAAGTTGCAAAAAAATGTAAGGAACACGATATAATCCTTATACTAGATGAAGTGGCAACCTTTGGAAGACTTGGAAAATATTTATTTTCAGACAATGAAACATTAAAGAAACTGGAAAAACCAGATATCATCACCCTTGGAAAAGGAATAACCGGAGGATATGTGCCACTTGCGGCAACTATTACAACGGAAGAAATATATAACCAGTTTTTAGGAGATTTTGAAGAATGCAGGCAGTTTTTCCATGGACACACATATACAGGGAATCAAATATTATGTGCGGCGTCAATTGCCACAATGGATATATTAAAAAACGATAGAGTATTTGAAAATATTGGGGAAAAAATAAAACTGCTTCACGACTCACTGGATAAATTGAAGGAACTGGAACATGTGGGAGATGTTAGAAAGAAAGGTTTCATGATTGGTATAGAGCTCGTAAAAAATAAAGAAACAAAAGAGCCATACCCCTATGAATTTAAGGCAGGATATAAGGTTGCGGATAAATTGCTCGAAAAGGGCATATATATGAGACCCATATTTAATACGCTGATAATTATTCCACCCTTGACAATTACTGAGGAAGAAATAAAGTTTTTATGTGATAAATTATATGAAGCAATTAAAGAAAGTTTATAATTTTAGTAAATAATATTGGATATTGACTAATTAATAACTTAGGTATTATTATGATAATAAGAGAAATATACCGGCAGACTTTACATATAATATTTGGAATCATTGTAGCTTTTTCCGTCCTATATATCGGAAAAACACCCCTTATACTACCATTATTTATTTTAATATTAATTGGAATTTTATTGTATTATTATTTAAAAGAGCATTATATTCCAATAATATCTGATTTACTTGAAGCATGTGGAAGAGAAAATGAATGTGGAAAAGGAGCTATTCTATTTGCAATTGGTTTGTTGATAACATTGATTATAATTGAAGATATTAACTCTGCATTTTATTCCATACTTGTTTTTGCGATTGGAGATGGACTTGCCACATTAATTGGAGTTAGAGGAAAGCTTAAAATAAAATATTTTGGAAAAACCATTGAAGGATTTTTGGCATTCCTTATTTCAGCATGTGTTATATTATATCATCCTTATGGGATGTATGGAATTATTGTTGCATTTATTGGTGCTTGCATTGAGTTTGTAAGTAAAAAAATAAAAATTGATGATAATTTACTCCTTCCAGTTGTTGTGGCCATTATTTTGGAATATGTTGGGAATTTATAAATTATTAATATAAATTATCCTAGTTTAACTCGATATATAAAAAATTAAAAGGGAGATTATGACATTTGTTCCAAAAACACATCCAAGATACAAATCATTATTAAATCGTGAAAAGGTAGTGGAGGCATTAGATAAAGGAATACTTGCAAAAGCTGGGCTTACTGCACACGGTAGAGGAGAAGCATTTGATTACCTTATTGGTGAGGAAACCACAGATATAGCATTAAAATCAATAAAAGCCTCTGCGGCAATGCTCGTATTAGCAGAAAATCCTGTAATTTCAATCAATGGAAATACGATAGCCCTTGCAAAAGAGGAAATTGTCCAACTTGCAGAAGAATTAAACGGCAAAATAGAGGTAAATCTATTTTACAGGACAAAAGAAAGAGAAGAAAATATAAAAAAAGCTTTTGAAGAAGATTCAAATATAAAAGAAAAAATAGAAGATAATAAAATAAAACTACTTGGAATAGACGATGCAGATAAGCAAATACCAAATTTGGACAGTTTAAGAGGCAAGGTTTCAGAAGAAGGGATATATTCCTCAGATGTTGTGCTTGTTCCTTTGGAAGATGGAGATAGAACAGAAGCTCTCGTAAATATGGGTAAGAAAGTAATTTCTATTGATTTAAACCCACTTTCAAGAACTGCGAGGAAATCAACTATTACAATAGTGGATGAATTGACAAGATGTATCCCATTATTAACAAAATATATTAAAGAATATAAAAAAATAGATAAACAGGAGCTCCGAAAAATTATAGATGAATATGATAATAAAGAAAATTTAAAAGAGATGTTAAGTTATATTTCCAACAGATTAAAAAATATGGAGTTAGAATAATTTTTATTTTTTATTATTATTTATTTTATTACATTTCTCCCATCATTTCGGAGAATGCATTTTTATATCCTTTTTTCATCTCTTCCACATCCATATTTACAATTTCTTTGTTGTTGTTAATTATTTTTAACGAACTTCCGCCGATTTTTCCTATTACATATCCATTTTCCCCAAGAGCTCCCATAACTTTATCTTTATTTTCCTCACTTACAGCAAGTATTATTCTTCCAGATGTCTCTGAGAATAACAATATATCGTCCCTTAAATTGTTTTTATTGTAGTTGGTTAAGTGGAGCTCTGCACCAATGTTGTTGCTTATGCACATTTTTGAGATGGCAACAGCAAGACCTCCTCTTGAACAGTCGGAAGCTTCGTTTACCAGTCCTTCATTTACCAATTCAACTACTGTGCTGTATATTGTTTTTTCCTTCTCTAAATCTGCTCTTGGAACCATTCCTTTTTCTGTGTTGTGTATGTATTTGTAGTATTCGCTTCCTCCCATTTCATCCTTTGTTTCATTTGTAATTATTAATACATCCCCTTCTTTTACCTTATTATATACGGAAGGAACCTTTTCAACATCTTCAATCTTTCCAACTATGCAGATTGTTGGGGTTGGGTTTATTGGGTAGTCCTTTCCATCAATTATGGTTTCGTTGTATAAACTTACATTTCCTCCAACTACTGGAATATTGAAGAACTCTGCACAGTCAGCAAGTCCTTCAACACATTTTTTTATCTGATACATTCTTTCAGGTCTTTCAGGATTTCCAAAATTCAAATTGTCAAGCATTCCAATAGGTTTTGCCCCAACAGTAGCTAAATTTCTAACTGATTCACATACTAAATTAACACTTCCAATGTATGGGTTTAATTTACAGTATGTTGGATTACAATCAGTTGTTAAGGCAAGTCCTTTTGGATAACCTTCAATAAGTCGCAATACTGCACCATCCTTTCCAGGTTTTACAACTGTTCTTACCTGAACCTCGTGGTCGTATCTTTCGTAAATCCATTCCTTTGAGTTGATATTTGGACTCTTCAACAATTTTAATAAAACATCATTTAAATCCTCTGGCTGAGGTATTTCATCCTTATTATCGGGAGTTTCCAATATGCATTCTTTTTCTTCCCTATCTACAAGTGTAGCTTCACAGAGCAATTCCAAAGGCAAATCTACAACTATTTCCCCGTTCATTTTTGCCACTAACTTTTTTGTATCGGTGGTTTTTCCTATCACTGATGCAGGGAGCTCATACTTTTCAAATATTTTTATAACTTCATCTTCGCTTCCCTCTTCAACAGCTAAAAGCATTCTCTCCTGTGATTCTGAAACCATTATTTCATAAGGAGTCATGCCCTCTTCTCTCAGTATGACATTTTCAAGATGGAGCTCGGCACCAACACCACCACTATAACACATTTCAGAGCATGATGAGGTAATTCCCGCAGCTCCGAGGTCTTTCATTGCCTTAACCTTTCCAGTTTTGCATGCCTCCAATGTGGCATCTATTAAACATTTTTCTGTGAAGGCATCCCCAATCTGAACACTTGGTCTGTCCTCCTCACTTTCGCTTGTAAGGTCTTTTGATGCAAATGAAGCTCCGCCTATTCCATCCCTTCCAGTGCTTCCAACAAGTATAATGGATAAATTAGGCTCTTTTGCCTTTCCTGTGATTATGTCCTTTTCCTTTACAAGTCCAATACATACCACATTTACAAGATTGTTGTAGTCGTAGGATTTATCGAATTCACACTCTCCTCCAACAGTTGGAACACCGATTCTATTTCCATAGTCTCCAATACCTTCAACAACTCCTTCAACAAGCCATCTTACTTTGTCCTGCTCCTCTCCGTTTATATCCCCAAACCTCAAAGCATCCATTAATGCTATCGGTTTAGCATTCATGGAAATTATATCCCTTACAATTCCTCCAACTCCTGTTGCCGCACCGTTGTATGGGTCTATGTATGATGGGTGGTTGTGGCTCTCCATTGCCATGGCAACGCATAAATCATTTTCTTCATCTATTTTTATCAATGCTGCGTCATCTCCTGGACCTACGACGATATTTTGATTTTCTTTTATAGTCTTTCCAAATAATCTTAAAACATTTTTTGTGCTTCTGTATGAACAATGTTCGCTCCAAAGGTTTTCAAACATTCCAATTTCCACATCGTTTGGCTTTCTTCCAAGTTTTTCCTCTATATATTTTAAATCGTTTAAATCCATGCTTTTCCTCCTTAATTTAATAAAATAAAATGCTAAAATAAATAGAATAAAATAGAATAATAAATATCTAACATAAAACCTAATATTTATAATTTATCAAACTTAATTATTTTAATTATTTTTTATTTAAATCGGAGCTCCGACAAATACATTATCCTTCGTTCTTAAAATTTTAACTTTAACAGATTTTCCCATGAGTTTTTCATAGTTTTGATGGACATTTATTATCTGGATAACTCTATCTTTTGCAACTCCAATTACCTCTCCATTTACCCTTCCATCTAAAACAACCTTTGCCCTTATAATTTCGTTTAATTTAAATGGACTTGGAAGTTTTTTCCTTCTATGGTTTCCAAATGCCTTTGATAACGGTGTATCCAATTGAACATCAATGCCGTTCTTTTTATATTCATTTTCATAATATTTCAATAAATCATAGAATTTTTTAAATTTCCATACCTTCATTTTTTTGATTTTCCTGCCAAACTGATATGTGAGGCATAGCTGAGCTCCTACTATTGGATTTTTCTTATTGGTGATAGGATTTATTATATTCTGAGGATTTTTCATTTCCAACTGAACGGCGTAGTCTATTACTTTTTTAAATTCTTCATCATTGACATTTGGCAAAAGTAGCGGTGCTATTAAGAGATGGATTTTTGAATTTTTTATATACTCCGCAATGTCCAATACATGATTAATATTATAATCCCTACTACCTGATAAAATTCTGCTCATTTTTTCATCTATGGCATTTATAGATAGGTTCATTCTGTGTAGCCCTGCTTCTTCCAATTCATCGATTAGCTTATATGTTAAGTTCATACCATTTGACTGCATGGATACAATGCCCTTTCCTTTCTTGTTAATTTCATTCAATTTTTGAACTAAATCAGGTAGTGGATAATATAAAGATGGCTCTCCCTGACCATCCAAATGAGCCTCTATGTGTTTGTTTCCTTTAAATTCAACTATTTTTTTATATTCATCTATTAAATAATCTAAATCAACATAATAATCATTTTTTCGTGTTTTTGAATACCTTCCCTCATCAACTGAACAGAATGGACAGTTTATATTGCATCCACTTAATCCTCGCACTTGAATTATATTTGTCCCTCTATCTATAAGTCCAAAGGCAGTATGTCCGATTAAAGGGATTGGCGGGTGTATGTAGTATGTTTTTCTCTTAGTAGTTTTATTTATCAAATTCTGGGATATATTTATAGATATTAGATTTAGAATACCAGATTTAATAGATTCAAGCCTATTTCTATTTATTTTTTTAAGGCTATCATCAACTAAAAAAAGTATGCCATCCTTCAATTGAACATCATAATCCAAAGTAATCGATGTTTCGTAATTTTTGTTTATTTCAATAATCAACTGATTTTTGTTTTCATTCTTAATCAATTCCACATTTGTAATCATTTTAAATTCATTGAAATCTATGGAATTATTATTAATATTATTACCATTAGTATCGGAGCTCATACATTCACCAAATTATTAGTGTTATTATTTTCATTATTTTATTTATTACTTTTTTTCTTATTTTTGTGCTTTTTACCTTTTTTAGTATTCGATTGTTTATTCATTCTATTTTTAACCATTTTTCGTTCCAAAGGGCTTCCGCATATTTCACATGCTTCATCAAAGTAATCTATATTATACATCTTTTTACAGCCCCTACATACAAGTTTCCATATAAATCTCTCTTTAATTCCTTCGGATACTATACATTTTACCTTAACACTTAATCGCTCTGCCACATTTTGAAGTCCATAATCATCGGTATATAATATACCCTTTAAATCTACTGCAAGAGCTAGTATATCCATATCGTTTTTAGATAGTGTGTCCCCAGTTTTTATGGACATTTCTTTAACCTTTGCAACGGTTTCAGGCTGAGGCTCTCTCACCTTCAACTTTCCATATTCAATGGCGAGCTCGACAACATCTTTTTTTGTTTTAACCTCTTCTATAATGCCATAAGTAGTATAATGTTCCCCCTCTTCAACTGCGGGATTGTAGCCATGAATAAATGAAGACGCATCAAGTATTTTTACCATAATATCACCTTAAAATAGAAATTACCCTATATATTATTGTAAAAAATTAAGAATTTTATATAATATTTTATAAAAAAATAATATTATATGATAAACAGTAAAATAAAAAATAGTATGTAATTATGGTATATTTTAGCAGTTATTCTACTTCAATATTTTTGGTTTTTTCTTCCCCAGATTCTTCTTTTTCAATTTCTTTACTTATTTCCTCAATCTTTTCCTTCAACTCTTTCTCTTCAATTTCTTCTTCTTTTATTTCCTCTTTAATATCCCTAAAACTTATCCCCAATTCCCCATTCAATTCAAGGGAGCCTATTTTAAACTTTGATATTTTAAGATTTTTATTCAAATCCACCCTTATTATCAATTCTTTATTGCTTAACGCGTCTATTAATTGTCCAATATTATTTTCTTTCATAATACCACCAAAAGAACATATATTATTTTTAATATTTATAGCTTTTTAAAATATCAAAACAAAAAGAGAAGTATAATTTAAATATTTTTTATGAGCTCCCTTATGGATTCCTCAACATTTTTTGCCTTCACAACACCGGAAGCTAATAATACTCCACTTGCTCCCAATTCAAGTGCTGATACAACATCCTCTCCTTTTGAAATTCCTGCACCACAGAGTATTGCTATATTTTTATTAATATTTTTAACTTCCCTCACCGTCCCCTCAACAACTTCTGGATTAGCTTTTGATACTGGAATGCCTGAGCCTATTAATTCTGGCGGTTCTATTGCTATCATATCTGGATTCATTACGGCCACTGCCTTGGAAACCCCAATGTTATTTGTGCATACAATTGTTTCAAGATTGTGGTTCTTTGCCATCTCTATGGATTTTTCCAAATCTGCCAAAACCATTCTTTTTTCAGAATGATTTAATAAACTACCTTTTAATCCACAATCCTTTAAGGTTTCTACAAGAACATTTCCTGTATGACTTCCAGGAGATACTGCATCAAAGTGCTGAGCATAAACAGGAATATCTACATTTTCACTTATCATTCTTAAATCCAAGAACTGCGGACATACTCCGATTGGTATCCCACTTTCTTCTGAAATCTTTTCAGCAGCTTTTGCTATTTCTAACCCCTTTTTTCCCACACTCTCTGTGTAGGTTTTGTAGTTTATTATGATAATCGGCTTAATAATACCACCACCAAAAATTATAATTAAATCTATCAAATAATAAATTTATTTAACTACAATTTAATTATTACTATTTAACCATATATATCTCGCTATATCATCATCAAGTTTTAGTTATTCCTTTAATTTTTAATTACTTTCAAAGCTTCATCAATATCAGCATTTTCATGAACAACCATTGATATTGCCTTTGTTATTCCTGAAACATCTTTATGTTGGAACACATTTCTTCCTGTTGCAACTCCTGCTGCACCTGCTTCTATGGCGTCTTTAACCATTTGTAAGAACTCCTTATCAGTATTTGTTTTAGGTCCTCCTGCAATTACGATTGGTGCTGGACATCCCTTTACGACTTCCCTAAATGAGTCTATGTCTCCTGTGTAACTTGTTTTTATAATGTCTGCCCCGAGCTCGGCACCGAGTCTTGCCGCATGTGCTACAACTTCTGGGTCTCTCTCATCAGGTATTTTTTTACCTCTTGGGTACATCATAGCTATTAAAGGCATTCCCCAGTATTCACAAACTTCTGCTATTTTACCTAAGTCTTTGTACATTTCACAGTCAGTATCTGCTCCAACATTCACATGGATTGAAACCGCATCAGCCCCCATTCTTATAGCTTCTTCAACTGTTGTGACTACGACCTTTTCGTTTGGGTCTGGCGATAATGAAGTTCCAGCTGAAAGGTGAATTATTAAACCTATGTCCTTTCCGTATCCCCTATGCCCATGTCTAACAATACCTTTATGAACCAATACTGCATTTGCCCCGCCATCCGCTACTGAATTAATGGCTTTTTTCATATCTTTTAAGCCATCCAAGGGTCCTGATGATACTCCATGGTCCATAGGAATAATAACTGTTTTTTCTGATTTTTTGTTGAATACTCTCTCCAATCTGATAACTTTACCAACATTTTTGATATTTTCAAATACTTTCATAAACTCACCATATTCTATTATTGATTAGATTATATATCCATATTTCATAATATGATTAATTTTATAATATATAAATATTTATAACATTTTATTAATTTATTTATTCAATCCTGTAAATATCAACAGGAACTTCCAAATATTTCTTCTTATGGAATTCATATATTTTTGGTATTCTAAAATTTGCCTGAAAAATATTTGTAATTGTTCTTTCTTTTTCTTTTATGTAATTTATTACAAACTCCCTTGTTGGCGTATTGTGTATTGTATATATTACATCCCCTATCTCCAAAGCTTTATCTAAAAATACTCTATCGGCATATTTTTTTTGGGAGCCAAATGGTGGATTTTGAATGACTATGTTTTTTATTTCTTCATCTGGTTTGTATTTATTTATAAAATTCTCATTAATATTTTTAACATCCTCCTGTAAAAATACAATGTTATTAATACAATCATTTATATCCAAATTAAGTTTGTTAACTATATCGATATGAGCCATTCCCTTTACATTCTCCTTTGCAAATTCTATTGTTTCCTTGTCAATGTCAATTCCTAAGACCTTTTTTGCTCCAAGCAATTTTGCTCCAATTGCTAACTTTCCAGTTCCACATCCTAAATCTATTACAAAATTGTTTAAAATATCCTCTTTTGCAAAAAATAGTATTTCACTGGCAAGCTTCCCTTCTATTGTATATTGTTCTAAATGGGATTTTGGGCTTGGATGAGGTTTTAAATTATCAAGTATTATTTCTAAATGCCTTTTTTTCATGGTTTCACTAATTTTCGTTCCCCTTTTTAGATTTTAATTTATTTATAAACTCATAAAGTTTTTCAATAGTTTCTTCTGAAATTGCATGCTCTATTCTGCATGCCTCCTCCGATGATTTATCTGCATCCATGCCAAGACAATCTCTGAGAAATGTTTCAATAATCCTATGTTTTCTTATGGTTTTTTTAGCAACCTCTTCTCCTTTTTTACTTAATAGGATACCAACATAGGGTTCGTAAATTACATACCCTTCTGAGTGTAATTTTTTAGCCATGCTAGTTATTGCAGATGGATTAACATTCAATATTTTTGCGAGCTCAGTGGTTTTTACAGGTCTTTTATGTTTTTGAATAAATAAATAAATTCTTTCTAGATAATCCTCAATATTTGAAGAAATCACGGTTTCACCAAATTTAGCTATAAATATTAATTTTAAATCGAATAAACTATATATTATTTTTAATCATTACAATATTTATTTATGTATATTATCTTTTAATCAAAAGGATATAATCTACAATATATTAACTTACAATAAAATATTTTACCTAACTAAATATACTTAAATATACTTAAATATCTTAAACTAAAACTAACATATTTGAATATATTATAATTACATAATTACTAAATAACATGGAAGCAGACCTTAAAGAAAGAAAAAATATAATATATAAAAAGTAATGCTAAGGTATATTATCTAAAAAATACATAAGTGGCACGATAAAAACACAATTAATATTAACGAGATTATCAAAAATAAAATTTCCAAATAGAATGTTTAAGGTCAGCTACCAACGGATAAATCCGTTGGCTTGCCCTTCCAACTCCCTTAATAATTAGGGCGGAGGACATTAGGCTGGCTGACAGGCAACCCTATATTATTCTTAATAATAAACCCTTTTAACCGTATCCACTCTATCGAGCTTCGTGCCTTAGGGCTTAACTATTATTATACCATCTATGTTATATAAATTTTTTGGCATTCCTCCCATCTCGTAAGAGATTTTACAAAACATTGTTTTGTATAACGATTGAAATCGTGGGCTTCCTGCCTAATGATTCGTGAAGTAAAGATAAATAAAATTTTATAGTATATGATGAATCCTTCGAATGTAATAGTAAATGGTGAAAAAATGACGGAACCAAAGGATATTATTTTGAAAGAAAGTGAGGAAATTAAAGGACTGGATGTTGAAGGTCCATGGCTGGAAGATGATATAAATTTAGCCAATATTATAAATGATTACTATGAAAAAATAGGATTTCAAGCAACACACCTTGGAAAAGCTGTTAAGATATGGAAAAAAATAGAAGAAATTAAAAAGAGCGGAGATGATGAAATAACTGTATTTATGGGATATACCTCTAACATAGTATCTTCCGGATTAAGGGAAATTATAGCATACCTTGCAAAGCATAAAAAAATGGATGTGATAGTGACAACTGCGGGGGGCGTAGAGGAGGACTTTATAAAATGTCTAAAACCATTTATAATTGGAGATTGGGACTTAAAAGGTGCTTATTTAAGGGAAAAGGGAATTAATCGAATTGGAAATATTCTCGTCCCAAATGATAGGTATGTGGAATTTGAAAAATACATGATGGAATTTTTCAAGAGGTTGGATGAAAAACAAAAAGAAGAACATAAAATAATATCTGCAAGGGAATTCTGTTATGAATTAGGTAAATTTATGGATGAAAAACTTGAAGATGATGCAAAAGAAAAGTCTATACTTTATTGGGCATATAAAAACGAAATTCCTATATTCTGTCCTGCTATAACCGATGGTTCAATTGGGGACATGCTTTATTTTTATAAGGTTGAAAATAAATCCAATTTAAAAATAGATGTTGCAGAAGATATTGTTAAACTTAATAATATGGCAGTATATGCTAAAAAAACTGCATGTATTGTATTGGGGGGCTCTCTTCCAAAGCATAGCATAATAAATGCAAATTTATTCAGAGAAGGAACGGATTATGCCATATACATTACCACCGCTGTTCCTTGGGATGGTTCCCTTAGCGGAGCTCCGCCAGAAGAGGGAGTGTCATGGGGGAAAATTCAGGCAAAGGCAGATTATGTTGAAGTCTGGGCAGACGCCACACTTGTATTTCCAATGATTGTTTATGGGGTATTTAAATAAATATATTTTATTTTTTTATCCTTTTTTTATTTTAGTTTTTACTGTTATTTTTACTTTTTATTACTGTTTTTGTGTTTTATTATGGCTTTTAAATCATCATGAGTATTTACATTTACAAAAGTCTTTTTTGTGTGGTCTATTTCATCCACCGGAACATATAACGGGTTTAATTCATCTATAAAACTTCTTATTGGGATAGTTCTACCATCTTTAATTACCTGTTTAACGAGCTCCTCCAAAATATTTATTGATGATTTTTTATATATTGAGAATAGAGGTTCTATATATCCATTTTCATGTTTTGGTATAATGCAATCATATTTTTCAGAATCTGCAATAGGTATGTAATTTAATAATTTATCTATTGAAATTTTGTTTATAAGTGGCATATCACAGGGTAGCACCATTACCCATTCTGTATTTAGTATCCTCATACCAGATAATATTCCAATAATTGGTCCCTTATCGTTTAAAATGTCCCATGTTATTGTTTGACGGTATTTTTCAAACATATAATGTTGTTTCTGTATATTTTCAGAATCGAGATTATTCAAATGTTTAAATACTATCGTAAAAGGGATATTCATTTCAATAAGCACATTTGCAATATTTTCTATCAAATAATTGTTGTTGTTTAGTTTTCTGAAAGGTTTTTCACCTCCCATTCTTGTCGCATTTCCGCCCGATAGTATAATTGCCGAAATCATAACCATAATATCACAATTAATCTTATGTAATTATAATGATTTATTAATTTAAGTTTTTAATGAACAATAGGGAATTATAAAACCATATTATCGTTTAACCTATGCTTTGGTTCAGTTGAACAAAATTATATATATTAGTTATTTATATGGTTATTTGCTTAATTTAAAAGAGTTCATTAAAAACGGAAATTATGCCAAAATAAAAGTAAAAAATATAGAAGGTGTGATTAATGGAAGAAGGAAAACTTGTGAAGATAACATACAACGGATATGTAAATGGAAAATTATTTGATACCACAGATGAAGAGATGGCTAAAAAAGAAGGGATATACAACCCAATGATGGTGTATGGTCCAGTTACTGTTTCAGTAGGTTCAGGAATGTTAGTTCCAGGTTTGGATGAGGCATTGTTGGAAATGGAAGTTGGAGAAGAGAGAGAGTTAGAGCTCACACCGGAAAAAGCATTTGGTAAAAGAGACCCTTCAAAAGTTAAAATTGTTTCAATTAAAGAGTTTAAAAAACATAAAGTAAATCCAGTTGTTGGGATGCCTATAACTATCGATGGAAATGCTGGAAAAGTTGCAAGCGTAAATGGTGGAAGAGTTTTAGTTGATTTCAACCATGAATTAGCTGGAAAACCTGTAAAATATGTTTTAAAAGTTGAAGAAGCTGTTGAAGAACCAGAAGAAATTGTTAAAGAATTAATCAAATTATACATGCCAAGACTAAACACAGATGATTTAAAAATAAAATTAACAAAAAATACTGCTACAATAAACCTCCCAGAAAGTGCTGTATTTATGAATAACCTTCAAATGGTTAAAATGGCAGTTGCTAATGAAATTATAAAAAGACTCGATGTTGAAAAGGTATCATTCGTAGATACTTTTTTAAAGAAAAAAGAAGGGAAAAAGGAAGAATAAATATATATATAACCAATGAAATTGAAATGCCTATTATGATTTAAAATTCGCTTTTTTATTTTTTATATTTAATTTACATTTTTATATTTGATTAATTAAGTATAAATATGTTAAAGGATAATAATTAATCCACTATTTTTTATGTTAAGTCGGTATGTCAAAGTGATATTATGAAAGACCCATTTGGTAGAGAAATAAGGTCTCTGAGAATTTCGATAACACCAGAATGTAATTTAAAGTGTTTTTACTGTCATAAGGAGGGACATGATGGTAAAAATATTAGTTTAATGAGTCCTGAGGAAATTGGAAAAATTGTAAAAACCTCTCTAAATTTCGGCGTAAAGAAGATAAAAATCTCGGGGGGGGAACCTCTTTTAAGAACTGATTTGCCTCAAATAATTGAAAATATGGCAGATAGTAGATTAAAGGATATTTCATTAACCACCAACGGCATTTTTTTAGAAGAATATGCTAAAAAGCTTAAAGATGCGGGGCTTAATAGAGTAAATGTTAGCATAGATACACTCAATCCAGAGAAGTATAAAAAAATAACCTATTGTGGAGACATTGAGAAGGTAAAAAATGGTGTAAAAGAAGCGATAGATGTGGGCTTAACTCCTTTAAAGATAAATTATTTAGCAATGAAAAACACCATTGATGATTTAGATGATATAATGAACTATTGTAGGGAGCTCGGTGCTATTTTGCAGGTAATAGAGTTTATTCCATTAAATGAAAGTTTGAAAAAATACTATGTAGATATAGCACCAATAGAAAATAAAATAGCAGAACAGTCGGATAAAGTAATTACTCGACAGTTCATGCAGAACAGAAAAAAATATTATGTAGATGGTTTGGAAGTGGAATTTGTTAGACCTATGGATAATACAGAATTTTGTAGTCATTGCACAAGAATTAGATTAACTTATGACGGATTTTTGAAACCCTGCCTACTTAGGGATGATAATTTAATTGATGTTTTAACCCCTTTAAGAAATGGGGAAGATATTGAAAAATGTTTTGTTGAATGTATAAATAGGCGAGAGCCGTATTTTAAGGAATGATTTTATTATTTTGAATATTGGGGGAAATTTAAAATCAAAGGTGTTTTTATTATTTTTAAACTATTTTTAAATTCAAAAATTATTTATATTTGTAATACTATATACATACCTGGTGGTATTATGGAATTAGATGCTTTTACCATTACAATGATTGTTGTAATGGCAATTTTAGGTTTTTTATCAATTGGATTTTATGTGTGGTTCTTTAAATTTGGCGGTAAGGAATTAGCAGAACGAAGTTAATCAATGCGATTATATAAGTAAAATATAGGAGCTCCGAAAGACCACAATGTAATTAATATAATAAACAATCCAAATACAATTACTTTTAAACCCATAAATATATATTGCGGTTCAAATGCTATTTTTAAAATCACACCAGCCAATAATGTTAATTCCACGGTAAATATTATTTTGAAAATTTCAAAAATCATATTTAATAGAAGTTCTTTTTTATTTGACATATTTAAACCCCGTAATTTATCAATCAAAAAATAAAGGTTTATTATTCGCTAAATTGAATATAACTCCGTATTATTTATTATTTTTTACTTTATCTAATTCAATATATAATTTAATTTAAATTCGAATAATGAGATATATAATATAGGAGCTCCCAAAATAACAACTCTAAAAATAATAAAAAAATTAAATTAGTTTATGTTTTCAATTATATTAATTTCTTCATCTGTTAAGTTGTATAATTTATAAACCATTTTGTCGATTTCTTTATCTGTTTTTTCTATTTCTGATAGAATTTCGTTTAATTCATTTTTGTAGTCGTTGAAATAGTCTTCCCATTCATCTTGTTCTTTTAGGGAGAGTTTTATTTTCTGCTTTTTTAATTCTTTTATAAGTTCGTTAAAGTCTAATGTATGGAAGTTTTCTAATTTTTTGGAAATTTTATTTACTCCAATTCCTTTTAACCTATTTAAAAATTTATTTTTCTTGTTTATGAATTTTTTATTTAATTCAATCATTTTATCAGCTTTTTCTATGAATGGGATTTGTTCGTTTTCGGGGATTTTTGGGATAGGTAGGTCATTCAATTTATATATTTTAATTTCACCATCTATGCCACCACCTGAATAGAATTTATAAAATATATTATATATTGCACTACAATTTAACAGCAATAGTAAATATTTCAAATTTTCATTTCCTGTAAGAATGTAAGTTGTAGCTTCTGCATAACATCCATTTTCATCATATGAAAATTGGGGTTTTTTAACTATCCTAGAAAAGATTATTTTTTCTTTCTCAAATTCCTCTAAATAAGCACAATTTCTTAAATTCCACCAATTATCCCCTTTATCTCTTCTTTTTTTAAGTTTTTCCTCAAATTGTTTTAACCATTCATAAATTACAGGATAATCTTTGGGAACATCCACAGGTGGAATATTTTTATTTTTTAATCCATTGTGCGTATTTATAAGCCATAAATCCGCAAATTCATAACCATACCTTTTTATATCCCTTCCCCTTAAAATCGGCTTTATTATCTCTTTGTTCTTTGGGTCTTTTTTAATTAATTCATCCTTAGTTTTTCCATCAATAATAAAGGCATCGTTAAAGCCTGTTTTAATTCCAAAATTTATTTTTATATCCCAATCCTTTAAAGGAATTCCAATTTTTTCAATCTTCTTTTTAAGATTTAAAATATTCTTATCTATAAGAATAAATCCGTCCTTACTTAGCGAGCTCTGACACATTGTAAATCCTTTATTTTTTATATGTTCCTCAAACTCTTCATTATTTTTAAAATCATTAAATAAAACTGCTTTAAATTTGTTGTTTCTAATAATTCCCTTATCATCTTCTTTTTTAAATATTAGTATATTTGTATCAACACTGGCATCTTCAAAGATTTTTGCACCGCCTAAATCTACAATCTCTCTTATTAATACATTTTCCTTTAAAAACTCCCTTAAATTTTCCCCATATTTCGCCCTCATCCATTTATTACTTGTAATGTATCCTAAATATCCCCCATCTTTTAAAATATTATATCCCAATTCATAGAAATAAACAAATAAATCAGCTGTTCCCGAGTATGTTTTATAATTTCCTTCCAATTCTGGTTTTATTTCGGTAATTCTTTCCTGTCTAACATAGGGGGGATTACCAATTACAACATCAAAGCCCCCATTTTCAAATATTTCTTTAAATTCACCATGCCAATCAAAAAATAAACTATTGCCACATTTTATATTGTCATCAAGTGATGTCAGTTTTTCCCCTTTCCTAACAGAATTAAGCCATAAAGATAGTTTTGTAATTTCTACGGACTCCCTATTTATATCAACTCCATAAAGGTTATTTTTTAAAATATCCGCTTTTAATGTGAATAATTCCTCTGTTCCCCCCTGCAATTCCCTAATTGCCTTATTTACTTTATCCCCTTCTTCAACCAAATAATTTAATGCTTGAATTAAAAACGCACCAGAACCACAAGCGGGGTCTATTACCTTAATGTTCTTTAAAATCTCCTTATATTTTTTCCACGCCATTAACGATTTGTATGATTTGGAATTCTTTTTATATTCAAATTTCTTTCCTTTTTTAATTTTATCTTTCCCCATCTGTTCAGGAGATATACTTTCAAATAATTCAATCCCTATTTCCCTTTTTCTATCTTCAAGCCATCCACCAATGGATTTTTCAACAATATACCTTGTTATAAATTCAGGAGTATAAAAAATACCGTCCTTTTTCCTCTTCCCCTGTTTTTCATCATAAGGTTCTCCATTGATTGATGCCTTTATTTCCTCAATATCAGATATGGACTGCTCAAATATATGCCCTAAAATATTAACATTTAAATCCCCATCAAAATCATATTCCGATAATTGCACGAGCTCCATAATAATTTCATCAGGTATATTTAAATTGTCCAATACCTCATCCTTTTTAAACAAACCGCCGTTATAGGCATATATTCCAAAGTCGGGGCATCCTTCGTTAATATATTCAAATAATTGCTTAAACGCATCCCATTGAGTAATTTTTATAAATCCGCTCGATTTTGCCTCCTTACTTACTCTATAAACCGTATTTGGTGGCAGAATTCCCTTATCCTCTGCAAAATAAACAAATAAAAACCTATCAATAAGTTTCTGTGTCTTTTCAAATAAGGTGAGCTCATCAATATTTGGATTTTCTTTTTTAAGCGTCTCAAATAAATTTATCCTAATATTCTTAATTTCATTGTAAAACTTTTTAGTAATTTCTTTTTCACGAATTACAGTTTCAGAACAAAGTTTTTCAGTTTCTGACTCTCCGTTTTTATTTATTAAATTGTTAAAGTTCAATATATAATAAAATTCTTTAAATTTCTCATCATCCCTAAGTTTTGATATATCAAAAAGATGATACTCTTCCATTCTCGTATTTGTGTAATTATAGAGTCGTATCTCTTTAAAATTTGAAACTATGACCCATTTACAGTTTTTCCCCGATTTAGTGGCATAATCAAACGCCTGTTCTACTGGTGTTCTGTTGTCTTTTCGCGAGCTCTGTTTTAAATCTAAGTTGGTTTTACCATCTTTCAATTCAATTACTGCATGAATATCTTTTTTATCATTGCTAAAAAATCCCAATGCACCGTCTGCCTTTTTACTATCAACCCGTGTTTTTTGCTCCACTTCTAAATTCCATTCTTTATTTCCAATTACTGATTTATAACCCAATACTTTTGAAAATATATCCTCTAAAAATTTACCCTTTAATGATTCCTCTTTTATTTTTTCTATTCCTTTATCCTCTATTTCAGTTATCCAACTATCTATTATTTTTCGTTTTTCCTCTAAATCTGGTATTTCATTTAAATCAAAATTGCTTAACCTCTCCTTTAACACATTTTTATTAATTAATATATGCTCTATTTCCATAATCTCCCCTCAATGCTTCTAATTTATTAATAGTCATAGCATCTATTTAAAATATATCCAACACCCTGACCAAAACTAATACCTCCATCACCGTTCGGAGCTCGCCTATGATACAAAAATTTAAATCCATTACTTTCCACATTTTGCCTTATTCTCTCAGATATGATTTTATTATAGGAAACTCCACCAGTTAAGCCGATATAGTTAATGCCTTCGTGTTCTGCGTTTTTTATAGCAATTTCTGAAAGTCCATCAGCAAGGGCTAAATGAATATAATAGGCAATAAATTCCTTTTCAAATCCGCCCAATAGCATTTTATAACAGTTATAAACCAAATCAGTTGTATTCAATATATTATTTTTTATTTTTATATCGTTTTTAACCATTTCCACGCATTTTTTATAATCTTTTGGATATTTTTTTACAAAGTTCTCAGCCACACTTTCCAACCTAATGGCGTATTCTCCATCGTAGGTTCTCTCGTAGCACACCGAAAGCATCGCCGAGACAGAATCAAGTATTCTTCCGCATGATGTGGTATTAACAACATTAATTTTTTTATCCAATTGAAACAGCATAAGCTTTAAATCCTTATCACTGAAAAAGTCGTATCCTTTGATAAACTCAATTAATTCATCACGACTTAATTTTTTATACAATATGGATAAAAGCATCCTAAGTGGATATTTTGTAGCTAAATCTCCGCCTGCCTGATATTGCTCTTCTAAATGTCCTATTCTTTCCATTTTATTTTTATTTTTATCGTATTTTAAAACCTCACCACCCCAAATATTTCCATCCTCACCATATCCAAGTCCATCAATGGCAATGAAAATGCCATCTTCAAATACATCATTATCCCCCATCAATGAATAGGCATGTGCCTTATGATGTTGGATTTTGTAGAGCTCCGCCCCAAACCTCTCAGCCAATTCATAAGCAAGTTTTGTAGAATTGTAGTTTGGATGCAAATCACAGACCACCGCATCTATTTTATTTGTATTTGTAATTTTCATCAAATTCTTTATTGCATCGTTGAGATAATTAAATGTCTCGTATTTGGATGTTTTT
Organism: Methanothermococcus jasoni; assembly: GCF_049075655.1. Lineage (GTDB taxonomy): Archaea > AGJL01 > Methanococci > Methanococcales > Methanococcaceae > Methanofervidicoccus. Next base: position 69,200 of record NZ_CP157522.1, on the reverse strand, counting down.
CCAATATATTGAGTCAAATAAAACTTATTGCCCTTAACTAAACATGCCGTTGAGTTGAGCTCGGGACCTACGCATAATATATTTTTGTCGTTGTTTTTAATGGCTGGATTATTATTTACAATAATGGGCTCTGGTGCATATCCTCTTGACCGCCTTAAAAATATCATTCTATTGTTTATTTTCTTCAATACGCTGTCATCGCATCTATTTACTATCTCACGGTTATGAAGCAAAAAATAATCGGCAATATCTTTTAAATTATTTAGTATATCGTCGTTTTTTATAGCCATTGGAAGACCTGGAAGGTTTGCAGATGTCATAATGTATGCAATTTTATCAGTTTCCAATAAAAGATGATGTAATGCAGAATACTGAAACATAACCCCAATGGAATTTAAATTTGATACATATTTTGAAAAATATTTATCATAATCTTCATTTTTTTCAAGGACTACAATAGGTCGTTTTGGCGATTTTAAAAGATTTAACTCGTCATCATCAAAATTGGCAAATAGATTTAAATTTTCTGGTTTTGTCATCACAGCAAAGGGCTGAGTTGGACGGTTTAGGCGGTTTCTTAAATTTAAAACCACATTATCGTCATCACAACAGCATGCCAAATGAGTTCCACCAACTCCCTTTATTGCAAGTATGTATCCATCTTTTAGAAGTTTTACAGCATTTTGGACAGCATCATCTTTTTTATATAGAATATTCCCATTTTTGTCTGTTAAAAATACCTCTGGACCGCATTTTGGACAGCATGTCGCCTGAGCATGGAATCTCCTATCCATAGGATTTTTGTATTCATTTAAACAATCCTCGCATAATGGGAACTCATCCATGGATGTATTTTCCCTATCGTATGGGAGCTCCTTTACTATTGTGAATCTTGCACCGCAGTTAGTGCATGCAGTAAATGGATATCTGTATCTTCTGTCGTTTTTATCCATTATCTCCTTTAAACAATCCTCACATATTGCCACATCTGGTGGAATTGTTCCTTCTTCCTTATTACCTTTATTTTCCTGACTTTTTTCTATAATGAAATCCTCATAATTAGATTTGTAATTGGATTCATTCAATTCATCAAAAACATTTATTTCATTAATCTGTGCTAATGGTGGTTTTTTAGTCATTAAATCATCTAAAAAAGAGTTTATATCGTCTTTATTTCCCATTACAACTATTTCAACATAATTTCCCATGTTTTTTACATATCCCTTTAAATTATTATTTTTAGCAATTCTATAAACAAAAGGTCTAAATCCCACGCCTTGGACTATACCTTTTACAATTATCTTTTTTATCATACTACCACTTTAAAAGAGAAATTAAATAAATTTTCATAAAAAAAGAATAAACAAAAAATAATTAATATTTATTATACTTGATATTTATTTTATTTCTTTAAAAACCTTCTATAAAGACAACCCGGATAGTTTGAACATCCTAAAAACTCTCCTCTTTTAGTTTTTACCAATCTCAGCTTTCCACCGCACCACGGACATATATCATCGTGCATCTGCTTTCTTACCTCATCCACAAATGAAAATCCGCTTTTGCATAATCTGTTTTTGTTGTATCTTATTACATTGTTTTTAATATCCACATATATCAAATAATTCTTAAACAGTTCCGTATTTTCTAAATCAACAATAAGTTCCTTATTATTTACCTCGAATCCTTTTGTAATCTCCATTTTTGTTTTTAATGGTAATAACCAATATCCCTGCCCAGAGTAGTTAAAAAGACCTGCTTTGTATTTTAATCTACCTATTAACCAGTTGTAATCCCTGTTTGCAATGTATCTTGCACTTTCTTCAACTGAATTGAACATATTTCTTTCTTTCATTCTTTCTAAAACATCAATTATATGCTCATCTCCATTATTATATCCTTCCAAGAGCATCTTTTCAAAAGTGTTTATGAATTTTTCCTTATCGATTTTCACACACAACAAAAGACCGTTAAACCCATTTGCTACAACATACTTTTCTTTTTCAATTATATCTGCTCTGTCAAATTTGAAATAAAGTCTTGCATTTATAAATTTATTCTTATTGTCGGAAACTCCTTTTTTCAATACGTAATCTTCTTTGCAGTTCTCTGTTAATCCATAGTAAAAAACAGGGCTTTTTCCGTTTTTTAATCCTATTATTGATATAAGTCCCTCTGGAACTTTCCAGTTTTGATTCCATGTTTTGTCGCTTAATTCCGTTGCGTTAAAGTGCATGTTGCTTGTTAATGTTTTAAATAATTCGTCCATATTTATTCCTCCGTTATATTCAGATTTTAGTTTAATAGTTATGATTATTTAAATAAATTTAATCAATCATTCCAAATATTTATTAATTTTATCACTTAAACAAAAGGTTTAGGTAGCCCCTCATTTTCACATTCAACTACCATCAAATAAGGTTTGTTATTATTTAAATAATATTTTATGTTTCCCCTTATCTCATCAATATCTTCTATATAAACATTATCAATATCATAAGCATCTGCTATTTTGTTGAAATCTGGGTTCTTTATATCTCCAAATACATTTAATCTGTTGTTTTTCATTATTACAATAAGTATTTTTAAATCATTTTCCGATACTGTTGCGAGCTCTTGCAAATTCATCTGGAAACCGCCATCACCATTTATTGAAACTACTTCTCTATTAATGTTATAATCTAAACATCCAAATTTAACTCCAATTGAAGCTGGAAGTCCAAATCCCATGGTTCCCATACTGTGAGATGAAATAATATTTCTTGGGACTACGCATTTTTTTAATAATGATACAAAAACCGTATGATTTCCAGCATCTGTGGTAATTATTGCGTCATCTGGTAAATTATCCAGTATCTCCTTAATTTTTAGGGAATAATCACCTAATCGCTTGTGATAGCAAGCGAGCAACGAAAACCTTCGGTTTTCGTCTAATTTATAATTATATTTACTAATGTCTTCTTTATTGCTACCATCTGTATTTACATGGGTATAACTATGCCTTAAATCATTTAACGCGTCAATCAAAGCCTTAATGTCGTTTAAATTATTAATTTTGGCATCTAAATCAATTATTTTCTTTAAAACTTCTGTTCGGATACTTTCAGGTATTGTGTTGTATGAAAAACTTGCACCAATTGAAAATATGGCATCACATTCCAAAAGGTATTTATTTGCTATAAAGTTTCCTCTTCTTCCAATCAATCCTAAACAGTTTTTATCCTTTTCGTCGATAACTCCCCTTGCAGGATAGGTTGTTGTAATGAGGATATTACTGTTTTTTAATATATTATTTATTTTCAGCATTTCTTTGTATGATAAGGTTCCATAAATGCCCTGACCTATAAGCAATAATGGCTTTTTAATATCCTTAATATTTTTAATATCTTTTATATTTATGCCACATTTTAAGTTTATGTCTTCATCTTTATCATCATCATATTTAGTGGAGTAATCATCTGCATCCAATTTAAGAACATCACTTGGGACATTTAAATGAATGGGTTTTTTACTATTTAAACTTTCAGAAAGTGCATTCTTGAAATAACTTACATCTGGTTTATCTACAAAGTATCCTTTATATATATTTAAAAAATCCATTTGCATTTCTTGAAAATAATTCTTATTTATGTATTTTCGCTCGCATCTTCCAGTAATGGCAATTACAGATGATGAATCCTTGTATGCCGTAGCAACGCCTGTCATCAAATTTGTAGCACCAGGTCCCGCAGTTGCCAAACATACTCCAACATAGTTTGTAATTCTGCTGTATCCATCTGCCATGTGTAGAGCTCCCTGTTCATGCCTGACCATTATATTTTTTATAGATGATTCATTTAGGGCATTATACAATGGAAGAATCTGCTCCCCAGGATATGAAAAAACTGTTTTTATATTATTTTCCATTAAAAAATCTAATATTGCATCTGTAAATTTCATTTTATCCCTTATAGATTGGTATTTATACTTAATAAATCATCTGCCTTAGTTAAATAATTTGTTAATGTAGTTTGTTTGGTATTTTTGCCCTTATTTTTATTTTTATCTTTATAGTTATCCCCATTTTTATTGACTTCTTTTACCGATGTGCGATTATTTTTAAATTTTCCAATAATTTTCGGGTTGGATATTCCAAAATTTTTAATGAATGTTTTTGAATATGATTTATAATTATTTTGATAACTCCTACTTACATGATTTATATAAAATTCCATATCTGAACTGTTTAATTCCTTTGCCAATTCATACAAATCTCCATCGTATTTTATACAATATCCAGCATAAAATGTATAATCTTCTTTTTCCCATACTATAAAGTTTGGCTTTTTATTTAACGGTGAAGTTAATATTTTTTTGCCAAATGAAGTATCTAATCCTTGACTTCTTCCAAAAGCATACCATGCTACTGGATTTGGTTTGCCCTTATCTCTCGCAAGTAATATATCTTTAATTTTTAGGAAATAATTGTATGTTAAAGGATATTTTTCTTTTAATTCATTTTCGGGTATTATTACATGTTTATTATTTTTAAGTTTATATGGGAAAATTACATAACGATTTTGCTCCTCGTCTGAGCTCTTTAAAACTGATGCTTTTACTATTGGTTTTAAAATGTCCTTTTCAATTTCAAACTCCCTACCATCCTTTAATTTTATTATTGCAGTTTTTTCTTTAAGTATGGGGTCTTTAAATATGTAATAACTATCTGCAAGTGTGGTAATTCCAACATGAATATCTGCTATCTTTCCAAGCGGAGCTCCTCTATTTTCTATCTCTTTAATCTTTATTAATACATCATTGGTGCATAATATCCAATTATTATCGTTCAAATTGTTTAAATCAATTTCATCTATGAATTTAATTTTTTTATTGGAGTCTCCATAATACAGTTTAAACTTATTTTGTCTATATGATTTGGATAGTATTGTTATTAATGAATAGGTAGTGGCGTTTTCGAATACTTGGTAATGTCTAAAATCAATTAATAATTCCAAAATTTTTTTATTTTTGATAAACAGTCTTAAATCTTTTCCTGCTGATGTTTTTATATAGGTGTTGGGCGTGATATATCCTAATTTTCCAGTATCGTTTAATAAATAATATCCCAACTCAAAAAATGCTATATATATGTCAGTAGAGCCAGATTTGCACAGTTTCCATTCTTTTTGAATTTTATTTCGCTTTTCTTTTCCTAAATTTTGGATTCTAATATATGGTGGGTTTCCAACAACATAATCAAATTTTTTAAATAGTTTTGAAATCCATGCTTTATCTGTGCTATCATTATTTATCAAATTCCAATTAACATCATGGATGCCGTATTTTTTAGCAATATTGGTTAAATTAATTCTGCATAATTCAATAGCATTTTTATCAATATCTATTCCATAAACATTCTGTTCTAAAAGATTTTTTATTTCGGAAATTGATTTATTTGAGTTTAAGGCATCAGTAATAAACCTTTCAACAACTTCTTTTAAAAAAGCACCATCCCCGCAAGACGGGTCAATTATTTTTTTATAATATATGTTGTTATTTACAGTATATCCTAAATTGTCCAAAATTGTTTCAACTATCCATTTAGGGGTATATACCACACCGTTTAATTTATTTTTATCTATTTTTTTAGAGCTCAATCCATCAGCTGACATAATCCAACAACTCGTTTTATAAATTTGTTTAACGACATTTCATTTAATGCTTTAATACCTTTTTCTGAAAATCCAATATTGTTTAAAAATTTATTTATTTCTTTAATATCTTTTTTTGGTATTTTTGCTTTTTTTAACTCTTTCTCTATTTCTTCAATATCTGCTTCTGAAAATCCTACTTCTTTTAGCTTTTTATTTATTTCATTGATTTTTTCATTTGAAAATCCTGCTTTTTCTAATATTTTATTTATCTTACCAATATCCTCTTCTGAAATTTTCATGCTATCTAAATCTACAAAATACGCATTTTCACTGTCATCAAAATCTATTAAAGCAATTCCTAAAACATTTGGTTTATGTGGAAAATCTAAATCATTATATAATTTAATATACTTCATTAAATCTTTTTCAGAAATTAATTCTATTTTTTTAAGTTCTCCCCTTAAGTTGCCTTTATTTTTTGTGTAATATGGCGTATGTCCCCGTAATACTAAAAAGTGTGCAAATCCTACATTTACTCGTCTAATATTTGCCGTTTCTCCCAATAAATTTTCAAAATAATTATTAGCATTTTGTTTATAGTTAGAAGTCACGAATTTAAAACTTATTGTTGCTACCAATTTATCAGTTTCTTTATTGAATATGGATATATCCAAATTTTTTGGGTAGTATTTACCATTTAATTTATATTCTCCACCATTGCCTAAACATTTTGTATAATATCTATCTCCTAATTTATTCTCAATAACTTTCGCAAACCATTTATGAATTGGTATCAATTTTTTATTGCTTCGAGCTCCGTATTTATCATATGCTTTAAAACTTTCTGAAATTGCATTTAAAAATGAATTTTCTAAATCCATAATCTACCCCTTTTTATACTATAATCAATATTCATCAATACAATAATCAATTTTATTTTTATTTAGAAGTTCTTTTATATAATTTAAGGTATCAGTATATGTCATTTTTTTGTTCTTTAATTTTCCTTCCAACATCTTCCCTACATCGTCATCCTTGCAGTTTTTTATTAAAAATATATTTGAGCCTTCTGTGATTATTGGATTTTTTAAGAGCTCATCCCTGTCCCCATCTGTAATGCCTATTATCTTAATATCAAATCTTGCTAAAATGTCTCCGCAAATGGTTGTTGTGTCGTCCCCAATAGTGATTACCGCAGAAACATTTTTATTTTTTATTTCCTCTAAAACATCCTCTCCTGCGTGATTTACAATGACAATTTCCCCTTCATTGCATTCATTGGACGAATTATTCTTTTCCATTGTTTTATTTTTTTTATTCTTGTTGATATTGGATGGATGCCTCCTTAGAATGCCTGTCTTTATAATAACACTTTTTAAATCAATCTCGCCCAGTTTTTCAACGCCATGCCATTTTACCTCGCCGTTGATTATATCTATTAATTTGTTATTTTCGGATACTAAAATTACCGGAGCTCCCCGAGCTCTGCCCACCACTATGCCATTTATCATTATGGATTCTCCATCATCAACACCATGTAGTTTCCTAAATACTTTGTTTCCCTCTTCCCAAACATCCAACCCATTGCTTATGCATTCTTCAATATTCAAGTTTAGTTTTTTTGAGAGATATTCTATTAAAAGGTTTAAATTTTTGTCAATATCGTTATTAATATTATTATGTTTATTTTTATTCCATATTAAAATTGTTCCGTCCTTTTCCCCTGGTCTTTCTATCTGTATTATTGGTTTATGCACTCCGGCTCTTCCTACAACGATTCTTCCAAATGTGTGCCCTGTTTCCTTTGATTTTCCGTAATTCATTAAAATTAAAATATCATTATTCCCTAATTTTTTCAAACTCATGGATGGGACGAGTTTTTCCGAAATATCAATTACATCCTCCAAACCATTATCTATTACAGCTACTCGTCCCATAGTTCCGCCGAGTTTTGCCTTTATATTAATATTTATGCCATATTCTTTGGAAAATTCCTCTAAAATATCCAAAATCTTTTTTGCATAGCCAGTGTCGATTATTTCAGGTCCGTGAATAACTGTTCCTATATTCATTATATCTCCTTTTCCTGCATTTCGCCGACGTAGTAGGCGAACAGCAAATTAAGTGGATTTTTTTAATTTATTATCTAATTTATTATCCAATTTATTATTTTATTTTATTGTTAGCATGAGCTCCCTTATTATTTTTGCCGCTGCAATAGATGTGATGTTTCCAATATCGTAATGCGGTGATATCTCAACAACATCAAAACCTATTATGTTATCTTTCAATTCCTTAAATAAATACAGTGAATTTATCAGTTCTTTTGTGGAAAATCCGCATGGCTCAGGGGTTCCAGTCCCAGGGGCATAGGCAGGGTCTAAAACATCAATATCTATTGTAATATATACGGGTTTATCCAATGATTTAATTTCTTTTATATCTTCCTTTGTAGGTAAATCCATGGATATATTTGTATTTTCCCATCCAAATTCCCATTCTTCTTTATCTCCGCTTCTTATTCCAAACTGATAAATATCCTTTGTTAAATCAAAACATCTTCTTATTACACTTGCATGGGAATATTCATTGCCTAAATACTCTTCTCTTAAATCACAATGGGCATCAAACTGTATTAAAACAAAATCATTATATACATCCTTTACAGCCTTTACTACGGGATAGGTAATGGAATGCTCTCCGCCCATCATTATTGGTATTTTGCCTTTTTCCATAATATTTTTGGATGCGTTGTATGACCTTTCAATAATGTCCATTTGGGTTCCTTCAATGATGATATTGTATAAATCACATACATTCACATCAATTAAATCCTTTTTCAATACTGGGCTGAATGTTTCCAACCCCCATGATGCCTTTCTTATTTCATCTGGTCCAAATCTTGTTCCTGGTTTGTAGGAAGTTGTGGCATCGTATGGAATTCCGAACATTACAAAATCAGCATCTTCAAAATCAGAGTAGGCACATATATATTTAGAAAAATCTTCAAAATACACAATATCACCTTTTCACGGTTATTAACAATTCTTATTTGATGCTACTTATTTTTTTATTATCTTATTTTTTTAGTCAAAATCCATTATGCATGATTATTTAAATATTTTTTAGATTTAAACATTAAATAAAAATACTAAACCCCCAAGGGATATAAAATCATATATTGTATGTATCAATGCCGTTGTTGATGTGTTGGTTTTGTTCCTAATCATTCCAAGCATATAGCTAATTAAAAATATATCCAATAAAGCCACAATTGAAAAATACTGAAAATGCAGGACAGTAAATAATAAGCTCGTATATAAATTTCCAAATCTTGGTTGCAGTGCCCCTCTGAATAGGAGTTCCTCACTTATACCTACAACAATGGATAAAAATGCTATTTCAGTAAGGGTGGGAACAACATGTTTTATAGATTGGACAACCTGTTCCACATTTGATGACTCTACTGCCATTTTTGTAGCAATGTCGCTCCCAAGATTTGGGACTATCAATGATATTAAATTATCAATGAATAAGGGGACATTCCAAATAATATAGTCAATTAAGTATATTCCCACAAATCCAACAATAGCATACTTTATATTCGGAATACCTATACTTAATCGGTTTATGCAGTCTTTTAATCCCCTTCTTGTTCCAAATCCAACCCCTATAAAAGAGTATGCAAACAACAATATTTGAAAGCCCAATTGGTCAATTATTTGAAAAAAACTACTTAATGATATCATTAGGTGAGCTCCCATTGTGGTGAGATACACTATTGGATTTAGCAATATATATAACGATAGGGGAAAAAAGGTTCTATGAGTTATTTTACCCCACTGGATATTCATATTTAATTTTTTTACAAAGAAATTGAAAATATTTTTATTAATTAATAAAATCGTAGATAATAGCGATGTTGTTAAAAAGATACCTGCATATATAGGCTTTATATCTAAATAGAATGAAAATACTGCCATTAATACATTAAATGCTACTATTAATTTTATAATTGTATCTTTAAATTTTTTATTATTATTTAAAGACTCCACCAAATTAATTAAATATATCAACACTGCAAAAAAAGAAGAGATGATTTTCGTTAAAGCCACTAAATTAAACATGCTTAAAATGCAGACGCATAATATTATGAAAAATTGCATATTTTCACATTTAACTTTTTTATTTGTTGTTTTTATTTTTTATATTTATTATTTCATTGAATAATCTTTCAACTTCTTTTCCAACATCAGAATTTAAATCAATAGGTTTTCCTAATAAATCGGATGAAGAGACTTCGTCGCTGTATGGAATATAACCAATTATCGGTATATTCACCTCTTTTTCAAATATTTTTCCAAATGTTTCTTTTTCTTCATCGTTTTTTATTTTATTCACCACGGCATATAGATTTGATATGTTTATGTCATTTGCAAGTTTTTTTATTCTTTTTGCAGTTAGCAAGGATTTTTTAGAAGGTTCTATTACAACAATCATTAAATCGACATTTTCAGTAGTTTTTCTTCCAAGATGCTCTATACCTGCTTCCATGTCCATTATAACGACTTCATTTCTTTTTAATATCAAATGCCTTAAAAGTCGCCTCAGTAAAACTGAAGCAGGGCATACGCATCCTCCCCCTCCCTGTTCAATAGTTCCCATAACAAGCAAATGTATGTTCCCATTTCCCGCCCTGTAAGAGTAGTTTTCAACAATGTCATCTACCTTAGGATTGATTTTAAAAACACTCCCGTATTCCCCGACCTTTGCACCGGTTCGCTCCTCTATTAGGTCGTCCATTTTGGATAGGGGCGTTATTTCCTCATCAATCCCTAATGCACATGCAAGATTCATATCAGGGTCTGCATCAACAGCTATAACCTTATATCCATTTTTTTCAAATAGTCGTGCCAATGTGGATGATATAAATGTTTTTCCTACTCCACCTTTTCCAGTAATTGCTATCTTCATAATCTCGCCTAAATAGTAATTTTCTAAATAATAATTTTATAATATATTAATATCATACTTAATAAATAATATATGAAATATAAAATATATTTTAATATTAGTTATCAATAATATATAATAACTGTTTTATTATTAGATAATATATAAATATTTAAATGTCAAAGTGATATTATGTTTAATTTAAATATAAGTGGAATGCTTCCTAAAAATATGGAAAATAGGGGCATGCTGGTATTAAAGGACAATTTAAAAGAGATTGAAGAAATCTTAAATCATAGGGCCATACCAAAAAATGGATTAGATGATGAAAAAATAAAACTATTTTTAAAATTACTTTCTCTTATGGATACAGATAAAGACCCTAAATCTATAAGAATAGGGGAGAGAGAAGGACGATTATCATCAAAGATTCAGGAAGAGTTGGTTTCTGGCTTTTGCCATGGTGTTGGGAGAAGTGGAAATTTAACCGACCCTCAGCCAAAGGCTCCCGGAGCAAGTGTGATGTATGGATTAACAAACAGCATTTTAAAAAGTTTTTTAAAAAATTTGGGATTAAATGTTTATTCAATAGCCACGCCAGTAGCAACTGGGATGTCAATAGCACTGTGTTTAAGTGCGGCAAGGAAAAAATACAATTCAAATGTGGTTGTATATCCTTATGCAGCACATAAAAGTCCAATAAAGGCTGTATCTTTTGCAGGACTTAGAATGCGACTAGTTGAAACTAAATTATACGAAGATGCTGTAAAAGTTGATGTTGGGGACATAGAAGATGCCATAAAAAAGGAAATAAAATCCAACAACAATCCATGCGTTTTAAGCACCCTCACATTTTTCCCGCCAAGAGAGGGGGATGATATCGAAGAGATAGCAAAAATTTGTGATGAGTATGATATTCCGCATATTATAAATGGTGCCTATGCCATTCAAAATAAATTTTACATCAATAAATTAAACAAAGCATTTAAATATAGAGTGGATGCAGTGGTGAGCTCCTCTGATAAAAATTTACTGACTCCAATAGGGGGCGGTATAATATATTCAAAAGACAAAGAATTTTTAAATGAGATTTCTCTCTGTTATCCAGGCAGAGCATGTGCAACACCAATTGTAAATATATTGGTTTCAATGTTGTCATTAGGGTTAAATAAATATTTGGAGCTTATGAAACAGCAAAGGGAAAGTAGAAAACTTTTGGGTAATCTTTCAATGGAATTAGCAGAAAAGACAAATAATAAAGTTTTAAATATTAAAAACCCAATATCCTTATGCATTACCGTAGATTCAGACCCTGTGGAAATTGCAGGAAAATTATACAATCTAAGGATTACTGGTCCAAGAGGTGTAAGGGTATCAGATAAATTTGGTAATTGTTATTTGAGCAATTATCCATATAGTTACATTGTTATGAATGCAGCAATTGGTGTTAAAAATGAAGATATTATTGTTGCAGTTGAAAAATTAGAAAATATTCTAATTGATAATACTAAATAAAACACCTTAGGTGAAAAGATGGCAATAACTATTGCAATAGCTTCTGGCAAGGGAGGCACTGGTAAAACTACAATTTCGGCCAATTTATCAGTGGCACTTTCAAAATTTGGGAAAGACGTTATTGTGCTTGATGCAGATATCGCTATGGCGAATTTGGAACTTGTAATGGGTTTGGATGGGAAGCCAATAACCTTAAATGATGTTCTTGCAGGTAGTGCAAGTGTAGAGCAGGCTATTTATGAAGGACCCGGTGGTGTAAAGGTAGTTCCTGCTGGTGTATCATTGGATGGTTTTAAAAAGGCTAAACCTGAGAAATTATTGGAGGTATTATCAAAGTTGCATGAATTGGGGGATATTATAATAATAGATTGCCCAGCAGGTATTGGAAAGGAAGCACTGACTGCAATATCAACTGCTGAACATTTAATATTACTGACAGTGTGAATTAACAATACCATCTTTAAAATCAAAAAATAGAAATAGGTAGTAGTTAAATATCTCATTAAAAAACGGTGAATTCAGCATGCTAAAGACATTAAGTAATATGCTCACTAATTCTATAAATAGTTTAGGATTTAACTGTTCGGAAGAATTATCTAAGTTTGCATTGGTTAGAACGTTAACGCCGATAAAAACTATTAAAGCATTTTCAGAAAGTATTTCAAAAATCCACAGAACAACTATCGTTAAAAACTTGCAAAAACTCTTCGAAGAAGAGTTTTACTTATACGCTCAATTATTAAACCTTCCCGACATTTTGAATGACAATAGATTTAAATACGCTGCAATAATCGATTCAACATTATTAAGAAGATGGAGTGAAAATATTTATGGTTGTAGTATTAGATACAATTACATCGAAAATCATAGCAAACTATATCAAGAGCAAATAAACTGCTGTATCTATCACAAAAAAAAGGGCTTTATACTATTCACACTACGATAAAACCACTCGACAAAAAATCCACAAACATATTTATTGAAATCATTGAATTTTTATCTCAAACTAACATCAGGACGGTTATAGGGGACAGTTTTATCACAACAAAGAAAATTCTAAAGGGATGTAAGGGATTGGGAATCGAATACATTGGCAAACTTAGGAAAAACATTATAATCGAGTTTTTCAGTAAGAAGGTTAAAGTGGAAGAATTGTTCGAAAAGGATTTTCAAAAAAGAAAGTTCAAATTAAGGACGATTAATGGAATAGAGTTCAAATTATCCGATAGGATTGTGAATATTCCAAATGTTGGCAAGGTTAAAATCGTTGCTGTGCAAATGGAAAATCAGAAAAAACCTAAGTATTTAGTCTCTACAAACTATAAAAAGAAGGCAGAGAACATTATAATCGAGTATATGAAGAGACCAAAGATAGAAGAAAAACATAAAAGGGATAAATCGATTTTAGAAGTTGAAGGGAATTACATAACTTCTGAAAAGAGTAATATTGGATTCATTAGATTTATGGCGGTAGTATCAAACTGCATCGAATACTTAAGCTACAACTATGGATTATCGTTTTATGAAATCGTTAAAAAGTGTGGTAAAGAACTAATAAAGAAAGGAATATCATAATCACACTGTCAGTAATATTAATAGTAAATCCTGAAATATCATCCATTTCTGACGCTTTAAAGGTTGTGGCTATTGCAAGAAGATTTGAAACTAATATATTGGGGACAATAATTAATAGAACCACCATGGAGGATTCTGAACTGAGCTCGAAGGCTATTGAAACAATACTCGAAGTTCCCATACTCGGAGTAATTCCTGAGGACCCAAATGTAAGAAGATGTGCGGCATTTGGAGAACCCATTGTAATAAGATATCCTAATTCTCCTGCTTCACAGGCTATAATGCAAATTGCGGCAAGATTAACTGGAAGAGAATATATTCCTAAACAAACTGAGGAAAAATCATTTATTAAAAAGTTTATCAAAGGGTTATTTGGAGGGAGAAAATGATAGATACATCAGTAGTCCTTACAATAGTTGTTGTTAGCTTATTGATAAATATTATCTTATTTATTAAACTTATGCAATTGAAAAAAGAATTGGACAATGTTAAACAATCTACAAGACTCACTCGGGAAGAGGTGGAAAAGTTAAATGAGAGATTAAAGAGAATTAAAACATTATAATTTTGAAAAACCAAAGGATTTGTAAGTAGCGAATCCAAAGGATTTACCCTCTATAAAATTATTTATTTTGTTATTTTAAAATTATTAAAAATACACATGCTGTGATAATATGAAAAAGTTATTTTTAATAATATCTCTTTTAATATTAACAACCATAAACTATGGTCATGAGGCTACAACTATAATTCCAAAATTAGTAGATAATAACACGGATAATATCTATATTGTGTATAAATTAAATAATTCACTTCCGATATACAATTTTACTTTGAATTTAGGTTCGGATAGCATAGAGTTTAAAAATAATTCAATAAATATGTCATATATCGAAGAATACAAAGGAATATGTAAAAATTTTAGTGGTAGAATTATAAACAAAACCATAAACGATTATGATATTATTGTATCAGTTAAATACATATTAAACGACTCGTTAATAAGCTATATAAAACATTTTCATGTTTATAGGGTCAATAACTCTGAACTAATAATAAATAAAACAAAACCAAAATATCATGAATTGAATAATATATCAAACACGACGAATATATCATTGAATAAATCAGCCGATAACAAAAGCATTGATAATGACAATTACACAATAAATATAACGCCGAAAAATGAAAATGAACCAAAAGAAAAAACAACTGAAATAGATTCAGTAGAACCTATAAATTCTAGTGCAGTTGAAAGTAAATCCTCAAATGAAAATCAGTTGAATTATATATTTTATGGCATACTTGGTTTAATATTTGGTGCTATTATTGCTGTGGTAGTATTATATATTTATGACATATAAACCCACTATTTTTATATTCCATATTTTATGTTATTAGTGTTTAAGTTTCAAAGTGGATAACATGGATAAATTAGTTGTAGTGATACCTGCATATAATGAAGAAAAAAATATCTTAAAAGTTTTAAATGATTTGGATAATCTTAGCATTGATTCAATAGTTATAGATGATGGAAGTTTGGATGGGACAAAATCTGTTATTGAAAATTATATCAAAAACAATACAACTAAAAATAAGATATATCCAATATTTAAAAACAAAAATGAAGGAAAATCAAAAGCATTGGAGGATGGAACTAAATTGGCGTTAAAACAAGGATACGAATATATTGTATATATGGATGGAGATTATCAGCACAAACCAAGTGATATCCCAAAAATGTTTAAAAAATTAAAGGAAACAAATGCAGACGCTGTTTTTGGTATTAGGAAATATAATCATATTCCATTCCATAGGCAAATATCAAATTTTATGGCAAGTATTTTCATGTCTTTGGTAGTTTCCATATATTCTAAAAAAATTTACTTTTTCAAAGATATACAGAGCGGATTTAGAATTATTAAAAGCGATTTTTTAAATAATGTATATTTCGGTGAAGGATATAGTGTGGAGCATTTAATGGCCCTTCAATTGGCAAAAAAGAATGCTAAAATTGTTGAAGAATATATTGAAATTGAATATCACCCTGATGCAACATCCTACATTACAACAAAAAAGATATTGGATGTTATGAAGGAGGTTGCAAAATTCGTATTGTTCCATAAGAAATAATTTAAATATCTTTCAATATTTTTTTGAGCTCTTCAAGATGTTTTTTGGTTCCAAATGCATATATAACATCCCGTTCATCTAAAACAATATCGGGACTTGGGTTAACAATCACGTTATCGTTTTTCTTTTTTATGGCAAGGATTGTTGCACCTGTTTTTTGCCGTATTTTAGAGTCATAAAGAGTTTTCCCCACAATCTCAGATTGTGGCGAGATTGTAAATCTTCCTATTTCCATATCACGAGTGGTGTCCATTAAAGTAGTTACAAAATCTAAAATCTCAGGTCTTAAAGCCATTTCTGCCATTCTTAAACCTCCAATACTATATGGTGATACTACCCTATCTGCACCTGCTTTCAAAAGTTTGTCAATAGTGGCATTATTCTCTGCCTTGGCAACAACATAGATATTGGGGTTGAGCTCCTTCGCTGATAGGGTGATGAATAAATTTTCAGCATCTGAGTTGACAGTTGCAACCAACCCCTTGGCTCTTTTTACACCAGCCCTATTTAATATATCATCTGATGTTGCATCACCAACAATGTATATCATATTTTTATAATTGTCGAGCCCATCTAAAATCTTTTTTTCATCCATGTCAATTACAACAAAAGGAACTCCTGCATCATCAAATTTTTTTGCCACAAATTTTCCAATCTTTCCAAATCCACATATAATGTAATGTCCATTTATCATTTTTAATTTGGTTTGCATTTTTTTCAACCTTATAATTTTTTTAAACTGCCCTTCTATAAAAAATCCTGCAATGGATGCAAATGTGTATGCCATTGCCCCAGCACCGCATATAATATATACCAATGTTAAAACTCTTCCTTCAAATGTAGTGGGAATTATGTCACCATATCCTACGGTGGATATTGTGATTATTGCGACATATAACGCTGTAAAAAAATCCCAACCCTCAAAATACATGAGTCCGATGGTTGCCAATAATATAATCGTTCCTATTATTCCAATTCCTAATTTTATCCGTTCTAGCGCTTCCATTTTTTAAATCCCATCCATTATTTATATTTTTATTTACAATATTAACATAATTTATACAATTTATATTGCATATTATTAATTATATTAAATTTAACTTTTTATATATTATTAATATATAAAAAAATAATAAAAAAAGAAAGAAAAAAGAAAAGAAAAAAGTGATAATATGATAGATTCAAAAACTAAACTTTTGGGACTTATAGGTCATCCTGTTGAACATTCCTTATCTCCAATAATGCATAATGAGGCATTAAGGGATAAAAATCTAAATTATGTTTATCTCGCATTTGATGTTCTTCCCGAAAATTTGAAATATGTTGTTGATGGAGTAAAATCTCTTGGGACAGTAGGTGGATTTAATATAACCATTCCACATAAAGTGGAAATAATGAAATACCTTGATGAAATAGATAAAGAGGCTGAGCTCATAGGTGCAGTAAATACTGTAAAGATAGAAAAGGATAGAGCGATAGGATATAACACCGATGGGTTAGGGGCAAGAATGTCCCTTGAAGAAGAAATCGGGAAGGTAGAGAATAAAAATATATTGATAATTGGTGCAGGCGGGGCTGCAAGAGCCGTGGCATTTGAACTTGCAAAAAACAATCACTTGACAATTATAAATAGGACTGTTGAAAAAGCGGAGCTCCTTGCAAAAGAAATATCTGAAAAATTAAATAAACATATATATTACAATAATTTAAATATAGATATTGGTGATTTCGATATAATTATTCACACCACACCGATAGGTATGTATCCAAATGTTAATGTGCAACCTATAATAGATACCAATAAAATTGAAGAAAATATGGTTGTAATGGATTTAATATATAATCCAGAAGAAACCGTCCTTTTAAGAGAGGCAAAAAAACAGGGAGCAAAAACAATCAATGGGCTCGGGATGTTGGTGTATCAGGGGGCAATCTCTTTTGAGATATGGACGGGCGTTAAACCAAATATTGATGTTATGAAAAAGGCGATTTGTAATTCATTTAAATAACTTGGTGAAAAAATGATATTTGGCGATTATGAAAAGTTTAAAGAAAAAGTCGATGAGTTGATAGAAAATAATAAGGGAGAAATGGGATGTTATACTTCATTTACAGGATTTGTAAGAAATTATGAGATTAAGGAAGGGGAAAAAGTCCCTGCTGATAAGATGGAAATTCCTGATATTCTTGATAAATTGGTGGATATTAGAAAAGATGCAATTGAAAAATTTAATCTTTTAGATGTAATCATATATCACAACAAAGGAACTCTTGGCGTTGGGGAAATTGTTTCATCATATTACGTATTTGCAAGGCATAGAAAAGAGGCATTTTTGGCTATGGAATACATTATTGATGAGATAAAAAGGTATCATTAATATAAAAATATTATTTTTTAATTTTAAATTTAATGCTATTTTCGGTGATTTTATGAAGATATTGCTTTTTGAATATGCCGTAGGTAGCGGTGAAATCGTAGAAAATAATATCTTTGAAGAAGGAAAATTAATGTTTGATAAATTACTTAACAGCTTTTTAAATGATGGTTTTTCTGTTGTTTCCATTGTTGATGATAAAACTAGTAGAGATTATTACAATCGGAGCGAAGCGAAGAGCTATGAAAACCGAAGGTTTTCATTCAATTTATTAAAAAATATACCTAATTTAGAAGTATATACGCCTGGAAAAGATTATAAATCAAAATTGAATGAATTACTGGCTAATAGAGATATAGATATGGTGTTAATAATTGCACCAGAATGTGATAACATACTATACGATTTAACTAAAATTGTTGAAGAACAAAATGTTATAAATTTAGGCTCCTCTTCAAAAGGCATTAAAATAGCGGGAAATAAATATTTAACATATAATAAAATTAAAGATTATGTAAAAACACCAAAAACATTTTCATTAAAAAAGTATATCGCAAAAGAAGTTGATGGATGTGGGGGAGCTCACCAAGTAATAGATGAAAATCATATTATTCAAGAGTTTGTGGAAGGAGAATCATATTCCGTAAGTTTTATAGTTCAAAATAGAGGTTCTAACAGAAAAATATATCCATTATGCTTAAATAAGCAATATATTGATGAAAAATACTGCGGCGGTGAAATAAACGTATCTCATCCATTAAAAGATAAAATAATTGAAGAATCAGAGAAGGCATTAAAAAGAATAAATGGATTGAACGGCTATGTTGGTGTTGATGTTCTTGTAAATGGTGATGATATATACATACTTGAAATAAATCCAAGAATAACAACATCCATAGCAGGTTTGGAAATAAGCCCGTCATTGTCAAAACTTTTGGTTGATAATGTATTTGAAAAGGAATTAACATACAAGTTAAATAAAGGAAAAAGATTTATGCGAAAAGAATTTGGATTTGAATTTTTTTAATTTTTTATTTTTATTCAACAAATGCCCGATTATATTTGACAACAAGGTTTTTAACAAATATTGGTGTTATCATAGAGCTCACCAGAGACAGAACTACTATTGCGACAAAAAATTCTCTTGAAATAATTCCGAGTTCAAGACCGACTGATGCGGCTACTAATGAAGCGGATATTTTTGGTATAGTTAGCAACCCGCCGCAGAAGCTTTTTATTTTATCGTACCCAATAAGCTTAAAGGAGAAGTATCCGGAAGTCACTTTTAGAATTGAGGCTCCAACTATGGTTGCCAATACCAACCAGATGTTCTTCAAATCAGTTAATACTCTAATGTCCGTAGTCATACCCAATGTGAGGAAAAATATAGGTATAAAAAAACCATATCCTATTGCATTTAAATTTTTATTCAATAGTTCGTCATGTTCCTCTTTTGTAAGAGCCTCTGAAACTGCCACTCCAGTAATAAATGCTCCAATGATTGGGTGGAGTCCTATAAGCTCCCCAGCAAGTATTGAAACAAGTATTATGAATAATACAAAATGTATTTTTTTAATGTGGAGATGCGCACATCTTTTGAATATTATTTTTGAAATGTAGGGTATCGTCAGAAGGAGTCCTGAGATATACAGCAATACCATCAGTATAAAATAGAATATATCAGAATTCTGGATATTCGTGCTCATCTTTATTATTACAGATAATACAATTAAACTTACTAAATCAACAACTATTGTGGCACTCAGTGCAGTTGTTCCAAATCTTGATTTTGTTAAGTTTAATTCGTTCATTAAGCTATATACTATACCAACGGAATGTGATGAAAATATTGCCGCATAAAGCAAAGCACCAATAAAATCAAGCCCAAACAATTTTCCTATGATATATCCCCCAATAGCAGGTATTACCAGAGAGAACAGGCTTACAACTGTTGAATTTTTAAATTCTTCTCTCAATGTTTCGTTATCAACCTCCATTCCAGCTAAAAACATTAGGAAAATTGCTCCAAATTCTGAAAATATAGTTAATGCTTCGTTCATGTCTATTAACCCAAGCCCATAAGGTCCAATAAGAATACCCGCCAGCATTACTGATGTAATACCTGGAATATTAAACCTTTTTAATATAATGGGCATTATAAATATGGATGTAATTATTATAAAAAACATTAAATATATATCCACAATTTCACCGAGATTTGAGAATTTATCATGCATATATGATAAAATAGTATTTAAGTGTTTCTAAAAGATTTTAAATAAAATAAATTAATTTTTATTATTTGTTCTTTCAAGCATTATTTTTATCTTATAAACTTCCTTACTAGGGGTCTTCCCAATGTGAGTATTGGTGAGTTTTTATACTTGTAAAAGAGCTCTACCATTTAAATCTACAATATAACTCACATCGGGATTGGGTGGCATCAATCTCAACTCTCCTCTGGGTTCATCGGAGAGTAAATCATCGACCTTCACCCCAGTCACGGGAACCCCAACTCCGCCTAATAATTTTTCAACTAATTTAATTCCTCTTTTAAATACATTAAAACAACCAACAAATTGCCTATTAAAATCCCCACAATTATTGCATTTAACAACCTCCCCCTCTTGGGACTCCATTCTACTCCCGCATACGGGACAGGTTTTTGAAGTGTAGTGGGGATTAACATAAACAACAACACTCTTATACTCTAATTTCCCAGCTATTCTTCTCCAATTACTTCTATCTAAATCCCTATTGAATTTAGAGTTTTTACCATACATGTTAAACTTATCTAAATCTTCAAATACTAAAATTGCATTAGGAAAGAGTTTAGATAGTTGGGAAGTGAGTTTGTTAATAAAATCATTAACTCGATTTTTTCTCCTATTCCAGTATTTTCTAAGTAGTTTGCTAATCCTCTTAGGGGCTTTTTTATAGATTGATTTTAACCTATCGATTATTACATCATAAATCCCCTTAATCCTATGCAATTCAGACAAATCAACTCTAATCCAACCTTTTTCTGAGTGATATAAGTCCAATGACTTTAAATTACTATCAATTCCAATAATTACTTCCTTATCAGATAAATCCAACTGTCTTTTGAAGGTTATTAATGCCTCATTATCCTTTAAAATAACCTCTCCAACATTAAAGTTCTTAATTTTTTCGTAGAACCACGCATCCTTAATATTTAAAACCAAATACTCCTTTCTCGGTTTTATGGTAATTCTTATATTTCCATTTTCTTTATCATGTCTTATTAGGGTGTTTTTAACTCTAACAAAAGGTCTTTTGAATGTTGGTTTGTTTATTTCCCTGTTACCGTTTAAATAATTTGATTTCCAACTGTTTATTGTAGAGTAGGCGGTTTTAATAGCTCCATCGATATAATGAGATGCAAACTCCCAACCTTTTAATGAGTGATTTCTTAACTCTCTTTTGAAATCATTATCCTTTGGAATTTCTGGGATTAGTCGAGTAGTTTTGTAGTATTTGTATTTCTTTCCTACTTTGTATCGATGTTTAATTGTCTTTTCTTTCCAATTTATATTTTTCCAAATAATATTAATGGCTTCATTTGAGATTTTTAGAAATTCTTCTGGTAGGTTTTTTAAATCGTAATTGTGTTTAACTTTGTATGTTAGGATGATTTCGGTTGGGATTTTGTTTTTATTTGGCATTATTATCACTTACAATTTCTTGAATGGTTTTTGTAAGTTTTTTATACTTATGGGAACGCATTCCGTATAATTTTCCTGCGAAATGGGAGACGATAGTTATTAAGTCCTCTACTAACTCTTCTCGTGGTGTCTTATATTTTTTATTAATAACAATTATCTCTGTTCCATAAGATTTGAAGAATTCTTTTAATGTTTCAAAACCAAATCTCGTCAATCTATCTGGGTAAGTAATTATTACTTTCTCAACTTCTCGGTTTATAACCATTTTTAAAAGTTTTTTGTAGTTTTTCCTCTTTTCATTTAATCCACTACCAATATCTTTTAATATTTCCACATTCCAATTTAAATCTCTTGCGTATGATTTTATCATGTCCATTTGTCTTTCTAAATCATCCTTTTGTGTATTTGATGATACTCTTACATATCCGATAATTTTTCTTTGTTCTTTGTCTTTAATTCCTAAGATTTGTTTTATCTCACTCTCTGGAACTCTTCTCTTTCCTCCTATGGTTCTAACACATTTAATTTTTCCCTCCCTATCCCATTTTTGTAGTGTTTTTATATGAACTCCCAACAATTCACA
The DNA here is from genome assembly GCF_049075655.1 of Methanothermococcus jasoni. GTDB lineage: Archaea > AGJL01 > Methanococci > Methanococcales > Methanococcaceae > Methanofervidicoccus. The sequence continues at coordinate 46,747 of NZ_CP157522.1, read as the reverse complement.
AGCTTCCTTCATCGTATATACTCTTTCTAAACTCACATTTACTCACCAATAATAACTAACACCCATCTAATATATAACAGTTTCGGAAGGCGTTTTTATGCACCCTTTAAAAAAGTGTGCATCCAAAATTCCAGCCTCGCTATCGCTTCGGCTGGAACCTTATAATTTTTCTACCCCTATTTTTATCCTATAAACTTCCTTATTTGGTGTCTTTATTTCCCATTCCTGTTCATAATCTGGTTTTATTTCATCAAAGAATGTTCCTCTAACCTCTTTCTCAATGGATTTTAATGTATCTTCACTGAATTCAATGCCTTCCATTTTTACCTTTATCTTCTCTTCAATATCCAAATCCATATCTTTTCTCATTGACTGGATTCTTCTAATTACCTCCCTCATAAGCCCTTCTTTTATAATATCCTCAGTTAGTTCAATGTTTATATAAACATTTCCTTTTGAAAACTCCATACCAACAATGTTTTCTGGAATTTCTATTTTAAACTCAACATATTCAGGTTTTATCTCATATCCATCAATTGTTATTTTTCCTTCTTCTTTCAATTTTTCACTGAGCTCATTTGGATTCATGGAGTTAATGATTTTTACAACATTTGGAACTTCACTTTTGAATACCTTTCCGAGCTCTCTATAATTTGGCTTAACAGTCATGTTTCCTTTGAACTCTTCAACATCTATTTCTTTAACATTGCCTTGTTCTTTTATGATATATCCGTATTTTTCCACTACATTTTCAATGCTCTTTGGAAGTATTATTTTTGATATTGGATACCTCAGTGTGTGTTTTACCTTGTCCCTTCCTCTCAATATGGCATCTACAATTTCCCTTACAACCTCAATATCTTCTTCAAGTGTTCTGTCTATGAGTTCCTCATCAATAGTTATTTTATTCATGAATACACTTTCTGGCATATCCTCTGTTTTCATGTTTTGATATATCTTTTCGCTTATGTGCGGTGCAACTGGCGATAGGATTGTAATCAATTTCATTAAAACATAGTATAATGTTTGGTATGCTGAAAGCTTGTCAGGGTCGTCCTTCTCCATCCATGTTCTGCTTCTTATGAGTTTAATATACCATCTGCTTAAATCATTAAGTATGAATTCCCTTAATTTCCATGTGTATGAATGGAGATGCGGAATTTCTAAATCCTCAATTATTTCCTTTGTTAAGCTGTTTATTTTGCTTATTATCCATTTATCTTCATCCCTTAAATAATTCATATATTCCTCATTTGGAACAAAGTTATCAAGCACCATATAATTAACTGCAAATGTGTATGAGTTCCAAAGTGTATTGAATAAACTTTTTACCTCGCCGAGCTCATTGTATGAGAATCTTATATCTTCCCATGCCTTGTTTGCACTAAGTAAATAATACCTCAGTAAATCCGCACCATACTCTTCCACTACTTCATCAGGATTTACAACATTTCCTAAACTTTTACTCATTTTGTTTCCGTTTTCATCAAGTGCAAATCCGTGCATCATACATTTTTTGTATGGTATATCGTTAAATACAATTGCACTTAATGCATGCTGGGAATAGAACCATTTTGTAACTTGGTCATTTCCTTCAACGATGAAATCAGCTTTTTTAAGTTCTTTGGCATTTATTGAAGCATAAGGAGCAAGTCCTGAATCATACCAGACATCGAGAACATCAGGCACCCTCTTCATTTCCTTTCCACAGCTACATTTTAAAATAATCTTATCAACTGTTGGTTTATGCAAATCATCCAATGGAATGTCGTTTATCATTTTTTCCTTTAATTCTTCAACACTTCCTATAACTTCATATTTTCCGCATTCTTCACATACCCATATTGGAAGTGGTATTCCCCAGTATCTCTGCCTTGATATATTCCAGTCTCCAACGAACTTAACTCCATTTATATACCTTGTTTCTACCCAGTTTGGCACCCAATCAACGGTTTTTGCATGCTCTATTATGTCATCCTTTATCTTTGATATAGTTAAGAACCATTGCTCCGTAGCTCTAAATAAAAGTGGTGTTTTACATCTCCAACAGTGCGGATACGTGTGCTTTATCTTTCCAGCTGAAACTAAGAGATTTTTATTTTTTAATGTTTCTATTACATCGTCATCAGCATCTTTTACAAAGGTTCCTTTCCATTTTCCTTCTATATATCTTCCTTCGTCATCTATTGGGGAATATATCGGAACATCGTATTTTTTACCAACTTCAAAGTCCTCTTCACCAAACCCTGGTGCAGTATGAACTAAACCTGTTCCACCATCTAAACTAACATGCTCGCCCAATACCACAGTATGGGCATTTTCGATTTCTGCAAATTCTTTCTGTCTTTCGTTTTCTTCCAGCAGTGGATGTATATATTTTATCCCTTCTAAATCCGCTCCTTTTACTGTCTTTATTATGTTGTAAGATTTTATATTGTTGCTTTTACCTGCCTTTTTCATCACTTCCTCAACTAATGCCTCAGCTATTATCCATGTTTCTTTTATCTCTTCTCCATCTCTTTCTAAAACAACTTCAACATAGGCATAATCGAAATCTGGATGAACTGAAACAAGAAGATTTGACATTAAAGTCCATGGTGTTGTTGTCCAAATTACAAGGTAGGTATCTTTTTCTTTTTCATCCATTAGTTTAAATTTAACATAAACTGATGGGTCGAGAACTTCTTTATATTCTCCTCTTACCTCATGTTCTGCAAGTGAAGTTTCACATCTTGGACACCAATATCCAACCCTTAAATCTTTTGAAAGAAGATTTTTTTCATGTGCCTTTTTTAAACTCCACCATCCTGACTCTATATAGTCGTTTTTTATAGGCATGTATGCATTTTCCCAGTCAAGCCATATTCCTAAATTTTTAAACTGATTCTCCATTACTTCCTTATTTCTCAGTGCAAATTCCTTACATTTTTCAATAAATTCTGTTGTTCCAATTTTTGTTTCAATGTCCTTTTTTGATTTTATGTTGAATTCATTTTCAACCTTTACTTCAATAGGAAGCCCGTGCATATCCCAGCCCGCTTTATCGAGAACATTATAATTTTGCATTCTCTTAAATCTCAATACTGTGTCTTTTATTGTTTTATTCCATGCAGTTCCCAAATGTATCGCACCAGAACAGTATGGAGGACCATCTACAAAATAATATTCTGGATAGTGTTCGTTTAGTTTTTTTACCTTTTGGTATATTTCATTATCTTCCCAAAATTTTTTTATTTCTTTATCCATTTCTCTAAAATTAACTGTTCCTTTAACCTCTTTCATACCTTCACCCTTTATTTTTTATTCTTTGTTGTTGTTTTTGGTTTTTTATGTTTGAATTTAGATTTGCCCTGAACAGAAGAAGATTTGGAAACTTTCTGTTTTTTTGGAGGTTTGCCATTCTTTTCTTTTTCATCCTCTTCTTCATCGCCACCCTTACTTTTATAATATCCTTTCAATGGAGGCATTTTCGGAAAATCTTCAATAAGGTAAGGGTATGGTTCATGTCTTTCACTTATCACCACAATATGTGCAGGGGGGTGGATTTTTCTTATTTTATCTATTGCTCTTGGAGCGTTTTCTTCGATTTTAACTAGGCATGCTTTTTTACATGGTTTTTTAATATTTCCAAGTATGTATTTTAGGAGCTCATCCGCAGCTTCGGGAACCATGATTTTTGGTTTTCCAATTATTGTTAATTTTGCATGTCTGTGGATATCTGCCAGTGCATTTTTAATCTTTTCGTAATTATCGCCCCTGATAAGTAGTAATACCATAGCTTTTTCACCGTGTTTCTTCTGTTTCTTTTATCTTTTCTCATTTAGTATCGAGATAAAATCTTTTATATTTTTGTAAATTATGTCTTATCTTTTTTAAATGTTTTTAATTTATAAAGTTAATTGATTTATCCAATATTGGTTATTCATTATTTTAGTATTATGCAGTTAAGGTTAATCTTAATATAGGTCAATACCTGTTTAAAAATTATGTCTGTTAATTCATCCGTTTTTCTGTTTTAATATATAATCAATAAATAATTAATTAAATCTTTTTCCCGTAGATATTTAGATATTCTTTAAGTATAAATGGAAAATCTCTTGCTTTAACAAATCTCAACCCAAGACGCTGAGCCCATTTTTCAATACCTTCATCACTTGCAACCACTGCGGCGTCGAGCTCCTTTGCAAGTAATAACACATCTAAATCTGGGGCACTGTCAAGAGTCCCAGTTCTCAAAGCACTTCTGTATTTATTCCTAAATGAATTTACAGTTTTCGATAAAACATCATCTATTAATGCCTTTTTATCTTTTGATTCTTCATCCTGTGAAAGCACATAAGCCTCTGATGCTGTTTCATACATTGCATTTTCGCTTATTCTCATGCCTTTGTTTATTCTCTCCCTTAAATCCCTTATATATTCATAAAGTATCTCTGCTGGAAGCTTTATTTCATATCTATTTGGTGTTTTCTTTACAAGCCATGTATCCACTTTAATTAAAACCTCTTCTGGGCATCCTTCCCTTTTTAAAAATCCAACGAGCTCATCATATACGCTGGGATATGGGATGTGGCATGAAATATCCAAATGAACCCTGGATTCTGCTATTAAATCAAGTATCATCTCAGCAGATTCAGAAATCGTATTTGCCCTAAGTGATTTCCTAACCTCACTATCTGTAATTGCCGTAGTGTCTAAACAAAATCTTTGTTTTTGCAAAATATCACCGTTTTATTTAATTAATAACATCATTTACTGCAAGTATTTTTATCTTTGAAGGATAGTTTTTTATATACTCTGAAATAACCTCGTTTTCTATTCGAGCTTCGAGCTTTGACAAGATTCGTTCTTTGTAATGCCTTGAAAATCCATAGGGAATTGCCTGTCTAATCTCATCAATACTGTTAAATGGTCTGTTTTTTTCTAAAATATTTGCTACATAGTCGGGAATGTAATTTTTTAATTCATATTCATTTGCAGTTTCCAATATCCTGTCTTCAAACCTTTTTAAAATAATATTATCCAGTTCTCCTTTATCATAATACTTCTTTAAAATATTCAAAGTAGTTTCTGGAAGCATGTTTTTTATTTCATCAAATTTCCCGCTAAATATCCCCTCTCTAATTTTCGTTCCACTTATGCCCCCTATTCTTTCTACAAAAACAAATTTTGGTTTAAAGTTAATGTTGCAGTTTTTATTAACTTTATAAATAGTGCTTGACATGGAAGCTATGACATAGTTATCTATTTCAAGTTTTTCACAAAGGAGCTCACCAGTTTCAACACATGATATCTTATATGGTTTTACCTTAATATGATGCCCATTGTTTATGCAGTTTATGACCTTTTCCATAGAACTCTCCTTAATATATCCTCTCGGTATAATCTCGGTGCCGAGAGTGTAAAACATCTTTATAAGGCACTGCATGTATTGACCAGAGCCCATTATTCCCATAGGGGGACCTTCAACAACAATATCTGCACCGGCTTTTATGGCCATTTCAGAACGAATATGTCTATCAACAAGATATGGAATACCTCGCCCGCTTCTTTCAAGTGGTGCTGGAAGTATGCTTATGAAGATACCGTATTTTTTACCTTCATTTAAACAATACTTATGTCCATTGTGCAATGGATTGTATTCTGTGAAATCTGCAACAATATTGGTTGGTTCTCCCTCTGCCTCCTTTTTTGATTTAATTTTATCAATAATTTTTTTAAATTCATTTATGCTGTTATTATCCCTTTCTTTTGAGCACTTTATTATTTCATCCCTATCTCTTAAAAAATTTTTTAAATGTGAGCTCTCCATAATTACACCATTTATTCTATTGCAGTATATTTTATGATTTTATATTATTAATTAGTATCTTTAATGGTAGTGTAGAAATAATCACTAAACCGAAATCTTTATATATTATGATTGCATTGGTTATTTTGTCGAAAGATTGCGGGAAAGAAAAACCCATGAAATCTTAAAAAAAGAAATATCAAAAGCACATTGGGCCCATGGTCTAGTTGGCTATGACATCGCCCTTACAAGGCGAGGGTCGCCGGTTCGAATCCGGCTGGGCCCACTATTTTTTATTTTAGGCAACTATATTTATTAATTAGAATATATGGTTAAATTTTAGGTTCTAAGTTTTACTATTTTTATTTTGGAAATATATATCTATTAATATACATATATAAATCTAATTAAATAAAAAAATAAAAAATTAATAAATTATTTAATAGTTTTTCCTTTTCTTAGCATGTTCTACAATGGATTTTCCATTTCTTCTAACTCTACCAAGGGTTTTTATAATTTTTTCAGCATCTCTTGAAGAAACTGTGATGTATGAGAAGTTTTCAAATACTGCAACATCATCTATATATCTTCCCCTTACATTCGTCTTATCTTCAAGGTATTCAACAAGTTTTCTTGGATTTATTCCATCCTTTTTCCCAAGAGCTACAAACAATCTTGACTGACCTTCTTTAACTTCTTTAACACTTCTGGTAGGTTTGATTTTACCGTATCTTTTTTCGTTCAATTCATCTTGAAATGTGTATTTTAAAAGGGACGCTATAACTTTTTCAGCATCATTTTCTTCCAACAATTTCTTAGCAATATCAAGATATTCTTCGCTGTATTCCTCGGAGCTCACAATTTTTAAAATATTATCTATAACTGATGACTTCTTTGCACTGATGATATCTTCCACAGTTGGGAGCTCTCTTTTTTCAATGTCTGTTTTTGCTATCTTTTTTATGTATTTTAATTTTCTGAACTCATCTGGTTGAACAAATGTAATGGCAGTTCCCCTTCTTCCAGCTCTTCCAGTTCTTCCGATTCTATGAACATAGGATTCGGGATTCTGTGGGAGCGAGTAATTTATAACATGGGTGAGGTTATTAATATCGATACCTCTTGCTGCAACATCTGTTGCTACAAGGATATTTGACCTTTTGTTTTTAAATCTGGATAATATCCTTTCTCTCTGATTTTGGACGATATCTCCATGGATACCTTCTGCTTTATATCCTCTATTTGCAAGTTTATTTGCCACATCATTTACATCTGCCCTAGTTTTACAGAATACCAATCCGTAAAAGTCATTGTTCATATCTATTGTTCTACACAATGCCTCGAACTTATCGGAGCTCCTAACTTCATAGTAAATCTGTTCCACTGTATTTGTAGTTAATTGTTCCTTTTTAACACTTATTACTTCATATTTTCTCATGTATTTTTTAGCCAATCCCATAATTTTCCTAGGCAATGTAGCTGAGAATAGAAGCATTTTTTTGTCTGGATTTGTATATCTTAAAATTTCCTCAACATCGTCTATGAATCCCATGTCGAGCATTTCATCAGCTTCATCTAGAACAACATAGGAAACATTGTGCAATTTTAGATTTCCTCTTTTTAAGTGGTCTAAAACTCTCCCCGGAGTTCCTACAACAATATCTACTCCTTTCTTTAATTTCCTTATCTGTTCAGTTATGGACTGCCCCCCATAGACTGGAATTACCTTTAAATTTTTATTTCCTTTTAATGAGTTTATCTCATCTGAAACCTGTATGGCGAGCTCTCTTGTTGGTGCGAGTATAAGTGCCTGAACATCCTTTGAACCTTCATTAAGTGTTTCAACCATTGGAATTCCAAATGCCGCAGTTTTTCCAGTTCCAGTTTGTGCCTGTCCTATAATATCCAAGTTTCCTTCTAATAGGATAGGTATTGCTTTCTTTTGGATTGGTGTTGGGTTTGTGAATCCTTTTTTTTCTAATGCATTTATCATATTTTCAGATAATCCTAATTCTTTAAATTCCGTCATAGTCATATAATCAACCTATTTTAATTTTATCACAGGGGGGGCGTCCAAAAACAAAATCTTCGAATTTCATAACTACTCCTAATATTATGGTTAAATAGTTAGAAGCAAGTTTGGAATCTCCCCCAATTTTTATTATAAATGTGAGCTCCCACAGCATTTACTATATATAGCATTCGTAAATAATATATGCTATATAATGTTCCTTGTAATATACATCCAAAATTGTTTCTCTTTTGGATGATTCGGGCACCACAATATGTGGAAGCACAGTGCTTCCACGATGCTTGGATATCCAACAGTGCCGAATGTGGAAGCACACATTTTTAGTTAAATTACTAAAAAAATTAAAAAACTTTTAAAAAATTAAAAAAGTTATGCCCTCACTTACGAAGTAAGTGGACAACGAAAACCGAAAGTTTTCGTCTAATTTTAATTTAACTAAATTTAACTAAAAACATACTATAGTTAAACCCCATCGTATATATAGTTTATTATTGAGAAGTTGATGCAGGAGGTTGCTGCTGGCCTTCCATTAATCTAACTTTTTTCTCCAAATCTTGCTGCATTTTATCCATGAATTTAACAGTTTTTTCTATCTGTTCTTTAACCATCGTTTCTGCATTGGTTAGTTCTTCTGAGGATTTTTTGAAGTCTTCGATAACTTCGTCTATGTTTTTTTCAAGGAAAACGTCTGCACCTGCTCCAACTATAACTTTTTCGCTGTCAATAACTTCTGCTTTTACAAATGCTCCGCCGCCTAATGGGATTAAAAGTTCTTTTGATTCTTTCAATCCTTCCATGGATTCTATTGATTTCATTAACTCCATTTTCATAATCTCTATCTTTCCGAGCTCTTCTTGGAGTTTTTTAACCTGCTGGTTGTATAATTCTAATTCATAAAATTGTTTTTGTATTTCTTCGTTCATTTTTTCACCCTAATAATGCTTTATTTTATACTTTTTAGATTCCTTTTTTACATTTTTTGTAATTTATAAATCACAAACTATATATATCTATTTGTAATTATTAATAATTATAGATTCTAATTATGGTTGTATATGTTTATATATTATATAAATATTTATAAGGTGTCATATAATGAGTGTTTTTGGTGTTGTAGGATACATATTTGTTTTATTGAAGGCTTTAAGCGAGGCATGGCTCGATGTTGTAAGGCGGAGTATAAATGGAAGTATAAACCCGCAAATCATCGAAATAGAAACTGATATTAATAGTTTGATAGGTCAGGTTCTTTTAGCATGCAGTATTACCTTGACACCTGGAACATTGACCATTGGGCTATCTCCTGAAAAAAAGATATTAAAAATCGCCACAATAAGTCCAAGGAAAAGGGATGAAATTGTTCCATTTGAGCCATATATTAAAAAGATTTTCGACTAAAATAAAGATAAAAATAATTAAAGTATTATTATATTATTGTAAAATTATTTAAACCATTCAGGAGTTTTTAATAACTTATAGCCCCCTAAAAAACCCGGTTTAGTGTGTATCTCAAATCCCAAACTTTTTAAGTCTTTAATCCTTGAATGAACAGCTCCACGACTATCTCTTTTGATATACTTCTTTAAATACTCTCCCGATATATAGTCAGAATTTTTTGAAAATATTTCTTTTTCTTCCAATATCTTTCTAGCCTTTTTTTTTCCAAACTCTTCTATGAGTTTAGCGTATGTTTCATTAACATATAGCAATATACATAATATTATAAAATGACCTAAATCCAATTTTAAATCTTTCTCGTAGGCTTGCTCTAAGAATGTCCAAAAATCTAAATCTTTTCCATAATTCTTAAAATCTAATCTTTCGGGTAGCATATATCTATCACAGAGTATTTAGTTAATCTATAATACATTGCTATTTAATATATTTAATATATATTTAATATTAATTATAAATAAATAACCTATTAACTAACATCAATCTTTACAGGATGTATATATAAATGGCATTTATTATTTATTTTTATAATATATCGTTATTATATTCTTTATCTTAATCTCATCTTTATCTTAAAATCTTTATAATTTATAATCCATATATTATTGTCATTATTATCTATCATTTTGGTGATTTTATGAACTGGGTTGAAAAATACAGACCAAAAACCATGGCGGAGGTTGTTGGAAATACAAAAATTAAAGAAGAATTAAAAAAATGGATTGAAGATTATTTACATGGCAATCCTGTAAAACCGATTCTTCTTGTTGGTCCTCCGGGATGCGGTAAAACAACACTTGCAAATGCTCTTGCAAATGACTATGGTTTTGAAGTAATTGAATTAAATGCAAGTGACAAGAGAAACAAGGATGTAATTAAGCAGGTAGTTGGAAGTGCATCGATGTCAAAGTCGTTGTCTGGAAAAAGGGCACTAATTATTTTGGATGAGGTTGATGGAATCTCCGGAAACAGCGACCGGGGGGGAGTGAGCGAGATATTAAAAATAATAAAAACAGCAAAAAATCCATTAATATTAACTGCAAATGACATTTACAAACCATCATTAATGTCTTTAAGGAATGCCTGTAAAATTGTAAAGATAGGGTCTGTTCATACAAACTCCATAGTGCCTGTATTGAGAAGAATAGCACTAAAAGAAGGTTTTAATGTAGATGATAAGATTCTTAAAATAATAGCAAAACATGCAGGCGGTGATGTTAGGGCGGCAATTAATGATTTAGAATCTCTTGCCATTGGAAATGATTTAAATTTAGAAGAGGTTAAGGAGCTCCCAGATAGGGATGTTGAAAAAAGCATTTTCGATGCCATAAGAATTATATTAAAAACAACCCACTACGATATTGCAGTATCTTCGGTATATGATGTAAAAGAGGACATTGGAACTATTGAAGAATGGATTGCTGAGAACATACCGAGGGAATACAAAAAGAAAGAGGATATAGTTCGTGCCTATGACTATCTTTCAAAGGCAGACATATTTTTGGGGAGAGTTCATAAAAGACAATATTATGGACTTTGGAGGTATGCTTCTGCACTTATGACTGCGGGAGTGGCACTTGCAAAGGATGAAAAATATAGAGGATTCTTTTCCTATGTTAGACCAACGGTATTTACGAAACTCACTAAAACAAAGGCAAAACGAAATATTATGAATAAAATACTTAATAAAATAAGTTTAAAAACTCATGTATCCACTAAAAGAGCCAGGGAAGATATACTATATTTGCAGGTTATCCTTAAATCCAATCCAGAATTTGGGGCTGAGCTCGTAGAATTTTATGAATTTACTAATGATGAATTGGAATATTTAACAAATAAGACCACGGCTAAAAAAATATTTAAAATAATAAAGGAAAAATCAGAAAAAAAAGCAGAATCAAAAGCAAAAACCGCTGAAACAGATGAAAAGAAAGCAGAAAAGAAGAAAACTAAAAAGAAAGATAAAAAGGTAGAAAAAGAAATTAAAGACCTAAAAAATATTAGTATTGAAGAAGTTATCAAAGATATTAAAAATGAAAATGAGATAAATGAAACAAATGATGGAACTACTAAATCATCCGGAGCTCCCAAAAAGAAAGATAAAAAAACAGATAAAGACAAAGAGAAATCAAAACAAATAACTTTGGAAGCGTTTTTTTAATAAATTTTTTATATTTTCTATTTTATTTTATGTTTTACTTATTTTATTTTTATGTTTGACTTTTATATCCAATACTAAAACATACTCCCGCGGAGAATAGGACTTTACAACTCTTTTTTCCAAAATCTCACAATCACATTTGGACTTAAATAATTCAATAGCATCGTTGAAATCCTTACCTATGGTGTAGTAATGTATTATGCCATTTTCTTCGACGATATCCAGAGCTTTATCCACAAATAAATGGGCATATTTTGGAAGGTTCATTATTATTCGGTTTCCCTTCACATTTACTTTTCTTACATCTTCGAGAATTGGAATTATTTTATTTTGAAGCTTATTTAATTCTATATTTTTTTTAAGCAGTTCTATTGCATCGGGATTTATGTCAATGGCATAAATCTTCTTTGCATTTTTGCATGCTATGGAGAACGGTCCAACTCCGCAAAACATATCTACAACAATATCATCAAATTTCACTTTCTCCATAATTCTTTTTCGCTCCCACCCCAATCTTGGTGAAAAATAGACCTTTTCAACATCAACCCATAACCTATAACCATTTTCTTTATAAAGTGTCAATGTTTTATAGTCTCCTGCGAGGAGCTCCAACTCTCTGATTCTAAATTCTCCTTTTATGTCGCTTTTTCTCCTAAACACTGTCTTAATGGATGGAATCAATTTTAATGCAGTTTCTCCTATCTTTTTTCTAATGTCTTCGTTTATTTCATCGGATATTTGGATTATTACGATATCACCAACTACATCGTAGGATAGTGCTATAAGACCATCTTCTATTTCTTTTTTAAAGTTTTTAATTAGATACTCTCTAAAATTCATCTGTTTTTTATGTGCCTTTTTTAAACATTCATCATCTACTTCAACAAATTCAACTTTATCATTTATTATTTTGTTTATATCTTTTTTTATATCATTATTCAAATTTATTAGTGGAACATATAAATAACCATCTTCCTTTTTTAATTTGTAATCCTTATTCAACAGTTTATTGTCTAAAAGAAATCTTCTTATTTTTTCCCCTTCTTTAATATTAACCTTACAACAAATCACCATAGGAGCTCACCAATTTTATAATAAATAATAAAAAGTAAATTATAAATTATCCTATTCTTTTGATTTAAGTTTATAGTAGTGATATTCAACAGTTTTCAAATTTATTCCTGTTAGTTTTGAAATCTCTTTTGGATGTTTATCTAGATATTTGGATATAATTTCCTCATTTTTTGAAGGCCTTCCTGTTTTTGCCTTTACGGGCTTAACTTCTAAACCAATACCTTCTAATGCTTCAATAAGTTTTTTGTTCGTTCGCCTATATTTTGATTCTGGCAGGTATATTGTCTCAATATTCGAGTTTTCCAATATCTCAATAACCAAATTTTTGGATAATTCCGTGTTTATATATATTTCTTTTTCATCTCCAAAATCTATGTCGCCAACCTTTTTAATAAGTTCCTTTGCAGATTTTCCCCTTAACTCTATCATATTATCATTTTCACCATGTGTATCTATGGAATAATAGGTATGATATAATTTATACCTATCATATAAAGAAATATATTTATATTATATTTCCGTAAATAATATATATTGGATAGTTTAGAATTAGATATTATTGGTGTATTTGAATATATATAAAATAGTGATAGGTGGGATTATGAGAGAGATTATAATTTCAGAGTGCATGAATTTATTGAATAGATATAATTTTGTAGTTTCACAATCATTCAGCAGGTCGTGCTTTGATATACTGGCTAGAAAGAATGATGTAAAATATTTAATAAAAGTACTAAAAAACATAGATAGTTTAAGCAATGAACAATCTATGGAACTTATAAAAATATCCCGAATATTAAATGCCATTCCATTATTAATTGGAGTTAGAACTCGAAATGTTCCAATGGAAGATGATGTTGTGTATGAACGACACAATATAAAGGCGATAACATTTGAAACATTTAAATTGTATTTAGAAGGAAGCCCTCCTGTTATTTATGCTGGCAGAGGTGGATTCTTTGTGAATATTGACGGGAATGTTTTAAGAGAAACTAGGGAAAAATTAAATATTTCAGTGGGGGAGCTCGCAGAATTTTCAAATGTTTCAAGAAAAACAATATATAAATATGAACAAAATAAAGCAAATCCTTCCATTGAAGTTGCTTTAAAAATAGAGCAGTATTTGGATGTTCCATTAGTTAAAGGAATACCTTTGGAATTAGAAATAAACGAAGATGAAACTTTCAACACTGAAACCTGTGATGATAACAATAAATATGTTAATAGATACGATGAGGAATTTAAACTACATGTGATGAATTTACTTAATGAATTAGGATTCAACATGATTGAGACAAAAAAAGCACCATTTGATGCAGTTGCTGAAAAACATGATATTTATGAATATGAAGAATATCATATAAATACATTGTTATTAACAAATATTGAAGAGATGGAAACCGAAGAAACTAGAAAAAAGGCATTAATTGTAAATCAGCTATCATCAATATTAAATAGCCATTCATTATTAATCTTAGAAAAAGGGGCAAAAGACATAGGGCGTGTAAAAACTATCAATATAAGGGAACTAGAAAAAATGGATGACGCATTCGAATTATTTGATTATCTAATAAGCAAAACTAGAGCACCATCATCTATTAACAAATAATCGACTGGTTTATCCCCACACACAGGGGGATTTAGTCAAATTAAAGACATAAAAATAGAAAATCTAAAATAGATTAATTATTTTAATGCCATTTTTACATCATCAGCTTTTACTGTTTTTCTACCAGCATGTTTTGCTAATTCTACGGAGGTTTGAGCAATATCCATTGCTATTTCTTCTAATGCTTCAGCAAGGAGAACTGCTGCTTCTCTGCTTACTCTTTCAGCACCTGCTTTTTTCAATATTCTTTCCATTGGAGCTACTGGAAGTTCTGCCATATATATCACCTATTTTTATTTAAGAGTTGGTTTTAAGTATGTTATATATTTTAAATACAATTTAAATTGGTATTTTACCACTATTTAAACTTTTCGGTTATAATTGCATTTTATTTTTTTATATCTTGAAAATAATAACATATAATTAGAATATGAAGATGATTTATATAAATTTTTATGATAATATTCATCTCACTTAAAGCATGTGAGCAATAAAATTACCATTGAATTTTGAAAGCACAAAGTGATTTTATCTAGTATTTTTAACTTTAAATTCAAGGACTATTCCATCATCAAGGGGATAATATTTTTTTAATTCCAGTTTTACGCATTCATCAACTGTTTTAAATCCCTCGCCATCAACATAAGTAGGAGCTCCCATCCCACCAAATATTTTCGGAGCTACATATACGCTAACTTCATCAACAAGATTTTCTTTAAACATACCCCAATTTAATGTGCCGCCCCCTTCTAAAAGTATTTTTTTTATGCCTTTTTTATACAATATCTCCATCAGTTCTTTTAAATTAACCTTTTCGGTTCCTGTTCTGACTACATCTACATTCCCCATTTCTTTTAATTTATTTATCTTTGCTATTTTATCAGGTGTATCTTTTAGAGTTGTGGCTATTATGGTTTTAGCGTCTTTATTTAATACTCTCGCATTTAATGGAATTCTTAAATTGCTATCAACAACGATTCTTATTGGATTATCCTCCATTTTTGCATCTATTTTATGAACTGTGAGCCTTGGGTCGTCCTTTAAAATCGTTCCTATACCAACCATTATACCATCAACATCTTTTCTAATTTGATGAACTCTTTTTAAGTCATTTTCACCTGAAATTCTCGAATCATTCTCTACTGTTGCCAATTTTCCATCCAATGACATTCCAACATTTGATATGACATAGGGTTTTGGGAGCTCATCCATAAAATCACCACCATTAGTTATTATAAAATTTTACGCATATTATTATCATAGGTATAATTACATATACCTTTATAGATGCTCCAAATCTCCACATTTTCTAACAATATAGCGATACAAGCTTTCAATATCCTTTAAATCTCCATGACCATATTTTATTATGTCTCTTCTAATGTTTTTATTTACTTTAATTCTTTTTCTTTCGAGCTCTGTTATGATTTCCCTAGCATGCTGTTTTCCAGCCCGGTCAAAGTCGGTTAATAAAATAACTTCTTTGACACCCTGTTTTACGAGCTCATCTGCAATTTCAAAAAAGGGCATGCATGAAACAGTTATAAAATTCCCATCGATGCCCAATTTCTTTAACGATGCAATATCCTTTTTTCCCTCAACAAGTATGGGAATACCACTTTTACTCTCATATTTAAGTTCATCAATGGTTTCAATGAGTTTTAAAAAATATTCCTCTCTTTTCATATTATCACAATAAAATGGCTGAAAATCTTGCAAATATAAAATGTAAAATGCAATATATTAAAAAATTAAAGATGAAAATAGATATGAATATAAATATATTATTCAAAAATATAATATCATCTAAATCATTTTGGTATAGGCAATGGCTCTGATTTATGTCTGTTTAATTCTATTCTTTTTAAAATATCATCTATTTTCGAAATAGAAACATTTAATTCCTTTGAAATTGATTCCTTATCCATATTATTTTCAATTCTCATTAAAATTTTATCAAGAAGTTCATAAGTTATTCCGAGCTCCGCCTCATCAGTTTGACCTTCCCAAAGTCCTGCTGATGGTGCCTTGTTTATTATTTCATCAGGAACACCCAAATATTTTGCGAGCTCTCTAACTTCTGTTTTAAAGAGGTTTCCTATTAATAAAAAATCACTTCCTAAATCTCCGTATTTTGTTCCATAGCCCATGTATATTTCTGATTTGTTTGAAGTTCCTGCAACAAGCAAATTGTTTTTATTTGCAAAGTAATACAATATGCACATCCTTATTCTTGGTTTAAGATTTCCATCTGCCACCTTATCAAATTCCCTTGTTGGAACATATCCCCCTGCTCCAAATGCCTTTAAAATATCTGTTATATCTGAAACTATATATTTTATGCCGAGTTTTTTTGCAATTAATTCGGCATGCTCTTTATCCATTGGATTTGAATTCTTCTCGGGCATTATTACTCCTAAAACTCTATCTTTTCCAAGTGCCTTTACACACAATGTAGCCACTAATGAGCTATCTATGCCCCCGCTTAGACCAACTACTACTCCCTTTGCATTGGCATTTTTAACCATGTTTTTTACAAAATTGGTTAATTTATCAGTTAATTCCTTATTATTCATTCTTTTCACCGCTTTAATGTGCTTAAATAAATAATTTTGTAGATAAATTAATATTATACTAAAATAATATATTTTATTATATTTATTCAATAACTATATATCATTTATCTTTAACTAAAATATATGGGTGTTATTGTGGAATTGAGGTTAAATTCTGGAAAAATATTAAATAAAAATGTTCATGAGATTGGAATAATAGCATTAGGTTCTTTTTTGGAAAATCATGGTTCAGTTTTACCAATAGATACTGATGCAAAAATCGCTTCATATATCTCGTTAAATGTTTCAATTTTAACCGGTGCAAAATTTTTAGGGGTGGTTCTGCCATCTACTGAGTATGATTATGTGAAACACGGAATACACAACAAACCTGAGGAAGTTGTAGAATATATAAAATACATCGTAAAAGAAGGAAAAAAACTTGGCATCAAAAAATTTTTAATAATAAACTGCCATGGGGGAAATACAATTATATCCAACCTATTAAATGATTTGGAAAACCAATATAATGTAAAAATAATATTGAAAAATATAACATTCACCCATGCTGCAACGGAGGAGCTCTCCATAGGTTGTGTAATTGGGATAGCAGATGATGATGAAAATCGATTAAAAGAGCATGATTTCAATAAATATCCTGAAATAGGCATGGTGGGGCTAAAAGAAGCACGAGAGAATAATATATATATCGATAAAGAGGCAGAAATTGTTGAAAAATATGGTGTAAAAATCGACAGGGAGCTCGGTGAAAAGATTTTAAAAAAAGCCATTTCTGAATGTGTGGAAATTGTTAAAGAATTAACCAATTAGAAAATAAAATAAATAATATTAAAAAATAAAAAATATCCAAATCTAAATCTAAATATAAAAGCAACTCGTTTATCCTCTAGCTTCCTTTGCCTTAGGTCTTAATTTTGAGTATCCGCATTTTCTACATTTTGTAGCTTTCCATGGGTTTCTTGCGTTGCATCTCATACAGATTTTTTTCTTGAATACTCTATTCATTGCTTCTTCAAATGCCATGTTTCTCACCTTGATATTATTAATAATTTTGAATATTTTTTCCAATATATATTATTTACTCTTTCAGGGTTGAAGTGTTTAGAAAACCAATTTAAGTTTTCATCTATTTTTACAATGTTTTTGTAAAAACTCGTTTTGAATTTGGATAATTTCCTTGGAAGTCTTACCACAATAACTTTCAAGCAATTCTTTATTAATATCTATAAAAGTTTTTGCCCATTTGAAACCATTTAATAAAGAGAGGGCATCCTTTTTATAGTTTGCGATATAAAGTGTCGCAATGAATGCTTCCAAGGTTGAAAGTTTGCAAGGTTTTCCATAATTTACTGGATTCGCTGCCACTAAAAATGGGAGACTTCGCTGGTTTTTGGAGTTTGTTATTTTAAATACTTTCTCCGCCTGTTTCCAAGAACAATCCAACGCCATTATACCGTATTTTTCAATTATTGGTCTATCTTCAACAGAAACCGCAGTTTCTGCAAAGGGATTTAATAATATACTGTTCCTTGGTATTTTATAATGGTTTTTTATAATTTTTGCCATTTCAAGTCTGCCCATTTTCAATGCAGTGCATTTTTTCGGGTCACACTGGTTTGTGTGGTATATATATAATTTCATAATTATTAATCACCATCATACTATTTAAATATAAACGGTGGTGCTTCCATAAGTGGCACCTAAATAATACCCTAAATAATTCAAGAATACCATTGTTTATTTAATTTAATATAATTTAAGTTTGGACGATATAAATATTTTTTTATACTCCTTTGCATAATACCTATATAAAAAATAAATTTAAAGTTGTTGATACTATGAAAATGGGATTTTTACTTGGAAAAGAGCATGAAACACTTCCACATTCAGAATTAAACGCACTTTTAGAAATATACAATATTAATAAAAATTTAACTATGTTCGACAATTATGCAGTATTGGATGGATTAAACAATAACGATGAATCAAAAGTAGAATATATAAAAAATATAAAAAACATAACAAAAAGAAGTGCCTATATAAATGAAGGTCATTTAATAGTCTT
Organism: Methanothermococcus jasoni; assembly: GCF_049075655.1. Lineage (GTDB taxonomy): Archaea > AGJL01 > Methanococci > Methanococcales > Methanococcaceae > Methanofervidicoccus. Next base: position 27,984 of record NZ_CP157522.1, on the reverse strand, counting down.
TGAAATGGAATATATAGGGGAGCTCCTAAACGAAGCCCTCAGCGTATTTTATAAAAAGTTGATGGATTTACCTCTGGATGATATATTAGATATAAATGTATCAAAAGATACCTTTGCAGTCCGAGCTCTTAAAATTCCAAAGGAAATTAAACAGGAAGAAAAAGGTAAAAAAGAAAAAGAAAAAAATGTAAAAAAAATAGATTCAATGGCTGTTGAAAGAGAAGTGGGAAGAATAATAAAGGAAAAAACTGGTGCAAAGGTAAATCTTAAACATCCATCAAAAGTTATAAAGGTAGTATTATTAAAAGATAGGATTTATTTGGCACTATTGGTTGAAAAAAGAGATAAAGAATACTTCCAAAAAAACAGACCTCATTTAAGGGCATACTTTCATCCTGGATGCATACTTCCAAAACTTGCAAGATGCATGGTAAATTTGGCAAGGTTAAAAGAAGGGGATATATTACTTGACCCATTTTGCGGAACTGGCGGATTTTTAATTGAAGGAGGATTTATCGGATGCAAATTAATCGGTAGTGATATCGACGATAGAATGGTTGAAGGGACTATATTAAATCTCAAATCCTATAATTTAATGGATAAAGTATTATCTGTGAAGAAATGGGATGCAAAAGATATTAAAAACTACTTAAATACACTAAAAATAAAAGAAGTAGATGCAATAATAACTGACCCCCCTTATGGTATTTCAACGTCTGCAAAAGGAGATATTGAGGGCATTTTAAATAATTTGGAAAATGTCTTAAAAAATAATGGATATATTGTCTTTGCATCTTCAAAAAAGATAAATTTGGAAAATTTAGAATTAAAAGAAATATATGAATTATATGTCCATAAGAGTTTGACTAGATATGTACATGTATGTAGAAGAATGAAAAAATAAAAGAATATAAAAAAGTAAAATAAAACTATTATATATATTCAAAATCCTTTAATTCTTTTTTAACTTCATCTATACTTGCATTATCTTCTATTGTAGATAAATCCCCTAATTCTTCGCCCATTATTAATTTTTTAAGGACTCGCCTCATAATCTTTCCACTTCTTGTTTTTGGAAGTTTATTAACGAAGAAAATCATAGATGGTGTGGCAATAGGCCCCATGGTTTCTTTTACATATTTTATAAGCTCTTCCTTTAATTCTTTTTTATTAGGGTAGTTATTATTTAATATAATAAATGCTACCGGAACTTCCCCCTTGATATCATCTGGTCTTCCTATAACAGCAGCTTCTGCAACTGCTGGATGGGAAACAAGAACATGTTCAAGTTCTGCGGTTCCTATTCTATGCCCCGCTACATTTAAAACTTCATCCGCCCTACCAAGTATCCAGAAATAGCCATCTTCATCCCTAATTGCATAATCTGATGGACAATAGCAGTTTGGTATTCTTTTCCAATATGCTGCTTCATATCTTGCATTATTTTTCCATAATCCAATTAACATTCCAGGCCATGGGTTTTTAATAACCAATAATCCCCTTTTATTTGCGGGAAGTGAGTTTCCATCTTCATCTACAATATCTGCATCTATACCTATGCCAGGAAATGTGGCTGAACCGGGTTTTAACGGGATATCTTGAATGCCTGCTGGAGGGTATATCATATGCCCTCCGGTCTCTGTCTGCCAATAACAATCACATATTGGACATCGTCCTTGACCCACAACCTCGTAATACCATTTCCATGCCCTTGGATTTATCGGCTCCCCAACACTTCCCAGCATTCTAATTGTCGATAAATCATAGTTTTTTACCCATACTTCCCCATACATCATTAACATTCTTATTGCAGTTGGTGCAGTGTATAATATAGTAACGCCATGGTTTTCTATGATTTCCCAGATTCTTCCAGGGTTTGGATGATCTATGGCCCCCTCGTACATTACAATGGTTGTTCCCAATGCCAATGGTGCATAGACCACATAGCTATGCCCTGTTATCCATCCAATATCTGCTGTACACCAGAATACATCCATATCATTAAGACCCCAAGTCCATTCCATTGTTTTTGTCGTATAGACCATATAACCTCCCGTTGAATGCACAACTCCTTTTGGTTTTCCAGTAGTTCCGCTTGTGTATAATATGAACAATGGATGATTTGATTCCACAGACACAGGTTCTACATAGTTTTTTGCCCCCTTCATAAGTTCATCCCAACAATAATCCCTTCCCTCTATTAACTTTAAGTCGTTGTTTCTTTTTACATATACAGTATGGTTTATAGTATGGCAGTTTAAAAGTGCCTTATCAACTATGCTTTTTAAATCTATCTTTTTACCCCTTCTATAGAGTATATCAGAGGTTATCAAAACCTTTGCCTGTGCATCATTTATTCGTTCTGCAAGTGCATCAGCTGAGAACCCCGAGAACACCACAGTATGTATTGCCCCAATCCTTGCGCATGCAAGCATGGCTATTGCAGCTTCTGGTATCATGGGCATATATATTGCCACTCGGTCCCCAGTTTCTACGCCCAAATTCTGCAAAACATTTGCAAATTTATTTACTTCCCTATAAAGTTCGTAATAGGTCATTATTCTACTTTCCCCGTTTTCCCCTTCCCATATTATGGCAGCTTTATTTCTTTTATTGTCCAATATATGCCTATCTACACAATTATAACAGGCATTTAACCTTCCATTAACAAACCATTTTGCGTATGGAGGTTTCCATTCCAAAACCTTGTCCCATGTTTTGTTCCAATCCAAACACCTTGCTTGCTCCCCCCAAAATTTTTTGGGATTTTCTAACGCCTCCTTTTTCATCCCATTTAATTTTTCTAGGGGTATGTATTTATCCCCTGATTTCATAACACCACCTTTCTTTGATTTATAATTATTAATCATTACAAACTACTATATAATGATTTCGATTTATAATGAATATATGTTCGTTAAATGTCGATTCAAATAATCATAATATATTTATAATTAAAATAAATATATTAATTTAATAATAATCCTTCGAAGTTATGGTGCTTCCCTATGCTTCGCTCAGATGGTGAAAACTCATGAGAATAGAACATTATATTTTGCTGATGATAGTATTGGTAGGGTTTGTATCTATGCCTTTGCTAATTCCAACGATTAAAACCACTCAATCATATAGTGTATTTAACACAAAAGAGGAGGGTTGTTCAAATTTTTTAGCTTTAATGCATGAGAATAATGCAGTAAAACCTTTAATATATCCCTATTTAGATACAAATTTAAAAGAAAATTCAGTTTTATTTGTTATAGCCCCGGATGTTGATTTTACCAAAAACGAGGGTGAGCTCCTAAAAAATTATGTTTCTTCTGGAAATACCCTCGTTATTGCAGATAATTTTAACAGGGGAAACAGTATTTTAAGATATATAAATATATCGAACAGATTTTCAAATAAGCCACTTTATGACATAATAGAACCAATAGCATTGTATGACCAAGGGTATATTTTATTAAAAAATCCTACGGCAATAGATGGAAATATAAATGGAAATATAATAATATCATCCAGTGATTCAAGTGGTATCAATAGCTATCCAAAACCAAATAATGAAAAATCATATCCTTTAATAGTGGAAAAAGATTACGGTAATGGAAAAATAATATTAATTTCTGACCCTAATTTATTTACCAATGGTTTATTTAAAGTGAATAAGGAGTTTTTAAAAACTTACTTCAATTATACCAATAAATACATATATTTTGATGAGTATCATCACTCGGACGTAAATCCACAAAATATGGCTACAATAGTTATAAATAACAACAATATAACCCCTAAATTTTTGAGTTATTTGTCGATAATAATATTAATAATTGCTGTCATTGTGGAGAGCTCCAATAACATATGTATAAAATTGATGAATAAAATAAAGAATAATAAATTATTAAAACATTTAAATGAGAAAAATAATAATAAAATTAATTTTGAGGGGATATTGGATAATATAATTAAAAAGTATGATATGGATAAAACTATTGTATATAAGATATTGGATAAAATGAAATAAAATGAAATAGGATGGTATTATGGTATTTGAAAAAATCAAAGATGAGATGAAAAAAGAAATAATTGGGATGGATGATATTATTCGAGATTTATTTATATGTCTGATTTCAGAGGGACATATTTTGTTAGAAGGGGTTCCGGGTCTGGCAAAAACTACATTAGCAAAATCATTTTCAAAATGCATGGGACTATATTTTTCAAGGGTACAGGGCACTCCTGATTTAATCCCATCAGATATAACTGGTGGTGAAATATATAAGATGCAAATGGGGGAATTTCAATATATTCCTGGACCGTTATTTGCAAATATCGTTTTAGTGGATGAGATAAATAGGATGTCTCCAAAAACCCAGTCTGCATTATTGGAGGCCATGGAAGAAAATAGTATATCTGTGGGTGGAAAAACATATACCTTACCAAAACCTTTCATAGTAATTGCTACTCAAAACCCCATTGAATTTGAGGGGACATATTCACTGCCTGCGGCACAGCTTGACAGATTTATGATGAAATTAGATATGGATTATTTAGGCGAGGATGATGAATTAAAGGTATTATATTTAAAAAAGAGCGGTGGAAATGATATTGAACAGATAAATACTGTTTTGGATAAAGGAACTCTTAGGGGTGTATTCAATACTGTAAAAAACATTCATGTTTCGCAACCTATATTAAAATACATACGAGATATAGTGGTTGCTACAAGAAAAGATAGCAGGATAGTATTGGGAGCAAGCACAAGAGCAGGGATTCAATTATTGAAAGTTGCAAAGGCCAACGCTTATCTGGACGATAGGGCTTATGTAATTCCTGATGATGTTAAGAATAATGTCTTTAAAGTTCTATCTCATAGGATGATACTCGATTATGAAGAAGAAACGCCTGTTGAAGAAATATTGGCAGATATGCTTGATAAGATTGAGGTTCCAAAAGGGGAATTCAGGTGGGAATAATTAATATAGATAATGTTCGCTTTCAGGATATAAATAAAACCTTCGGGGTTTTATGGGTTTAAAGTTTTTAATACTCAGGATAATTTAAACTAGGGGATTTGATGAATAAAACACTGTATTCAAAGATATTATCCATATTTGGAATAATTTGTTATGCAAATGGATATTTATTAAATAATTTGTATGCCGTATTTATGGGGGTTTTTATCTTTATATATCTGTATTTTACAGAAAAAATAGTGGATTTTGAGATAAATTTAAATATGGATAAGAATGCAAATCTAAAAGAATATACTCCTGCAAACATGATAGTTAATATTTATAAAACCAATGCAAAACCACATTTAAAATTCATATCAAAACATGGTATAATTTCATCAAATATCCTTAATGAGAGTTCCCTTGAATCTTACAATAATAAGGTTATTAAGTATTTGGTAAATATCCTACCATATAAAAAAGGAGAATTTACTGTTGATTTAATAGGCAAAATATTTGATAAACGAACACTAAATTTTATTGATTATTTAAAGTCATTTAAATTTGATGTTGCACCATCCATTGAAGGGTTAAAGCATAGTATTGAGCAGGAGGGGTATGTAAAATCAACATTTAGTAGTATTGTTGAACCAGAATTTGATGAATTAAAAATTTACGAACTTGGCGATGATTTCAAGAAAATAGATTGGAAAAAATCTAGTAGTGGGGATTCAATAATCGTTAGGAAACTACTGCGTATGGAAGACCAGAGTATATATTATTTTTTAGATATTGGACATAGTATGAGAAAATCCATCGATGAAAATAAAAATAAAATCAATTATGCAACAAGCATATTATTAAATTTCATAAAAAGCAGTAATGAAAATGATACCTATCTTTTTTTATATGATGATTACAAAATCGTAAAATCAAGTCCAATAAATAAAAAGAAAATTAAAAACATTAGGTTTTCTAAAAATACCATTTTTCAACAACATATTGAGAAAGAACTTTTAAATATTAAGCCTATTCTGGTAGATAAATATATCCCAACTGTGAGCGATATTGAATATTATAAAAATTTAAATTACGAAAACCGAAGGTATGAAAATAATATTATTCACTCATATTTATCAAGAAAGAAAAAAGGGAGCTCAGGTATATTTGAATGTGCAAGGTATTTAATGAAAATGAAAACTGGGGTGGTGATGATATTCACTGATTTGGATTCAAATATTGTGCCCCTTTTAAAAAGTATTAATATGCTCACTAAAAAAGGATTTAAGGTAATAATATATGCATTATACAGCCCATCTTTCAATATTAATAAAGATGATTTATCCAATGAAGAAACATTACGGGAAATTTATAATCATTATTTGTATAGGCAGAGAATTATTAAAATGCTGAGAAAAAAAGGTGTTATGGTTGTTGATTTAACAGATAAGGATAAGGTAAAAAATGTAATAAATAAATTAAAAAAATGTAAAATTTAAAAAGATAAAAAATCTAAAAGTGTTTATTATGTATAGAATTTTATTGCTGTTGGAAGGGATAATTTTTCTAAATATTCCTTATAAAGAATACCTATTGATGGGCATCATACTGTCGATATTGCTGACATATTTTAAAAAATTTCTAGGGTTTATTATTTATTTAGCAGTATTAATATGGTTATCTAATGAATTATTCGTTAAAAACATTTTTTCGCTAGATTTTATATATGCACTGATATATTCAATAATTCCTTCATTACTAGGTTTAGAATCCATCCTAAAAAAAGATATTGGTGTAGATGCCAAAACTGTAATTTTCATTATTCCACTGGGATTGTATTATATAATGAATATAATAGGTTTTGAATTTAGTAATTTGGTGATAACCGCAGTATATGTGATATTTTTAATTTATGCATTATATCTAAATTTCCAGGATGAATTGGATAAAATAAATAAAATTTTAATATTAAAAACCATTTCAATGGTTGTCATCCCTATATCTATTATATATATGCTGTATGTATTTTATCCAGATTTAATATCCAATCCAAAATCCCAAATATCTCTTATCATAGGATTTACAGGTATATTTTTACTGGCATATAAAATTAAACATTAGCGATTAAGGATTTCCAAGATTTTCTGAAATACTATTATAATAAATATCCCAATACCTACATAGGCCATAATATCTAGATTATCCTGAATTCTCTTCTTAAAATAATATCTAAATAACTCATAGAGTATCAAAAAACCTATAAGCAACAAAGTAAGGAACAATTTAACATCATTTACAAAAATGGATATAAATGTTATATATGATACAAGTATAATTAAGAATATTAACTTATATTTCATTTAATCACCTGAATGAAATGAAGGTGAGCTCTAAACTGATTATTATGAATTATCCATCACCGTCAATTTAATAATTATATTTTTATTATCTTCGGTTATTTCCTCTATTTTTAATATACTATTCAATGATTTTGCGAGGCTTAATATTATAAAACCACATACTGGACACGGGCATTTTTTGCACAAATTTTCCTTCTGGAATCTTTTACATACATTGTTATCGTTTATTTTGTAGGATATTGTGATATTGCCAGTGTCGTCCTCAAAATTTACATTAACATCATCCCCAATCTGAAAAAGATTCAATGAATAATTTAAATATTCCTCGATATTGTCCTGAGCTCTTACTTCGTCTATATATTCACCATCCCCATATTTTTTCAGTATATTAATAAAACCCTTCCCCAATGGTGAGAACATTATTCCCATTTCGTTTTTATTGTCTGAATTTACGAATAAAACTCTGTCATCGAGTAGGCCAAAGTTTATCTTAAAATTTTCATTCAGCGGGAGGAATATACAGCCATTTTTTAGATTTTCTCTTGGAGGAATAACTACTCCACTGGTTTTTATATCTAAACTCTTTATCAATTTTCCAATTAAATCCATATAATCATTAAAAACACTAGAACTTATATCATATTTTAAATATTTTTCATATGAAAATGCCAATACAACCCATCCAATTAATATCAATCCTATTCCCAAATTTATGAAATGAATTATATTATTAAAATACCCATAACTTAAAAATCCTAATCCTAAAATAATAACAACAACGGCAATAATTTTTTTAGTGTTTGGTAGATTTAATAACGCCTGACGAAGCGAAGGGAGAAAATCTTTTGGTTTTTTCCCAAGTTTCTTAGTTTTGATTAAATTATCATTCATCATGTAAATTCCTCCAAAATAAGCATTGAATATAAAACCAATAAATAATAAATAAATGTTAAATATTAAATCAGGCTTTTTTCACGAGGTTCTGACACATTTACCCAAAGATGAAGTTCCCTATAAACCTTTTTTTCATTTCCAACTGAGAGTATATATTCTACCTTATGTTTCCCTATTTTATCTATCGAAAAATTTAAGGGTATCAATGCCGTTTCATTATGTATCAAATGAACTTCCTTTGAAAGGGCATAGTTATAAGATAGCGTCCCATTCCATCTATCTTTTGGAGTTATATTTATTGAATAATTGTAATCATAAGTGTCGTTGGATAAAAACACCCATACTGTATAATTCATAGGAGTATATTCAAGGTTTCTAACTCCAATTATTACCACACCAGATTCATTTTTATATAACTGTGTAGGATAGTCATAAGCCTTCAAATCCTTATTTAATATATAAAATTCTGTAAATCTCTCCCCTATCTTTGGAGCATTAATTAAGTATATTGTTAAACCTATTGAAGCGATTAATAGGATTAGTAATATAATTGTTAATATCTTTTCCAATGTTTTCTTGTATTTGTTATAATAATCTTTAAAATTCATTCATTCACCTATTCTCGTCCCCAATCATCGTTAAATCTAATAATGTCATCTTCTTCAAGATACTCCCCAATTTGAGCTTCAATAACTTCCAGAGGTATTTTTCCAGGATTTTCCAATCTATGCTTTAATCCACTTTTAACAAATGTGCTTTCCCCATTTCTAACAAAATATTCCTTACCATCGACAACAACCTTAGCCATGCCTTTAACAACTATCCAGTGTTCGCTTCTATGGTGGTGAAGTTGATAGCTTAACTTTTTTCCCGGAAGAACGGTAATTCGTTTTATTTTATAAAATCTGCCTTCATCTAATATGGTATATGAACCCCAAGGTCTATAAACAGTTTTATGGAATAAAACTCTTTCATCATTTTTTGTTTTTAAGGTATTGAATACTTCCTTAATTTTTTGAGAGCTCTCTTTTTTACAAATCATCAATGCGTCTTTTGTATCAATAACTATTAAATCATTTACATCAATTAATGAAGTAAATTTATTATCGTATGTGTTTATCAGATTATTTTTTGAATTAATAAGCAGATTTTCTCCGTAAATAACATTCCCATTTTTATCCTTTTTAAATTCATCATAAAAAGCATCAAAACTTCCTAAATCATTCCATTTTATATTTAAAGGAATAACTGCAACATTATCTGATTTTTCCATAATACCATAATCTATTGAAATATCCGGAACCTTGGTATATATTTCCCTTATGTCATCAAATTTAAATGCTTCATAAACATCCGGACTATGTTTTTTTACCTCTTCTTCGAATAAATCAGCATCAAATAAAAACATTCCACTATTCCATAAATACCCGCTATTAATATAGTTCTCTGCGGTTTCTAAATCAGGCTTTTCCTTAAATTCATCAACGGTGTATCCGACTTCTAATTCCTTTGACGGTTTTATATATCCATATCCAGTATGTGGCTTATTTGGACTTATTCCAAAAGTTATTAAATAATTTTTTGCAATCCTTTTTCCTTTCATTATTGTATTTACGAATAATTCTTCATCATTTTTATCGATTAAATGGTCAGATGGGAATATCCCAACAATATTGTTATTTTTATTACTCTCATCCTTTTCATTGTTTTTATTTCTATTTTTAATCGCTTTTATTCCATAATATACTGCTGGAAGTGTATTTTTTCCAAATGGTTCAACCAATATATTATCCTCATTAAACTCAGCATAGCCGAGCTCTTCAATTTGCCCCAAGACTAAAAATTTATGCATCTCATTTGTAATTATATAAATATCGTCTATATTATTGCTTAGTTTTAAGCATCTTTCAAAAGTTGTCTGAAAAAGCGATTTGTTAAATGATTTAAATTTTATAAATTGTTTTGGATAATGTTCCCTGCTTAGGGGCCATAATCTACTACCTACTCCCCCTGCCAATATAATGGATTTCATCTTTTTTCACCCGATGTGGTTATATAACTATATTAATTATGATATAATATGGTTAATAATATTTATTATATATTGGCATTCCTGCTACATAATTCCATATTCCTTTTTTAAAATTTCAATAAACTTATCAAGTGTTTTTTCAACGCCATTTTTTTGTCTCTCAATTATGTTCTTTCTATTTATAAGGTCTCCATAAACATCTGTTGTAAATAGGTATTCATTTTTATCTGTTAAAATACATATCCCTCCCCTTCCAACGCCTGCTGTGGTCCCTATTGCCATGTCACAATTTAAAATGTCTTTAATACCTTTCGCCATTAAATATGCCACTTTTAAGTCATTCTTTTCAGAGTATGCCTTTGCATACTTGTATTTATAATCTGGGTCAGGTAGGTTGATATTTAAAAGTTTCTCGGCACTGTATCTCAATGGAATAAACATTGAAGCCATTACATATACATTTCCATTGATGTAATTATAATATGGATGTTCTTTAACTTCATCATATCCAGAGGCAATTTTATGTATTATGGTTCCTATTTTCCCATGTGTAAAGCACTCTGCTGTGGCTATTGATAACATATAATCACCAATAGTATATGGTGGAAATTTATAAATATAATTTATGCATAATATTTAAATTAATTATATGATAATAACCTATGTGATAAACATGATGGTATAAAAAATTCAATCTAATAATGGCAGATATAGATAAAACTTTATTTAAATCATACATCCAGAGGTATTTATGATATAAACCGTTTTGCAATGTAAGTGCAAAATTTAAAAGCGCGCGGTTTTACGAAATTAAAACTCCATATGTAATTAAAAGAAAAAGAGAGTGATTTTTATGGCAAAATCCAAATCTAAAGAGATTGCTAGATTTGAGGGTAAGGGTATTATTGTTAATCCATATACATTAAGAGATCCATTTACAAAATGGAATAAGATTCAAATAACTTTATTTACTGATAAAATTGAATTTAATTTCGGCAATAAGAAAATTGAAGCTAACATTGAATATATAGAGGATTTGGGGGCTGAACTACCTAGGAGAGCCATAGAGATTGCAAAGGCTTCCTTGGAAGATATATCTCATTATTCTTCAATTACAATAAGACTTCCAGATAGTGATAAGGATATAATTGGATTTGCACCGGAGACATCATTATATGGAAAAACGCTGGTAAATACATTTTTAAAAAAGCTTTTTTATGTATTGCTAAATAAAAAAGAAGTAAAAGTGCAATATGGTATTATTAAGGGAGGTTCTGTTGATACCTCAGTAACGTGGGAAGATGGATTCTTGGTGTTTGCACAAAAACCTGTAAAAAAAGGAGTCTCAGTAGTTAATGAACAAGTTCTAGCAGTGGCTGTAACAACAGGAGGAAAGCCAAAAGTTTATAATTTGTTTAATAACATAGAGTCTGTGGATATAGAAAATAAAACTATTGATGGTGATAAAGAACTGGAAGTTCTTGAAATAAAACAGATAAAGGGCGGAGAAACTATGACTTCATACATATATATTCCGCAAAAAGAACGTCTATTTGTTTTAAGGTATATCGCAACCCTAACAAGATATGCCAATTCAGTTAAGAAATTATTACCAAAAACAGAAGATGAATTGAAATCACAATTGGCGTCTGAAAGTTGGAGCGGGGATAGGATAAAAAGCGAAGTCGAACAGTTAGATCCAGAAGAGCAAGAAATATTGGCTGCATTATACACGGGGATATCATCTCTTGAATTACCCTCTATGATGGGATTAGATGTGGATGAAGTTGAGAAAGTATTGGAAAAATTAATTGATAAGGGATTTCTTGATTTAATAAGGATAAGAAAAGAAACAGAATTAACTGAAAAAGGTAGGGCAATTACCAATTATATCATATCGAACTTCTAAGGAAACATAGATATAAATACATGATACTACATAAAAATATATATTACAAAATAATATATATTATATGGACGATAGTAATGATGTAAAAACTAAATTTGGGTGAAACAATGTCTGATATTGTAAGAACACTAGTAGTTGATGACTCTGCATTTATGAGAAATATCTTAAAAAAGATTCTATCTACAACAAACAAATATGTTGTGGTAGGGGAAGCATCAAATGGTAAGGAAGCCATCGAAAAAGCAAGAGAATTAAAACCTAATTTAATTACCATGGATATTGTAATGCCGGAGCTCACTGGGATAGAGGCTACTAGAGAAATAAAAAAGGAGTTTCCAGATATAAAGATAGTAATGTGTACATCAGTTGACCAGGAGAAAAAGATGATTGAAGCCATAGATGCGGGTGCAGATGGATATATAGTTAAGCCTTTTCAAGCCCCAAAAATCCTCGAACAACTTAATAAATTATTCTCATAATATTTATATATTTTAATTATAAATTTTAAAAGGGTTATTATGAAAATTGGCAATGTATGTATATCGCCTAATTCATGGAATACTATAATGCAGAGCATAATCAACGAAGAGATGAAAGCAATGGATGAAAAAATGTCATCTGAAAAGTCTAATTTTATAAAAAACTTTCGTGTAAATGAATTAAGTAGGATTGAAGAAATTGGAAAGTCTGCTGCTGAAAAAGCTGCTGGCTTTATAACCGATATGACTGGAAATCCTGTGGAGGTTGGAGTAGTTAATGTCGTACTTACTACCCCTTCCGAAATTAAAGAAGAAATTAAAGATGATTATAAGATATTTACAGGTATTAAATTTAGTGGAGATATAACTGGAATAGGTGTTTTAATATTTTCAGAAGAGTCTGCGTTAAAATTGTCAAAATCCATGCTTGCAGAAATGGGCATGGATGATGATGAAGATGATTTTAATGAAATGAAGATTTCTGCTATTAATGAGACTTGCAATTTACTTATATCTGCTTATGTGGATACCCTCGCTAATTTTATAAATACCTCGTTAAGTATGACCCCACCATACTTTATCAAGGGCTCCGAAAAGGAGATAATTGAAAAAGTATTTAAAAGTTGTAAGGTGGGTGATAACGATATAGTATTGACATTCAAGTCTGAGCTCTTTTCCCATGGAATTGGTTCTGGGTTTGAAGTATTGATTGTGATGCCTTCAGATTCAATAAATGTGTTATTTCAAAAATTATAATCTAATAATCTAATAAACAACCTGTAAAATTAAATAAATTAAAGTCAGGGGGGTTATTAATGAGTATTTTAGAATCGATGAGAAAAATAACAAATATAGGACGAGATGCATCAGCGAATATTGCTAAGACGTTTAGTGAATTAACTGGGGAAAATGCTGAAGTTCAGTTTTTAGGGACACGATTTGTACCTGTGGAGCATTTACCCGAACAGTTTGGAGATGAGACCTGTAAAATTGTTCGTATCGATTTTAATGGAGTGCTTTCAGGTAGGACTTTAATGATGTTGCCAGAAGAAGACGCCGTGAGATTGGAGAAACTCCTCCTCCTTGATATTCTCTGGGACAGTTTGGTAAATAGATCAGATTTACCAGATTATTCTGAAATGGAGGTTTCCCTAGTGAATGAGGTGGCAAATATCGTGGTAGCTGCGTTTTTAAATGTTTTTGCAAATGCTTTAAATGATGAAATAAATATTACAACCCCTGAATTTATTAAAGATAGTGGATTTTCAGTAGTTGAATCATTAATTGTTGAAATGGAAGAGGATTTGGATATTTCTCTTGTATTTGATAATAAAATAGATATTGTGGGAAAATTCCCTATAAATTGCAATATTTTGGTTTTAATTAGTGCAGACACTATTGAAAACCTTGATAAACTATAAGTTTTGTTTATCAAATAAAAAAATTATTAATATATTATTTTTTAGGATTTATGTTTTTTTTGGTAAATTCTTTCTCTGTGGTTTACGGGTTTGAAAAGGTCTCTAGCTTCCCCGTGCAATATTTCCGTTTTTCCGAGAATCAAATACCCCTCTTTATTAAGACCTTCGTAGAATTTTAAAAATAGCTTTTCTTGAAGTTGTTTATCAAAATATATTATAACATTTCTACAAAGAATCATATCCATATGTTTTAAAGGAGGCTGCTTTATTAAATCATGCTGTTTAAATTGAACATATTTTTTTACCTGTTCTTTAATTTGATATTCTTGCTCATTTAACTTATGAAAATATTTTGATATTGTTGCTGAATCCATATTTTTTAGCTGTTTATTAATATATATACCTTTTTTAGCTCTTTCTAGTATTTTTTTATCTATGTCAGTTCCAGTAATTGAAACTCTCATAAATCTTCTATTATATTTTTCAAGGAGTTTGTCTATTATTATTGCAATACCATAGGGTTCTTCCCCTGATGAACATCCTGCACTCCATATACGTATGGACCTTGTAGTTTTATCGGAAATCATGTTTTCAAGTATGTTGGTTATCTCTTTATAAACCGTTCTATCTCTCCAAAATTCTGTAACATTTACAGTTAATGTATTTTCTAATTTTTTATATTCGTCAGGATTGTTTTTAATCAGATATTCATAATATTCTCTATATGTTTTACATTTACATGCTCTCATTCTGACTGCAATTCTTCTTTTAATATATGCTTCTTTATATTGTTCTATATTGATTTTTAATTTTAGTTTAATTTCTCTCATTATTTTATTGAAATATATATCATTATTATCCATAGTATCACCAAAATAAATATTAGAAAAAATATATATTTAAACTTTAAATTTATTGACTGATTCAGATACGTTCTCTGAAACATCTGCTATTTTTTCAGTTGCATTGCTTATTTCATCCATGATTCTATTTTGTTCTTCTGCACTTGCTGTTAATTCTTCAGCTGTTGCAGCAAACTCTTCGGATATTGAAGCGATATCCTGAACGTTTCTTAAAGCCTGCTGTACATTATCTGACGCCTGTTTCGCACCTTCTTTCATTGCAATTATCTTTTCAGCTGTTTTATCTACACTTTCTTTAATTTTCATAAATGCATTATTTACCTCATCTATTGCTACAACTCCTTTATCAACTTCATCTTTACCAGTTAATCCCAAATCAATGGTCTTTTCAACCTGACCCTGTATTCCAGTGATTGTTTTGTTTATATCATCAACAGATTTTCCAATCTCTTCTGCAAGTGATTTAATTTCACTTGCAACAACTGCAAATCCTTTTCCAGCCTCTCCTGCTCTTGCCGCTTCAATAGAAGCGTTTAAAGCCAATAATCCAGTTTGTTCAGCAATATCCTTGATGAGTACCGTAACTTCGTTGATTTTCTTGCTCTCATCTCCGAGCCCTTGGATGGCTCTTCCTAAGTTGTCTATTACGTTTGCTATTCTCTGCATGGTGTCTATTGCATTTTCTACTTTCTTAACTCCAGTTTCTGAATTCTCCTCAATTTCATTCGCTGATTCCACAGCTTCCACAGCTGCATTGTAAACATTATCAGCAACTTCTCCTGTGTTTTCCAAGTCTTGTGAAACATCCTGTAATTTTGTAGATTGGTCAGTTGCTGCTGTAGCAACCTGTGAAGCTGCATCTGCCACCTGGTCTGAAGTTTCCTTTGCTCTTTCGATTCCATCTTTTAATGATTCTATTTCCCTGTTTAAGTTGATTATTTGAGATTTTAGTTCTTTTGTCAGGGTTTGTACATTACTTATTGCAGTATTGATGGTTTTTTGAAGTTTGGCGTACTCCCCATTTTCGTCCATTCTTACAGTTAAATCTCCATTTGCCACTTTGGTCATTGTATCTGTGATTTCTTTGAACAATAGGTTCATAGTTTTATTATTCTGTTTTTGTGTTTCAATATGATTTTTTATATCTTTAATCATTTTATTGAATGATTTGGCCAATTCTCCAATTTCATCTTCACTTTTTATATTTACACTAACATCGTAGTTTCCTTTTGCAACCTCTCCTGCGATTTCCATAAGTTCCCTAATAGGTCTTGTGATGGTTCTACCAACCATTGTGGAAATGACAATACTTATTATTATGGCTAAAATCACAATACCTGCTGTCATGAGTTTGATGTTGTTTAAACTATTAATTAAAGCACTTTTGGGAGTTCCTATGAAAATCATTCCAATAACTTTGCCATCATCATCTTTTATAGGTTTATAAAGTGTTTTCATAGGTATGCCAACCACATCGGCATCTCCAACATATTCTTCTCCATCCTTAACGACATCATATACCGCATCAGATGCAACAGTTCCTATGGCTCTTTTTCCATCTTTTACAACACTTGTGGAAACCCTTAGGTTGTCTAAGAATATGGTAGCAACTGAATTGTCTGAACTTACAGTATCTACAATATTATAATCATTATTTAGAACATCAGCTAACAATAATGACCCAACAGTATTGCCATTGCTGTCTTTCAATGGTTGAGCATAAACTAATGCCAGCCCTCTTTTTTCCCCTCCAACTTGAAGATTTGAAAGTCCTTCTTTTTCCATGCTTTCTGCGTCTATTATTTCAAAACCTTTTATAATTTTACCTGATATGGCCTTAGATGCTATTGGATAACAAACTTTCGAACCTACACTTTTGCCATTTGAATCGGCAATTACATTTCCATTTTTATCGGTAATTATTGCAAAATCAGCTCCTGCGGCATTTTTAGCCAATTTAGCTTGATATTTCAAACTTTCTGTATCATTTATTCCAATATCTGCTATTATTTTTGCTTTATTTGAACCAATATCGCTCAATCTATCTAATTTTCCGGAAATTACATGCTCCATAATTTGCATGTTTTCATTTAGATTATCTAATAGCAAATTATCTCCAAATTGTGACGTTTCATGTATTGTGGCTGTGCTACAAATTAATAGCGAAACAACAGCCGTAAATACACACAGTAGTGTAATCTTTTTCCCTATGGATTTTATATTGAATTTCATGAGCTCATCCCTCATATTTTCGTTAAAATTATTTCTATTTCACAAATGAGAAAACAGTAATTTTATTTTTATTGAAAGGCATATATAATAATTTTTATGCATGTGATTATGTAATTGCACTCCCCTTTAAATTTAGATATTGGGAAAATTAGTGATGAAAAAATAGATGCGGTAGGTACCTCAGGACCCATTCAAACTACATCATAAGTTTCATAATAGTATGCGCCTGTAAAGACAGGTTTTTCTTAAATTACTATTTTTAAACCTAAAAAAAGAAAAAAGAATTAGAATTTGTGCAATTTCGAGCGTAAGCGAAGGAAAAATTAAAATTGCGAAGCAATTTTACACTCTTCGCTTGCTTCACTCACTCCGATTAAACTTTAAATTTATTGACTGATTCAGATACGTTCTCTGAAACATCTGCTATTTTTTCAGTTGCATTGCTTATTTCATCCATGATTCTATTTTGTTCTTCTGCACTTGCTGTTAATTCTTCAGCTGTTGCAGCAAACTCTTCGGATATTGAAGCGATATCCTGAACGTTTCTTAAAGCCTGCTGTACATTATCTGACGCCTGTTTCGCACCTTCTTTCATTGCAATTATCTTTTCAGCTGTTTTATCTACACTTTCTTTAATTTTCATAAATGCATTATTTACCTCATCTATTGCTACAACTCCTTTATCAACTTCATCTTTACCAGTTAATCCCAAATCAATGGTCTTTTCAACCTGACCCTGTATTCCAGTGATTGTTTTGTTTATATCATCAACAGATTTTCCAATCTCTTCTGCAAGTGATTTAATTTCACTTGCAACAACTGCAAATCCTTTTCCAGCCTCTCCTGCTCTTGCCGCTTCAATAGAAGCGTTTAAAGCCAATAATCCAGTTTGTTCAGCAATATCCTTGATGAGTACCGTAACTTCGTTGATTTTCTTGCTCTCATCTCCGAGCCCTTGGATGGCTCTTCCTAAGTTGTCTATTACGTTTGCTATTCTCTGCATGGTGTCTATTGCATTTTCTACTTTCTTAACTCCAGTTTCTGAATTCTCCTCAATTTCATTCGCTGATTCCACAGCTTCCACAGCTGCATTGTAAACATTATCAGCAACTTCTCCTGTGTTTTCCAAGTCTTGTGAAACATCCTGTAATTTTGTAGATTGGTCAGTTGCTGCTGTAGCAACCTGTGAAGCTGCATCTGCCACCTGGTCTGAAGTTTCCTTTGCTCTTTCGATTCCATCTTTTAATGATTCTATTTCCCTGTTTAAGTTGATTATTTGAGATTTTAGTTCTTTTGTCAGGGTTTGTACATTACTTATTGCAGTATTTATGATTTTTTGAAGTTTATTATGCTCCCTATTTTCGTCCATTCTTGCAGTTAAATCTCCATTTGCCACTTTTGTCATTACATCTGTGATTTCTTTAAATGTTTGCGATAGTGCTTTTTTATCCTCTTTCTGTTTTTTCATATCTTCATTTAAGTTTTTGATTATTCGGTTGACATTGTTGAATAATTCTCCAATCTCATCTCCATTAAACTCTATTTCAGGTTTTACATCATAATTATGATTTGCCAATTCACCCAATATCCTTCTAAGCTCATCGAGATGTTTTAAAACTGTTTCCTTTACAATGATTATTGAGACAATACCGAGCAACAGCGCCAATACAGTAGCTGCTATTGACATATTATTTGCAAATTCAACTTTTTTATTATACAAGTCACTGTACAGCATAACTGCCTTATTCATCTCAGCTAATAATTCCATATTGTGTTCATTTAGGTAGTTTAATGCCTCTTTAAACTCTGGATCATCAGGATTTTTTGTATATATTATTTTTATTTTCTCATAGAATGGGTCCCACAATTGCTTTACTTTAAGAAGCTGCGGTTTAACTTCATCGGGAGCAGGTGGAAGACCCATTTCTTCATTACCTGATATCAAACCATTTAGAGTTTTATCGAATAGTTCGGAAGTTTCTTTTAAGTCTTTTCTACTATTTTCATTTCCGGCATTTATCATAAATGCCTCTTTTGTCATCTTTTGGACTAACATTCTCTGTTTTCCTGCAAGGTTAATCACATGTCCGTCGTCTTTCATACTTTTATGAACCATTATTACTGTTGAAGACATCCCAATAATAATAAGGACCAAAATTGCTATGGAGGATAAAATTTTGGTCTTTACAGATATTTTTTTAAGCATATTTACCCTCTCCACATATATTTTAAGCAATAATGTAATCTATTTGGATGTTAAGTCATGCACTTATATTTTAAACTTCTGGTTAGGTTTATTGTCAGCACTCTGGTTACTTGCATGGAATTCACCAAATTTATATATGCTATTATTCTAATTACACTCATATATTATGTAGAAATGGAGTATATAAAAAATATGATGTCCGCCTATCATCCAACGATTAAAATCGTTGGCTTTCTCGGCGGTTTATCGTAAAATACCACATATATATTTTACAAATATCAACTATATAATATTTTTATGTATGTAGTTGTGCAATTGCACTTCTAATTAGATATTAGGAAAAATTAACGACGAAAAAGAGGAAATATATGTTGTAAAGATAGTTTTTTTATATTTTCAAATATAAAAAAAGAAAAGGGAATTTAAGATGAAAATTAAGGGGTATTATTTTCTCCAATAACATTTTTATATATTTTTTGTTTGATAAAACTATATCGTTTGAATATATTAGAATAAAAAATAATTAAAAAATAAGACTATATGAAACTTATGATTTAAAATTGTGTGTATTATATGTATGTTTTTCCGTCAGGGGATAAATCCTCAGGGACTGGTTTTCCAGAAGATTTTAATTTATATCTTTCACAAAGAGTATAATCCCCTTTACAATATTTGTTTTTCAACTCCTCCGCAATTTTTGGGTCAAGATTTGGGTTATGAATATATGGACATTTAGGTAAATTCACACATTCATTTGGATTAGACCTAAATACATCAATATTTTTTGAAATCGTTCGTGAAATCTCATCAAACTCCTCAATAGATGTGTCTATATCTTCAATCGCTCTATTTTGTTCTTCCGCACTTGCTGTTAATTCTTCAGCTGTTGCAGCAAACTCTTCGGATATTGAAGCGATATCCTGAACATTTCTTAAAGCCTGCTGCACGTTCTCGGATGCCTGTTTAGCACCTTCTTTCATTGCATTTATCTTTTCAGCTGCCTTATCTACACTTTCTTTAATTTTCATAAATGCATTATTTACCTCATCTATTGCTACAACTCCTTTATCAACTTCATCCTTACCGGTTAATCCCAAATCAATGGTCTTTTCAACCTGACCCTGTATTCCAGTGATTGTTTTGTTTATATCATCAACAGATTTTCCAATCTCTTCTGCAAGTGATTTAATTTCACTTGCAACAACTGCAAATCCTTTTCCAGCTTCTCCAGCTCTTGCAGCTTCAATAGAAGCGTTTAGTGCTAATAATCCAGTCTGTTCAGCAATATCCTTAATCAATACAGTAACTTCGTTGATTTTCTTACTCTCATCTCCAAGTCCTTGGATGGCTCTTCCCAAGTCGTCTATTACGTTTGCTATTCTCTGCATGGTGTCTATTGCATTTTCTACCTTCTTAACTCCAGTTTCTGAATTATTTTCAATTTCATTTGCTGCTTCCACAGCTTCCACTGCTGCATTGTAAACATTATCAGCAACTTCTCCTGTGCTTTCTAAATCCTGTGAAACATCCTGTAATTTTGTAGATTGGTCAGTTGCTGCTGTAGCAACCTGTGAAGCTGCATCTGCCACCTGGTCTGAGGTTTCCTTTGCTCTTTCGATTCCATCTTTTATACTTTCGAGTTCATTATTTAGGGTATTTATTTGTGCCTTTAGACTTTCAATCGAATTTGAAATACCATCTAACGCCCGATTTAAGGATTTTTGGAATTTATTCCATTTACCCTCTTCATTAGCTCTAACGGTTAGATCTCCTTTTTCCAACTTCTCTGCAAGTTCATTAAGTTCCTTAAATACTTTTAAGGTTTCTTTTTTATACTCTTCAAAACGTTTTTCATTTTCGCACAAATTTTCAATTCTTTTAATTAATTCTTCAGGATTATTCTTTACTATGTTGGCATCTATACTTACAATCTCACATATTTTTTCAATCAAATTGTTCTTATCTGATTTTGATATTAAACTCCCTATTGATAGGCTGAATACCATGTATTTCACCATTAAATAATTTTTTCACGACCCTTATGTATACTAATCACTTTTCCATCTTTGAGGAAGAATTTAACCGTCCTACCGGATGTGCCCCCTACATCCTCGCCTATTACTCTTATTCCATGCTTTTTTAAGTTCTGTCTGGCTGCTTCCACGTTTTTTGCCCCTACATCAATAGCCTTAGACTTGGATTTGAACATTGCTGCACCACCAGCTAACTTTGCTCTAAGCTTATTAGGTCTTGCTCCAAGAACTACCATGCTGGTTATTAGTGCTGGAACAGCAGTATTGGCGTATTTTCCAGGCATTCTAGTGTTCATATCCCTTGTTTCTGGAAGCATTATATGTGCCATTCCTCCAACCCTCTTACCCATATCATAGAGCATTATAGCCACACAAGAACCTAACAATGTTTCAAGAACCTCAGGACTTTTTGAAACCTCAAAACCACCCATTTTAACTTTTATTACCATACTACCAACCTATGCATTGTTTAAATCCAGTATGAGTGCTACCCTTCCATCACCCAATATTGTGGCTCCTGCAAGACCATGAATATTTTTCAAAATGCCAGTAAGTGGTTTAACAACAATTTCTTCCCTTCCAAGTACATCGTCAACTACCACGCCCAATTTTCCTTTGTTTCGTTCTATGACTACCACATAAACTTCTTCTTCAGGCTCCCCGTAGGAATAGTCATTGAGTATATCCTTTAACCAAACTACTGGCAGTATATGGTCCCTGTATATGATAGCATCCTGACCTTCTAAATTTGTTATATCGTCTTTTCTAACATGGGTGACATCTAAAACACTTGTTAATGGTATTGCATAAACTTGGTCCCTTAATTTAATTAATAATACGAGAATAATTGCCATTGTTAAAGGTAATTGAAGTATTATCTTTGTGCCTTTTTCTTTTTCGGAGTATAATGATACACTACCTCCAAGAGACTCTATTTTAGATTTTACAACATCCATTCCAACTCCCCTTCCAGAAACATCTGAAACTTTTTCAGCAGTACTAAATCCTGGCAAAAATACAAGATTAATGACTTCATGATCAGATAATTTATTGACTTCATCTTCTGATACAACTCCTTTTTCCACAGCTTTCCTCCTTATAATTTCAGGGTCTATTCCTTTACCATCATCTTCAATTGTGATAAGCACATGATTTCTTTCTCTTGTAGCTATTAATTTTAGAGTTCCCTTTCTAGGTTTTCCTTTCTTCTCCCTCTCTTCTGGAGTTTCGATACCGTGGTCTAATGAGTTTCTAATAATATGTGTCAAGGGTTCCGCGAGCTCATCCAATACGGTCCTATCAAGTTCAATATCTGAACCTTCGATTATTAATTCAACCTCTTTATTAAGTGCTTTTGCAGTATCCCTCACAGTTCTAGGAAACCTGTTAAATATAAAAGATACTGGTATCATTCTCATAGCCATAACTTCTTCTTGGAGCTCAGTAGCAAGCATATTAAGTCTATTCACAGCATTGTGTAGTTCTTTAATATTATAGTTGTTTGCAATCTGGGTAAAATTTGCCCTATTTATAACTAATTCACCAACTAAATTCATAAGTTTGTCTAATTTTTCAATATTTATTCTTACAGTTTGAGTTGATGTCTTCTTTTCTCCTGATTTTTCAGAAGGCTTCTTCTTTGAGGTTTTTGATTTGGTGGAAGCAATATTTTTTCCACGTGATTCAGATGTTTTTTTCTCACTTGATTGTTCCTTTAAATATTCAGGGGCTTCTACAATGACTTCTTTTATTTCTGGGATATTAAATACTGCTTCTTTTAAATCATCCCCTTCATTATTTGATATTATATATACTATAATCTCGTTATCTTCAAATTCACCATCTCGAAGTTTCTCATAAGGGGGCTCTGTTTTAATTATTTCTCCCATATTTTCAAGTTCTTTTATGGCCATATATGCTCGAACAGATTTCAAAATACATTCATTATCAATTATTATTTTTAATTTATACGCGTCTTTTAGTCTATCATCACTTGCTTCATTATCATCACCACCACCATCGTCGCTGGTCTTGTCATCTGTTTTTACTTCTTCCTCTATTTCTTCAATTTTAAACTCTATGTCCACTGGGGATATTGCAATATATTCCATTTCACATACTGTGTCGAGAATTTTCATTATCTCGTCTAACTGTTTATCGGACAGAAAAATAATTTCAAGTTCATCGTAGCTTTTTTCCTTAATTTCTTCTTCACTAGGGGTTGAAATTAAAACTTCCCCGATTTTTTTTATATTGGATACTAACATAGATAACCTAACAGATTTTAAATCACAATCTTCTGAGGTTTTGGATTTTAAATGGTATAACTTATAACCTTTATCTATCATTTCCTTTAAGTGGTCGGCATGTTTATTTAAATCAAACTTGGAATGGTCTAAAACAACCTCATATTCTTCCTCAGTAATTTCAGGTGAGCTCCGCTGTTCCTCTTTAATAGTTATTGCATTATCTATTTTTTCATTTAATTCAGATAAATCTATATCCAATTCATCAATACTTCCATTTTCTTCAACTGATTTTGCAATTTTTTCCATTGCATCTAGTGAATACTTTAATGCTTCCATAACTGATTTATTAAATACAATATCTTCAGCCATGACATGATTAACTAAATCATTTATCTTTGCCAAGGTTTCTTTCAAATCATCATAGCTAAGAGCATCAGCAACTATTTTAAGAACTTCGACAGATTTACTCATTTGTTCAAGGATTTCATTAAGATTTTTTGGTTTTTTTATTTCCTCATAATTTTTTTCGTCTAAATTTTCTCCTTCATTTACAGCTGTTTTTTTGATTTTTACCGTAGTTTCTGGTTCTTTTAATATGACACTTACAATAGATTTAGTACTTTTAGTAACGCTGGACTCAACCGTTTCTTCTTTTTCTTCACCCTGTTTTTCATCTGAACTACTACTACTTTGTGGCGCATCTGCCGCGGGAGCTCCTCCTCCACCAAGATATTTATCTTTTAATCTTTTTATTTCATTAATTATGCTATCAACATCAACAGATGTGGTATCAACATCCTCCTCAATTTCATTGACCATAGTTTCAAGAGCATCAAGACAGTCAAATAACAAATCCATAATCTCAGAAGTTACGGGAATCTTGTCATCCCTAACATAATCCAATATATCTTCCATATGATGGGTAAGGGAGGATATATCCTCAAACCCAAGAGTTCTTGCTGAACCCTTCAATGTATGTGCAGACCTGAATATTAAATTTATAATATCTTTATTTTCTGGATTTTTTTCAAGTTCAACCATGTTTTGATTCAAGGACTCGAGATGTTCCGTAGCTTCAGCCATGAATAATTCCTTATATTGTTCCATATCATCCATTTTCATCCCCCTACTATATCTTTAACAAATTTTACAATAGCTTCAGGTATTTTTGATGTGGGCAATATTGCGTCTGCAATGTTCATTTCAATAACAGCTTTTGGCATACCAAAAACTACACAGGTCTCTTCATTTTGGGCTATTATTTTCCCACCTTTTTTCTTTATTAGACTCAGCCCATATGCTCCGTCTCGACCAATTCCGGTTAAAATTACACCTACTGTGTTTTTACCATATATTTTTGATACATATTCAGCAGTAACATCCACCGAAGGTTTTGTTCCATGAACCTTTGGCATCTGACTGTCCAATTTTATATATGTGTCATTCCCTCTTTTTCTCAGTAGCATCTGACAATCGCCCGGTGCTACATAGACATGTCCTGGTTTTACCAACTCCCCATCCTGAGCTTCTTTTACAGTTAGCACTGACCCTGCATCTAATCTGCTTGCAAACATTTTTGTAAATCCTTTTGGCATGTGTTGAACTACAAATATAGGAGGCATGTTTTTTGGGAGTTTAGATATGATTTCTGAAACTATTGGTGGACCACCTGTTGATGAACCTATTATGACCGCCGAATTTTTAAGTTTCTCAGTTGGTATTTCAACATTAACTCCTGATATAGGTTTTTCATGAGTTTCCTCAACATCATGTGTTCCTCTAATTCCTCCAATTCTTTCACGTCTTTGAGGTGTGGCTACCCTTCTTCTAACATATGCCCTTGAAGCCGATTTTACCTTGTTTATTAACTCCTCCCCTATTTTCCTAATATCTAATGAAATAGTTCCTGAGGGTTTTTGAATAAAATCAACTGCACCATATTCTAGGGCTTCAAGGGTCTCCACAGCTCCCTTTTTCGTTAATGCAGATAGCATCAATATTGGAGTAGGTTTTATTTCCATTATTTTTTTAACAGCTTCAAGTCCATTCATTCTGGGCATTTCCACGTCCATTGTAATTACATCTGGGCTCAATTTTTGAGTGAGCTCGACAGCCTCCACACCATCTTTTGCATTCCCTACTACCTCAATATCATTATCGGAACTTAATATATCTGAAACCATTTTTCTCATGAATGCAGAGTCATCTACCACCAATACTTTTATCTTTTTCATAATATCCCTCCTTTGGCTTTACAAATATGTTATATATGTTATAATTCCTGTGGGTTTATAAGATTATTGATATTTAGTAATATTATCAATCTATTTTCTATTTTTGCTATCCCTTCAATGTACTCTCCACTCATGTTTCTCCCTATTTCCCCCAAATTTTCAATTTGATCGTTGGATATTTGCAGGACGTCATTGACCGCATCTACTAAAATACCCACAGGGACTCCCTCAATCTCTATCACCATGACCAACATTTCTTTATTATTGGCATCATTTTCTTCGAAATTGCCATATATATTTAACTTTTTTCTCAAATCGATAATTGGAGTGATTTCACCCCTAATATTTGTAACACCAACAACATAATCAGGACTGTTGGGTAACGCAGTAATATCTTGAAGTTTTAAAACTTCTCTAACTTCATCCACTTTTAATCCATACTCATTTGAAGAGAGTTTAAAAACAACAACTTTTGGCACATCATTCATACATATCACCTCAAAACTGACATTAGCATAGGTTATTAACCTATTAAATTTAAGCACAATGTTATCGTTAAGAAATTTTTTTAAAAATTATAATAATTATTATGGAAATAAATCTAATTAATATTATTGGAAACATGTAAACATTCAATTTTGTCCATAATATTGTGGACAATGACAATGCAATGGTTTGCATGCAATTCTAATGGGGAGATTGAAACCCTTTCTGCTCCAATCTCATCTAAAAAGTTCTCATCCTCTTCTCCAATGCCCATATGGTCTCCTAACACAAAAACAACGTCTTTTTTATATTGGGCAGGGTTAAACAATTCTTCAATAGGCTTCCCATCTTTATGGAGATAAAAAATTTTTTTTCCTTCTTTATTTCTTTCCAATATGATATCTCTAAATTCTTTTTTAGCGTGATAAATCCCGGGTGTACTTTCTTTCCAAATACTTAGGTGTTCTTTTTCTAGTGCCTTTTTTATAAAAATGGCAATACCTCTTTCATCAGGACTAACTCTTTTTAATTCAGAGCCCATAAATTTTAATGCTACTGGCGGACTTGGATTCCCATAATGAACTGAGTAAAACACAGTATCCCTTCTTAAATCATGGGAAAGAAAAAATGCACTGCTAACACATCTGCATACTAAATCTAACCTACCGCAACTTCCCGGGAGGTCTTTTAAATTAACATCTCCTGAGGTTATTGCCTTATTTGCTTTTAATATGAATTCTCTCAAATTTTCACCATATATGCGTATAAAAAAATAATAGTGAAATAACATGTTAAACATGTTAAATAATGAATCCTTATTCATTGAGACCTAAAACATCAAATGTATTATATATTCCTTCTTTTTTCTGCGAAATGAATTTAGCTGCCAAAACTACTCCATGCACAAATGCTTGTCTGCTACTTGCTTTATGGGTGAGCTCTAATCTTTCTCCATCACCTGCAAATATTACAGTATGGTCTCCAACTACATCTCCACCTCTAAGTGCGTGAATACATATCTCTTCTTTGGTTCTTTCTCCAACAAGTCCTTCTCTACCGTATATTAATTTTGAATCTCTGTTTAGGTTGTTTTGAATAACCTCTGCGGCTCTCAGTGCAGTTCCACTTGGAGCATCCTTTTTAAATCTATGGTGCATTTCAACAATTTCAATGTCGTAATCTCCAAGTTTTTTTGCCAAAAATTCCAATGTTTTGAAGAATATATTTACACCTATTGCGTAATTTTGGGAGATTACTGCTGCAACCTTATTCTCATTAATAGCTTCTTCCATTTCTTTTCTTTGTTCTTCTGTAAATCCTGTGGTTCCAATTACTAAGTTAATACCATTTGATGAAGCTATTTTAACAGTATTTACACATGGTGCAGGAGCAGTAAAATCAATCAAAACATCGGGTTTTGTTTCCTTTAAGACACTGTCCAAATTATCGGATGTTTCCAAAGGAACGTCTATATTCCCTAGCCCTATTAACTCTCCAATATCCATTCCTTTTTTTGGATGGTTTGGCACATCTATTGCTGCAACTACCTTAAACTCCTCTGGATTTTCACACAGTGTTTTTATTATATTACTTCCCATTCTTCCGAGAGCTCCTGTAATGGCCACTTTTATCAT